>NZ_FNEX01000022.1 GCF_900100435.1 Pedobacter sp. ok626 | reverse complement strand
TATTGAGTGGCACGAATGCTAGTTGTGAAACAAGCAATGCTGCGTTAAAGATGAGGGCGGGCCCCTCGGCTCGGCATGCAGGTGCCGAAGCCAAACCACCACTAAGTTGCTGTGGTAAAGAGTCACGGTGGCGAGCGTTAGTGGAAAAGGCATCGTAAGAGGTGTCAGGTAAGTGTTAAGAAGACGAGCGAAAGCGAACCGATCGAAGAGGTGTCGAAAGGATTGGACGATGTCAGAACCGGGGATCAATATCTACCTGGGATCAATAAGGAAGTCACCTGTTTACTGGCCTTATGGCATCCGGCATATAGACGGCGTGATCTTAACACAGGCTTTAATGTGGAACGTGCGAACCTGTCGTAGCGATGTTAAGGGAAAACCTCAAGCCGGAGTGCCAGCAAGAGGGAAAGTACCGATGCGCTTCACGGGGGCGGAACTCTTCGTAGTACTGATGAGGCCTCTGTAATGGATGTGGAGGGAAGGGAGCGTATTATTCAAGTTTTAGAAAACATAGAAGGAAACTGCTTAAGGGCAGGAGGTACAGAAATGAAGAAAACAAAACCATTTACAATTGGAAAACTAGAAGTAATGAATGCTTATTTAAAGGTAAAAGCCAATAAAGGCAGCGGAGGTGTGGATCAGATGAGTTTACAAGACTTTGAGCTAGACAAAGCAAACCATCTGTATAAACTGTGGAACCAGATGAGTTCCGGCAGTTACATGCCCTGTGCGGTGAAGTTGGTAGAAATCCCAAAGAAAGGTGGCGGTAAAAGACCGCTGGGCATTCCTACGATAGTAGACCGAGTGGGTCAGACCGTAGTAAAAGACCTGCTGGAAAAGGCCATGGACAAGATCTTCCATGAAGACAGTTACGGCTACCGTCCAAACAAATCAGCCCATCAGGCACTAGAGCAAGCCCGTAAGCGCTGCTGGAAGTTTGATTGGGTGATAGACATGGACATCCGCGGTTACTTTGACAACATTCCGCATGAGTTGCTAATGAAAGCAGTGAGGAAACACACCGACATCAAATGGGTGCTGCTATACATCGAAAGATGGCTGGTTGCTCCATTACAACTGGAGGATGGAACCATAGTGGCAAGAACGAAAGGCGTTCCGCAAGGATCGGTAATCGGGCCACTACTGGCTAACCTCTACCTGCATTACGTGATGGACTTATGGCTAAGCAGGAACCATCCTGACTGCCCGTTTGAACGTTACGCAGATGATAGTGTGATCCATTGCGCAAGTAGGCCAAAGGCCGAAAGGCTATTGCAATTATTAGCAGAAAGAATGCAGGAATGTGGACTGGAAATGCATCCTGAGAAGACCAAGATCGTGTACTGCAAGGACAGTAACAGAAGGCAAAACTCACCCTACGCCGAGTTCGACTTTCTCGGCTATACATTCAGGCCGAGGCAAGCTCAACACAGCGGACGCAAGGAAACTTTCAGTAACTGGCTGCCCGCAGTAAGCAGGAAATCGAAACAATCTATGACTGAGAAGATGAAAAGCTGGACGATACTTCGGGCATCAGATGTACAGATCGAAGACATAGCGAAAGCTATCAATCCTGTTTTGAGAGGCTGGATCAATTACTACGGTAAGTTTTACCGAACAGAATTAAAGGACTTTATGACAAGAGTAAACTTAATGATTGCCCGCTGGGCACGTCGCAAGTACAAGAAGCTCCGAACGAGCTTGCTGAAAGCCATAATGTGGCTTAAAGGACTATCAGTTAGACAACCATCCTTATTCCTACACTGGGAGATCGGAGTAACACCGAGATGATGGCAACTAACAGAGAAATCCAAGTCCAACCTTCGCACGCGGGATGCTTGACACGAAGTCAATGGTTGGATAATAAGAGCCGTATGATGGGAGACCATCACGTACGGATCTATGAGAATCTCAGGCTGAAATGCCTGGGTTTACTTAACAAGCCCAATTTAAATAAACAAAAAACGATAAAAAATGAAGAGAATTATTTTAGGAATAATGTTGCTGTTTTCGGCAATAACTAATGCGCAGGAGAAATTTGCAATTAATGGTAGGTTTACTGACGGACGGTCTAAAGGCAAGGTATATCTGTCTTATTACGGTGCTTCGACCTTAATTTTGGATTCTGCTGCGGTAGTAGGAGGGGTATTTTCCTTTAATGGCTTTTTGAAGAGATTTCCTGCCATGGTAACAGTAAGTTATTCAACGACACGCTTAGGCTTTTTCGATTCAACACCGTCTAATTTTATTTTTCTGCTTGTTGACGCACCGGAAACTAGAATGGAAATTAAAGATGCAATGTCGAAAGCGGTCGTTACCGGATCAAAGACACATGAAGAATCGCTACGTTATGTAGAATTTATCAGGGTTCCTGGAAATGTGGATAGCTTGGGTGGTCCTGCGGTGAATGGTGTCATTGCATTCGGGCAATTAACAATTGGAGCCATATCTCCTGAGATGAAGAGCATGGTGACTGAAGGAACTGAAAATGGTCCTCTTTCTAAAGGTTTGAAACTTCAGGGCGCGCCTACCACTGGCGAGATTATGCCGGGATCTTCCGCAGTTCCTGCTTTGAGTAAGGAAATGGAAGAAAAGATCGCTGCAAAGCTTAAATTACAGGATGCTGCCATTAAGGAAAGAAATAATGCGGTTTTGGTAAGGCGGGCACTGCAAAAGAAATATGTGATGGCCAATCCTGATTCCCATATGAGCCTTTATGCATTGAATGAAATTGCCGGGGGGTATATGAATGTTTCAGAGGTTGAGCCGCTTTATAATGCCCTTTCTGATCGAATGAAAAACACTTATGAAGGCTTGGAGTTTGGTAAACGTTTGGAACAGGAAAAGAAGAATCCTATGCAACAAGTGGATGTAGCAACGCAAATTATGAACTCCATCAAAGAACGAAATGAGGCGAGCAAACCTGCCTTCAAAGTAGGCGATGTTTTGCCCGAATTCACTTTAAACGATCCGAATGGAAAGCCGATAAAATGGAGTGATTATCGTGGTAAATATGTATTGCTTGATTTCTGGGCCAGTTGGTGCGTGCCATGCCGCAGGGAAAATCCGAATATTCTGGCGGCCTACAATAAATATAAAAGCAAAGGATTTGAAGTTTTGGGCGTGTCATTGGAAGGGAAGGGAGATCGCGACAAGTGGTTGGCTGCAATCAAAAAAGATCAGCTCACATGGAAGCAGGTGGTGGACTATAACGCGTTCGAAGCTGAAATAGCCAAATTATTTAAAATTCAAGCCATTCCTCAAAATTACCTGGTAGATCCGAGTGGAAAAGTAATTGCCGTTGCATTAAGAGGAGAAGCAATGGAAACAAAGCTGGCTGAAATTTTTAAATAGAATATTAATGACAATCTCAAAAAAAGCGCTGCAGGTATGCAGCGCACTTTTATTCATCACCTTTTCAGGTATTGGGCAGGAGAAAAAGTTGTCGGTCGTTCCCGATCAGCGAATCCTATTGAACGTAGCGGATGTGATTCAAAAAAATCATTACAGTCCTGCCAAATTTGATGATGAGTTTTCTGCCAGGTTGTGGGAGCATTTTATTGCTCAACTTGACCCTCTTAAAACATTATTTCTGGAGACAGACAGGCAATCTTTGAAAAAGTTTCGGACTTTGCTTGACGATGAGATTCGTGGAGAACGTGAAATGGGTTTCCTACCTGCAGTATTGGTCATTTACAAACAGCGACTTTCAGATGCAAGATTAGCTTATAAAAAACTGATGGCTGTACCACTTAGTTTTAATACTATTGAATTGGTTAATGCGGATGGAGGTAATCCTGGAAATTTTTCGGCGAACCCTTCAGTATTGGCTGAAGTACGGAGAAAGCGCTTTAAGTTTCTGGTATTGCAAAAAATGGTAGCATCTCTACCGTCGGGAGAAATGGTACCCCCTGGAATTGAGCAGGAAAAAATAGCGCGTGAAAAGGTGGGCTTACGCATGGAAAAAACAATCTCAACAATGATTTCTGATGCGAATATGGAGAAACAATTTGGTGTTTATCTGAATAGTCTCACTCATCTGATGGATCCGCATACCACTTATTTGTCGGCCACTGACGCTAAAAAATTCAGAGACAAAATGAGCAATCTGACTGCGGGAATAGGCGCAGCCCTTGCTGCCGATGACGAAGGAGCGAAAGTTATGAGATTAGAAAGCTCCGGTGAGGCTGCAAAAGCTGGCGTTGCACTCTATGAAATTATCGTCCGTATGGGCGAAGGTCAGGAAGGAGAACTTAAAGAATTGGCAGGTCTTTCATCGATGGAAATCTCCAATCTGATCCGTGGTGAGAAAGGTAGTGTATTGAGGATTGAGGTTAAAAAAAATAGTGGCGAGATAAAAACATACGTGCTTACTAGAAATCAACTGGATCAAAGTGACCTTGCCGTGAAAGCAGTTGTTTTACCAAAAGGTGATAAAAGGATCGGTTATATCACTTTCCCCTTATTTTATCAGGATATGAATGTGATGGGGGCACAGGTTGCTGCGGATGTCGCTTATGCCATTGAAGCGCTTAAGGCCCAAAAGGTGGATGCTATTATTTTTGATCTACGGCGGAATGGTGGAGGTTCTCTGCAGGAAGTGGTTCGTATGGTTTCTTTATTGATCAAGGAGGGGCCTGTTGTTCAGGTAAGGGAACGGGATGGGCTACCGGTTCCCCGCAGCAGCATTGATATGATGCTGACTTTTGGAACTAAGCCATTTGTAACGCAAACCTATGACGGACCTCTGGCAGTAATGGTTGATGAATTCAGTGCTTCTGCTTCTGAGATTTTTGCCTCTGCGATTCAGGATTATCGACGTGGAATTGTGATTGGAAGTACTTCTACTCATGGTAAGGGTACTGTTCAAAGGCCGTATCCTATCGGTGACAATGCTGAAAACGGAACGTTGAATTTGACCTGGTCACAGTTTTACAGGGTCACCGGGAGCTCTACGCAACATAAAGGTGTGGTTCCCGATATTGTCCTACCAGATCAGTACGAATTTGTAAAATCACGGGAAAAAGATATGCCGACATCTTTACCATGGGACATGGTGGCTCCGGTAAGTTACGAAAAGTGGTCTGGTAAATTAGATATAGTAAGACTTCAGCAGCGTGCAAACGAACGGATAGAGAAAGACTCTGCGCTTAATCTAATCGCCAGAAATACGATTGCACTCCGTGATCAACAGACACAGAAAATCAGTTTATCCTTAGAGCCCTATCGTGCATCCCAGTTGAAGTTACAAAAGATAAACGACGATAATCTTCGTCTGGCTAAGCTTGCAGGTAGGGAACTGGTTGTGGAACCGGTATTGCCTCTTGGGCAAAACCAGCCCTGGTTAAAGAATATCCAGCAGGATATTTACATAGATCAGGCCATAAGTGTAGTACTTGATATGTTACAAAATGATAAGTAAGAACTAAAAGGTCAATAGCGCTTAAATTAAAAAAGCAATCATAAGCAAACTTATGATTGCTTTTTTAATTTCATTTCTTCTAGTAGTCTGATGAGTAAGGTATTTTTTGTCTTTTCTTACATTTTCAGGGATTCCGCTAGTTTTCGTTGTTTTTTTGTTGTTAATATTTCGAAAACGCCGTTGTTCTTCTCCATAATTTATTTAGTATAGTTTATTCTATAGTTTCTAATGTTCAGAAAAATAGTAAAAGTCACTTATAAATAAATCTTTGCCAATTTTAGCGATTTGGTGCCCTCTGTGAGTTACTCATTTTCCTATGAGTAAACATAATCCAGGGGGAATATCTCATTTTAAATTTAAGCTCGCCATTTGGATAGGTTCCGGTGCATGTACAGCCTTGAAGGGTATAGAACTGCTCTGCCGGTGTATTGGGGGATGTTTACAAGACGATTTTGTATTTGGTTTGCTGGAAATACCAGCCTAGCATTAATTTATGCAATTTCTTTCCAATTTCTTTTTCCGCAAAGTCGGGATCTACAAATAATGCCCATACGCTGTTTTCCAATAAGTCTATAATGGTGAAGCCTACAATTTGGCCGTTCACTTCACAAACCCAGCCTTTTCCTTTTTCAGTGATGTATTAAGCTACGTCTTTATCAGGATAAATTGCAGGTTAGGGATTTGGTATTTATTTGCCACTGGTTTTAAGCTGTTTTATGGTAGGCTTGCCTTTGAGATTTTGGTTTGTACGGGTAATCCCGTATAATTTATTTTACGTCTTTTCCCTTACATTTTCTTTTTTCTGTGTGGCTAGATTGTGGGCTTAAAGCTTTTTTGGCCTATGATGAAATTTTACTTTTTCCTTGCCGGGGTGATGAATTGCTGCCAGTTAACGGGTGCCGGTGAGGGGTTACTAAATCTATAACACTATGCGTAAAAACAACAATGTTAAACAGGAGTTTCGGGATCTTCGGCTGAGGCTGAAGGCGATTGCGGCTCGTGATGATTTTTCTTTATTGGGTCGGTTCAATGAGTCGATTTCGCTGATTAATGTTTTTCTCTCTTCTGTTCGTGAACGGGTGACGACGGTGGCTTTTAAGGATCAGTTGGATGAGATCTATTTTTTTAAGTTTGAGAAGCCGGAGTATTATGCGCTGAAGATTTATGAGGTTTCTTTGTATGGGATTTTGAACCAGCGTCCTGTTGGTACGGATGAAATGCTGAGGGATTATTATCTGGAGGAGCTGGCTTTTATTTCCCGGTTCTTTAAGCAGTATGCTTTTTTGTATGAGTATTACCGCTCTGGTTTTACGCAGATGGATGAACTTTTGTTTTTGCGGGAGGGGATGGCGCCGGATGTTTTGCTGCCTGAGTTTTGGGAGTTGGACCCGGAGTTTTCTACCTGCGGGGATTACCTGTTTTCTAAGTTTATTGCTTATGAGGGGCTGCGGGACTTTATTCTGGGGGAGCTTCGGGTATTGGAGGTGAGGGCAGCTTCTGCCGGAGTTGGGGTGAATGCGGATAAGAAATGGTTTGACTGGACGGGGGAGGTGATTAACCTGGTGGAATTGGGTTATGCGATTTATCTATCGAGGCAATTGGGTAAGGATAAGGCTTCGTTGACGGAGATTTTTCGCTGGCTGGAGGTGAGCTTTGGGTTGGAGATTGGGATTCCTGCGAACCGTTTCAGGGAGATCAAGCGCAGAAAAAGACTTTCACGTACACACTTTTTAGACCAGATGCGAAAAGTTTTGCTGGATTACATGGACGGTGAAGATGAGCTGTAGGGTACTTGATGGCTATTTTTTGAGTTTTTTGATTTTTATTTATCTCTAGTAGTGATAAAGGATTTTTGGGCTTTTGGAATTTTGTTGTGTTGCCTGCTGCAATGTAGCGGCGGGTTAAAAGAACAAATGATATGATGTTTCAGGAATTTACTTGGCAACAGTTTTTGGTTGCCGCTATGGTGCTCAGTGCGCTGTGGGTGCTGGGTGTCTGGCTGATTTATTGGCGGCCTTTGTCCCCGGGTGGTCTAAGCGGTGGGAAGGGGATTGGGATGCATGATGCGGAGGATGCTTTGCCACACAGCTGGCAGGATGAGGTGGATGAGTTGAGTGGGGTTAACGCTCCTGGGGCTCTCAACGCTCTCGATGATGGTTTGATGGGGAAGCCTGCGCTTGAGCATGGGGTGAGTGTGCTGGATGCGGATGAGTTCAGTTTTGCGCCCTTGGAAGAGCGTTTAGATCGTGAGGAGCATGGAGACCTTAGAAAGCTAGGGGTGCAGGGCTTGTTGGATGAGCTGGATGATGTTCAGGAAGAGATCAGGGGTATTTGCCGGATACTGGAGAAGGAGAATGGAAGTAAGGAGGTTTTCTTTTCGCTTTTTGAGGTAGTGAGGCTGAAGTATCCAAGGCTGGCTGATTCTGAGCTATTGGGCGAGATGAATGATTTTATCCGGGAACAGGTGCCGTTTTTTCTCTCGGAGCAGGAGCTGGATAGCCTTTGGGTGTAGGCTGGTTTTTTCTTTGGGTTTGCTTGCTTTCCCTGCCGAGAGTTAATGGCGGAATGATTCGCTGATCGGGGAATGTCAAACAAGATTTATGAGAAAAAATAGGATTGGTCTTTTGGGACCGGAGAAAAAGTTATTTGGCCGTTTCTGGCTGCTGGCGGTGGTGCTTTGTGTGTATAATGTGTTGAGTGCGATGGTAGTTTTTGGGCAGGATGGTGATGCAGGTATTCGGGCGGCTACGGATCAGGTTGCTGGGTATTTTGATACGGGATGTGACCTGGTTTATGCCATCGGTGCAGTAGTGGGCTTGATCGGTAGTGTTAAAGTTTTGTGTGCCATGAACGTTTTAGCTGCCTGAATAACAGCTAAAACGGTGCTTTGTAAATGATGAGGGTGGGCCCCTCGAAACCGCCTTGCAGGGGGAGGTTTCAAACCAGCGTATGCGGCTTGGGTTAACAGCCCTGGTCGTGAGCGATACGTGAAAAGTCGGTCAGAAGGCCGGCAGGTGACTATGCAAAAGATGAACGAAAGTGAACCATCGATGAGGTATCGAAACACGTTAGATGATGTCAAAACCGAACTCCAAGACTTGGTTCGGGATAAGCCAGAGGGAAACCTGATTTACTGCTTTGGCGGCATCCGATATAGAGATGGCATGAGTTGCATGGAGGCTTTTACAAGGAACTTGGGAACCTGTTCTGGAATGTTAAGGGAGAAATTCAAGTAGAGAACCTGTTAGAATGAGAGTACCGATGTCCAGATGCAGGGACAGACCAGTCTGTAGTAGTGTTGAAACCTCTGTAATGGAGGTGGAGCGAAGGGACTGGCTTATTCAGCGAATTTAATTTAGACAACTAATGAAGAATTAGGAGGATTTGAAATGAAAGACGCAAAGTCGTTTGAAATTAGTAAACAGCTTGTTATGGAAGCATTTAAGAAGGTTAAAGCGAATCAGGGAACATCCGGTGTGGATGATGTATCGATTATGGATTTTGAGCAGAAGCTCAGGAACAATCTGTACAAAATCTGGAACCGCATGAGTTCTGGTAGTTATCTTCCACCGCCAGTTAAATTGGTAGAAATACCAAAATCCGATGGTGGAAAACGACCTCTTGGCATTCCTACAGTTGCAGACCGTGTGGCACAGATGGTCGTCGTGATGACGATAAATCCAATGATTGCGCCACACTTTCATGAGGACTCTTTTGCTTATCAGGAGAAGAAATCAGCGTTGGACGCTGTGGCCAAAGCCAAGGAGAGGTGTTACCTGCTCCACTGGGTTGTCGATTTAGACATCAAGGGCTTCTTCGATAACATAGATCATGAACTGCTAATCAAAGCCATGGAAAAGCACATTAAGTGTCCGTGGTCGATGATGTACATTAAAAGATGGCTCAAAGTGCCTTATCAGTTAGAAGATGGCACTTTGGTAGAACGGACTAAAGGAGTACCACAAGGGTCAGTAATTGGCCCGGTGCTTTCAAATCTGTTTCTACATTATGCATTTGACGAGTGGATAAAACGGGCACAACCTGATATTCCGTTTGAACGCTATGCGGATGACATCATTGTACATTGTGTTAGTGAAAAGCAGGCCAGGTTCTTAAAGAGAATCATCAAAGGAAGGTTGGCAGACTGTAAGCTGGAACTTAGCGAGGCTAAGACTAAAATTGTTTACTGCAAGAAGAATCACAGAGAGATTGATTTTGAATGTATCTCATTTGATTTTCTTGGTTACACTTTTAAACCCCGTAAGGCATTAGACCTGCATGGGGAGATGTTTCTAAACTTTTCACCTGCTATCAGTAAGAGAGCAAGGACAAAGATTTGGAGCGTTGTTAGAAAGTGGAATCATGGAATTTGGGTACAGATGACACTCGAAGAGATTGCTTCCCACATCAATCCCATCATTCAGGGATGGATCAACTATTATGGCAAATTCAATGCTAAAGAATTGAAGAATGTTCTAATGAGGGTAAACATGAAGCTGGCACGCTGGGTTCGGAATAAGTTCAAAGGGTTTAGAAAATTCAAGGTACAGTCGATACACAGACTGGGGGACATCGCATTGACGAAACCCGATTTGTTTGCGCACTGGGCTTGGGGAGTTAGACCCACTGCAAGTTTGCGAAATCGCAATAAACTGGCAATTGACCGAATAAGAAGAGCCGTATGAGAGGAGACTTTCACGTACGGTTCTGTGAGAGGTTTGTGGTGCGATTCCACTTACCTACTCGATCAATAAGTGGAACAGTGGGGAGCCTGATACCAATAAGGTGGCAGCAGCTTGGTTTGGCAGCTGTATTTTCCTGGTGATTGTGGCTACGGTACTGAAGTCTTTCTTCGGGGTTTAGGATTAAAAATTGGTTAAGGCGGGCGGGATGCAAAGCTGGATAAGATTGCACCGCATCTTGTCCGCCTGGCTTTAAATGAAATGATGATGAGTTCAATATATCAAATCAATAAGGGGATTAATAAACCCATAGAGTTTAATGGTTTGCATGGTCAGTACATTGCTTATCTGGCTGCCGGGCTGGTATTACTGCTGATCTCTTTCGCTGCGTTGTATATTTTAGGGGCGTCGTTGGTATTGGTGCTGCCGCTGATTTTAGGATTGGGTGCTGGACTTTTCTTTGCGGTAACTGGCCTTTCCAAACGTTTCGGGGTACATGGCTTGAGTAAATTTATGGCTAAGCGGGGCTTGCCCGGATATGTGAAGTTTTCTTCCAGGAGGGTGTTTACGGGTTTGAAGCAGGGAGGGCGTTTTAATCAGGGCTCAGGCCGGAAAGGAGCAGGGTATGATCGAGATTGAAAAAATACTTCCGGTCTGGAAAGTAGAGCGGGATGCAATGATCTCCATGAATGGGGATATGACCATTGCCTATGAGCTGCGTTTACCGGAGATTGGTACGCAGTCTGAAAAGGAATTTGACGCTGCTCACCAGGCTTTCGTTAAAGCGTTGCGTGTGCTGCCCCCCGGAACGGTGTTTCATAAAGCAGACTGGTTTATTCGTTCCAAAGTTGGTAGTGGTGCTGTGGGTGATGGTTCAGGGAACGTGCTGAATGTTGCATCAGACCGCTTTTTTAAGGGTCGGGAGTACCTGGATCACCAGTGTTTTATCTTTTTAACGCAGAAACCTGCGGGCAGGAAGTTGTCTTCTTCGGCTTATTCTAATATCCTTCGTAAGTCTATTGCGCCTGTGGGCGCTGCTGATGAAAAGCTTTTTGCGAAGTTTTTATCTGCCGCGGGACAGTTCGAGCGTATTCTTTTAGATGGTGGTGCTGCCAGTCTGCGTAGACTTCGGGACGATGAACTTGCGGGGACAGCGAATAAGCCGGGAATTATCGAGCGGTATTTGTTTTTGCTTTCTAGGGATCAGCATTCGGTGATCCGTGATGTGCATTTAAAGGATGAGATCAGGGTTGGGGATAAGCGGGTGGAATTGTATACGCTGGCGGATGCTTTGGATTTGCCTTCGGTATGTGGTTCCAGGATCAATTACGAGAAGTATTCTACGGACCGGACGAAGTTTAGTATTGGTTTTGCTTCACCTTTGGGACAGCTTTTGGATTGCGATCACATTTACAACCAGTTTATTTTTATTGGTGATGCGGCTAAGACGATCAAGCGGCTGGAGGCTAAAAAGCTGCGTTTGCAATCGCTGTCGGCTTATTCGCGTGAAAATGCGGTGTCGCGTGATGCCTGTAATGACTTTTTAAATGAGGCGGTGGCGCAGCAGCGAATGCCGGTAAAGGCGCATTTCAATGTGATGGCCTGGTCGGATGATGCTTTGGAGCATGCAGAACTGAAAAATAAGGTAGGCTCTGCTATGGCGCAGCTGGATGCGGTTTGTAAACAGGAGACGGACGGTGCTGCGCAAATCTGGTATGCAGCAATGCCGGGAAATGAGGCGGATTTTCCGATGAATGATTGCTTTGATACGTTTGCGGAGCAGGCTGCCTGTTTTTTAAATGTGGAGGGTGGGGCAAGGTCTGATGCTATGGGTTTGCGCCTTGGGGATCGGCTTTACGGGAGGCCGCTAAATCTGGATTTGTTTAATGCGCCGATGAAATCAGGACTGATTACCAATCGCAATCTGTTCATCTGCGGCTCATCGGGTGCGGGAAAGAGCCTGGCGATGAATGGACTTTTGCGTTCGCTTTATGATCAGGGGACGCATTGCGTGACCATTGACATTGGCGGCAGCTATGCGGGATTGTGTGAAGCGGTCGGCGGTTATTATTTTACTTATACCGAGGAGAACCCGATTAGGTTTAATCCTTTTTACATCGGTAGGGACGATGTCCTGGATATTGAAAAGAAGGAGAGCCTGAAAACTTTGCTGATTGCGCTCTGGAAGAAGGAAGGAGACAGTTTTAAGCGTTCGGAGTATGTAGCGATTTCTGCTGCCATTACGCTTTATTATGAGCATCTGGCAGCTCATCCCGAGATTTTCCAATGTTTTGATTCCTTTTATGATTTCCTGATGCAGGAGTATATGCAGGTGTTGGAAGACGGGAAGGTGAAGGAGAAGGACTTTGATCTGGGCTCGTTTATGTATGTGCTGAACCCTTATTATAAAGGCGGGGAATTTGATTACCTGCTGAACGCTACCGAGAACCTGGACCTGCTGAATGAACGCTTTATCGTCTTTGAGCTGGACAATTTGAAGTCGCATGAGATTTTGTTTCCGGTGGTTACGATCATCATTATGGAAATGTTCATTTCCAAGATGCGCAAGTTGAAAGGGCAGCGGAAAATCCTGGCGATTGATGAGGCTTGGGTAGCGATTGCTAAGGCGGGCATGAGTGGGTTTATTAAATATTTATATAAGACGGTTAGAAAATTTAATGGCATTGCAGCCCTGATCACTCAGGAGGTAGATGATCTGATTTCTTCGCCCATTATCCGTGAATCGGTGATCAATCTTTCT
This sequence comes from Pedobacter sp. ok626, assembly GCF_900100435.1. Taxonomy (GTDB): domain Bacteria; phylum Bacteroidota; class Bacteroidia; order Sphingobacteriales; family Sphingobacteriaceae; genus Pedobacter. The sequence continues at coordinate 115,870 of NZ_FNEX01000022.1, read as the reverse complement.
GATACCAAAATCCTGCTGGATATGCGAAAATTCATGAACAAGTTCGATAAGATCCAGGAGGTGCTTGGCTTGTCGGATAAAGCCAAAACCTTGCTCTTATCCTTGAACAAAGCCAATGAAGAAGGGCGGCAATACCGTGAAGTGTTTATTGATCAGGGCGGACAGCGCATGAATGTCTACCGCAACGAGATTAGTTTGGAAGAATATCTGGTCTATACTACTGAGGAAACCGAGAAAATGAAAGTTCAGGAATATGCGGCGAGATTCGGCGGTATACTGAAAGGTGTTTGCGTATTGGCTGCGGAGATCAGAGAAGGAAGGACACTTTTATAATACTGGAAATTAAGTAATCAATGAACCAATTAATTAACCTTTAAATACTATCCTATGAAAACTTTGAAAAATCTGCTGGTATTATTATTTACAGCTTTGCTGTTTGGTGCGGGATGTTCAAACTCCGCAATTAATCTGAACGGAACTTACGTGAATCATGCAGCCAGTGAATTCAGCATCGCTGATGACACGCTGGTCGTTGAACATACGGGGGGACTAGATTATCTGATCCACCGCCGGACAGGGTACCAGTTGTTGGATGATGCTGGCAGGCCTGGAAAACGGATACTGGAAAAGGAAGAATGGCAGGCGGTTTATGATGAAGGATCGGGTACAATGACCGAGAACAGCAAAAGCAGGGTGATTTCATTTGAGGTGGATAAAGGAGAATTAAAGCTGGAGAACAGTCGTTTCCAGCGAATCAATTAACAGAATTTAAGATGAGACCTGCGAAGCAAGCTTCATGACCAAAATTCAATTATTAAAAACATGAAACATATTATTAAATGTATGAGAACCTATATGGTTGTCCTGCCTTTTAGTGCCATGACGTTGCTGGTGGCTTTGCCCACGGGAGCAACGGCGCAGGTCGCTTTTATTGAGGTGATCAAGGCAGGCGTAAAGAAAGTGATTAAGGCGGTTGACCTGAAGGTGCAGCGCCTGCAGAATGAAACGATCTGGCTGCAAAATGCGCAGAAGGTGATTGAAAACCAGTTATCGAAGTTTAAACTGACGGAGATTGCAGACTGGACGGATCGGCAGCGGGTCTTGTATGCGGATTATTACCAGAAACTCTGGGAGGTCAAATCCCTGATCGCTACTTATCAGCGGATTAAGGATCTGGCACAGACCCAGGCCGCTATTGTCAAGGAATACCAGTGGGCGATCGGGCTTTTCCATAAGGATAAGCACTTCTCTGTGGATGAGCTGCTGCATATGGAAGAGGTTTACCGGGGGATATTGGAGGCGAGCGTGAAGAACCTGGACCAGGTGTTTATGGTGATCAATTCCTTTAAAACCCAGATGAGTGATGCGGCAAGGATGGAGCTTATTGATGCCTCGGCTAAGGCGATGGACCAGAATTATTCGGATCTCAGGGCTTTCAATAACCAGAACATTACGCTATCTATCCAGCGCTCGGGTTCAAAATTTGAGGTTGAAAACTTAAGGCGAATGTATGAACTGAAGGATTAAAGCAGGATTGGTGCGATGGCTTGTCCAAATACCAAGGTATTCCCGTCAGGGTCATCTACTGCGAAATCCCGCATACCGTAAACGCGGTCTTCAAGGGTAACCGATATGATGGCTCCGTTTTCGCTCAGCCGCTGATAATAATCGTCTACGTGATCTATATCTATGCAGAGATGGGCACTTCCTGTCGGTTTTTTTCGGCCGGGATTTCCCGAACCGCTGATGTGAATAAAGACTTCGTCGATAAACAGTCCTGCATATTCCCCGAACTCGAAATCAAAAGTGAAGCCCAGGATCTTGGTGTAATAATCAAGTGAACGATGAAAATCGCTGACGTGGATCACGGTGGCCGAGCTGAATGCTTTCATGGGTCTTGGTTTTAATCAATTAATTACAAAAGAATGTTTAAATATAAAATTATAAAAATTAAAGCACGCTGCCTGCTGGTTGTAGTGCTAGTGTTTAGTGTTTTTCCGCTTTCTTTATCGGCCCAGACCTGGTCGGAATGGTTTAAGCAGAAGAAGACACAAAAGCGTTACCTGCTGGAACAGATCGCTGCACTGAAAGTGTATGCTGGTTACCTGAAAAAGGGTTATGAGATCGTGGATGGCGGACTTTCTACTGTCCGGGATATCACAAAAGGAGAGTTTAGTTTGCACAATGCTTTTATCAGTTCGCTGAAACAAGTGAGCCCTGTTATTCGGAATGACGCTCGTGTGGCGGAGATCATTGCTTTGCAGATCGGTATTCTGGCTGGTTTCGGAGATGTAAAGGGCAGCGAGTATTTATCGGCAGAAGACCAGGCTTATATCCGCCTGGTACAAGGGGCAGTCACATTGGACTGCTTTAATGACCTGGAAGAATTGCTGCTAGTGGTGACCTCTGGCAGGCTGGAAATGAAGGATGATGAGCGGTTTAAACGTTTAGACGTGGTGTATGAAAATATGCTGGATAAGTTTTCGTTCGTACAGGATTTCTGCGGGAATGTGGCTGGTTTGATCCGGCAAAGGCGAGTGGGAGGTCAGGAGATCGGGGATATGTTAAGAATGTTTCAGTTTAGGGAGTAAGGAGGATTTAATGAAAAGAGTAGTGTTAATGTTATTGCTTTTTCGGGGTTGTATGAACATGGGGTATGCCCAGAGCCAGGAAGCGCAGCAGTTGCTGCTGAATGTAGAAAAACTTAGCCAATTGAAAAATATCCTTTCTGATATGAAGCGAGGATATGAGGTGGTGTCAAAGGGTTATAATACGGTGAAGAATATCGCCGAGGGGAATTTTTCCCTCCACGAGGTGTTTATCGACGGGTTAATGCTGGTGAGTCCCGAGCTGCGTAAATACCGTAAGGTAGCAGACATTGTTTCCATGCAGGCTGACTTGGTCACGGAGTATAAAGGGGCGTTTAAACGATTTGGTTCCAGTGGAAATTTTTCAGTCTCGGAACTGGAGTACCTGGGGAAGGTTTATGGTCAATTGCTTGGTCAGAGCCTGGACAATTTGGATCAGCTGGTGATGGTGATTACTGCGGGAAAGCTAAGGATGAGTGATGAGGAACGTTTGCGCTTGATTGACAGGGTGTTCGATGAACTGGAGGGTAAGTTGGTATTTCTGCGTGGGTTTAACAGGGAAACCAGTTTACTGAATTTGCAGCGGGAAAAAGAGAAAAGGGAGGTTTCGGTACCGAAGCGATTGTATAACCTGAATTAATGTATATGATGAGATTTTTTAAAAGCAGGATCAGGGCGGTCTGGGCTTTGCTGGCTGTGGTTTGTTGTATGTGGCCGGGTCAGGTTTGGGCACAGAGTGGAGGCGGTATTGCAGGATCGATAAATGGGATGCAGGGGGTATTGGATGGGGTGTATAACGATATGATCCCGCTATGTGGCAAGCTGATTGGTGTAGCCCGTGGCTTGGCTGGCTTTGGGGCTTTGTGGTATATCGCTTCCAGGGTCTGGCGGCATATTGCCAATGCCGAAGCTGTGGATTTTTATCCCTTGTTGAGGCCCTTTGGTTTGGGGATGGCAATTATGTTGTTTCCGCTGGTGATTGCGGTGATGAACGGGGTATTGCAGCCGGTTGTGTCGGCAACTTCCGCGATGGTTAAGGACAGTAATGTCACCATTGCCGCGCTGTTGAAACAGAAGGAGGCAGCAGTTAAGGGGAGTGAACACTGGCAGATGTATGTTGGGGAGAGCGGGCGTGGGAACAGTGATCTTTGGTATAAGTATGCACATCCTAAAGACCCCAACAGGAAAGAGGAGGGTATTTTTGAAGGGATTGGTAATGACATGAAGTTCTGGATGGATAAACAGTCCTATAATTTCCGCAACAGTATTAAAGCCTGGATGAGCGAGGTCTTGCAGGTCTTGTTTGCTGCGGCTGCACTTTGTATCAACACAATCCGGACTTTTTATTTGATTGTATTGGCTATACTGGGACCACTGGTCTTTGGTTTTGCGGTCTTTGATGGCTTCCAGCATACGCTGACGGTATGGATTGCCCGGTATGTGAATGTGTTTTTGTGGCTGCCGGTAGCCAATATTTTCTCTAAGATATTAGGAACGATTCAGGAAAAGATGCTGCTGATTGATATTGCACAGATCGGTAAAGAAGGCGATACTTTCTTTAGCCAGACGGATTTTGCGTACCTCATATTTATGTGCATTGGAATCGTAGGTTATTTTACGGTACCAAATGTGGCCAATTACATTGTCCATGCGGGCGGTGGTAATGCTTTGGTTTCCAAGGTAAATTCACTGGTTACAGGTGGAATGAATAAAACTGTTGGTGCGGCACAAGGTGCATCAGGAATGGTCGTAGACCGTTTCGATAATGCAAGGTCAAATCTTTCTCAGGGAATGGCAGAGGTAGCTGGCAATGATTATTTCAAGGACAAGGTTTCAGGAAAGTAAAGAAGAAGGATATGTTTAAACAATTAAAAAATATAGACAGTGCTTTTCAGCACATTAAAAAATTCAGTATTGCTTTCCTGATCGGGAATGTGCTGGTGGTGTGTTTCGGCATTTATAAGTTCTGCGAGGTCATTTACCGGGAACGCCAGACCATACATATATTATATAATGGAAAGGTGCTGGAAGCTTTTGCCTCAGATAAGAAAAGCAACCTGGGGGTAGAGCTGCGTGACCACATTAAAACTTTTCACCAGTACTTTTTTAACCTGAATCCTGATGACAAGGCCATCCGGGCTACAGTGACTAAGGCTTTATACCTGGCCGATCAGAGCGCGAAAAAGGAGTATGATAATTTGCGGGAATCCGGTTATTACAACAACCTGATCTCGGCGAATATCTCCCAGGAGATAGAGGTGGACAGCATTAAACTGGACCTGAACCAACTGCCCTATGTCTTTACCTGTTATGCCACGCAAAAGCTGGTCAGGTCAAGTAGTACGGTAATGCGTAAACTGGTGACGCAAGGAACTGTGCGTGAGTTGAAGGAACAGACGGACAACAATCCGCATGGCTTTCTGATCCAGAGATGGGAGACCCTGGTCAATACGGATATTGCAGCTAAAGCGGAGGGGAGATGAGGCTATTTAAGGGGAAGAAAGTACCGCTTAATGCAGCACAGCAGGCAGTAGCGGAAAGGATTGCCGATAAGATCGTCAGCAGGCAGAAGAGTTTAGCGGATTATCTGAATACTAAAACGCAGAGGATTTCGGGCAGGTCATGGCTTTGGCTACTGATCGGGTTTTGCCTTGTATTTGGATGCTATTGCCTGAAATTGGTCTTAGCAGCATGGATGTGAATCAATAAATTTTTAAAACATAAAAGAATTAAGATGAGTAAACAGAGAACGAGAGTAGAAAAGCGTAAGCTATTCCTATGCTTGCCTTTACTGGCGCTGCCTTTCTTAGCCCTGGGCTTTTATGCCCTTGGGGGCGGAAAAGGGTTGGTGGAGGAAAAAGATGCGGTGGCTAAAGGCATCAATATGGATTTGCCAGATGCGCAGTTTAAAAAGAATGAACCCAGCGATAAGCTGGGGATTTACAGGCTGACCGAAAGTGATACCGGGGAAACAGGAGCGCGTGATGGGATTGAGGCGGTAGCCGGACGTTTGGGTTTTACAGCTGTTGAAGACCCGCAAACCAGGCAGATTAATGAGAAACTGGCGGCCATTAACCGGGAGATCAACCAGCCTGTTACTGTACAAAAAAGTTACGAGGGGTTGTTTAAACAGAGTGGAGGGCAGCAGAGGGAAGAGCATTTATCTAAGGATGTTTCCCGCCTGGAAAGCCTGATGAAAACGATGCAATCACCCTCGGGCGGTGATGACCCAGAAATGGCGCAGCTGAATTCACTGATGGATAAGATCATTGCGGTGCAGAACCCGGAGTTGGCCAGGCAAAAGCAGCTGGGCAGTAAGACTGCCGTTGTTCCGGACAGTTTATTTAAGGCGATACCCGCTGAGATTGCTATAAAACAAAAGGCAGTTCAGGGTTCAGTGGTGGAATTGCGCTTATTGGATACGCTGGTGGTTAAAGGACAGCTGATCCCTAAGGGGCACTTAATCTTTGGGCTCGCTGAATTCAGTAACCAGCGGCTGAACCTGGTGATCCGCAATATCCGTGTGGGAAACCAGATTATCCCAGTGAACCTGACGGTGTTCGATAAAAAAGATGCGATGGTCGGGATCAATGCTCCTGAAGCAGTTTTAACGGATGCGGTGAATTCCGGGAGCAGTGATGCAATCGGTGGTTTTGGTATCGGGGCTTTTGACCAGAATTTAGGCGTACAGGTAGCAGGTGCAGGGATTGAAGCGGCTAAGAATATGCTGACCAAGAGACTGAAGAGGGTAAAGCAGCCTTTAAAAGCGGGTTATCCTTTGCTGCTTAGGGACAACACCAAAAAGGTTAAGTGATGGATGGGACAATTAACCGGGCGATCGGACTTTGGGAAAGCTGGCACCGGAAACAGGAAATGCTGGAATCTGTATTTGGAAGTGGTATAGCCGCTGAACTGAATAAGGAAAAGTTTGAGTTTTTATCAGCTGGGGTGGCAAGGATCAGTCCGAGTGCCAGCCCGGATGAAAAGCTAGTACTGGCGATGCTGAAAAAGACTACCGCCAGGCTGGAAAAACAGATTTACCCGAATCCTGTATTGCGGGTATTGCGCAGGTTGAAATCGCTGGTTTACGATAGGCCTGTTCAGACGGCTAGGTTAAGGCAGTTGAAGGCGGATAATATTGTTTCGCTTTCTTCTGAGCTGGGTAGTATCGGGGTAAATCCGGAACGGTTGAATTTAGAGAAAAGGCTAGATTTTGAAAATCCGAGACTGGATATTGCTGTGGTCTCTGCTTATGGTGCTGACCACAATTTCCAGATGAAGCTACACATGGAAAAAAATGATTCAGAGGCCTATCAGCTGAATGGTTATACGGCTATGCTGAAAGATCCGGTTAATCCTGAAAAGTCCCGGTCTTATACTTTTGACGCGGCAGGCGGTATCAATGCCAGGGAGGCTGCTAAGCTTTTGCAAGGCAGATCAGTTTTAAAGCATTACCAGATCGGGGAGAACCGCATGGGTAGTAAATGGTTGCAGCTGGATTTTAAGAATTTAGACATTGATGGAAAACCGGTTTTAAAAGAAATGGGGGCTGATTATGAGTTTAACATTAGTCAACAGGTGGCTAAGATCGCTTCGGCACTTGAGAAATGGGAACTGACTTCAGCAAGGGTGTTGGATGGGCTGGAAAAAGGCAATCAGATCTTGCTGAAAGGGGTAGGCGGGGAGACTACGTTTCTTGAAGCCAATGCCATTGATAAACAGGTGGTTTTAAGAAATGAACAAGGCAAGTCTGTTGCTGTGGAATCTCTGGTATCAGCTAAGAAGACCCAGATGGAAAAGCCTAAGTCGCTTAAACTGACTAAATCCCGTAAAAAGGAGCAAAGCCAGTCTTTAGTGGTGTAGCTGAACCGAGGGGGAATTAAAAGGAAGTCTATGGTAGCACATGAATTTGCAGAACTGGCAGAATACCTCAAAGAGGAAGGTTATCCTGAAGAATGGGTCAATACTACGCTGATTGAAAACATCCCTTATTACGGGACAGAATTTTCAATTGTGGAGCTGATGGAGTACAAAGGGGACTTTGCCATTGTTGAAATGGAATTTGACATTTCAAAAGGCAGCATTATGCTGGAAAAGTTAACAGGCTATCTGTTGAATACCCCTGTGAATAGGGAAGATTTAGTGCATTTAAAAGATCCTTCCTGGAGAAGAGAGCATATTACTGAACGCACTTTTCAAGAAGAATTGGTGCCGGCTGATTACCTGTTTGACACTTTGCGTGCCTGCAGGGAAATGAGCCTGCTTAACCCGGAATTAGTAATTAAATATGAAGATATGAATAGAAACTCATTAGAAGATTTTCAGGACCAGGCTAAGGCCCTGAAAATGCCTGCTGCGATGCAGGTAGAAATTGAAAAACAAATGGAAACCAATGTGGAACGCATTTCGGTAACTATACCCATACCTGCACGTAAAGGGTACCTGGAGGCTACTGCACATTTGAAGCGGGGTGGTGGCGATTCAGAGTATTACTTTTTTAACAAGTATGATCTGGCCTTGAACAATAAGGTGAAGCCGTTGGAACATGATTACAAATACACGGTGACCACTACTAAGGATGAAAATGGATTGGAATTTGAAAAACCATTGTTCAGGAAGTTTGACAGTCCGATTGAGGCAATCAAGTATTTCAACGAGCAAAATGGTACCAGTGAACTTGCAACCGGAAAGGTTGATGATAAAAATAAGCTAACCCCTGGGCAATCCCTGGCTACCATGAAAGACGGTAAGGTGGATTATGTAACCAAGAGTTTTCAGGGGGCTTATTATAATCCGATAGTCGAAAATACGGTTTATGTCAATAGGGGGGTAGGATTTAATATGGTTCAGAGTGCGAGTATGTTGCAAAATGGAGCTGCTTATCGGGATGATCTGGTGAGCCGACAAGGTGTAAAGTATGAGGCCTGGAACATTTATAAATTTGATGAGCCCAGGGATAATTATGGGAATTTGAGGGTTAAGCAATTTAATAGCGGTTATGGTTTCAAGCTGGAGGATGAGCTTAAACGTTATGAAATCAAAGAGCTTGACGATCCGAAGAAAATGGCAGGATTGCTGGAACAATTAAAAGATGGTGAACGTGTGCCGGTTATTGTTGAAGTGCCGGGAGCGGAAGCGAGAAAACTGGATGTAGAGGCAATACCCCGTTATGGCAACATTAATTTTTATGACCGGGACGGTAAGCCAGAGATCAGGGAGAACTTTTTAAAACCTGGTATGGGCAAAGAGAAGGAATTTGGTAACAAAGTAGAACAGGGTAAGCAAAAAGGCCAGGAAGCCGGGCTTGGGGTTTAGTTTTATTACCACTGCTTGTTAAATAATTAATATATTCACATTATAAAAAACATTCATTATGTCAGCATTTGATAAATTAAAAGAATTGGTAGCTGCTGCGGAAGCAGATGCTACAGCATTTTACACTAAAGGAAACAAGGCAGCGGGTACGCGTTTGCGCAAAGCATTTCAGGATATTAAAGTTGCAGCCCAGGAAGGCCGCGCTGAAGTAACTGAACTGAAAAACAAGGAAAGTAAATAGATTTATATCTGTTTTGGGAAAAAGCCCGGTTCAACAGAACCGGGCTTTTGAAAAACCTAGAGAAGGGGACACTTTAAAGATTCACGTCATTTGGTAATAGCCCTTTTTCTTTTAACCAGTTAAAGGAGGTTAATATCTGAAGTTCAGTAAACCTCTTTTTCTTGTCATGCCAGTTATAAAAAACCTGCATTAGGTTCGATCTGTCAATTTTATCCGATTCTTTTAGCTCAAGAACACAAGCCAAAACCGTTGCCGCTAACTCTGTTTCCTCTGTTTTTCTGTGTCTAAACAGCTCAATGATAAATTGAATATGCTCATCATATGCTGAAAAGTAATTCTTGTAATATTTATTATAGGATTCAACATTTTCCATTGGAACGTATCTTTTCACTGTATAATCTCCGCTCTTAACAGTCTTCACATCGAACCACTTTTGTTTTTTAAACTCCTTGTCAATCGAATGCATAAATTTGTTGTCGAATGGCCCTGCAGCTTGTTTCACATATCTGGAAAGCTCCATGTTTGAAATATGCTCACACAAAAAGACCAACTTTTGAAATTTGATTCTTCCAAATGTATTTTCATTCTTCAACTTTGTGACTATTTCGGCGCCCAAAACTGCACGCTTAAAATAGGTGGTTGATTTATTCTTAACCAAAGATCTTTCGTAGTCGTCAAGTTCTTCTTTCTCTTGAATTTCTTCAATTGACTTCGGAGAGATAAGCCCTAGTAACATAAGCCCTTTCTCGAAATCATCCATTGAAAATTCGACCTTATTGTTCTCTATTAATGGCATCTATTTCTTTTTTTATTTTAGCAGTTAGACGTTCACGAAGTTTTCTTACTCCTGATTCCTTAACATTTAATTCTTTGCAAAGTGAGGCTACCACATCATCAGGTAAGTATCTATAATGCCGTTTATATTCAATATCAGCTAATAATACCTTAACTTCTTTCGGATTTAATTTTTTCAATATGCGCAAAGTGAAATCTTTCTTTAACTTATTATCTTTAACATCAAGTTTGACAGTACTCGCTAAGTCATCAAAGTATGTGGTAAATGTTGTATTGTTTTCTTTGCCTTTTTTATGATAATCTCTAAAAAGGTTGAGAGATATTGTAAACATAAATCGCATAATCGACTCACGTTCAATGTTTCCTTTTAATTTAGTCTTATCGAACGAACGGTATTTCTTAATCTTCTCAAATACCTCGTGTGCAATCTGCATGCCAACGTGTTTATCCAGCTTACGTCTATCACATATTTTTGCGCATTCATCTCCAAGATCTTTTATGTAGCGGTTTACAAAAATACCATAGGCTTCTTCACTTGCATCATTACTGCAAATGAATTCCAATAGGTCTGTATCCGATGCCTGTCGTAGTTGTATAGTTTTCAAGAGCTTCTTTTAGATTATACTTTGAAGCGTGACAAAGTACTTTGTCACGCTTCAAAGTATTATGGTTAAGCAAGTTTGCAAAATAATATTGGAATTACAAAACAAGGGATATACAATTTGATAGGAAGATGAACTCTTGTTTAGCAGTAATCACATATTTAACAGATAAAACTCCATCTCCAAGTTTTTAAGGAAATTGGGGAGCTGTCCTATTTGAGAACTTGATTATAATATAGGGAACACGATGAGAGCATGTTGAAAGAGATTATGTGTAATACCACTGAATGAGAAAGTGTTTCCTATAGCTGAAGTTATTGGTTTATATATAAAAGACCCTTGTATGGGCTGAAAAAAGGAGAAAGAAAATTTATGTCAGTTTATTTAGTAACATATGATCTTAACAAAAAAGATAAAAATTACGATGGTGTAATAACAGAGATAGAGCGCTCGTCGGCTTTCTGCAAGCCATTAAAATCTACCTGGCTGGTTTCGACAACAGAGTCGGCAATTGGATTACATAATAGAATATGGAAACATATGGATGATAACGATTACTTGTTGATAATCGAGGTAAAAGCAAATTATTATGGCTGGTTAGAAAAAACGCATTGGGAGTGGATTAAAAAGCATCTGGGATAATATGAAAATAGTAAGGACTAGAAAACAAATACCCACAGGGATCGCAAGAAAACTCTGGGTACAATCCGCAGGACGATGTCAATACAGTGGCTGTAATGTGTCGTTATGGAAAGATGATCTCATGTATAAAGATATGAATAAGGCTTATATTTCCCATATTGTAGCAGCTAGCCCAGCTGGTCCTAGAGGGGACGAAATAAAGTCAAAGGAATTGGAAGTTAGTTATGATAACCTCATGTTACTTTGTGATGAGTGTCATAATAGAATCGATGAGTCTGACCGGAAAAACCATTCTGTAGAGTTGTTGATGACAATGAAAGAGGATCATGAACATAGGATTAACCTAGTGACTGGTATTGAATGTGCAAACAGAAGTTTAGTGGTCTCTTACCTGGGAAAGGTTGGTAGTTTTTATCCAGTTCTTAATAGGAGTAAAGCATTTGAAACCATTATCCCTGCTTATTTTCCTTTCAAAGGTTATTTCATTCAGGGCGGTACTAAGAATAGTCCCATTGATGATCACGAAGAGATTTATTGGTCGACAGAACCTCTTGTTTTAGAAAGATGGTACAACCAAAACGTTATGCCTTTTTTAAACGATAGATCATCTGCGCATATTTCGCTGTTTGCCATTGCTCCACAACCACTATTGATTAAATTAGGATCTTTGGTGTCCGAGTTACAACCTGCAGATATATTTCAATACTTTAGAGACCCTTCTGATAGCTGGAAATGGCAAGAAGATAGTAGTGATCTGAGATGTCAGGTTGTTCCACCAGTAACATTTACTGGTCTTCCTGTACTCAAACTAGAACTTAGTGCTGAGCTGAATGATGAACGGATAAAGAAAGTTTTTGGGGAAGAACAGCTCAGCATTTGGACTGTTAGAATCTCAGATCCAAGAAGAGATTTTCTGAAATCACGTGTTCACATGCAACAGTTAAAGCGAGTTTTTCGCTCTGCATTTGATCAAATAAATGTAGCTCATCCAGACCATAAACAAATTCATGTTTTTCCAATCGCTCCTAATTCTGCCGCTATAGAATTTGGTAGGGTCAGAATGCCCAAGGCCGATAAAGAACTGGTTTTATATGATCAGAATAACAAAAATAACTCCTTTATTAAAACATTAATCATTTCATAATCATGATAAATTTGACCTTTGAAGAAAGAAAATACCTTGGTAATATACTTGAGCAACTTGCTAAATCAATAGATTTGACAGATTCACAATATGAAGAAGCAATCAGTAAATATGCAGCAGTTGGAAAATTTCTTTCTAATCCTGAATGTAATCTTTTTGCATATAATCCTAAAATTGTACCTCAAGGATCTATGAGAATTGGAACGGTGACAAGGCCAGTTCATCAAGAATGTGAATTTGACATGGATGCAAATTGCAGGTTGGATATTCAACTTCCAGTTTCGCAGTATAAGATGAAACAACTCATTGGTGATTGTTTTAAGTCAAGTAAAGTTTATAAGGAAATGTTAGAAGAAAAGAAGCGGTGTTGGCGTCTAAAGTATTCAGAATCATCTCGTTTTCATTTTGATGTTGTGCCTGCAACGGCTGATAATTTTAAGTGGCTGATCGATCTTGGAGTTCCCTTGAGGTATGCGGAACATGCTGTACTGATTACCGATAATGAACATCCGGATTATTATCTTACAACCTCAGAACTTCCGCGTAGTAATCCAGAAGGATATGCATTGTGGTTTCTGGACGTTATGAAAATCCAAGCAGATGCAATTAGAATGAAGCTTGCAGCTGAACTTAGAATGAGTGTTCAACAGGTGCCTGATTTTAAGGTTAGAACACCTTTGCAGCAAGCAGTACAGTTAATGAAGCGGCATCGTGATCTTATGTATGGCGATAATGAGCATAAGCCGATTTCAGTTATCATCACGACGCTGGCTGCTAAAGCTTATAAGGATGTAATGTCTTACAGCAGCACAGGTACATTTTATGATGTGCTTTTAGATATCTTAGAACGAATGCCAGCATATATTACAACCTTCAATGGTATACAATGGATTTCGAATCCTGTAAATCCAAATGAGAACTTTGCAGATAAATGGGCATTAGATTCTAGGTTGGAAAAGGAGTTTCGCAGATGGCATAGTAGAATGGTGGAATCATTAAGGTCAGATAAAATTATAGGAACACAGGAAGAACTCTCAGAAGTGTTAGAACTTTCATTCGGTAAAACTACTGTTAACCAGGTTTTCAATATAGAGCGTGATCGATTTTCTAAACTCAGGGCAGCAGCAGGCCTTATTTCAAGCGGAGCTGCATATACCACATCTTCAGGAAATATAACATCTGTTAAAACCGCGGTAAAGAATACTGCGCATAGTTTTCATTTTGGAAGTAAAGTGAAAATACCAAGACATGGTGATTACAAGTACGCTTATTTAACGCATCAGAAGCAGCTTATAGAAGATAACTATGACTTTTTAAAATGTACTATTGATCGAAAGGTTCTAATTTGTAAAGGCTATGTTAAACTTGAAGAAAGCAATATATCCTATAAAGTTAAAATTGAACATGTGGTTGGTAAAGAGCCAAAGACAACAATTTTAGAACCATTAATAAAGCCCTCGTCCAAAATTCACATGTACTCAGATCATAGTCTTTGTCTTTCGTATGCTAAGGAGACAAAATGGACAGAAAAGACTAAAGTTTACGAAAATACGATTCCATGGTTAATTGAATGGATCATCTACTATGAACTATACTTAGTTAATGGTAACGTCTGGGAAGGAAAAGAGTCTCCTGATCATCTTACCCCAGCAACGATGAACCATAATGTTGATTTGGAATAAGGATTTAACACGTTTAGAATTGTTTTATAATACAGTGACATACATCCTGCTTTGACACTGGATCCGCGCTTAAGAAAAGGAACTCTAAAAAAGTTCCTTTTACACTTTCTTTAATGAATATTCGTAGAGGATTAATGAATAGGGCTTGCCTAAGCCAAGATACAGATTACGAAATTCAACACTAGTCTTATGATATTCAAAAAATGTCAGTTTGTTCAGGAAAATCCTTGACTATTACCTGTTCAAAATCCATATAATATCCCCTGTCGAAAACGCAGTTCCAGCTATCACCGGCTTCATCTATATGGATACTGGTAATGAATTTAGTATTTATCCCAGTGGCATAAAAATCATCAATAGCATAATGTTGATGTCTGTTATGGTCTACTATTACACCCGGGTGGCTATTCTTTTTAAGAATTTCATAATTCTTTTTGAGGATCTCGAAGATTTGCTTTGAGTTTTGATGAGGAGGGACTCTTTCTGCCTTTCGTATATTTCTGTTATAGGTGTTCCGACAGGTATCGTTGCAAAATCTTTGATCACTGCGGCCGTGTAATGGCTTATTGCAAAAAGCACAGTTATCTGAGATTAGATGGTATTGATTTGTGTTCATCTGGCTATTGGTTTATACCATAACATATTCTTCCGATTTAATGTTTTGAGATCGGGTAATTTTTAGAAAGATCGAATGATTTGAATTTTGATCGGGTAAGTTGTTTTTGTACCTAATATTTGTTGTTGTCGTTTTCAACTTTGCTGAACACAAATTCTTAAATGTTATGAAAAGACAAGTTTTAGCATCGGAATCATTTTCGCTTAATTATGGAAAGTAAAATATAATGGAAAGTTGATATGGATAAGTGCCCATACTGCATATGAACACACTTTTCACTTTGCATTATTTGCATGGTGTCCTGGAAATTCAGGAAAAAATATTGAGTTGACTTTCAGTAATTTGTAATTAAATCAACATTTTACGATGAAAATTTTGGATATCTGACCAGGCAATCGTAATATTGCGATATAAAATTATGGGACTTACAAAGACAGAAATATTTACAGACGAGCAGAACCAGCTTGCGACCTTGTTAAAGGCTATGGCTCATCCTGCAAGAATTGCTATCCTGCAAAGGATATTAATTTCAAATACTTGTATTTGCGGTGATCTCGTTGGGGAACTCGGTTTAGCCCAGGCTACAATTTCGCAACATTTAAAAGAGCTAAAGAATGCAGGGATTATACAAGGAACAATAGAGGGAGTTAGTATTTGCTACTGTATCAATCCAAAAACCTGGAAATTGTTGGAGAAACAATTGGGTGGGTTTCTTGCCGAGTACAAAGGTGAAACATCTTGTTGTTAACCTTTTTTTGCTTATATCAATCGTTAAATTGCAATAATACTATAGATACATAAATTATGAAACTATCAGAAATTAAAGAAATCCTTGCTACGGTTGAAGGAGTAAATTTTAAACTGGAAAATGGGAATTCAGTACCCGAACATTTCCATGTAACCGAAGTCGGAATTATTACAAAGGACTTTATCGACTGCGGGGGAACAGTGCGCCATGAAAAAGTGGCTAATTTCCAATTATGGGATGCGGATGATTACGAACACCGTTTAAAGGCCGGGAAATTACTTCATATCATCTCGCTTTCAGAAAAAGTTCTGGGAATGGAAGATTTAGAAATTGAAGTAGAATACCAGGCAGAAACTATAGGTAAGTATGACTTGGGATTTGACGGGGAGAACTTTCTTTTACTAGCCAAGAAAACCGCTTGTCTTGCAATGGACAAATGCGGTATTCCTGCCGAAAAACAAAAAATTGAAATGGTAAATCTGACTTCAGGTTCAACCTGTACTCCAGGTGGCGGGTGCTGTTAATTTTAAGAGCGATGAACATAACAACGAAAACAAACCTTTTTCAGGAACTTGAAAGTGTAGTTAGCACTTTCAAGTTTGATAATATCACCTCAGATCGCAAAGCGGTATTGCAACCCTTAATTGATTATATTCAAGAGAAACACAGCGCCCAAAAAGAAGTACGGCTTAACTTGATATGTACACACAATTCACGAAGAAGTCATCTTTCTCAAGTGTGGGCACAAACAGCTGCAGCTTATTATGGCGTTAAAGACGTTTTTTGTTATTCAGGCGGAACAGAAGCCACTGCTTTGTTTCCTCTAGTCGCTGAAACTTTGAAACAGTCGGGATTTAAAATTCAGGTTATTGCCGAAGGAAGTAATCCGATATACGCCATAAAATATAGCCAGAATGAACATCCTGTCATCGGCTTTTCAAAAACTTATGATGATGAATTTAACCCTTCAAGTGCATTTGCGGCAATATTGACCTGCTCACAAGCTGATGGAGGATGTCCATTTATTTCCGGAGCTGAAAAGCGTATTCCAATAACATTTGATGACCCAAAAGCATTTGACAATACTCCACAGCAAATAGAAAAATATCAGGAGAGAAGTTTGCAGATAGCTACTGAAATGTTTTACATATTTTCACAAATCAAATAACTATGTCTGCAAATATTTGTACCCCTGCAGTTGAGCGAAAAAAATTAAGCTTTTTAGATCGTTACCTCACGCTTTGGATTTTCCTGGCTATGGCTATTGGTGTATCCATTGGTTTTTTTATTCCGTCTTCTTCAGGTTTCATCAACTCATTTTCCAATGGAACAACAAATATTCCATTAGCAATAGGGTTGATTTTGATGATGTACCCACCATTGGCTAAAGTTAAGTATGAGCAAATGGGTAAAGTATTTAAAGATACCAGGGTGTTAAGTGTTTCATTAGTATTGAACTGGGTAATTGGTCCGATACTGATGTTTTTTCTTGCCATTACCTTTTTACGGGACTATCCTGAATATATGGTTGGATTGATTCTAATTGGCTTGGCCAGATGTATAGCAATGGTTGTGGTTTGGAATGAACTTGCTGAAGGAAACCGTGAATATGCCGCTGGACTAATTGCGCTTAATAGTATTTTTCAGGTATTGTTATACAGTGTATTTGCGTACATCTTCATCACTGTCCTTCCACCATATTTTGGTCTTCAAGGTCTGGATGTTAACATTACCATTTCGGAAATTGCTAAAAGTGTGGGGATTTATTTGGGTATCCCGTTTGCGATGGGGGTAATCAGTAGATATGCACTAATCGCTATGAAAGGAGAAGAATGGTTTCAAAATAAATTTATTCCCCTTATCTCACCAATCACTTTGATCGCATTGCTCTTTACTATTGTAGTGATGTTTAGTTTGAAAGGTGAATTGATCGTTCAGATCCCTATGGACGTGGTAAGAATTGCTATTCCGCTTGTCATCTATTTCTCTATCATGTTTGTGGTTAGCTTTTTTGCAGGACGTTATTTTGGAGCTGATTACTCCAAAAGTACTTCGATAGCATTTACCGCTACAGGTAACAACTTTGAACTGGCTATTGCTGTTGCCATCGGTGTATTCGGCATCAATTCCGGACAAGCCTTTGCAGGTGTTATAGGACCTCTCGTTGAAGTTCCTGCTTTGATTGCCCTAGTTAACCTTGCCTTTTGGTTCAGAAAAAAGTATTATACAGTTACAGAAATTACAAAATAAAGACTACTCAAACGCGTACTTTATAAAGTGGGTTGCCCTATTCCAGCATAATTTGCATAAATATAGACAACCCACTTTATATTATTTAAAGGTTTTTCAACCAGCTCAACAAATTCTCATTGTCAACCCAGACAGGTATCTCTTTGTCTACTAGATCTACGTAGGCATTTTCTATTGCTTCGCGTTTTTGTTTAGAATCTGCTCTAGCATAGATTTCTGTAGTTGTTACTGACGTGTGTCCAAGAATATCTCTAATGTAAACCAGATTTACTCCGGCTTGAAGCAAGTGCATGGCTTTAGAGTGTCTTAATGAATGACAACTGATTTTACCCTGAAATAAGGTGGAATCCTGGATTTTAGCCATGCAAAGATATTTATCAAGAATGTATGTCACACCTGCTCTTGTTAGCTTCTCTTTCCTTTTATTGAAAAATAAGGGATACATGTTTGCATATACCTCAAAAAGATGATTCTTTGACATATAATTCTTCAAATGAGCAACTTGATTTTCCATCAGGGGGACTATTCTAGCTTTATTGCCTTTGCCAACTAACTTAATTGTGTATGGCTTATTAAGTCTTAGACTAGAAGGATGAAGATCGATGATCTCCTGAACTCGGCATCCGGTATCATACATTAATGCGAGCATTGCCAGATCCCGAAGTCCTGTACTGGTTGAGAGGTCAGGTTGAGATAACAAGAGTTTGATTCCTTCCAATGTTAAATAATTCATTGAGCCTTTTTTGGCCTTTTTTACTTTTATCGATAGTATCTTTCTACATTCATCGAGGTGTTCAGGCCATTCATATTGAACATACTTAAAGAATGAGTGCAAAGCGGCTAACCTAACGTTGCGCGTAGAAGCTGAACAAAGCCTGTCGTTTTCCAGGTAATTTAGAAAGCTTTCAATAATTGTTTTTGTCAAGTCATTGAATACTAGCTTTTCTGGAAAAATACCTTTTTGCTCTTTCATAAAGGATATTAACAGTATAAAGGTAGTTCTATAGGAGTCGATCGTATTTTTACTCATACCCCTTTCTCCAGGAAGGTATTTTGTAAGAAAATTTGCCAGACTCCTTGGAAAATCAACTGTTTTCATTGTTTGTATCTTCATAAACAGTTGGAAAAAGGTATGGACATATATTGTTGACTTTTGATAGGATTGACGGGTACATTTCACTGGTAAGACGTACATAATCATTTGTACTTGAGATGCTTGAATGCCCCAGATAAGTAGATAATATTGGTAATGAATGATACAGATCAATACCACTTTCCGCCATTTTCGCAAGCGAATGCACGCTGAATGTGTGCCTTAAATCGTGTAAATGCGGCCCTTGGTGATTACCAATAAAAGGTATATTAGCTGCAGCAAGGATTTTCCGGAACCACCTATATGCTGATGTGGGATAACAAGATAATCCATTGGGGTGTACAAAGAGTAGATTAGTTGATCTTCTGATTGGAAAGTGCTCCCTTGCGTCAAGATAATCCTTTATTACTTGCGCAAGAGACGCAGAAATTGGAACCAGTCGATCCGTTCCGTTCTTGGTGTGTCGCAGTGTAATGACTCTATCATCAATATCCACATCCTTACGCGACAACGTCAAAGCCTCGCTTAACCTTATGCCAGAGCCATATAATAATCTTATTAAACAAGGAATGATTAATACCATCGAATTATTACACATGAAATTGGTTTTGAGATCGTCTGCTGATTTGAATATCGATGCAATTTCTCCTTCAGAATAGATATATGGAGTGTAAGTTGATCTTGTTTTGGGCAGTCTGGGCAAAAAAGATGTATATCCCAACGTAATTAAATAGGATGAAAACTGTCTAACATGTCGAATCCTGACATACCAACCCTTATCAGATTCATTAGGACGTTTTGCACACCACTGGTCACAAAGCTCCTTTGAAAGTCCTATTGTTGTTTCATCCCTTTGTGACACTAATCGGTCAAATTGTGTGTACGAGTATTCAATGTTGTTATATCTATAACCAAGGCCACGTTTCATGGCAATATACTCGATGATTAGTGGGCCATATATACTATAATAAAGGGGCTTCATGATGCAAATCCTCCTTCCTGAGTATAGAAGCTTATAGGAACCAATAAAACATCAAGCGCACACTGGCTCAATTGCTGCTTACTAACACGTAGATAATACATCGTTGATTCCGTTTGACTATGTCCCAGCGTTTCAGATATTACAGGAAAACTGACGTTATTGTCAAGTAAATGTGTCGCAAAACTATGTCTTAGTGCATGTGCACCATGCTTTCTGTCTTTCACATCTACTTTAGAATGCCGGAAATAATATCTAGCTGCATAACTGACGTCTTGTGGATTTAACCTTAAATAAGGGTAGAAGTGTTTTAAGAAGCAATGGTTATCATCAGAGACTGGTCTTCCGTATTTTAGATAATTTATAATGGCATTTCCTACCTCTGGTAAAATTGGTAAAGTAATTTCCTTTCCCGTTTTGAACTGATAAAGTTTGATTATACCTGTGTCCCAATTAAAGTTTTCAAACGTCAACCCAGCGATGTCTGATATTCTTAAACCAAGTTTAGTTGCAAGCAAAAGCATCGCATAATTTCTCTTTCCTATAGCACTAGATCTGTCAATCGTACTAAGCACTGACTTTATTTCATCTGAAGAATATACAGATGGTAGCTTCGGTTGGCTTTTATAATTGGTTTTAGGAATTAAAAAGGATAGATCTTTACCTGTTAATCCTTCCTCGTATATATATCCGAGAAAACCTTTTACAACAGTAAGCATCAGGAATCTTCTATAGGCAGATTTAGAACTTACAAGTTCTATAAGCGCTAAAATGTGTCTTTCGGCTAATTCAGAAACATCTACCAAACCTTCACTTGTAATAAATGCTAAAAACTCATGAAGGGCAATAGTGTGCTTGTAGATAGTACCCGGCCTTAACGAGTATACCTTGGCATTTGTTTCTATATAAGTTTTTATTACTTCACCCGCTTTTCCTTCGAAAACCAGCGGTGGTTTCCTTCTTTGGGGAGACCTACCCAGTGCTATTGTACCCGACTTCTGAAATAAATAGAGAGCATCGATTACGTTAACCAACCGCTTTTGCTGTCTATCAAGTGAATTATAATCATATTTTCCTAGCCTAATGTCAATAAATTCTTTGCCAACGCCTGGATCGAAGTAAGTAATTCCGCTATTCGACATATAAGTTCTGAGCAACTTCCAAATTTGCCAGTATTGACTTATGGTGTAGGAGTGCCGCCGAAGTTCTCTTAAATGGCTGTCAAACTTCATAAGTAAATCATCAATGGTTTGTTTTTTCATCTTAATAATTATTTAGTTAAAGCACTATTGCTCAGAACAAAATAATGTAAAGTCAGATTATTAATAAACCCGGTTAAAGACTTAGCTAATTGATTCAAAACAAGATAGCTTTCCATTATATTTTAGTTTCCATAACCACGTTTATGGAAAGCTTTGCATAACCAGGGAAACAGGCATTATTTCCTGGATTTCAAGCGTGCAGAGAACAACAGTAATTATATCCAGATCACTCGCAGCGAGCAGCAACCAGATGGTAGCTATAAGAGGTGGGAGGTGATTGTTTTTGAAAATCAATTCGCTGAATTCATCCAGGCCTTCTCTTCGCTGTTTCAAAGTGCTGCATGGTATGGTGCAGAATATAAAGGCATGAATGAAATTCATGCTGAGGCCAAAGCGTCAAAGGGCATAAAGGGAATGGCACCGGAACAGCGGCCGAGGGAAAGGCTTATGGCGCTGGGTGCAGCCCAGCTTGGTGATGCAGAGCTATTGGCGATATTGATTGGTTCGGGCACGCCGAATGAATCATCAATTGTACTAGCCCAGCGCATACTGGCCGGGCAGGGCGCAGACCTGTCTGGTCTGAAAAGCATGACCCTGGAGCAACTTTGCAGGTTCAAAGGCATGGGCATCGCTAAATCCTGCACCGTGCTGGCGGCATTGGAGCTGGCAGGGCGCATATCCCCGGCATCCGTACCCACCTACAAACCTGTATATATCTACCGCCCACCTGGGCAGGAGCCAGGCAGCTTCTTTGAGTATAGCTAAATGCCTGGCTATTTTACACCATTTTTTTAAGGTTTTTTAAGCTTGCTTAACTGGTAAGTATTAGGCTGTTTGTTTCGAAAGTTCTGATATGCAGGGGGCACCTAGTCAAGCCGGCTCCGCTTTGCTCCGCTGGTTTTGAAAAAAAAATCTCCACACCTCGGCTGCGCCTTCGGGTTGTATTTTTTTTCCAAAAGCCTTGCCTGTACCCCCTGCTTAATCAGGCGAGGGTGCTTAACAAAAAGCCAGCAGTGGCTCCTGCCGAAGGGTAGTAGGTAGGGTGGACAAATTAAAACCCATAAAAAATGGAAACTAAAGTAAAAACAGGCGCAGAGGTTAAAGGAACAAACGCCGTAGCAGACAAAAAAGCCCCTCAATTTGTAGCAGGTAATCCGGTAAATGCGGTATCGCAAAAGGAGGAAACAGGCAAAGAGCCAAAAGCGGAAAGCACAAAAGGTGGATTTGTAAATGTAAATCAAGAAGCGGAAAAGGCGAAGTCCGAACCTACCAAATTAGAGATCAAAAAAAGTATAGTCGAAAAGATTGCCGAGCAAAGGGCAATACTGGAACGTCATATTAAACTCGGGGACGAATTAGCCCGTAAGATCAGGCACAGGGACAATTTAAAAAATATCATTACCACGCTGGACGAATTCGAGTTGGTTTTAAAAGACAATGCGGACGAAACAGATGGCAACTATTATCAAGGCTGTCTACTCACCATTAAGGATGACAATGGTAAAACCTTTACCACTAAAAACCCTACGATCATTAAAGGCGTTGCCGAGCAGGTGAACAGCCTTTGCACTGAAAAACTCGAAGAGGTCGAAACCGACATCGTTAACCTTATTCCTGCTTAAATATACCAGCGCCCCTGTTTAGGCGGGGGCGTCAGTATTCACCTAAATATTTAAGTATGGAAAGGGCTTTTATCGAATTCCTAGACCATGTGTATGAGCCGGGGTATGGCTTGGAATTTAAGTAAAATAACCCCTCGGCATTTTATCAGCAGCTGGAAAGGTTTAACCAGCTGCCTAAAATTCCTAAGTATGAAAAATCACATTTTATATATCATCGTTCGGGTAGAGGTCGAAAGCAAGACCGATAGCCTGATGGAAACGGTAGCCGAATTTGAACAGGAGACTAAATACAGTTTTGACAGCACCGAGAATGTGAAGGTACTGGAAACGGAACTTTTAGCAACTGGATTTAATCACCCTTAATTTTTAAAATCATGTCACATAACCTTAATTATAACAGCAATACCAATCAGCATAGTTTTTTCAGTGTGAAAGAAAAAGCATGGCACAATCTTGGGCAGATCATTGAGCATTACCCGACCAGTAGCGAGGCAATTGTCTACGCAGGTTTGAATTTTGAAGTTGAGAAACGCCCGCTTTTTACCTGCAATTCTGAAAACTTCGCTGTTTTTAATGACGTGGAAACGGACGAGTATATGAACAGCTTTGAGCCTAATATTATAGTGCCGGATTTCTTTTCTACGATGAGAACCGATACAGACGAAGTACTGGGTTTAGTGGGTAAGGATTATAACGTAGTACAGAATACAGAGGCTTTTGCTTTCTTTGATAGCATAGTAGGTGGGGGAACTGGGATCAAGTATGAAACGGCCGGATGCCTTGGACGTGGACAGGTTATCTTTATTACTGCCAAACTACCGGATTTTATTCGGGTAGGGCGTGAAGATTTAATTGAACAATATTTGTTTTTGACTTCCTCACATGACGGTTCAGGCAGTATCAGTATCGCTTTTACACCTGTCAGAATTGTTTGTGCGAATACTTTAAACGCTGCTTTAAGGCACAATTCAAACTGCATTAAAATCCGCCATACGGCCACTGCTACCGATAAACTGAAGCAGGCGCAAATGATGCTGGGTATATCAAATAGCCTTTCTATTGAAATGGAAGCGATTTATAACAGGTGGTCGCACGTACGGATCAGTGATCCCGAATTAAAACGTCTTATTCAATTGGCTATGGTGCCAAATCGTGAGGTACTGGAAAAACTGCGCAATTTTCAGAATGATGAACTCTCGACCCAGTTTAACAATATCGTTGAAAATGTGTACGAGTATGCAATGGCAAGTCCTTCGCAACAAATGAACACTACAAGGGGGACAGTTTTTGGCGCTTACAATTCAGTAACGGGTTATTTTCAGAATGTGCGCAATTATAAAGACGATGAAAGCAAGTTTAAATCCATTATGTCGGGTACGGCCTTGACCCGTACACAAACCGCATTTGATTTGTGCATGGACTTTACCAAAACAGGGGCAAGCGCCTTGAATTAACAGATTATTAAATGGGGGAGTAATCCCCCTAAATTTCATACAATGAAACGATATATAATCGATAAGGAAGGAAATCTACTGGAAGTGACAGATTTGAAAACGGCCATTTTTCAGGTGGCCATGTACCTCACTTACGAAATCAAGAACCCTACTCAGGAGGAGGAAGCATTTCATAAGAAACGTTTAAGCTACTGGAAAGATATTTATAGCAAACTGGTGATACTCAAACAGGATGCCGATAAAACTACAGCTATTAATTAGTTTATTTATTCACGGGGCGGACTTCCGCCCCCTAAGTTCTAAGAATGATGAAGCCAATCATAAAACTCAATACTAAGGAAAAGGCCAAGTTGTTACATGCGCTTTTTCCTAATGAAATACCGGAGTTTTTAAACCATCTGCAAAAATTCTGTGCGCACATATATGAACGTAAGGAAGGTTATGAAAAATTATGGAATCCCCGGTTGATGCATTTTGAACGATGGCGGGTTACTTCGGGCTATATCCTGCAGCTTTTGGAAAGCAAACGTTCAAAACTGGAATCCAGTTCAGAAGCATTTGCAAACCATTTGTTTTTCCTGGATTATGCCACCCTAACCCTAAATCAATTAACCAAATATGCAGAAACGGAATCTTATAACCAAAGGTTTAAACTTGCTGTACCCATGTTTTTTTAAGTTATTATTTAATGTCAATCAAGGGCAAATTTTGTCCATTAATTCTAAAATTATGAAACCTATACATGAAATGAAATTACACCAAAAAATTAAAATCCTTTATAAATTATATCCCGCATCTATTGTTGAATTCACCGATTATTTAAAGGCATGTGCCATTGAAACAATAGAAGATAGAGAAGAAGCAGCCGAAACTTCGGGGAAATGTGTTGTTCAACAAGACTACTGTGTTTTGCTGGCTATGAAAACCTTTGACCGCATAAAGCAATATGGGGAGAGTTTCTTTTACTGTCGGAAGTTGTTTACAAAACAGTTATTCAAAGGAAGTATTTCTCTTTTTACAGTTCATACTTTATTACGATATGCAGAAACAAAATACTGTTCTCCCAAGTTCGCACTGGCGGTGAAGCTATTTATTGAAATTTAATGAAACAGGTTATGAAAAGAATAAAAGGAATCAATGTACTGAAATCGGAGCTTTTGGACTTTGCCGAAGAAGTCATATACAGTCTAACCTGTGAGTTACAGCGAATCACTAGAATGGTAGCAATGACAGAACTGAAATTCAACCCTTTTTCCGATGAAATAAGTATGTATATGGATGCCATCCGACTGGATGAAAATACAGAGATTATTATAGATACTTCATTTGCTGATACCTCGGAAAAATTCTTGCGTAGTTGTATTTCTGATCTTGAAATTGACTTTTTTGGATTAATTGATCTTTTGGAATTGTTAAAAGCAGTTGAAGGAAAGAATGGAGCTTTACCCTCTATTTTAAAACCTGTGTCTGGTGAATACATTACTCATGAGGAGCAGGACAGGGATGCTTGGGTATGCTTGTGCGGAAATATGCCCTGTTACAATGGGTTTTATTCCTGCGATGAAGATGGTGACCTTATCGAACCGGGCGATGAATGGGAATATTTGTACAGGTGTGAAGCCTGCGGCCGGGTGATAGATGACAGGGATCATAAGGTTATTGGCATCAATTTAAACCCAAATAACGAGGAAGCTTAAACAGGGATTTATCTTTAATCTTCCTGTTATGCTGTTGTTGGCCTGTAGGGCTGTCTGCGCAAAAATACGCGCGGCCCTACGGGCATTAAGTATTTTTTAAGATTTGATTAAGCGATTTTTCCAGATTTGTTAGCTTTGAATCCTGGTCGAGTTAAGTTTTTTCGCTAAGTATCTTAGTTTATATAAATTTTTCCAGTAGACCCCGGTACTCTCAATGGCGAGAGTATTTGATGGTAATAAGTGTGTTGTAGAGGACTGAGGTTTGCTGTTTGTTAGGAGTGATTTATGGATGTCTTAATTAGATCAGTCTGTAGTATCTTAGAACATTGAAGTTCATAGTTTATGCTATACGTTCAAAAGAGTGGTTGAGCGTTCATTCCAAATAGTCGTAGTAACAATCTCAACGTATTTTTTTCTACATTTAGACGCGAATACGATATAACAGATTTTTTGTAGTAAAATCCTCATTTGGGAGTGTGGAAATCAAACTAAGGATAAAACGGGATGCCAATAAATGCTAACTTGACAGATAAGGAACTGATTGAATTAATTTCAGTTGGGGAGGAGTCTGCTTTTTCCATTTTATACCGAAGGCACTGGACTGAACTCTTCGGGACTGCTTGCAGGGTATTACGGTCAGAAGATCGTGCTGAAGATGTCCTTCAGGAGATTTTTTTGGCTTTGTGGACTAAACGAAGTGAGATTAGTATTACTGGGTCGGTACTGGCTTATTTACATACCAGTGTTCGATACAAATCAATGAACTTAATTGAAAGGGATATATTCGAACGTGACTACATCCAGGTGCTTTTGTCTACTATTGAACAAAATGGGGATTGTAATGCACAACAACTACTGCAATTGAAGGAACTGGAGCAGGCTATTGCTACAGTAGTTGAGCAAATGCCAGATAAAATGAAAGTAGTTTATAAACTCAGCAGAGATAAGTATCTTACTCATCAGGAAATTGCAGATCAACTGGGAATTTCTAAAGAAACTGTTAAAAAACACATACAACACGCTTTACAGCTATTAAAAAATGCCATCGGAATTAGTGTTTTATTATTTCTGTTGAAGTGATTTGTTAATTCATTGTGTTGATAATAAAATATTTTTATTTTTTTTACCCCTTTGATCGGTTTCAGTTGACATAGGGGTGTAAAAGAGAAAAAATGACTTCATCATATATTAGGGATCTAATCAAAAAGTACAATAACCGTCAAGCAACCGATGAGGAAAAGTTGATTGTTGAGCAGTGGTATGCCCGTCTGAATGAGACTGGTGCTTTTCATATGGATGCCAGCCAACAAGAGCTAAGAATGAATAGGATGGAACAGGAGCTTCTGGCGAAAATAGCTGTAGAACCACAGGTACGAAGGATGCTATTTAATTACAAAAAAGTAATAGCCATTGCTGCTAGTTTGCTATTGGTGTGCGGAATCGGTATATACTTTATAAATACCAATACAGATGCTGGAGCAAAAAAAAACATTTCTCAAGCAGGAAATAAGGCAGTTCTAACGCTGGGTAATGGTAAAACAATTGTGTTGGACAGCAACACTGCTGGAGTGGTTGCACAGAGTGGCAACATGGTAATTAATGCAAAATTAAATGCTGGATTGGTCTATAGTGGTGAGGCTGTCGTAGCAGAAATGAATAGTCTGAGTACGCCTAAAGGGGGGATGTATAAGGTCGTTTTGCCGGATGGCTCTACAGTCATGTTAAATTCCTCCTCTACTTTAACCTTTCCGACAGCTTTTAAAAACGATAATAGAACTGTAAAACTTAGCGGTGAAGGATATTTTGAGATAGTTAAAAATCCGGAGCAACCCTTTTATGTAGAAGCTAAAGGTGTAAACATCAGGGTTTATGGGACGGGTTTTAATGTGATGGCTTACCCTGATGAGCAATATGTAAAAACTACATTGGTTCATGGATCAGTGAGGGTCGGTAATGAAAGTGTTATGAGTATGCTCGTACCTGGTCAGCAAGCAGTAATGGATGCAAAAGACAGTAAAATACAGATCAACAGGCCTAGTTTAGAAGAGGTTTTGGCCTGGAAGAACTGGGAGTTCCGATTTGAAGGAGCAGACATCACTGCTATTCTAAGACAAATTTCGAGGTGGTATGATGTAGATGTAATTTATAAAGGAGCAGTTAGTGATCATCAGTTTTATGGCGTTATACCCAAGAAAAGTAATGCCAACGAACTATTGGAGGTTTTAGAGGAGACAAAACAAGTTCACTTTGAAATTGAAGGTAGAAAGATCATCGTTGTAAATGGACCAAGAGAAAACAATAAACAAAATGCTAACAAATAAATAGATATGATTAAACCTTTACAGAAAACTAAATGAGAAAACCAAACATTCCTCCGGAACCAGGTTTCGGGAATTAGCGGCAGATTAAAAAACCGGGAGTAATTCGACCTACCCCCGGGAACTATTTTTGATTTACGCTTAAAATCAGACTACTAAACCTTCATTTAACTTAAACCAAAGACTTACCAAAAGTATGGAACTTACTTTTATTATCAAAGGGCATTGTTGCCCTATGGACGGCTGTTGTCAGCATGAGCCAAAGTCTGGAGGCAAAATGCTCCGGAACAATCAAATTGCTAAAAAAATCTTGCGGATCATGAAAATCACGACTGTTTTGTTGCTTTTTTTTATATTGAATTCAACTGCAAAGTCCTACTCGCAGACGATTACCTATAAGGGGAATAATATTTCATTGAATAGCTTATTTGATGTAATCAAAAAACAAACTGGTTATAGTTTTATTGTGGATCAGGCCTTGCTGAGAAATACATCACCAGTTAATTTAAAGGTAGCAAACGCGTCTTTAAAAGAAGTACTTGACCTTGCATTAGGCAAGCAAGGAATTAGCTATTCCATTGTACACAATACGATTGTGGTGAATGTGGACGAGCGCAAATTAAAGGAGCGTAATGTTAATTCTGTTCTGATCACTGGTGCCGTACTAGACAAAGACAAAAAGCCAATTCCCGGCGTTTCTATTCGTTCTAAAAGTAACCCCGCTTTACAGACTGCCACAGATAAAAATGGTCGGTTTGTGATCCGATTGGAAGATGCGCAATCTACTCTCGTGTTTACTTATATAGGATTTGAGACTTTGGAAATTGAACTAAAGGGCCTAACTATTCTTGAAGTAGTGATGAAGGAAAAAGCCAGTGCACTCGATGAAGTGGTGATTTCTACGGGGTACCAGAGTATCAAAAGAAAAGATTTGCCTGGTGAGGTTCAAAGTCTTAAAATTGGAGATATATTAACTCCGGGAATTAACCGTTTGGATCAGTTATTGGAAGGTCGTGTATCAGGTTTGACCTTTATGCAAAACTCTGGTCAAGTTGGTGCTGCGCCAAGGCTTCGAATCAGAGGGACTTCAACAATCTTAGGGAATCAGGAGCCGTTATGGGTGTTGGACGGTATTGTATTAACTGATCCGGTTAACGTCGATCCTGCACAAATTAACAACCTGGATTTTGTCAATTTATTGAGTAATTCCATTTCTGGATTAAATCCTGACGATATTGATCAGATAGATATTCTTAAGGACGCTTCAGCTACAGCTATTTATGGGGCACGCGCGGCAAATGGTGTCATTGTAATTACCACCAAACGCGGTAAACAAGGTCCACCAGTTTTTTCTTATTCTGCTGCCGGCACCTTTACCCAGCGACCTCGCTATTCGGATAAATCGGTATATGTTATGAATTCTAAGGATCGGGTAGATGTTTCCAGGGAAATGATCGAGCGTAAAATGGTTTACCAGAATCTCACTATTCCTACAGGCTATGAAGCTGCTGTTCAGGATTATTACGCAGGAAAAATTGATTATGCGGAATTTCAACGATTGGTATCGCTTTATGAAACAACCAATACCGATTGGTTTAATGTAATTACGAGAGATGCGTTATCTACCAAACATACTTTGAGCATTTCGGGGGGTGACCCGGCTGTAAAATATTATGGCTCTTTAGGCTATAATAATGAGCAGGGAACCATTAAGGGTGAAGGATTAAAGGGATATTCCACCAACGTTGGTATTAATGCCAATTTGAAGAAGTTTACGCTTCAATTTGGTTTAAATGCAAATACAGGAACATCAAAGTATATTCCCACGGAAGTTGGTGCGTTAAACTATGCGTATAACACAAGTAGAGCAATACCCGCCTTCAATCCTGATGGTAGTCCTTACTTTTATCAACGTAACAACGACTATAGCATGTCTTATCTTTACAATGTTCAGGAGGATATGGATAATGCGTTAAAGCTGACTCGGTTCTCAACAGCGATGTTAACTTCTAAGTTGGGTTATCAGATTTACAAGGATTTAGGTATTTCCGCGACGATCTCGTATTCTACAGCGAGTACAAATGAAGAAACCTCATTTACAGAAAAGACTTTTTACATAAAAAAGCTAATCAATGATGGTTTAAGTGCTAATCTGGCTCCATTGGGAGGTGAATTAAGGGAAGCCAATACGGTGAAGAATTCTTATACGGCAAGACTACAGTCTGATTATAATAAATCTTTTGGATCGGCGGGAAAACACAGTATTCAGGCCAGTCTAGGGGGAGAATTGTCCTCAACGAAATACGATGGCTTTGCAATTACCAGAAGGGGATATGCCCAGGACCGTGGAAAAACTTTCTACTCTATACCAACTACCTTTGGGGCCTATTATAACTTAGTCAACAATAACCCTCAATTTATGGGTATTGTCAATGAACAACTGACTAATATTCTTTCGGTGTATGCTACCTCGACTTATAGTTATGACGAACGTTACTTAATCAGCGGTAGTATTCGATCTGACGCTTCTAATCAATTTGGTCAACAGGCAAATAGTAAATTTCAACCGATTTATGCCATAGCGGGTAGATGGAATATTAAAAAAGATTTGTTAAATGAAACCAACTGGGTAAATGATCTTGCCTTACGTGCTTCATATGGCTTTCAGGGAAATATGATTGATAATCAGACTTCGCAATTGGTATTGCAGAGAAGTGCAAATAATGTCATTTATAATTCTTTGACTTCTACAGTAACAAACTTGCCAAACCCGGATTTGAGTCGAGAAAAAACTAGCTCAACGAATTTTGGCGTCGATTTTAGTCTATTTAACGGGAAGCTTAATGGTACATTATCTTATTTCTATAAGAAGACAACAGATGCTTTCCTAACCAAAGCGGTATCAGAAATCAATGGAGTAAACCAGTATGTGGTAAATCAGGGTGATTTAACCAATCAAGGCTTCGAAGTATCTTTAAATTTTATGCCGATAAACACCTCGGTAGGGAAGGATGGTAAACGAGGATTTAGCTGGAGAATAGACCCACAACTCGGGCAGGTCATCAATAAATTAATCACAGCTGCGGTGAACAATAAAACAAATCTAGTTCAGAATACCGTCAATGTATCTAACTTGCTAAACGGAAATGTGCAGATTACGGGTAGACCGCTTTATACTTTTTATTCTTTCAAATACAAGGGACTAAGTAATGCGGATGGTTCTCCAACTTTCTATAACACGGATGCAAGCTTGAAAACGACTTATGATGGTCAGACGCCTGCTGAGGTATATTTTCAGGTACTCGACGAGTCAGGGACCAGAATTCCAATATTGCAGGGCGGGATATCTAATTCTTTTGGATATAGAAATTTCAGTCTTTCAACAAATTTCGCTTATAGTTTGGGTAATAAAGTACGTCTGCTCAAAATCGCTTCCTCTTATGGAACCTCAAATTCAGGATCTACTATTACGCCTTATCCACAACAAAACCTTCGCCAAGAATTTGTTGATCGCTGGAGAAAGCCAGGTGATGAGAATTTTACCAATATTCCTGGGCTGAAAGTAAATCCAGTTAACGTAGCACCATGGTGGAATGGTTTACCTTACAGTTGGGCAACAGATGTTTATGAAATGTATGATAACTCTGATTTGAGGGTTGTGAGTGGTGACTATTTGAAATTGCAGTCGGCCTCATTCAGGTATAATCTTGAAAATAACCTATGCAAGTCGCTGGGTCTGAAATCAGCGTATATTGGCTTGTCTGGAACGAACTTGTTCACGCTTGCGCATAAAGACTTAAAAGGTCAGGATCCCGCACAATCAGGTCAAACGCCACAAATCAATTTGTCCATACGCCCAACGTATTCATTTAATTTAAACGTAACTTTTTAACAATACCGGTTATGAAAAAGATATTAATATTGATGCTGATTGTAGTTACGTTCAGCTCTTGTAAAAAGTTTCTGGAGGAGTATTCGCAGAATCAAGTATATGCCAGTACGGCAAAGGATTTGGATGAGGTGTTGATTGGCGAATGCTATATGTATAATGGCAATCCTACTGATGTAGTTTCGAGTCCGGCAACTTTTCAGTTGGGAAGTGAAACATCTGAGCCTAATTATCCTTTTATCCATGTGATGGACGATGACTCGGAAGAGTTTGTGGGCGGGAATATAGGGCCGGAAAGTAATGCACCTAGAAATACGCTGAGTGGTTTTCATCGCTGGCAGCCCAGACCTTTTATTAATGCACTGAATGTGTCTGTTCAGGATAATAGTTGGAAGAGATTTTACAAAAGCATCTCGCGTATCAATGCTGTTATTGAACTTGCAGATGAATTGAGGGGTAAAGAGGATAATGCCGCACTGGATAAGATTGAAGGGGAAGCTCGATTTCTAAGAGCGGGGTACTATTATTTGCTCGTGAATCTTTATGCTGTACCATTTAATAAAGCGACTGCAGTTTCGGATGAAGGGGTGCCAATGAAATTAAACTCCAAAGTGGAGGATAAATTCTTTACTCGGGAATCTGTACAGGTTATTTACGATCAGATATTTAAAGATCTCCAGAGGGCTAAGGTTTGTCTACAAAATGTCGTTATTCCAAATCCATTACGCCCAAACCTCTCTGCTGTGAATTCATTTCTAAGCAGGCTATATTTGTATACTGAGCAATATGAGTTGTGTATACAGGCAGCAGATGCTGTACTAAACCAGGGAGGGTACAGTTTGTTGAATTTAAATGGATTTACAGGCGCAAGCTTTACTTTCAGAAGTTCTCCTGAAACTATCTTTACGCAAGGTGGCTATAGCATGAATCAAATCTATGTAAGCGATTTTACAGGGCGTTTTTTTCCAGGTTTGGTTTCAGCGTACAAAACTTCTTCTGATCTGATTTCTAAGTATAGTGCCGGTGATTTAAGAAGGACAGTATTCTTTAAAAATTCGCAGATTTACGGTCAGCCATTATGCCAGAAACTAGCCACGCCAGCTAATCAGACCAACTCCGTTTCTGATAATTTCTTGATTCGCTTACCGGAAGTTTATTTAAATAAAGCAGAGGCTCAAGCTGTATTGGGCCGTTCTGGCGAGGCGCAGGCCACTGTACAGGTTTTGAGGACAGCAAGATTTGCTCCTGCTAATTTAACAGCGGTGACCGCTACCGGCGCTGATCTGGTGACCTTCGTTCGGGATGAGCGTAGACGAGAGCTTTGTTATGAAGGACAGCGTTGGTTTGATTTACGCAGATATGCAGTTAATAGTTTATTTCCCTTTAATGTTACCATATTACATAATAAATATACTTACAGTCAAACTACATTTAATACTTATACTGAAGGTTCGTTTGAATTGAAATCTTACGCCGAAGATAAGGCCGCTTATGTGTTGCCTATTCCAGATTATGCAATAGAATTTAATCAGGGTAGCTTGAAGAATTTGACGCGGCCAGTAAGAACTATTAAATAACGTTAAATATTTAAAAAGATTTTTTATGAAACTATATATCATATTATCCTTGGTGCTAGCTGTTTTATTTACTTCCTGTAAGAAAGAGACTACGTTGGAACCTTCCTTGCTCGATAAAAATTTTCTATCCGTTCAGGACAATCCATCTGATCCGGTGGATCATGAAATTTACAATATTTATATAAAATATGGTGTACCAATCTTTTACAACGATACAGTAATCAGAGAGCAACGGTTTGATGCTTCAGGGAAAAGTTTTATGTATTACGAGACGCTGGCTGTAAATTATGCACTTACGGGAACTACTTCGGCAGGAACAGTCGCTCCGCTTCCAGATTATTATAAGATTCCGGCCGCTAAAACCTCATTAATGCCACTCATCTTATTTATACGGGACGAGGTTATCTCGAAATTACCGAAAGGTATTTATGTGCCCAGTATTTTACTACTAGACTCCCTAAATAGCCTGTCTTCCGGCACGTTTGCTGTCAGAGGCTTGAACACTATTGGTATAAGCAAAGGGAACAAATTCAGTACATTGAATGCAACAAGCAAAAATATCTTAAGAGCAGCAGTGCTTCGTTCTATGGTGAGTACCTTTATTAATTCAGATGCTAATGCGACTTGGCTGAGCACTAATTTTTTGAATATCTCCCGAGCTTTTTATACTACTGCGGATGTTTACAGTTCGACAAAGTCGCAATTAGAGTTATCTAAAGTTTACTTTGCTAATAGCGGGTTTAACAAACCGGAACAAATTGGATTTTTGGGTAAGTACTCCGGTGAAGATTACGGTTTTCCCAGAACACCAACTATTGCTCAGGATATTAACATGTATCTTGAAGCAGTTTTTGCCAATACCACGGCACAGTTTACGGCCACTTATGGAAGCTATGTACCAGTTATGCTTAAGTATAACAGGATTAAGACAAAGCTGGTTGAAATGGGTTTTACGTTTAACTAAAATATTCCCCTGGTACAAAACACTTTTGCCAGGGGTAATATATCAATAAAATCACCCTATATATTTCGAATGAAAAAAAACAGATTAATAATTATTTTAGTGTTTTTAACAGCTTTTGGAAGCTCTATACTAAAGGCTCAGAGCAGTCCAGGCATTCAATTTTTTAAAGGAACTTATGAGCAAGCATTGGCCAAAGCGGAAAAGCAAAATAAGCTTATATTTATAGATTGCTATACCAGTTGGTGCGTTCCTTGTAAAAAGCTGGCGGCTGAAGTTTTCCCCCTTAAAAAGATGGGGGATCTTTATAACGAAAACTTTATCAATATCCAGGTGGATATGGAAAAAGGCGTAGGAATTGAGCTGACTAAGAAATTCGGTATAACTGCTTTCCCTACTTTATTGTTGATTAATCCAAAAGGATATAAAATTGATCAGATTGTTGGCTATTGGGAAGCTGACACATTGATCAGTTGGGCTGACCGGGGTCTGACAAAGACGAAGGTGCTTACTCCTGAAATGAAATTTGATAATGGCATTCGCGACACAGAATTTATCACAAGTTATTTCGGAACACTTATTAAAGAGGGACAGATCAACAAGGCGAGAGAAGCTTTTCAAAAAATTTTATCTGCAGAGGGGCTCAAAGCCTTAGCCGAGCCTAAATATTTTCAATTGCTCAATTTACTGGAGTTTGATGACCCTGCTATAAGCTATGTTGTAGATTATCGGGCTAAGTTTGATAAAATGTTTACCAAAGATACTGTTAACCAAAAGCTCAGATCTGCATTTATTTCTGTTCGCCCACTTAGTAGGATTTTTCCTTTTACGATGCCAAGGGGATACAAGGAGCAGGTTCATGAACAATTGCTGAACAAGATCAAACAGCTCAATTTGACAGATAAGGGCTTTATAATTGCGGAACTTGAGGTCTATGTTTTATCTAGAACAGGGAGGCCGCAACAAGCCTTTCAGATTGCTGAGAAGGCTGTGTTGAATACAAAAGACAGTTGGAAGTATTACGAAATGGCTTCTATGGTTAACTGGTGCTTTTCCAATTCTGAATATAAACTTAAAGCTGCAGCATGGCTTGATAAGGCTATCAGTTTAAGTAAGGATAATGCCTTTAAAAGTAAAGCAAAATCGTTCGCGGAACTGCTTCGCAGACCAGTCTCTGACGCTCTCATAATCCCGACGGTAACCGTAATGGGCAGGCGATTATATGGACTTTAAATTGAAAATCTACCGATATATGAAAAAGATATTAAGAAAAACTTTTGCTGCAAGTATCCTATTATTACTCCTTGTACATATAGATTTGAAAGCGCAAGGGATCGAATTCTTCAAGGGTACCTGGGAGCAAGCACTCCAAAAAGCGAAAACCGAGAAGAAATTAATCTTTCTGGATGGTTATACGACTTGGTGCGTACCTTGTGCAGAGCTTTCGAAGACTGTTTTTCCCAGAAAAGATATGGGAGATTTTTTCAATGCGCATTTCATCAGTATACAGATGGATATGGAGAAAGGGATTGGTGTTAACCTGTCAAAAAGTTTTGAAATCTCGGCCTATCCTACACTGGTGATTGCGAATTCCTCTGGTTTCAAGATATCGGATATTGTGGGATTGAGAAACCCGAATGAATACCTGAAATGGGCGGAAGATGCATTAGCTGTTAAACCAACTGTTAGTGATGACGAATTGCTAGCACAAGGTAAAATAGACGAGGTTTTCATCAATCAATACTTTTTGGATTTGGTAAAAGAAGGGAAGACTTTCAAAGCACGATTGAAATTGAATGAACTTTATAATGCTCATGGGGCCGTGTTATTACAGAAAAAGTATTTCTATGAGTTGTTGCCACTTGCAGAAATCGATTCGCCAATGTTGATGTATGTGGTGAAAAATCGTCGTGCATTATATAAATTATATGGCAAAAGCGATGTCGATGCAAAGATTAGGGCTCTTTATGTAAATAGTAAATACCTTACTAACTTTTTACGGATGCCAGCGTCCAAAGGAATTGATGAACAGCCATTTAGGGCCTATATCCAAAAGATGAGAGATCAGCAGCTACCTGATGTTGATTTTCTGGCCGCAGAGGTAGAATTTTTTATGTATTGTAAGCGAAGGGATTATGACCAGGCTGTTGCTATCATGGAGAAAAGTCTCGATCGGGCTCCGGTATGGATGTATTACGACTTCTTAAGGATGGCCAATTGGGAATTTATTCGAAGTGAACCAAGAGCAAAAATACTTCCTTTGGCTAAAGAAGCACTTACGCTTCCAGGAAATGAACCCTATTTGGATGTCCTTAAAAAGGTTTATGACGAATTGCTGAATCGCGGAATGGGTTCTTTTTATCCTTCAACGATATTGATGGGATTTATTATTTGACTGTAAAGGAATGATTATGAAAAGATTTTTGATAGTGATCATATTTTATTTATTTCAATTAGCTGTGGCTGAAGCACAAGGGATAAGGTTCTTTGAAGGCAGTTGGAATCAAGCACTTGCGAAGGCTAAAGCTGAGAAGAAATTAGTCTTTCTGGACTGTTATACTGTTTGGTGCGCGCCATGTCTGGAAATGGCGAAGGAAACTTTCAGCAGGGAAGATGTAGGTGATTTTTTCAACCAGCATTTTGTTGTGGTTAAGATTGACATGCAGAAGGGCGAGGGACCTGCACTTAAGGTGCGTTATGCGGTGAATGGGTATCCGACTCTGATGTTTATTAATGCAGATGGTTATGCGGTATCTAAGAGATTTGGAAAACAGGAAGCAGGGCCTTTGCTGGAGTGGGCAAAAGGGGTACATAGCGGGGAGGTAGAAGTCTCTTTGGAACAGGCGTTTAATTCTGGAGAGCGATCTGTCGACCTGATTGAAAAATACTTTAAAATGATGATTACGGATATGCAATTTGCTAAATTAGATTCTGTTATTAATTTAGTAGTTGGGGAAAAAGGTGATAGCATTTTGTTTCGGAAGCCTTTTTTTGATGTACTTACATTTCTTTCGATTGACAGCAGAGCGGTGCAGTTTTTTACTGCGAATCATAAAAGCTATGCGGATAGGTACGGTGTTGATTTGACCTATAAAAAGATGTCTGATATTTATATTTCTTATAAGCAACTGGCTAAAATGTATGACACTAGGCCGCCAAGGATATTGTTACAAGACCGATATCTGGCATTCATTAAAGATCTTAAGCGCAGAAATATTCCTTTTGTTGACTTTATGGTTGCGGAGGTAGATTTTTATATTGCGATTAGAGATCAGGATGACGCAGGTTTAAAGGCGATTTCCGAATCAGCTTTAAAACATGCCGCCGGGTGGCAGTATCTGTGTCTGGCAGATTTCAATATCAATCAATCTCCAATTAGAAATACAACGCTCGCTAAAAGATGGTTGCTTTTGGCGATGGAGTTGGCCGATAGCGAGGGATTTAGGAATAAAGTTACTGAGCTTAGCCAACGATATGCCGGAAGTAACGCTGAAAAATAAAATTTATGCGTATTAGGTATCATCTTACATTTGGTCTTGCCATGTGTGTGGAAATTGCTATTGCTCAAAAGTCAAACTATATTTCTTTCGAGAAGTTTACGCTTGAAAACTCCAAGGAATTATTGTACAGTACATCAGTCACCCCAAATTTTTTGAATGGTGGAGATAAATTCTGGTATAGTTATACGACAAAAGACGGTGAACGGGATGTATTGGTGGATCCGGAAAAGAAAGAAAGGAAACCTTTATTAGATAAAGCATTGAAGGTCAGCAAGCCGCGGCTGTTTACGAACTTTCGTCCTCCATTAAAGTATTATCCGGCAGCTTTTAGAGTCTCACCTGATCAGAAATACATCTTGTATTCGAAAGGATACAATCTGTTCCTTAAAAAGGAATTACCAGAAGGTTCTGAAACAACGGGAAAACCAGTTGATACTGCAACGATTCAGCTGACAAATGATGGATTCAAAGATTACAGCTATCAGGAACGTGATGGTGATACCTCTTCGGGCTATGTGCTGCCAAAGGCAATCTGGGCTGCTGACGGGCGTCACTTTTACATGCTCAGAAAAGATAGTCGTCGATTAAGCCGGATGACAATTGTGAACGCATTGGCACCGGTACCTTACGGTAAGGATTACGTTTATGAACTTCCTGGAGATAAATATGTGCCTCAATACGAATTTTCAATAGGCGATGTTTCAAGTGCTAAGTTAAAAAAAGTAGATCTGAGCCACTGGAAAGACCAGATGGTGGAGTTGAAAGGGGAAAGTAAAGATGGTAAACAAGTTTACTTTACGCGAAAGAAGCGTACAAATGATGAGATAGAGGTATGCGCAGTTAATCTTGCAGACGGTATCGTAAAAGTCTTAATCCACGAAGTAAGTAAGCCCTATCTCAATGAACAACAGGCTTATTTGTCATTTTTGAACAATGATAAGGAGATACTCTGGTATTCCGAGCGATCGGGTTTTGGACACCTTTATCTATTTGATCATCAGGGTAAACTTAAAAATCAAGTCACTAAAGGAAATTGGGTAGCGGGACGTGTGCTGAAGGTTGATACGGCAAAAAGAGAAATTGTACTCGAAGGTTATGGGCGAGAAAAAGGATGTAACCCCTATTATGCGATGATTTA
The DNA here is from genome assembly GCF_900100435.1 of Pedobacter sp. ok626. Taxonomy (GTDB): domain Bacteria; phylum Bacteroidota; class Bacteroidia; order Sphingobacteriales; family Sphingobacteriaceae; genus Pedobacter. Next base: position 76,757 of record NZ_FNEX01000022.1, on the reverse strand, counting down.
TAAAGTGAATTTTGACGGTTCTGGATTGAAGTTGCTTACGCCGGAGTTCGCCGATCACCAAATCAGATTTTCTCCTTCAGGGAAATATTTTATTGATAATTTTTCACGTGCAGATCTTGGGCCGAATGCTTACTTGAAAAGCATGGATGGAAGGTTGAACATGAAGCTGGAAGAAGCGGATTTGAGTAAACTTTTTGCAACCGGATGGAAAATGCCTGAAACCTTTAGTGTGAAGGCAGCCGACGGTAAAACCGATTTGTACGGCGTTATGTGGAAGCCGGTCAATTTTGATGAAAATAAAAAATATCCGCTCATTTCACATGTTTATCCAGGGCCACAAACTGAAGAATTAAATATACACTTTAGTGTAGATGGTAATTTTAATGCATCGCTTGCACAAATGGGGGCAATAGTTGTTACAATGGGGCATCGCGGAGGAAGTCCGCAGCGTAGCAGGGCATACCATACTTTTGGCTATAATAATCTTAGGGATTTTGCTTTAGCCGATGATTATCATGCTATTCATGATCTTGCCAGAACCTATTCCTTCATAGATACCACTAAAGTTGGAATTTTTGGCCATTCTGCCGGGGGAGCTATGGTGGTTACTGCCATGTGTACGTATCCTGATTTCTATAAAGTCGGAGTGAGTGCCTCAGGAAATCACGATAATACCATTTACAATCGATGGTGGGGAGAATCTCATCAGGGGATTGTAGAGGGAGATAGCACTTTTCTCTTCGATGTAAAAACAAATCTACCTCTTGCCCACCAGCTAAAGGGTAAACTAATGCTGGTGAGTGGTGACGCTGATGATAATGTAAATCCTGTGCAAACCATGAGAATGGTAGATGCTTTAATAAATGCGGATAAAGACTTTGAACTGGTGATGTTGCCGGGACAAGGGCATATTTATTTTGGCAAATCAAAGTCTTTTTTTGAAAGAAAAATGTGGAGTTGGTTTGACAGGTTTTTAATACTTAATGAGACAAAATAATTTCTATTTATCCACTTATATCTTTAGTTATTCCTTTGATGAGAACATTTAATAAAATAATTTTTACACTTTTTTTGCTATTTCCTTTTACACCTGTTCTGGCACAGCAACCTATCAAACTTGCTGCCAACTGGCATTTGCTGGATATTAAACGAGACAGTGTATTTGGGGCAGGAGTGGAAAAGAGTTACAAAGCTTTGCTGAAAGGTAAAAAGGCGAAACCTGTTGTGGTTGCCGTAATTGATGGTGGTGTTGACATTAACCATGAGGATTTGAAGACTGTGATCTGGAACAATCCAAAGGAGATTGCAGGTAATCATAAAGATGATGACCATAATGGTTATGTAGACGATGTGCATGGTTGGAATTTTTTGGGGTCTGCAAAAGGAAACGTGCAATACGATAACCTCGAAATCACCCGACTGACGGTTGCTGGTGATCAACGTTTCAAGGGCTTGGACTCATCCACAGTAAAAAAGGAAGATCTGGCTGATTTTATGCTTTATAAAGCCAGTAAATCTGAAGTGGAAAAGGATTATGCAGAAGCTAAGGGTATGGTTGGTAACCTGGAGCCTTTTAAGAATGTATTGGATACCATTCTTGTGAATTTAAATAACAATCCAAATCCTTCATTAAAGGATTTCGAACTTTATAAGCCTCGTACGGCTAATCAAGCCCAAGTACGCGCAGTAATGATGCAGCATTTGGCTACGGGACAACAATTTAAAGATATCTATGCCCAGCAAATCGCCGGGCTGTTAGCTTTTGTGAAGAAGATAGCGGATTACCATAAGAATAAAGATTATAACGCTAGAGCGATAATAGGTGATAATGCTGAACTAGGTGCTTTTTATGGAAATAATGACGTGACAGGGCCTGAGGCTAGTCATGGTACACATGTGGCGGGGATAATATCGGCGATCCGGGACAATGGACTTGGTATAGATGGGATCACAAATGCTGCAAAAATTATGGTGCTGAGGGTTGTTCCGGACGGTGACGAACGGGATAAGGATGTGGCCAATGCAATTAGATATGCTGTAGATAATGGCGCATGTATAATAAATATGAGTTTCGGCAAATCATTATCACCTGATAAAAAGCTGGTGGATGATGCCGTAAAATATGCGATGTCTAAAGATATACTGATCGTTCATGCTGCAGGTAATGAAGGTAAGAATATTGATGTAGAACCGGTATATCCCAGTCGCAACTATTTGGATGGTGGAAGGGCTTCAAAGTGGATAGAGGTAGGCTCTTCAAATCCAGTAAATGATAGCAACTTAAAATCGTCATTTTCAAATTATGGCAAAAAAAACGTGGATGTTTTTGCTCCTGGGAACCAGATTTACAGTACAATACCCGGTTCTGCTTATGGGTTTAAAAGTGGCTCGAGTATGGCTGCACCGGTAGTAACAGGTATCGCCGCTCTGCTAAAAGCGTATTATCCAAAGCTAAAGGCCGAACAGATTAAGGACATCTTAATCCGGTCTGTTAGCCCAGTTCAACATTTGGTTAACTTGCAAGTAAATAATGCTCCTGCCACTTCGAAATTTTCAGATTTATGCATAAGCGGGGGGATTGTTAATGCCTATCAGGCTTTGGAACTTGCCGCAGCTTATCGCTAAATATTATCGAAGCGTATGTTTTACAAATGATATTAAAAATAAGTTTGTGATAGACCATTAATGCCAGATATGTTAACGCTCGTTGCCAGTTTAACGTTTAGAGATATTGATAGTAAGCAGCCTATTCATTCAGCATCTATGGAGCTTCAACAGAAGTTTGTACTGATGTTGATCAAACTGATTGAACCTATTTCTATTACTGGAGTAAATGGTAAAATTATAGAAATGAAGATGGATGATAAGGTTTCTGATTTTAATCGGCAATCTGTTCTGTTTCTTTATCGGAAAATAAAGGATGCGGTATCATTTTATAGTGGGAAAGAAAGGGTTCATTTAGAAGAATTGTTAAGGTTGCTTAGTACAACTTTATTCTGTGGTAAACAGATTCAAAATGAAATGATTTGATTAGCCCTTTTCTCATTTACTTAGATGTAAACGATTTGTTTTTTTGCGTTGGCGATGAAGCTTAATTATCATATGTTATATTTAATGTTAAATTTGCTTAAACATCTTCCTGTTGCTTGGTGAAAAGCTTATCACTGGAATAGTTCACAAATTAAATATACAGGAAAAAGGTAAATGGCTATTGTGGATTTTGACGATAATGATGACTTGTTAAAAAGACTGAAGTCTGGCGAAGAATCCGCTTTTGAAATACTATATAATCAATATAGTGTAGATATTTATAGGAAGTTATTGAAGATGGTCAAGGATATTTCCCTTGCTGAAGAATTAACCCAGGATATTTTTGTTAAAATATGGGATAAGCGCAATGTTATTAATACTGAACAGCCTTTTCGATATTATATTTTAACCATAGCTAATAATATTGTCAATGATTTTTACAGGAAAGTTTCTCGTGATTCCAGATTGCAGGACGAAATAATTGCTGCGAGTACAGAGTTATATAATCCCACCGAAGAAGATCTATTTTATAAAGAAAGTAAAAATATTTTGGATAAAGCCATTGCAGGATTACCAAAACAGCAGGCTTTGGTTTTTGATTTGTGCAAAATACAAGGAAAAAGCTATGAGGAAGTCGCTAAAATGTTAAATATATCTACCTCTACCATAAGCAATCATATTGTAAAAGCTACAAAGACAATAAAAAAGGAGTTTTTCTCGTCAAAAGAAGGCTTTATACTATTGGTCTCTGCTTTTTTAGCCAGCCGGTACTGAAAATAAATATTTTTTTTGAAACTAAGTAGAGGAAGGTCTTTTTCTAAGCGTATAGTATAAAAAGGGAATACGCATTTTGAAGAATATACAGGAATTACAGCTTCTATATCAGAAGTATTTAAATGATGAATTGGCAGCTATTGAAATTAAGCAGTTATTGCAAGCGCTTGGTGACATTCCGGAAGATAAACTCTGTGCAATTACGGGATCGGGCTTAAGCAATATACATGTCAACGTGGAAAAGGATCAGGAAGAAAGCAAAAGACTTCAACAGGTTTTAAATCGCATTAAGCGTGATCACATCCAAGTGAAAGGTACCCTGTCGTTAAGAGCCAATTGGCTGTTCAGGATCAGTATCGCAGCTTCGATTGCGGTTATTTTATCCGTTGGATTGTACTTGTATCACAAACCAGCTATTCCTGTTACTTTTACTCAAATCAAGCCTGGAGGAAATAAGGCGATACTTACCCTAAGCAATGGAACAATTATCGATTTGACTGATATTCAAAATGGCCAGATTACTAGTGAAAAAGGTCTGACAATTCAAAAAACAAAAAACGGGCAATTACGTTACAACGCTGATGCTTCCACCGATGTTGTGGGCTATCACACCATCGCTACCCCCAAAGGTGGTAAATATCAGGTTATACTTGCTGATCAAACCGTGGTCTGGTTAAATGCAGCATCATCTTTAAAGTTTCCTGCGAGTTTTACCGGGAAAGAAAGAAATGTTGAACTAGTAGGTGAGGCTTATTTCGAGGTTGCTAAGGATAGTCTTCATCCCTTTATTGTAGCTGTTGCGGGACAGCAGGTGAAAGTTTTGGGGACGCATTTTAACATCAATGCTTATACTGATGAGGATGTTGTGAATACCACCCTGCTTGAAGGAAAAGTGCAAATAAGTAAAGGAAATAGTCGTAAAGAACTGTTACCTGGCGATCAAGCGTTAACTAGTTTTGAGTCAAATACCATATCAGTTTCTAAAAGTGATGATACCGAGAGTGCCATTGCATGGAAAAATGATGTTTTTTATTTCGACGAGGCCTCTGTAGCAGTAATCATGAGACAAATATCACGTTGGTATGATGTTGAAGTAATGTATAAGGGAGCTCCACCCGCAGGTGTATTTAGTGGGAAAATATCAAGAAACTCCAGTTTGCCTGAATTGATTAAGAGATTAAGCTATGCCGGGTTGAATTGTAAAGTCAAAAATGGCAGACTTATCGTTGAACCTAATAATTAACCAAAATTTTAACCCTAAAACCGAACAGATGAATAAATAATTACCCTAAAAAGGGTTGAAAAAATAAAACCGCAGAATCCTTCGAACGCTTCTACGGTTTATATTCTGGCTAACCCTATCAGATTTTAAAAACTAGACAACCTAATGTTTTAACCAAAACTCAGTAAAATTAATGAATTTTAATGAAACTATGGCTATGCCAAAGGCATGGCTTTCACCACAAAAGCTTTTAATTATGAAGCTGACAACTATGTTATTGTTTCTTTCTATGATGCAAGTTTACGGCTCTGCTTACAGTCAGAAAATAACCCTAGATAACCGAAATACGAGTATTAAGGTATTACTCAAAAATATTGAAAAGCAAAGTGGCTATTTGATGTTTTATAATGAGAATGAAATTAACATCAATCGTAAAATTGATGTCAGTATCAAGAATGCCACACTTGAAGAGGCTTTGAAAGCTTGCTTTGAAAATGTTGGCGTAGTATATAAAATATTTGGAAAGGATGTTATTATCCGTAATGAACCGAAGACCACAATTTACAAAGAGTCGAGGTTTGATCCATTTTATGTAAAAGGTAAAGTACTCGATGCAAAAGGAAAACCTATTCCGGGCGTAACAGTCAAATTGAAAGGAACAAATCTGGTCACTGCAACTGATAACAATGGAAATTACTCCATGCGTGTTCCTGATGCATACGTAACTACTCTTGTATTTTCATTTTTGAGTATGGAAACATTGGAAGTAGATATTAAAGGTCGGTTAATAATCGATGTGGTATTAAAAGAGAAAAGTTCCGCACTTGATGAAGTTACCATCAACACTGGTTTCCAAAAAATAGATACCAAAGTGCTTACTGGTGCTGTAACTAGTCTAAAAATGGATGATATCAAAGTTCCAGGTATCAATACAATTGGAGGTTTGCTGGAAGGCAGAGTCCCTGGAATGGTATTCATGCAAAATACCGGACAGGTGGGCGTTGCGCCAAGACTTAGGATCAGAGGAACATCTACAATCCTGGGAACGCAGGAACCGCTGTGGGTAATTGATGGAATTGTACAACAGGATCCTGTAAACGTGGATCCAACCAGGATTAATGACCTTGATTTTGTCAATTTGTTAAGTAATGCGGTCTCAGGACTAAACCCTGACGATATTGATCAGATTGATGTACTGAAGGATGCTTCTGCGACTGCCATATATGGTGCTCGTGCGGCAAATGGTGTAATTGTTATTACTACCAAAAAAGGTAAAACGGGGCCTGCTACAATTAATTATTCTGTTTCTACCACCTATTCGCCAAACCCAAGCTATAGTGATAAGAGTGTAAACATGATGAACTCCAAGGATCGCATTGCTTTTTCCCGAGATCTTATTGAAAAAAGGATAGATTATCCGGCTATTAATTCATGGGTTGGATATGAAGGTGCTTTGAAAGACTTTTACAGCGGACAGATTTCCTATGATGAGATGGTGCAAAAGGTTGGCTATTATGAAAGGCTGAATACAGATTGGTTTGATATTCTGACCAGGAATGCCATATCCAACAAACATACGCTTACTGCTAGTGGAGGGTCGAATGGTTTCAACTACTATTCTTCTTTGGGTTTTAATAACGAGACAGGTTCCATTAGAGGCGAAAATAACAGACAGTATACCGCAAATATAAAAGTAAACGGTATTCAAAAGAGGTTAACTTATCAGGTAGGTTTACAAGCCAATAAAATCGACAAAAATTATACGCCTTCGGATATAAATATTATGGGATATGCCTATAATACAAGCCGCGCTGTCCCAGCGTATAATGAAAATGGGAGTTTATGGTACTATGACCGCAAAAGTAATCCAAACAGTCTGGATTATGTGCCATTTAATATCATTTCAGATAGGGACAATTCATATGAGCGCCTAAATTCGAGCGGTATTAACTTAAACACTCAATTAGGATATAGAGTCAGTAATCCTTTAAAGGTTGGGTTGATTTTTGGCTATACTATTGATAATACTGCGCACGATACTTATCATGGCTATAATACTTTTTATGCTGGAAGCCTCAGAAATATAGCCTCTCCTGGATTAAATTATATGCCTGTTGGTGGAGAATTAAAGCAAGATGATAATCGCCATGAAAGCTATGTGCTTAGAGGTCAGTTAGACTATGATAGTTTTCTGGATAGAAATCAGAAGCATAAAATTATTGGGGTAATGGGTGGGGAGATTTCATCTAATAAGTATAGTGGGTTAGCTCAGACGCACCGGGGATTTGATCCTGATCGGGGCTTAGTGACCAATCCAGTTGATCCGGTTTTGTATACAGGTTATGCAAAATGGACACAATCCGAGGAAGCATTGGGTAGGCGGACGGCCCAGTTAACCAATATGGCATCTGCATTTGCTACAGCCACATATATCTATAATAATTTATACATATTTAACGTAAATAGCCGTATCGATGCATCTAACAAGTTTGGTTCCAGAAGTAATGATAAACTTCTGCCTATCTGGTCTGTTTCCGGGCGCTGGAATATCGCGGATGATATCTTGAAAAGTACCAAATGGGTTGATCAATTGTCTCTCCGTGCATCTTATGGGTGGCAAGGTAATATGTTGGATAATGAAAGCACACAGTTGTTGATCAAAAAAGGTGCTATGGATGTTAATTTCGGTGAATATGCGAGCACAATATATAAATATGCTAATCCGAATTTAAATTGGGAGAAGACCTCTTCAACCAATGTGATGTTAGATTTTTCATTGTTTAACCGTAAGATCAATGGCTCTTTTACCTACTTCTATAAAAAAACCAGGGATGCATTCTTATCAAAAACTGTATCTGCCATAAATGGTGTAACGGGGTATGTTGTAAACTCGGGTACGATTGTAAACAAGGGCATTGAAGCCACATTAAATTTTGTGCCTGTTAATAACATCAGTACTTCAAATCCTAATGGTTTCAGGTGGACGTTTGATCCTCAAATTGGTCAGATCATTAATACCCTAGTTAATAATGCGATTTCTAATAAGGAAAATGTGCTTCGTGATGTAACAACCTATAGAGATTACTTGAACGGTAATATCGAAATAGCTGGGCAGCCGTTAAATAGTTTTTATTCCTACAAATATACAGGCCTGAGTGCAGTAGACGGAAGACCTGTATTTTATGGTACTGATCAGGCTGAATTCAGTGCTTTATATAAAACTAAGACCAATGAACAAGTCATGATGTCTGTGATGGAGTATTCAGGTTCTCGCGTTCCGACCATTCAGGGGGGCTTTAGCAATTCATTCTCTTACAAACGACTGAGCCTTGGCTTTAACGCTACTTACAGTTTGGGATCTAAAATCAGGTTACTTCAGTTATATCCGAACTTAAGTTCAGGCACTATTGCGCCGCAACCGACAGAAAATGTAAGAAACGAGATGAGTAGCAGATGGCAAAGACCAGGAGATGAAATTTATACCAATATACCCGGTGTGATCGACAATACTACTTTTAGACAAACACTTAGTCCATGGTGGGGCAGTACAACCTATGCTTTCTCTTCTAATATATGGGAAATGTATAACTACTCAAATATTAGGGTAGTCAGTGGGAATTATCTGAAACTTCAGAGTGTAAATCTTCGTTACAATTTACCCGAAAATTTTTGTAAGAGGTTGTTCGTAAGATCCATTTATGCTGGCCTTTCTGGTACTAATTTGTTTACGCTGGCTAGTAAAGATTTGAATGGACAAGATCCTACCACACAGGCAGGCAGCTCGTCTACTATCAACATGTCGCTCAGACCAACTTACTCTTTTAATCTGAATATCTCTTTATAAACCTAAAGTCATGAAATTTAAAAATACTTATTTCTTTCTGCTGATGTTTACCTTAATGCTGACTTCATGCAAAAAGTTTTTAGAAGAAAATTCACAGGATCTATCTTATGCAAATTCTGCTGCTGATTTAAGCGAACTGCTTGTTGGTGAAGGATATTTGGGCTTAGTAGAGGGGAACAGTTATTCAATGGTTCATCTAATGGATGATGATTCGGAGGAGAATGTGATGGGATCGGGCTCTGGCAATCCGCTAGGTACTTACGAAGGTTTTCACCTTTGGGCACAGAAGCCTTTTATCAAAGATGGAGTTCCTGTTACTGATTTAACCTGGAAAGATATTTATCATCGCATTGCTGTAATAAATACCGTATATGAGGAAGTAGAAAGGTTTAAAACCTCAGATCCTGAGGGATACCGCAAAGTAAAGGGTGAAAGTGCATTTTTGCGTGCGGGTTACTATTTTGCTTTGGTAAATCTGTATGCTAAACCTTTTAGTCAGGTAACTGCTGAAACAGATCTGGGCGTGCCTTTGAAGCTCACCAACTACATAGAAGATAAAAAATATACCCGTGCCACTGTTGCAGAGGTTTATATACAGATTGTTGCAGATTTAGAGTTAGCTGCGACTAATCTGTCTGGGATACAACAGCCTACTGTTTATCGTGCTAATGAGGCTGCTGCACACGCTATGTTGGGGCGGGTTTACTTATTTACTGGTAAATGGGATCAGGCCTTAACAGAATACAATAAGGTAATCAATTCTGCCCATTCTCTTTTAAATCTAAATAGCTATACCAATATCGGTAGTTTTACTTATGCCGGTTCTCCTGAAACTATCTTTTCTCAGGGAGGTAATTTTCCTAACAATATTTTTTATCCTTATAGTAATAGTTATAAGGTTGCCGCTTCATTGCGAGAAAGCTATACGCAAGGTGATCTTCGTCCCATTTTTTTCTTCATAGAGCAAATGAATTGGCAGGATGGAACTACCTTTTATAATGTAAATAAATTAGCCAGCGGATCAATTGGTTCGGTTTCCAGTGAGTTTTTAATCCGACTTCCAGAAGTTTATCTGGGTAAAGCTGAGGCACAAGCCATGTTGGATCAACCTGCGGACGCAATTACTACACTTCAGAATTTAAGAAGAACAAGATTTAAAGATGGCAATGCAGGTTCAATAAATTTGTCTGGTGAAGCACTAGTGAACTTCATCAGAAACGAGCGAAGGCTAGAATTGTGTTTTGAGGGTTTTAGATGGTTTGATCTTAGAAGGTATGCTGTTAGTAGTAAATACCCAGTTTCTAAGGAGATTTTGCATAAAAAATACGCCTACAGTACTGTGAGCCGTAAAGTTGAGTATGTGGGTACTTATAGGCTTGGGACTTATTTGGAGGAAAATGGCGGTGGATATGTATTGCCACTTCCGGATGCGGAACTCACGATAAATAACGGGACTTTGATTAACAATGAACGTCCGTTAAGACAAATTATGCCTTAGTCAATAGATAGTCCATTAAAAACTAAAAAAAATGAAAAGATTAATATATATATGCTTGACACTAATTGTTCTATTTATAGGATGTGCCAAGGATAAACCCTTAACAATTTCAGGGCTGGATGTAAATTATTATAAAAAAGAAGATTCTGCTGATCCTATTGACCATTTGATTTACCAGGTTTATCAATCTACCGGCATTCCAATTTTTTACAATGACACTATAGGTGTCCAAAATAGAGGTGTGGATCTGGCTGGTAAGCCGCTCATGTATTACGAACGCCTGGACCTTAATTACTTCATTGAAGGTACAAATGGTTTTCCAACTACTTTCACGATTCCTAAAAAAAGAGCGAAGATTACTGATGGTGTGGTATTTCTAAGAGATTCAATTATTCCTGAACTAAAAAAATACAATCTTAAGCCCAGAAGTTTTTTATTAACAGATACCCTTAGGGCTTATTCCAGTGGTTATAAATATGTCAATACGATAAAGGGACTCACTACTACAGTACTAAGTAATCTGAATGTGTTAAACACCAAAACAAATGCGGCCAAATCGGCTATAAAGACTGAGATTATGGCCAATGAAATCAGCGCTTATATTTCAGATTATAAGCCGGGTACCTTGGTCGATTTTTATAAAGTTTCAGATGCATTGTTTGCAAGCTATAATCTCAGTAGTTTGAATGGTATCAGTATATCCTATTTCAATTCTTATCCAAGAAATCAAATGAATGTCAGATTTTACACTTTTTTATCTATTGCTTCTGGCTTTATCAGTTCTCCAACGAGTTTTAGTTATACCACGCCATCCAGACAGCAGGACGTAAGCGATTATATCAAGGCAGTTCTTGCAAACCAAGATGCAACATTCCTTGCCGCTAACTCCGCTTATCCCAATGTGATTAAGAAATACAATATCATGAAGACAATTGTAGAATCCATTAAGCAGAAATAAGAAGGCCATTCAATTTAATAGTACGTACATGAAAAAAAACCTAATTTTTAGGTGTTTATTGCTTGGCTTTTGCCTTTTATTTTCTCAGCTCTTAAAAGCGCAGCCCAATAAAAGGGCTGTACTTTTAAGCTATCCTAATTTTATTAAAACCGCTAGAACTGAGCGGGGGATGTTCTCTGTACACTTTTCAGATGGTCAGTACTATTTGGAAATTCCTGCAACGGCTTTAAATAAAGACTTGATTATGACCTCTAAAGTTAAATCTAGTAGTAAGGTAGTAAATAATTATGCGGGAGCGCTCTTGGCTGTTTCTAAGGTGTTCTATTTTACCAGAGAGGAAGGTAAGCTGATGATCAGACAAAAGGAGATAGATAGCCGTAGGCAGGAAAAGGGATTGGAACTTGCATTTAAGCGAAATGGCATATATCCAGTAGTGCAGCAGTTTGATATTTTGTGTCAGTCGGCACGAGACTCCAGTTTTGTGATTGGTATAGCCGATTTTATGCTTAGAAATAAGGAATTTGGAATTGACCGTTTTGAGACGACCGCTAAAGAAGTTTCTTTTGAAGCCATTATCGGTGCGCGAGCGTTCCCCGAAAATGTCAATATTGAATGTCATTTCGGTCAAACTTCTCCAGAGCCATCTGAGCAGTATGTGGTTCGCTCTATCCGTATGCTACCAACTCAGGTGATGCCAATGCGTTTTTCCGATCCGAGGGTTAACTATTTTTCGGCGAAGTTTACCAGCTATGAGGATACTAAGCAGGTAACAAGCCGTGAGTTTATCCAACGATGGAATTTGCAGCCAAAGCCTGAAGACAGGGAGCGGTTTTTAGCAGGAGAGTTAATTGAACCGGCAAAACAAATCGTTTTTTATGTGGATGATGCCTTCCCTGAATTTTGGAAAGAACCGATTCGAAAAGGGATCGAAGACTGGCGAACTGCTTTTGAGAAAATAGGGTTTAAAAATGCGATCATCGCAAAAGATTTTCCAAAAAATGATCCTGATTTCGATCCCGAAGATATCCGGTACTCAACCGTGAGGTACATTCCAGATGCGGTGGAGAATGCCAAGGGTAATTCGGTTATTGATCCTAGGTCTGGGGAAATATTGCAGGGTATGGTTTATATTTATCATGGTGTGTTAAAAATGTACGATGGCTGGGCATTTCCGCAACTCGCAGCTACAGTTCCAGGTGTTAGGGGGAAAGTGATAGATACAAATTTACTAAGGCGGATGATCCGTCATACCGCTACCCATGAAAGTGGACATGCACTTGGATTAATGCACAATATGGCTGGGTCTTCTGCTTATCCAGTGGATTCCTTGCGAAGCGGATCTTTTACTGGTAAGTATGGGATCAGTGCCTCTGTTATGGATTATGCAAGGTTTAATTATGTTGCTCAGCCTAAAGATAAGGGTGTGACTTACATGCCAATGAAATTAGGACCTTTTGACGAGTTTGCCATAAAAATGGGCTACAAACCTATCTTCGATGCAGATTCCCCTGAAAAGGATGCGGAAATGCCGATGAAATGGTTTCAGGAATACGCTGATAATCCGTTGTACAGAAACGCTGCACAGGATTATACCAGAATTCCACTCGATCCTACAGCACAGGAGGGAGATGTTGGTGACGATGCGGTCAAAGCCAGCAGGTATGGCATTGAAAACCTCAAATATATTGTTAAACATTTTTCTCAATGGGGAGCTTCCCGAGATAAAGCACAGAGGAGCGAAGCTGAAGTGTACGGTCTGGTGCTTCAGCAGTATACGGCTTACACCAATATGGTTTTGGCCAATATTGGGGGGATCCATCTGAGCAATCTATCTCAAAATGAAAAAGACAAATTCTATAAAGCAGTCCCTGTAAAGAAACAGCGGGAGGCTTTGCAGTTTCTTTTTACTGAAATGGTTGAGTTGCCAAAATGGATGAGCACTCTAAAGATTAAAGACCTACAGATTAAGCTCCTTAATTCACTCACGGACAGAGATATTTTTCAACGGATCACAAAATCCGGAGGCTTTACATCTAATCCATATACTCCTAAAACCTATATGGAAGACTTATATGAGTTTGTGTGGAAGTCTGCATTAAAACACAAAGTACCTGACGAGTACGAAAGGGCGAGACAATATTTTTTTGTGAAGGCATTGCTTTCCGGAAATGGAACTGTTAAACAACTTGCTCCCGAAGCTAAAAGAAATACAAATACCAAGTTGAACACTAACGGAATAACACAGACTAAAAGCACTGAGTTTCCAGAACTGGACGATGCTAAACCTGCCCGCGAGTGGATATTACAGGGATATCAGGATGTAGCTATGATGGACTATCAGGTGATCTGTTACTCAACATTAAAGCAGTTAAGCACATTGTTGATTAAGGCTCAGAAAAGGGGTGATAAAATCACCCGTAATCATTACGAATTTCTTTATAAAGCGATTGAAAAAATACTATAATGAATAAATTTAAAAAACTAACGCTTTTTGCGTTCCTATGTTTTGCTGGTGCTTTTAACGTTCTGGCACAGAATGACCCCGTAAAAAATTGGCATCTTTTGGACCATGAAAACGATCGTGTGTATGGAATCAGTATGGAAAGGACTTATCAGGAATTACTGAAAAATAAAAAATCAGTTCCGGTAATTGTTGCGATAATGGATTCGGGGATTGACACCCTGCATGAAGATCTGAAAACTGTATTATGGCATAGTCCGGAAGGGAACTCTGGATGGAATTTCCTCGGGAATTCAAGTGATCCTAAAAAAAATGTTACGGTAGATAGCTATGAGCGCGTCAGATTTTATTTCAGGTATTCAGATCGGTTTGCTAATCTGGATCCAAAGAAAAGGATGCGAAAAAAAAAGCAATTACTTTACCAGGAATGGCTGAAAAGCAAAAATGCAGTTTTAGCGGCTACGCCTGAGCAAAGACAGGTAATGTTTATGGGGAATCGATTTAGGTGGATAAATGAATATAACCTGATTTTCAAAAAAGTATTAAAAAAAGAAGAATATACCCTTGGGGAGATCCAATCATATATGGCGATTGACGATGCAACAAAACGGAAGCAGGATAGCTATATCAGGTCGTTTGCCGAGTTTGGCATTAGCAGTACAAATAAGCAGTTGCTAAAAGTTGCAAATCAAAAATTGGATAGCTTAAAACAGCTTGTAAAAGTTCCGCAGACAGCGCCTAAAAACTTAAGAGCTGAAATTGTTGGAGATAATGAACTTGATTTGAATGATAAATATTATGGTAATAGCAATGTGAGCGCTGGCCATGATCCTCATGGAACCCATGTTGCCGGTATTATTGGTGCTGTAAGAGGAAACAATATTGGCATCGATGGGGTGGCAGATCATGTGCAGCTGATGATGTTAAGAGTTACCCCTAAAGATGGGGATGAGCATGACAAAGATGTCGCGCTTGCCATCAGGTATGCGGTAGATCATGGAGCAAAGATTATTAACATGAGTTTTGGCAAGGACTTCTCGCAGGAGCGGAAGTGGGTTGAGGATGCAATTCGCTATGCAAATAAAAACGATGTACTTATTGTTAAGGCTGCAGGTAATGATAGCAGAAATGTTGATAGCACGTTGTTTTATCCAACTGCAAAATACCTGAAAAAGGAAGAGTTTGCACCAAATGTAATAACCGTTGGCGCCAGTAGTTATGAGAACGATAACCTGGTCGCTGGTTATTCCAATTATGGTGTGAAAAGCGTAGACGTATTTGCGCCAGGATCAGTTATATATTCAACGGTTACAGGGAGTATTAACAAATACAATATCATGAGTGGAACAAGTATGGCTTCTCCAGTGGTTGCTGGACTTGCTGCCGTTCTTAGATCCTATTTCCCACGACTATCTGCGAAACAAGTAAAAGCAATAATTGAGGGATCTGTTACCAAAATTGATGGATTCGTTAATAAGCCAGGATCCCATGAAAAAACTACACTTGATGCGCTCAGTAAAACAGGTGGAATTGTCAATGCCTACAAAGCTGTAAAAATGGCCGAAACATTTAAATAATCTAATAATTTATAAAACTAACAATTCATGAAAAAAACAATTTTACTGATCATTTCTTGCTTTCATTTGCTGGCGGCAATCAGTGTAAGAGCCCAAAGTACGGATACGGTCATTGCAAGAGTAACTTACAAGTTTTCACATATTAGGGACACTACAGATTTAACTAAGGTGTATACCCACAAAATGGTGTTGATTCTGGGTGCAAACTCTAGTGTATACAAATCTCATGCTTTGATGTTAAGTGACTCGACAACTTTGCAATATTTGGAGTTTACAAAAAATCTCAAACGGATGTCACATATAGGTAAGAATCGTACGGGGGACGAAATATATATTGATTACAAAAAGAAAAAAGCCGCAAGAGTCGATGCTATGGTAGAAAATTACTACTACGATATTGACTTTCCCATTATAAAATGGAAGATTGGGAAAGAAACGGCTACTATTTCGGGTTATAAATGTGAAAAAGCGACAGGGGAATGGAAGGGCAGAATATATGAGGCGTGGTTTACACGCCAATTGCCTTATCATTTGGGACCATGGAAGCTTTCAGGTCTTCCTGGTCTGATTATCAACGCTTCTGACCTTAAGAAACAGGTTAAATTTGAGTTTATCGAATATGAAAAATACGTTGGACCAAAGTGGTTAGTTGAGCTGCATAAGGAACATATTAATACCACCTTGGCTGAACATATAAAGAAAAAGGAGGAATACCTGGACGATCCAATTGCCTTTACTTCCAAATTGATCCCTGATGTAAAGATGGTAAGAACTGGGCCAGCATATAAAAGAGCTGCGCCTATTAATAATCCAATTGAATTGGACAATAAGAAGTAGATACAATATACCAACATAATTTTTAACAAGAAAAGTTACTTTTTTATATTTATGAGAAATAAGATCAATGTATTTGCAGTAGGAATCGTTACCGCTTTGGTATTTAACAGTTCCGTTTATGCACAAAAGAAAGTTGTTGCGCCTATAAAACCGGCTCAGACAATGAGAAAAGAGGTCGAAGGTATTTTAATTCCTAATGATCCAGATGTTAGAATCGGGAAACTTGCTAATGGATTAACCTATTATATTAGAAGGAATACTGAGCCCAAAAACAAGGCGGAGCTTCATTTGGCCGTTGCAGTAGGGTCGCTAATGGAAGATGATGATCAGCAAGGTTTGGCCCATTTTACCGAGCATATGGCATTTAATGGTACACGGGATTTCTCTAAAAATGAAATGATCAATTACCTGCAAAAATCGGGGATGCGTTTTGGCGCTGATCTAAATGCATATAGTGGATTTGAGCAAACAGGGTATAAGCTACCAGTTCCTACCGATAGCGCTGAAAGATTTAAGGATGGCTTTAAAATTCTAGCCAATTGGGCAGGAAAAGTAGTCATGGAAGATAAAGAAATCGACAAAGAGCGTGGTGTTATTATTGAAGAAGATAGCAAACGTGGTAAAAATGCTAAAGAAAGAATGAGTAGGCAGCTGATGCCATTATTGCTGAAAGGTTCCCGCTATGAAACCCGCATGCCAATTGGTAAGACAGATATCCTGCAGACTTTTACGCACGATAAGATTCGCAGATTTTACAAAGACTGGTACAGACCGAACTTGCAGGCTGTAATTGCAGTGGGGGATTTTGATGTAAATGAGGTGGAAAAATTAATCAAAACTAATTTTTCTGACCTTACGAATCCGGTTAATTCCAGACCACGCTTAAAATACGATTTGCCAGACAATAAAGAGCCACTGGTAAAAGTCGTTACTGATTCAGAGCAGCCTTTTAGTACTGCTGTGATTATTTTTAAGCAACGAGGACAGGTCACCACGACAACTGCAGACTACAAAAAAACATTAATTTATTCCATGATCAACAGTATGTTGGCTGCAAGGTTACAAGAAGTTCTTCAGAAAGGAAATGCACCATTCCTCTTTGCACAGACTGAATTTGGAGCCTATCAGGGAGGTTTAGTCCCAGGAATTAATGCTTTTCAAACTTCGGTAGTGTCATTGTCTGCAGCTACACTGGAGAAAGCGATTAGTTCGGCGTTGGCTGAAAGCGAAAGTGCTAGTAAATTCGGGTTTTTGGACTCTGAGTTGAGTGTTGTAAAAAAGAATATTCTTGCGAATGTGGAGAAGCAGCTTAAGGAGAAAGATAAAACCCCTTCTGCAACTTTTGTTCAACAGTATTTAGCTAGTTTTCTGATAGGGAGTAGGGTTCCGTCTATCGACTTTATATATGCTGAAACTCAAAAGGCAATTGCTAGCACTACACTTGAAGAGGTAAATAAGTTGGTAAAAACATTGATCACGAAAGAGAACAGGATTATTCTTGTACAGGCTCCGGAAAGAGAAAAAGAGGATCTTCCTACTGAAGCCCAGTTGGTTGCTGCTGTTGAAAATGCCATAGATAAATCTCTGATAGAGAAAAAACCATAGCTGGACAAGGGTGGTTAGTTAATAATAGATGAGATGGTACAAGTTTTCCGTTTAGTCAATTTGAATTTTCTATAAATTGAAATTTAGGTTAGAAGCGCAAGTTTCCCGGATGGGGGTGCGCTTCTTTTATCATCCGAATTCTGATAAAAAAAGCGCCTAAGTTTCTTGAAAAAATATGGATAAGTAACTTCTATTTCATTTGAGATGATTCCTATTTTTTATCGGTGTTAAAAAAATTGATGCCTTCTAACAGGCCCTCCCGAACCATCGCCTCCCAAAACGCGGGCGGGATGGTTTTAGTGGCCATTTCAATATTCCCTTTTACCTTATAGGGTTTGCTGGTGCTCAAAGCTATGCTGTCAATGCCGGAGATATTGAATCCGAAATTGAAACACGCCTCTGCCGGCGCTATCCCAAACGTTTGGCAAAGTGCGAAGAATTGGTCGCGCCACTGATGCAGCTCAATTCCTTCAGGTGTATTTTTATCTACCTGCGAATAGTTGTAGAAATCGCTTCCAATTAGAAATCCTCCGTTGAAAACAGCTGAATTTATGATTGTTACACCTTTCGAGTGAGTTTTTTTTACAAAATCCAGCAGTTCTTTGGGGTGCGATTTCAGCGTAATGCTGTTGGCTATCATCATCCAATCTAGATCGATATGCTGTGAGATTCGCTCAATGGAACGCCAATCCTTGGCGCCGATGCCTACTGAGCGAACTCTGCCTTGTGCTTTTAGTTGAAACAACGCCTTATAGGCCTCCAGGATATCATTGAAGCGACGTTTTTCATCCAGTTGGTCTAGGGATGCTTTCAGATATTCATCAGGGTCGTGTATTGAAACCATTTGAGAGTCATAGTCGCCCAATAGTTGGTTCCCCTGTTCGAAGCATTCTAAAATTCCTTCATAACTGATCTTTTGAACGGCATCGTTTTTTAGGCCAACCCATACCCCAGGCTCAAAGGTTGGTTCAAGTGTATTAAGTTCGGTTTGGTACCATCCCAGCTTGTTGCTAATGATTACTTTCTCTTTCGGTACGTTCAGATCCTTCAGGCATTTTCCCAATGTTTCAAGAGCTAAGCCGGCTCCATATTTTCCGGCAGTATCGAAGATAGCAATGCCGCCTGGTACATTGTTCACGCATTCCCGGACAATAGCCAGCTTTATTTCGTATGGGGTTGCCTCGTAAATATTGCCCAAGCCGCTTGTGCCAAAAATCACTGGTGGTAATTTAGTTGATAATTTCATATCCTACAGTTGAAATATTTTATCCATTATGATCCATTTTTCGTTATCTTTTGCCCAGGGGATGGAGCTTTGGAATTTCCACATGAGCTGTTCCCACTCCTGGACTTTAGGATTGGAAGCATCCATTGCGGCTTTACGCTCAAAGCTGAAATTGTCATTCGTTTCCATGATCATAAACAGTCGGTTTCCGGTACGATAAATCTGCATGTCGGTAATGCCGGCATTTTTTATACTTTCCGTAATTTCGGGCCAGGCGTTACCTGAAGCGTGGTGTTTTTCATATTCGGCGATGAGAGCCGCGTCGTTAACTAAATCGAGCGCCAAGCAATATTTTTTCATATTTTAAATTAAAGTAGCTTTCACTTTATCGCCGAAGAGCACTTTGGAGCCGCTAAAGCCAAACCAAGCAACAACGATAAAGCATATCAATGGAATAATATAACCGAACTGAATATTTGAAGCATCGGCTATTTTACCCAGGACTGGGGGGAGCACCGCGCCGCCGACAATTGCCATAATGATCAGGCTAGCCCCCATTTTAGTGTCGGTACTATTTAAATCTTTTATTCCCAGTGCAAAAATCGTTGGGAACATGATCGACATGAAAAACGATATGCCAATTAGGGCAACAATCACGATAAATCCAGAGGAGAAAATAACAAAGGCCGAAAGCGCTACGTTGATTAGTGCATATACACCTAATAGCTTTGCGGGTGCGTAATATTTCATCAGGAATGTGCCCACAAAGCGGCCTAAGACGAAGGCCGCACCATAGCCATACCCCAGGTATTCTGATGCCGTCCGCTCATCCATATTTACAGCCTTCCTTGCAACGTTTATAAAGAAGCTGGCTACGCAGACCTGGGCACCGACGTAAAAGAACTGGGCTATTATAGCACCACGCAGGTGCGTAAATTTTAAAATACTTCTAAAACCACTCCCAGCTTCAGCGTTGTCTTTGCTGTCTGGCAGTTTGGCGAAAAAGAAAATTGCTGCGATAACCAGGATAATGATGCCCAATGTTAGGTAGGGCATTTTCACCCGGTCAGCTTCTGACTGAAGGTAGATTGCCAGATCCGTTGCAGTCATGTTATCTAATTGCAACTGTGTATATTCTGTCCCCGAGAGAATCAGCTTGCCGCCGATGATCGGTGCCATTAATACGGCCAGACCATTGAAGGATTGTGCAAAATTTAAACGTTGAGTGGAGGTTTCTGGTGGTCCCAGTATGGTCGCATAGGGATTGGCTGCCGTTTCTAAGAAGGTAAGTCCGCTAGCGACAACAAACAATGCACCCAAAAAGAAAATGTATTGATTTGTTCCTGCTGCAGGTAGGAACAATAAGCAGCCGATACCGAATAGGGCAAGGCCGATAATGATACCTGCTTTGAAGCCATACTTACGCATCACAAATCCCGCAGGCAGCGCCATTACAAAGTAAGCGACAAATACCGATGAGTCTATCAGTGATGACTCCAGATAGCTAAGCTGGAAAGCCTTCCGCAAATGTGGTATCAGGATGGGATCCAAATTGTGTGCAAATCCCCAAAAAAAGAAAAGGGAAGTTACGAGAATGAATGGGAACAAGTACTTGTTTTGTGTCATGTTGGTTTAGGTTTGTTGAACAATAAAAACGATATATACACACTTTGGTTGTGCTAGGATGAGTGTTTAAACTTGGTTCTATAGTCTGCCGGGTTCATTGTGGTTACCCTCTTGAATATTTTAAAGAAGTAAGGCATCGTCTCAAATCCGGTCCGCAATGCGATTTCATATGTAGACATTGATGTGCTTGTTAAAAGATAACGAGCTCTTTCAATACGCTTATAATGAATGAAGTCAATCGGCCGTTCACCAGTATGCTGCATGAACACCCTCGAAAAATAATCCGGGTTTAGGTTTACATGGTCTGCTAATAAGGCAACCGATAATGGCTTGTCCAGGTTCAGTTGGATATAACTTATTGTATCAAGTACTTTTGAAGGAATTTGAGGCGATGAACTACTTTTAAAAACATATGGGTCAAGAAAGCGGGAGAGAAGTTGCAAAATGATTCCCTGAGTTTCCATCGAACAAGATAGGTGTTGAAAATTGTTTAGATCCCGGTATTGCTTATAATAGGCACTTTTTTCATAAACTGCCGGATCATCA
The DNA here is from genome assembly GCF_900100435.1 of Pedobacter sp. ok626. GTDB lineage: Bacteria > Bacteroidota > Bacteroidia > Sphingobacteriales > Sphingobacteriaceae > Pedobacter. The sequence goes on along the minus strand of NZ_FNEX01000022.1, from coordinate 55,554 downwards.
GAGCGGTTAATGCCCCTGTTGGGATTGATTTTCAGAATCCGTTTAAAATTTGCAATATCATGTTCTGATGCTTGTATTCCCATTATACTTCGGTGTTGGGAGAACAATGAGATACCATCAGCAGATTCTTCAAAGAACTGGATGAAATACTGTGTTAACCGCTGATCACAGGAAAGGTTACAAAGAGTAAAGCTGGGAATAAGGTACATCCCGCCAGCTTCTAGATTTACTACCTGCGAAACATCAGAAATTGTACCCTCACCAGCTTCGATAAAATATAGCCTGTAATAGGGACTAACTATATTTCGATAGTTCCAATGATGATCTAATTCTACACGATCTACGTGTAGCAACGAAAACAGGTGTTGGATTTCCTTTTTTTCCATAATTCCCAGAATAACCTCATGTGACTATCTTGGTTCTATAAGATTATCACCGTGTAAATATTAGAAAAAAAATATCCCGATTATAATAATAGTCGGATTTGTATATTAAGTTGTCTAGTTTGTATGCTATAAACCCTTGGGTTAGGCTATAGATTTGTTATTGTAAACCAAATAATAAATACTTCTATGAACATATAAAACAACTACGCAATTTTATTGAAATCGATTTCAAGGAGAATTTTTCTTGTCTATAGCTTATTATTTGCTATTACCAACTAACCAATTAACCAAATTAAACGTATGAAATGTTTTTACAAAAGAACAGAGGGCTCTCTGTTTCGTCTTGCAATTATTTTATGCCTGTTGTTATATTCTACTATAACCTATGCACAGCAGAGAATTACAGGTAAAGTCGTATCGGGAGGTGAGCCTGTTATGGGCGCTACAATATCGGTAAAGGGCGGCACTTCCAAAGTCTCCACCGATATCAATGGTAAATTCTCAATTGCAGCACTTCCAGAGGCTGTACTAATCATAAGCTATGTCGGATTTGAAACCGTTGAGTATCCTCTTAATAATCGAATTTCAGTATCGATTTCTTTAAAGGAATCTCCTCCGCAGCTTTCCGACGTAATAGTAGTAGGCTACGGCACCAAAAAGAAAGTGAACTTGACAGGATCGGTTGCCACGGTGTCTGGTGCTGATTTAAATAAAAGGGTAGTAACTAACCCTGCGTCATTATTACAAGGTAAGCTTCCCGGTTTGTCTGTCGTCGAAAATTCGGGCGAGCCTGGGAATGAGGGGGTTTCGTTGAAAATCAGAGGTAGCGGTACTTTCAGTGCAGCCGGCAATGAGCCTTTTGTAATTATTGACGGTATACCGGGGAGCTTGAGTAATGTGAACGCCAACGATATTGAGTCCATTTCGGTGCTGAAAGATGCAGCATCTGCCTCTATATACGGGGTAAGAGCGGCGAATGGTGTCATCCTGGTGACAACCAAAAAGGGGGCTGAAGGTAAGTTTAAACTTGAGTATAGCTATAATGCAGGCATTACTTCTGCCTCCAGGACGATAAACCTAGTTACAAACTCGGTGGAATATATGGAGATGTATAATAAGGCGGCCCAGCATTCTGGATTGTCAACAAGTTATCCCGCAGATTATATTGCGCTCTATCGTAATCCCACTGATCCGAAATATGTAAACTATGACTGGCAGAAGAATTTGTTAACTACTGTCGTTTCACAGAACCATTATTTAAGTGCAAGTGGAGGAGCTGGTGGTACTACATATAATATAGGATTAGGCTATATCGACCAACCCGGTACGATGAAGGGATTCGAGTATACCAAATACACTTTTCAGGCAGGATTGAATTCTGCTGTAAACAAGCATATATCTTTCGGAACCAATATGAATATTACCATTGGCGACAGAAGGTATCCGCGGCAGGGTGGTGCAGAGCAGTACATCGGTGCTCTTACTCAAGCTCCGATGTATGGGCCCTTTACCTCTGACGGTTCGGGTAAGCTGACCAACACCAACAAATCAGATCCTACAGGTATTTTTCACAATAAAAATCCAGAAGCGGTTGCACAATATGTAGTGGCAAATGAGAAGCCTCTGGATCTAATTGGAAGCGTGTTTTTAAAGGTGAAATTGACTGACGCATTGGTTTGGGATACGCGTGGTGGATTGACTTACGGTTTTGCCAAAACGAATGATTTTAGGCCTGTTGTACCGACTTACGATTACTATTCCAACCAGTTCACTGGAAACCTGGATGTCGGAGCAAACGGATTAACTATAAGCGATAATAACCGGATCAATCCGCTGATCTACACCCAACTTACCTATAATAAAACTTTTGGCAATCATTCTGTGAACGGATTAGCCGGAACGCAGGCAGAATACAACCGCACAGAATTTCTTACTGGTTTTAGAAGAGGGTTTATCGGTAATGAAATAAGGGAACTGGCAGGTGGTGGTGCTGATGGCCAAACGGTGAATGGGACGGCGACGGAGTTTAGTTTATTATCGTACTACGGACGCGTAGGGTATGACTATAAAGGTAAATATTTACTGGAGGCGAATTTTCGGTATGACGGTTCTTCACGTTTTGACGAAAGTAACAGGTGGGGATTTTTTCCTTCCTTTTCAGGTGGCTGGCGAATTTCGCAGGAAAAGTTCCTTCAAAATGTGACTTGGTTAAGCGATTTAAAACTCAGGGCATCATGGGGGAAGCTGGGAAATCAGAATATCGGTATATATCCTTACCAGGATATTCTGGATGTGTCATCAACTTATCCACTTGATAATAGTGGCAGCGTTGTCAGCGGGGCGACACGGCCTAGCTTGGTAGATCGGAATATCAAATGGGAAACTACGCGTATCCTTGATTTGGGAATAGATCTTAATTTGTTCAGTAACAAACTAGCTATTACGGCTGATTGGTTCGAAAAGAGAACATCCGATATTCTTCGTGTGTCACAAATTGCTGGATATGCCGGTGTCAATGCGCCTACGATAAATGGTGGTGTGTTACAGAACAAGGGCTGGGAAACGAGTATTCAGTACAACAATAAGATAGGTGACATTACTTACGGATTAGGAGGGATGTTTCAGGCGGTTAATAATAAGTTGCTAAAGTTCGGTGCTGAAGATATCTCTAATTCAACGACGATTATTCGTGAAGGACTACCTTATAAATCCTTTTATATCTGGCAATGGGATGGTATTTTTCAATCACAGGATGAGATCAACAGTTCTGCCAAACAGCCTTTTAATCCAAAACCCGGTGATCTAAAGTTTAGAGATATCAGTGGGCCAAACGGTCAGCCGGATGGAATTATCGATACCTATGACCGTACTGTAGTTGACGGTGCGTATGCGAAGTTTAACTATTCGTTTAACCTCAATGTTGGTTACAAACGGTTTGATTTGACTGCTTTCTTTTACGGAGTGGAAGGGCAGAAACAATATGTTCAGCGCTGGGGAAGTGAACCATTTACCCAAGGCACCGCTCCAACGGAGCGGTGGAGGAACGCATGGACGCCAGAGAATAAAACGAATGCTCTGCCGGCCCTTTACGTATGGGGTTATGCACCAATAACCAATACGGTTTCTACCTATTTCTTACAGGATGCCTCGTTTTTCAGAATCAAGAATGTCACCCTTGGATATAACGTACCTACGAGTTTTCTGAAAGTTGCAGGTATTAGTGATCTAAGGGTATTTTTTACCGGGGATAATTTGGCAGTTTTTACTAAGTATCCAGACCTCGATCCAGAGCGTACGCCGGTTACCGGACAGAATTCAACATTTGCGGCTTATCCACAGAACCGAATTTTTACGTTCGGCGCACGGGTAAAATTTTAACCACTTAACTCAACAATCATGAAAACAAGCTTCCATTTTAAGCTATATTGCCTTCTTCTTTTAATGACCTTTGTTGGAGCATGTAAGAAGGATTTCTTAGATAAAAATCCACTATCCCAGTATTCCACTGAAATATTCTGGAAGAATGAGGACGATGTAAAAACGGCGTTAGCCGGAGTTTACAGCAATTTAAGTCGTCAAGCAGAGGGATTTGGTTCATTTACCATGTGGTGGGACTCCATATCCGATGATGCATTTACCAGCGGTGGCGTCTGGAACTCGATAGAACAAGGGCAGATAGAATCTACGTCTGGTGGTATTGTAAGTGATTATTATATAAGTAATTATAGGTCGATAGCCGTATGCAATTACTTTTTGGCAAATGTAGATAAAGCTCCGCTTACAGAAGCTGTGCTCAATCAGTATAAGGCAGAAGTTCGGTTTATAAGGGCTTATTATTACTTTATGCTCAGCGAGGTATATGGCGGACTGATCATATCTTTGGAGCCTGAAGGGGTTACTGCTCCAAAGCCAGTCAAGAAAACAAAGGTGGAAGTTGTTTCCGTTATTTTGAATGATCTGGATTTTGCCATAGGTATTCTTCCTAATGATGCTTACACCGGTAGGGTAGTGAAGGCTGCCGCAATAGCGCTCAAAGCAAAAGTTTTGTTATATAATGACAGGTTTCCGGAATCAGCGGCAGCTGCTGCGCTGGTTATCAATAGTGTAGACAATAAGTTTGGCATTTCTTCCGATTTTATGGGATTATTTGTGAAACCCGGCCAGCGCAGTTCTACTAATAAGGAAATACTATTTTCGGCACGTTATCAGTTGCCAAATATGTTTCATACCCTAGACTACCGGTTGGGATGGCCGCAATTTGCCACGATACAGCCTATTCAGAGTCTTGTGAGTGAATATGAAACACTTAACGGCCAGCCAGTAGATCCTGCTAATCCTTACAATAACAGGGATCCGCGCTTAAAGTATACGGTTTATGTTCCTGGGATGCCATGGAAGTATGGTGCTGCCGGCATTTTTAACCCCGCGCAGGAGGGCACGATAAGGACCGGATTTATGCCTAGAAAATATATTGATGAAACCAAGGCGCCTGCGGGTTATCCAACACAAAGTGACCAGGATATCGTCATCATACGTTACGCAGATCTCTTGTTAATGTATGCTGAGGCTCAGAATGAAGCTTTTGGTGCTGACGAAAGTGTCCGTTCAGCGATTAATAAAGTTCGGCAGCGGCCGGGGGTAAATATGCCAGATGTCCCGGCAGGTTTAACCCAGATACAAATGAGAGCACGAATCCGACACGAGCGAAGGGTAGAGCTGGCATTGGAGGGCAGTCGTTATTTTGATCTGAAGCGGTGGAAGATTGCCAAGGAGGTAATCACTCAGATTGTCAACCCAGGCGGGGTAACCAGAAAGTTCTTGGATAAACATTATTTATGGCCGCTTCCGCAAACAGAGATCAATATTCTTAACGATCCGTCGCTTCAAAATCCCTTGTATTGATCATGAAAAAAACGATCTGTTTTTTACTGCTGGCAGTGTGCGTAAACCTGGGGATCGCCCAGGAAAGTAGCCTTTCTATTTGGTTCAGGCAACCTGCCGCTACCTGGAACGAAGCATTGCCGGTAGGTAACGGGAGGTTGGGAGCTATGGTTTTTGGTGGAATATCGACCGAACGATTACAGCTCAACGAGCAAACGGTCTGGTCGGGGCAGCCGGTTGACTTTGTAAATGCTCGCTCAAGAGAGACTTTGCCTATAGTTCGTCAATTGCTTTTTAAAGGTAAATATGTCGAGGCACAGAAGCTGGCACAAGATAGGATGATGGGCGTTAAAAAAGCAGTCGGTTCCTATCAAACTCTTGGGGACATACAAATGGACTTCGATCTACCGAAAAAAGAAGTGACTAACTATAAGCGGGAACTGGATCTGGAAACTGCCGTGGCCACGACAAGTTTCCAGATTGCAGGGATTACTTACAAGCGGGAGGTATTTTCTTCCAAGCCAGATGAAGCTCTGGTTGTTAGGCTCACTGCGAGTAAGCCCGGGGCATTGACCTTTTCCTTGAAATTGACGCGACCTGGAAATAAAGCGGCTATAACTTATTACCAGCGTACCGTTAAAATGACCGAGCATGTAGGCAATGACACCGGTGTGGTTATGTATTCAAGATTGAAGATTTTGAATAAGGGAGGAACTGTGTATTCGGGTCAAACTGGCATTCAGGTTGACAAAGCGGATACGGTGGTTTTGTTATTGACTGCTGCCACTGATTATTGGGGTAAAAATCCTGAAGTGCTTTCATTGGAACAGCTTAATGCAGTCGAACCGAAAGACTATAAAGCGATATTGTCGGCACATCTCAAAGATTACCAGGGATTTTTTAAAAGGGTAGATCTGGACCTAGGAACAACTGATGCAGTTTATTTCCCGACTGACACTCGTGTTGCAGCTATGCAAAATGGAAATATTGATCCCCAGTTGATAAAACTATATTATCAGTTTGGCAGGTATCTGCTGATCAGCAGCTCCAGGCCAGGGGGATTGCCTGCAAATTTGCAGGGAATCTGGGCTGATGGTCTAAATCCGCCCTGGGGTGCTGACTATCATATCAACATCAACATCCAGATGAACTACTGGCTTTCGGAGGTAACGAACCTTTCGGAATTGCAGGCCCCCTTTTTTCAGTTTATCAGCGATCTGCGGCCCGACGGGCGAAAGACGGCCAAGGAGATGTACGGGATGAAAGGTATTGTTGCCCATTACACGACTAATGCTTGGCATCAGACGGAAACAGGTGGCAGGACCCAGTATGCTATGTGGCCGATGGGCATCAATTGGAGCGCACAACATTTTTGGGAGCATTATTTGTTTAGCCTAGACAAAGTTTTTTTGGCTCAAAAAGCCTACCCCCTGATGAAAGACGCAGCGGAATTTTGTTTAGATTGGTTGGTGGAGAATCCCGAGACCAGGCAATTGGTATCAGGGCCATCTATCTCTCCAGAAAATACATTCAGAACCAAAGACGGTGTGGCAACCATGGTCATGGGGCCAACGATGGACCACATGATTATCCGAGATTTGCTCAAAAATACCGTTCAGGCAAGTATTATATTAGGCAAGGATCAATCCTTCCGTACTAAACTCGAAGCCGCATTAAAGCATTTAGCCCCTACCAGGATTGGATCTGATGGTCGTATTATGGAATGGACTGAGGAATTTGAAGAACCTGAACCGGGACATCGCCATATTTCCCATTTATTCGGGTTACATCCCGGTAATGAAATTACGGCGAATACCCCGGAGCTGTTTGCGGCAGCCAGGAAGACCATCGATAAACGACTGGAAAGCGGAGGGGGCCATACCGGATGGAGCAGGGCTTGGATCATTAACTTTTTTGCTCGGTTGCAGGATGGTGAAGCGGCCTATCAGAATATATTGGCCCTATTACGTAAGTCTACCCTGTACAACTTGTTTGACACACATCCGCCATTTCAAATTGATGGAAATTTTGGGGCGACTGCGGGAATCTCTGAAATGCTCTTACAAAGCCATGCAGGAGCAGTCCACTTGCTTCCGGCTTTACCATCAGCGTGGCAGAAAGGATATATTCGCGGTTTAAAGGCTAGGGGTGATTTTGAAGTTGATATGGATTGGAGTGGGGGGCAGCTAAAGAATGCCCGCTTACTGTCCATTTTGGGTATACATTGCGTGCTAAGAACCGGTTTGCCTGTCGAGGTAAAGGGGGGGCGGGCAAAAGCAACCGAGCTTACTGTCAATGGACAAACCCAATATGAGTTGTCTTTTCCCACAAAAGCAGGGGAAATTTATGAAATCGTTGCTAAATAATGAATTATGAAAATTAGACAATTTATAAGTGTTTTCAGTTTATGCATGTTATCCTTGAGTTCCTTGCTCGCGCAGCCAGTAAATTATCGGTTCGACTTCGGCGAAGGTGTGCCAGCAAAAGGATATTTGAAAATTTTGCCAGAAGACAAGTATACATCAGAAAAGGGTTTCGGATTTATTTCCGGAACAGAATTGGTAAGCGTTACCCGTCATGGAAAAGATATTTTAAGAACAGATTATATTACTTCCAAACAACCTTTTTATTTTTCGGTAGACATTCCAGATGGAGACTATAATGTCACCGTTTACCTTGGAGATGAAGAAGGGACTTCATCCCAAACGATTCGTGTAGAGTGTAGGAGGTTGATGGTTCATCAGCTGGCTACCCCAGAGAAAATGGTTGTGGCAAAACAGTTTACCGTACATAAACGCTCGGTTGTGATTAATGGTAAGGAAAAGGTGTTAATCAAAGAGAGTGAAAAAGATTATTTGCACTGGGACAACCAGCTCACCTTCGAATTTAACGGAACTAATCCCAAAATCTGTGGTTTAGTGATCGAGAAGACGGCCAAGCCCATTACAGTTTTTCTCGCAGGAAATTCTACCGTCGTAGACCAGGTCCGCGAACCCTGGGCGGCTTGGGGGCAAATGATCCCTTCTTTTTTTGTTCCCGGTAAAGTGGTAGTAGCCAATTACGGAGAATCAGGTGAAACTTTAAAAGCTTTTCAACGGGAGAAGAGATTGGATAAAATATGGAGTATGGCAAAAAAAGGTGATTATCTATTTATTGAATTTGCCCATAATGATCAGAAATCGGGGATCAATTTCGTTGATCCGTTTACCAGCTATACCGCTATGTTGAAAGAATACATTGCTGAAGCCAGGAAGCGGGGTATACATCCTGTGTTGGTGACTTCTATGCTTCGGAGAAATTTTGATGACCAGGGTAAAATTGTCAACACACTAGGAGACTATCCTGAGGCCATGCGCCGCTGCGGTAAAGAGATGGGCGTGACAGTCATTGACCTGAATGCAATGAGCCGGGTACTTTATGAGACCTGGGGCCCCAAAGAATCGTTGAAGGCTTTTGTGCATTACCCGGCAAATACATTTCCGGGTGTCGCCCGTGAATTAAAGGATGATACCCACTTTAATCCCTATGGGGCCTATATGCTGGCTAGGTGTGTCGCTTCAGGTATTACAGATCAGCATTTGGGAATCTCGAAATACTTAAAAGAAAAATTCAGACACTTTGACCCGTCGAAACCTGATTTGCCCGACAGTTTCGTCTGGCCACTTAGCCCTCAGGTTGGTGCATTAAAACCCGAAGGCAATTAGTGGAAATGAAAAGAAAATGTATGAATTTAGTTATAAGAATGTGTTTGTTAGCAATATTGATGTGCTCATCGGTTGCATTGCGTGCCCGCATGGGGCATTTTCAAAACGGTGTAAATATTCGTGATTTCGGCGCCAAAGGCGACGGTATAACACTTGACACGGAATCAATCAATAAAGCCATCGATGCTGCTGCTGCTACTGGCGGGGGCACAGTTTACTTTCCCGCCGGCACCTATGCTGCGTATTCTATTCATCTAAAGAGCAATATTAGCCTTTATCTGGACCAAGGAGCGACCATTTTGGCGGCCGAGCCGCTTTCTGACGGTAATGGTTATGATGCTGCGGAACCCAATGAGCATGATAAGTTCCAGGATTTCGGTCACAGCCACTGGCATAATAGCCTGATCTGGGGTGTTGGACTGGTGAATGTGTCGATCCTTGGTCCAGGAACCATTTATGGAAAAGGGCTTACTAAAAATGTGGCGCGCCCTGGCCAGGGAAATAAGGCTATCGCTTTAAAGCTTTGTCGCAACGTGATTCTGAGAGATTTTACGATTTTATACGGTGGACATTTCGGCATCCTAGCGACTGGTGTGGATAACTTCACAATCGATAATTTGAAGATCGATACAAACCGTGATGGGATAGATATTGATTGCTGCCGAAATGTTCGAGTTTCCAACTGTACGGTAAACTCACCCTGGGATGATGGGATTTGTCTGAAAAGTTCTTATGCACTTGGTTTTGCACGTGCTACTGAGAATGTGACAATAGCCAATTGCCAAGTAAGTGGATTCGATCATGGCACGTTCATTAACGGAACTTATCAGAAAAATGAATCAGGTATGGTACCCGACAAACAAGGGCCGACCGGGAGGATTAAATTCGGGACAGAAGCGAATGGTGGATTCAGAAATATTACGATTAATAATTGTCTGTTCGAATACTGCCGTGGGCTCGCTTTGGAAACTGTAGATGGGGGTGTGTTGGAAGACGTCGTAATCAGCAATATTGTGATGAAAGATCTTACGAATTCACCAATTTTTTTACGACTCGGTGCACGCATGCGAGGGCCGGAGGGGACAGCCCCTGGAAAACTGCGCCGGGTTAGTATCAATAACTTGGTCGCCTATAACGCAGATTCACATTTTTCGTCGATCATTGCTGGACTGACGGGAAATGACATAGAGGATATTAAATTGAGTAATATCCGGATTTACTATCGACCTATTGATTCTCCATTGGTGAAGATCCAATCGGTTGTGCCAGAATATTCGAAAGACTATCCGGAACCTCAACGCTTTGGTGTGATGCCTTCGTATGGATTCTTCATTCGTCATGCGCGAAACATCGAGATGAATAATGTGGAGGTGAGCTACATGGGAAAGGAGACCAGGCCGGCCATAATGCTTGAAGATGTAAAAGGTTTAATACTGAACAACTTTAAAGCACAATCACCAGCAGGAACCCCTGTAATTATTCAACGAGGATCTAGAGATATCACTATTTTCCCTGTTGGCTCAATTCCCAAAAATAAAGTTCAGAAAGAACCTACACCGGCTACTGTGCCCGATCCTGTACCTCGGCGCGGGCAGAGCTGAATAGGCAATAAAAAATGTTACAAAAAATCGCATGAAAAAAATATTGGTTTTATTTTCTATCATAGTGTTATTCTTGCCAGTCTTCGCTCAAAAGAACTGGCAGTGTATGACTTCACCTAAGGTCGAGAAGCTTGTTGCCGGCTTTAAAAGCCCTCCTCCGGAGTATACTGAAACTGTCACGTTTGGTTTGGAAGGTCCGCTCAAACGCGAATCCGTTATTCGTGATTTGGATGCAATTCACAAACAGGGAATCCGAGTAGTAAGTATGGAAGCGGCTTACAAAATGGCCGTACCATATCTTTCGGTAGGTTGGTTCGATAATGTAAAAATCATTGTAGAAGAACTTAAAAAACGCGATATGCGTCTATGGATCATCGACGAAGGTAAATATCCAAGCAGCTTTGCAGGTGGTAAATTTAGCAGGGAGCGTCCTGACCTTCGGATGCAGAGACTGGTCATAGCTGGCCGTGCTCAATTGAAAGAAGGTGAAACCATTGCGGGCAAGGTTGACACATCGGTGTTCAGTGTGGTTGCTATAACTAAAATCAATACGGATTAAGATATGAGGTATAAGTATTTTTGTATCATAATTGCGTTTAGCCTGTTTTCTGTTCGGGGGATTGCGCAGGAAGACCGGGGATATAAGGTTTACCAGTTCCCCGCAAATATGATCCCACGTATTGATGGGAAGACTGAGGATTGGGATACCTTTCCTTCTGAGTACATTGTGGGTATCGACCAACTTTGGGACGATTCGGGTAAATACCCGAAATCAGATCCTAAAAATCTCGATGTAAAAGTTCGTGTGGCCTGGGTAAAGGGCCTTAATAGATTATATTTTCTCTATGAGGCCTACGACGATTATTGGGATTTTAGTTTGAATGGTTTACACAACGATATTTTTGAAATTGTGATAGACGGAGATCTATCAGGAGGGCCATTCATTGAGGAACAGCATCCTAATCAAACGCTTCCGCGATGGGATACTTATTACGCTTTTCATGGCGTACATGCCCAGAACTATCACATTTTTACACCGGCTGTGGGAAAGGACTGGGCTTTAGTATGGGGCTCCCAGTCATGGATCAAAGAACTTCCCTACGCCAATATTTCCTACTCTTATGATTTTAAACCTGGGCAGTCTGGCAAACTCGTTGCTGAGTTTTGGATCACACCATTTGATTATGCCGGTGCTGAAGGGCCGGTAAGGGCTGTAGAGTCCAGTCTTTCCGACAATAAGAAGATTGGCCTAACCTGGGCTGTAATCGACTATGATGATGTGAATGACGGAACAAAGAAGGGGTTTTGGAACCTGTCGAAAAATCATAAGATGTACGGTAATTCCAGTCTAGGTACGATTTTTACATTGCTTCCGCTCGATAAGAAATATCTCAAAAATTTTGAGGCAAAATGGTCTTTTATCGTAACCAATATGGAACGACGGCAGGTCACTTTTAAAGATGAGAGTGTAGGGGAGATTACCAGTTGGAAATGGGATTTCGGCGACCATACCTTTTCGGGGGAACCAAATCCTGTACATCAGTACAAAAATCCGGGTAAGTATGTCGTCACGCTCTATATTGAAGGGCCAGCAGGGAGGTCTAGGAAGGTTAACATTTGGGAGGTAGCAGTAAGATAGATCTTAAAAGCGGGATTTTATCAGGCTTGAAGGATAGAATCAGATATAATTTCATAAAGTATAATATTAATTTTTACCAACATGATCCATTTCAAAAGAAATCTTAAGCCGGCTTTGCTGCTGGTATGCACACTACCCTTGGGGCTTGCAAATGCTCAGTATACAACGAGTAAAGGAAATGATGTGACCACTCCACTGCATTTGCTTAAGCCTGATTACGTTACTCCATATGGGCAAACCAAACTGGCAGATGTGAAAAAAGTCTTGGACAGAGTATATAATTACCTTGACGCGGTAACCCCATATCAGCTGGTGGATAAGATCAGCAACCAAGCTTTTAATAACCTTGGCTCCTTGAACGCGAATACTATATTTAAGCAAGGTGATTTCAGGTTGATCAGTTATGAGTGGGGCGTTACCTATACAGGAATGCTGGAGGCAGGGGTGGCTATGGGAGACAAGAAATACATAGATTACACAACCCAGAGGATGCAATTTATTGCTGATGTGGTTTCCGAGGCACAGAATTATCTCAAAACTTCGCCGAATGCTGTTACTCTGGTCAGGTCTGTCATTGATCCGCATGCACTGGATGACGCGGGGTCCATGGCTGCAGCGATGATTAAAACGGCAAGAACAGTCGGAACGAAAGCCGATTTGCGACCTATGATTGATAACTATATCAACTATATCATGACTAAAGAGTTTCGCCTTAAGGATGGAACGCTTGCGCGTAATCGTCCACAGCCAAATAGCTTGTGGCTTGATGATCTGTACATGAGCCTTCCCGCTCTTTCTCAAATGGGAACACTGACCGAGGACCCCAAATACTTCGATGAAGCGGTAAAACAGTACAAATTATTTTCCGGGCGCATGTTTAACAATGAACGAGGCCTTTATATGCATGGCTGGATCCAGGATATGGAGCCACATCCGCAGTTTCACTGGGCACGGGCGAATGGCTGGGCGATATTAACGAAGATCGAGTTGCTTGACGAGCTGCCGACAAATCATCCCGGCAGAGCGGAAATTCTCGATATGCTGAAAAAGCATGCTTCAGGACTGGTTAAATACCAGGACCGTACAGGCTTCTGGCATCAGTTGATTGACAGAAACGATTCTTATCTGGAAACCTCAGCTACGGCAATCTACGCCTACTGTCTGGCACGAGCAATCAACAAGGGCTGGCTGGATGCCAAAGCATATGGGCCCGCCGCTCTGCTGGCATGGAATGCGGTAAGCACCAAAGTCACTGAAAAAGGGCAAGTTGAAGGCGTATGTGTGGGCACCGGGATGGGATTCGATCCGGCTTTCTATTATTATAGGCCGGTAAATAATTTTGCAGCACATGGTTATGGGCCGGTTTTACTAGCTGGAGCAGAAATATATCGTCTGTTGCAGCGCCATCCTTTTGTAATTAACGACAGTTCTGTACAGTTTTAACAAGCGATTATGAAAAATTTTATGAAATGTATGGCAGTCTTCGCCATTATTCTTGCAGCTCAGCTTTCTGCGAAATCGCAGATAGGTAGGCGCTTTCCTTCTGAGCGTAAATTAGTTGTGGATCCGGTCACAGGTGTAACGCTCACCTTCCTTACCAGCACACCTACTGGCGATTCCAAGATATACCAGACACATAATCAGTGGACCTCCGACGGTGAGTGGTTGATTTTTCGTTCGGGGAGAGCTAAAGGAGAGGCCATTGCTGTCCATGAAAGAACTGGAGATATGGTGCAGGTAACCGAAGGTGGGTATACTGGTATGCTTAACATTGCCCGAAAATCTATGAAGTTATATTTTATGCGGAACAACGAAAGACTTTCCAAAGGATCCTTGGAGGTAGTAGAAGTTGACTTGGCACGACTCTTTGCCGATAGCAAATCAGGAAAAATGCAAGCGGCCTCTACGTACCAGCGTGTATGTGGCACTACGCCAAAGGAGCTGGGAGCTGGGGGAGACATGGCGCTAGACGGCGAAGAGGATTGGGCCTATTTTAGAGTCGGACGCGATGAAGCATCCCGCCGAATAGCCGCTGGCACCAAAATAGAGGTGGCCTTTGGTCCTCGTAGAATGGGGGCAGGCCCGTCGGGTATTGGAGCAATGAATCTCGAAACCGGTCAGATCAAGCATGTTATTGCCGTACCCTTTCAGGTTGGGCATATTCAAACCAATCCTTGGGTGGCCGGGGAAATTATTTTTTGCTGGGAGACGGGGGGCAAATCGCCTCAGCGTACCTGGATAGTGAACGCCGATGGAACAGGTTTAAGACCACTCTATCCCGAGGCCTCTTTTGAATGGGTGACTCATGAAGCTGTGATCACGAAAGATGAAGTGGCCTTCGCTATAATGGGTCACCGAAAAATAATAGGAACTGCAGGTTTGCATGCTCCCGGGACACCAGTGGTAGGTGCTAACCCTGGACAGGAAACTGATTGGGGAGTATCTGGCACGCGAGAAAAACCCACGGGATTGGCCATTGTAAACATTCGGACACGGGAAGTTCAGATAGCTGGCCAAACAAAATCGGGAAGTGGCTTGTGGCATGTAAGCGGTTCTGCTGACGGGAGGTTTGCTGTTGGTGATGATTTCAAACGAGACCTATACCTGATCGACCGCAATACGGGCGAGATGATGAAGCTTACCGGGGGGCATAAAGAAACTGCTGCAGATCATCTTCATCCTACTTTTAGTCCCGACGGTACTAAAATCCAAATCCAGTCGGCCATGCTTTCAGAAGACAATCGGTCGATGAATATTTGTATCGTTCCCGTACCTAAATCATGGCTTGAGCGGACCAGGCAATGAGGAATCAGAAAAGATCATTAAGATCGGATTTGCATAGCACAATGTCTATTTTGAAGAAAAGGCATCTGGGCTTAAAAAGGTAGATTTGTTATACTTGTATAAACAGAATTTACTAGTTAATACGCTGAATACTAATTTTTTTTAACCAATTGAACGCTCCAATAACCCATAATTAACTATGACAAGAATGCTCACTTTTATTTGTGTATTTTGGCTGACAAGCCTTCATATGTATGCGCAAACCCGCAGATCGCCCGCTGGTGAAGAGGTACCGGAGCGAAAGACCATCAAGCTTCCAGGCGGTAAGGCAAAGGATATTCCCGAGGGACCTTATAAGCCAACCTGGGAATCGGTCAAGGAAAATTATCAGGTTCCCGAATGGTGGAAAGATGGAAAGTTTGGCATCTTTATACATTGGGGGCTATATGCAGTACCAGCCTACCAAAGCGAATGGTATAGCAAACACATGTATGGTAACGAGGGTATCCAGAAACGCCATGTTGAAAAATACGGTCCTGTGGATAAATTTGGCTATAAGGATTTTATCCCTATGTTCACTGCTGATAAATTTAAACCGAAGGCGTGGGCCGAGCTGTTCCGAAAAGCTGGCGCAAGGTATATCGTACCTACTGCCGAACATCACGATGGGTTCGCGATGTATGAAAGCGATCTGACAAAATGGGACGCTAAAGACATGGGGCCGCACCGCGACCTCATTGGTGAACTGGCTAAAGCGGTAAGAAACGAGGGGCTGAAGTTTGGCGTGTCAAACCACCGTATGGAGAACTGGAACTTTATGTACCCAGCTCTGGCTACAAAAAGCGATCTGTTTGACCCTGCATATGCAGATTTTTACGGCCCGCCCCAACCAACGCGCAAACGTGAACCTGCAGCTGGAATTGCTGCTGGCGATGAAGTGATGAATGGGTTAGATGCTCCTCAAAGCCAGGCCTTCCTCGAAGAATGGCTCAGGCGCTGCCAGGAACTGGTGGATAAATACCAACCGGACATGTTCTGGTTCGACAATGGCGTCAATGGAAGGGCATTTGATCCCATTAAGCTAAGGTTTGCAGCCTATTACTACAATAGTGCGTCCAAATGGAAGAAGCAGGTATCCATCAGCACTAAAAGTGATGCTTACTTATATGGCAGTATTAAAGACTTTGAGCGGCAGGGGCGTGCACCGAAAGAATTAACAGATTATGGATGGCAGGTTGATGACCCCGTACTTAGCCGATTCGGTTATACGGAAAACTCATTGATTGTAGATGTCAACACTGTAGTGACCCGTCTGATCGAAAATGTTAGCCGTAATGGCGCGCTCCTACTGAATATTTCGCCTAAAGCGGATGGAACGATCCCTGATGATCAGCAAAAGCTGTTGCTCCAAATAGGGGGCTGGCTGGATGTCAATGGTGAGGCGATCTATGCCACCCGAGCCTGGAAAAAATTCGGCGAAGGCAATTTTAGGTTCACTACTAAAGGGAATATTCTTTACGCGATAAGTTTGAAATCGCCTGAGGAAACTGCTATCCTGGAATCGTTGCCTGCTTCTTTCGGAAAAGTGAGCCGCGTGAGCTTGCTCGGGCAGAAAGAGAATTTAACTTTTGTTCAAAATGAGAAGGGCTTAAAAATAGACCTTTCGGCAGTTAACTCAGGTAGTATTGCCTGGGCGTTTAAAATTGAAGGCTTAGATCTGAAACAATAGCATATGAAAAAGATATTTATAAGTTTTGTCTTGATGGGGCTGCTCTCGTGCGATGCGTTCAGCCAGTCAATTAGCCAACAGACCACTCCCGGGAGGAAAACCATTGCTCTGCCTGGCGGGAAAGCGCCTGCATCGCCGCCAGGACCTGTACTGCCTAACTGGGAATCTATCCGATCGAATTACCAGATTCCTGATTGGTATAAAGACGGGAAATTTGGCATATTTCTTCATTGGGGACTCTATTCCGTTGCCGCTCATGGTAGCGAATGGTATCCAAAAAGAATGTATAGCAGTGCCGAGATGATCAAGTGGCACACGGAAAAATTCGGCGCCCCGGATAAATTTGGATATAAAGATTTTATCCCGCTGCTTACGGCGGCAAAATATAATCCCGATGACTGGGCTGACCTGTTTGTAAAAGCTGGGGCGAAATACATTGTACCCACGGCCGAACACCATGACGGTTTTGCTATGTATGACAGCAAACTAACAAAATGGGACGCAAAAGATATGGGGCCTAAACGCGACCTGATCGGTGATCTGGCAGTGGCTGTTCGCAAACGTGGACTAAAGTTTGGCGTCTCTAACCATCGGATGGAAAACTGGGACTTTTTATACAGTACATTAGTAAAAAGCGATCTTTTCGACCCGAAATATGCTGACTTTTACGGCCCTCCTCAATTGCCGGCTAGCCGCGCACAAGGCCACACTGCTGGAGATGTATTGGCTGATCAGACTTCCGCCCCTCAAAGCAAAGCCTTCCTGGAAGAATGGCTAGCCCGTTGTGAGGAGCTGGTGGACAACTATAAGCCCGATATGTTCTGGTTTGATAACGGTGTGAACAGCAGGAATCTGGATTCTGTTAAACTTCGATTTGCTTCCTATTACTACAACAGCGCAGCGAAATGGGGAAAGCAGGTAACCATCTCTACAAAAAGCGACGCTTTTCTTGCTGGTAGCCTAAAAGATTATGAAAGACAATGGAATGCGCCATTTGTCAAAACACAGGAGCTTTGGCAGGTCGACGATCCGATTGGCGACAAGTTCGGTTATGTGGAAAATATGGGATTGCTCACAGCTGAGACGATTATTCACAGACTGGTAGCCAATGTGAGTCGTAATGGTAACTATCTCCTTAATATTTCTCCGAAGGCTGATGGAACTATTCCTGATGATCAGCGGAAAGTTCTACTCGATATTGGTGACTGGTTTAAAATGAACGGAGAGGCTATTTACGGAACACGAGCCTATCGCAGGGACTCAGACGGTGCGGTATTTTTCACAACAAAAGCCGGTTCCTTGTACGCGATATCTCTTCAGTGGCCTGAAGAGAAGGTATTGGTGCTTCCGTCGCTTCCACAAAATATAGGAAGAGTTTCAAGTGTAAGCTTGCTCGGTTATAGTGGGGAAATTATTTATAAGCAGAATGACCAGGGATTATTTATCACGCTTCCACAGATCAGACCTGGGAAATATGCTTATTCCTTTAAAATCGAAGGGTTAAATGCTGGTATAGGCAACTAGATTGATTAAACTAGGTCAACAAAAACCGAGGCTATTTTATAACAGATAAGTGGAAAAATCAGTGTTAAGATGGACAATCAGATTGTTTTTGATCTTTTTTTCAATACCATCCGCGCAGCTGAAGCCTTGGGTGTAGATAATGATTACGTCAGAGAACTTAAAGCGACGAGGAAACTCATGACTCCTATGCACATTGGTAAGCATAGGAATACAGGGCCGCTGGGTGGAGTAAGGGCTGGAAGATAAACCTTTGGGCTCGTTTTTTTTAAGGAAATCTTGCGCTTGAGCTGATCTGAAAATAGCTGTCTCCATTGGGTTACTGGTGGGGGAGGGTTTATTGTTGTTACTGAAAAAACTCAGATAGATTCCTGTATAATTAAGAAAAAGGATTTCAGCTTTTCCAGATCCGTTGAAAATCCAGACTGGGCACATTTAACGATGAATTTTCTTATCGACCCGAACGGTATTCTGATTTAGAAAGACTTGATGGGTGATGAGTTAAGCAATAAACTTAAGGAAATTTTAGGTTCGAATTCGCTTCAGGTTAAAAAAGATATCCGTTAAATATGATTTACCTAAACTCGACGAATAATAAACCTCACTGCTTGAACTTAACGGTGGGGAAATTGATGTTGAAAGTAAGGTAGGGAAAGGTACGATTTGTACCGTCCGTATACCTGGATGATATACAAACCTAAAACCTCAGTTTGATCTACAACAATAGCCCCCGAACTAGTTCGGGGGCTATAATCACTTTTGATTTAATTAGTCTTTTATGTCCGGTTTCATCCATTCCGGCATGGCTTTTCCATTGAGGTAATGATCAAAGAATTGTTCCATTCGTTGTGTCCAGTCTTGTTGTGCTGGCTGCTCTGATAAAGTATGGCCCTCTCCTTTATAATTCAATAACCAGGCTGGTTTTTGTAATCTGCGCATAGCTAGAAATAGATCTAATCCTTGGGTAAAGGCTACTGCTCCATCTTTATCATTGTGGAAAATCAATAGCGGTGTTTTTATCTTATCCGCAGCAAAGATTGGTGAGTTTTTGATATAACCATCCTTATCTTCCCACAGAGTTTTACCCATGCGCGATTGTTCAATCTCGTATTTAAATAAACAAGGTGCGCCATTTTCCCTCACAGCAAAATAATTATAGGTCATATTGACTACTGAAGCCCCCGCATTTGCACATGTGAAGAGGTTGCTGCGTGTAACAAGGTAAGCAACCGCATAGCCCGACCAGCTATGCCCTTGTAAGCCAATACGTTTTTTATCGGCAATCCCTCTTCTGATCAATTCTTCTGTGCCGCTAACTACCGAATTGTAGTAGCTTTCGCCGGGTTCACCAATGGTAAAGTGAGTATCAGGCCTGAATACAATGTAGCCTTTGCTAAGATAACTGGGGATGTTGATCGTGGCAGTGCTGTACTCCGGATGGAAGTATTCATGAAGTTCGTGGCTATGTGTTTCGTAGAAATCGACAATCATAGGATAGGATTTCTTCGGATCATAGTTTTCCGGAAGATAAAGCAGACCTTGGTTTTTACTTCCTTTGAAGTTTTTCCATTCGATCACTTTTGCAGTTCCCCAAAGGAATTTTTCTTGCTGAGGGTTGGCGTCAGTTAGTTTTTTTTGTACAGAAAAATCAGCATTAGCCCACCATATATCGGGGAATTTTTGAAAACTCTCTTTGCTGAAAAGAAAACTCTGATCCTCCGACGCCCGGTCAAGTATTTTTACTGAATAAGCAGGGTCGTCAATTAGCTTTTCTATCCGCTTACCTGGAACAAGGCGGTATAGACCTGCAGATTTGGTGTTTTCATTGAAACTTCTAAATAGCATCGGTTTGTTCAAATCTATATGATCCAGGTAATCTGCTCCGAGAAATTTAAAGGAAATCTGATGTTTACGACCATAATTCTGTGTCAGCGTATAAGGTTTTCCTTTTCCACTCAAGTCGATTACCCAGAGGTCATAACGATCGTAAATCAGTACACTGTTGCCTTCGTTTATCCAGCCCGCAATTCCATAAGCCGGGGCAGGTCTTGGCATATCGTAATCTTCGTCATGAACGGGATAGTTAATCTGGGCTGAAAAGCCGACAAAAACCTCCATTTTTGGATCATATACCTTCCATTCCTTATTCAATTGATCATATATCACCGCGTGTTTACCATTGGGGCTAAACTGCGGTTGCGTATAACTATCTTTAGCTACCAGTTTACGCTGCCCGGTATGCACATTAACCGCATAAATGTCGAGATTGTTATAATACTTCCAGTCGAGGCTATAGTAATAAGGTTTGGGATCCGTAATAAACAGCACATCAGCGTCAGCATTCTGCGGAGCAATCAGTACTTCGGCTTTACCGGGCGTAACATTTGTCCAGTTTTTAGTGTCAATGTGGTATACAAACTTAGCGTTGCCTGGAGGCATTTTGCCAGCCCTACCTTTTTTCTTTTTGCGCTCAGAAATTTCATCATTCCATACCCATAATTCAAGATCTACAGCTTTATTTCCAACAGCTGGTTTTGCTTTTATATTTATATGCTGACCTGTTTCAGATTTTGTGGGGGCCAGGTCAATTAATACCTGCTTTGCGTCAGCAGATAAGTTATATTTCCTTTGCAGGATTTGATAACCCGCAGGGGGTGTCAGATTGGAAGGGTCAAAGGTTTGCATTGGCTTCCCTGTCTCCGATGGCTGGAAAGCTATTTTTCTTTGAAAAAAAACATCCGTATTTACCCCTGTTAAGGGGATTTCCTTTCCAGTTTGTATATTTACCAGATGCTTTTCAGCCGAGTTGGAAAAGCTATACATAGCCATTTTACCATCGGCAGAAAGTACCGGTATTCCCAGTCTTTTCCAGCTTTTATAATCGACCGTATCCAACGTTTTCTTTTGTGCCAAGACCGGATTAATTGATATCCCGATCGAAATCCCCACATACATCGTCGTGCGTAATACATCTCTCCATCCATATGGAATAGGATTCATTATTTTCTGCATATTATTCCGCTTTTAAGAGTTCAACCACATAAGATAATTCGTCCAGAAGCTTACTTGGACTGCCACTATAGCCTTCAGCAGTATAACGGATCAGTCCATCTTTCAATACCACTTTACGTGGAATTGCAGAAGAATTAAATATCGGTACCATACTTTTGAAAACACGGTCGTTCTGTCCACCTTTGGGGTTTTTGCCGTCAAACAGCACATCAAAGCGATAGCCGGAAGTACTGATGTATTTTTTTACATCAGCCTGGTAAGAGGGACTGCGCTCCATTGTAGAGATAAAAAATATACCCACTTTCGGATCCTTAGTATAGCGATCTACCAGTAGCTGCATTCCCGGAAAGGCAGCTTTGCATGGGAAACACCAAGTCGCCCAAAAATCCAATACGACAATTTTGCCTTTCCAGTCCGCCGAGTTTACCATTTTGCCATCCATGTTTTTAAGTCCGAAAGCGGTGTAAGGTACACGTATCAGTTTAGCCTTTAGTGCTACTTTTAATTTTTGTACATCAACTGCGGATTTTAGCGATTCAACATAGGCATCAAAGCCTTGCAGGTCGGGATGACTTTCAGCATATATTTTTTTAAGTCTATCCAGCATCGACGGTGTCGTGGCATTTGCTTTAACACTCATTTCCAGCAAAGGCAATACATTGTTTTCCCCACTAGTATTGTCGAGGATGGTCATCTTCGCTTCATTTAGCGCTGCGTCTGTGTACATTCCTTTTTCCGATCGATAACTGAAAAAAGGCAATGCCTCTTCATATTTGCCCATTTTAGTTAAAATTCTAATGTGTATGGACAGTTTATTATCCAACTGAGGAGCTACTACCGATAGTGCTTGGGCGGGCGTGTAACGTAGTCCTTCCATGTAAGAATAATCATTGCTTTTTTTTAGCATTTCTTCAATCAGTACTTTGGATACGGGGTAGATTTTCTCAATCGGAAGTTTGCTGAGTGCGAAAATGCGATCGATGTTCCAGCGATAAATTTCATTTAATGTTGCGAAGTTCATATCTGGTACCAGCGCAAATAGTTTTTCATTTTGAAAAGAGGCAAAATAGGCAGAAGCCAGTTGCCTGTAAGTATTGTAATAGGTGAAGTTTTGTGTGGCCGCAGTGTCTTTTTTATATTCCGCAATCGGAAAGTCTTTTAGAAACTGCTCTTGTGCCAGGAGTTTTTTTTCATCTAAAGGCATATTATAGGCTGCATTATAAGCGCGTAGACGAGCCATATTGCCTTTAGGGTATTTCTGAAGTATAATTTTTGCGATCGAATCGGCCTTCCCTTTTTCCTTCAAAGCGAAGCTGTAGGCATCCCATACACTCTGGTACCCCTGTTCATTGATCTTCGGATCTTTTGAAAAACGTTCGACATTGGGTAAGGCTATCTTAGGAAAGCTGTCTGCTGTTTTTAATTTCAGCATCGCCAGATAAATGTCGAAGTATTTATTGAACTGATCAGGGTTAAAATCCATTTCTTTTCTAACCCACATTTCCAGGGCCATACCGCTGATATCGAATTTATCAAAATAGCCCTGAGGCGCTTTATTCAGCGAGGGTTTCCTGAATATTCCCCAGGCAAGTGCTCCACCTGGCAGGCGCATTTTTTTTGGAGAGACTGTGGTTGCAACATATCCCTGGTCATTGTTCACATCCGATGCAACCTGTTTGCCGTCTTCTGTAGCAATAAATTTAACCGCAATAAAAGCGCAATTGGCAGGTAGGGTATAAGTCGTTTCCCATTTTCCTTCCCTTTCTTTAAGGGTAAGATCATCTATCGACCATCGGTAATTGTTATACATGTAGATGATGCCGGATAGCTGCTGATATTTCTCTAATGGTCCGCCCTTGGGGTTGTAACTGATTTCTACTTTCTCACCCGCAACAGGAATTCCCCAATCTTTTAGCCTTGAGGTTTGTTGCCCATAACTATTTAAATTCAGCGACAGCAATAGCAATCCCCAAATGACAATCCAATTTCTTTTCATTTGTATGTGTTTAGATAAAATACACCCTAACCCACAGCTAAAGCGAGGTTAAGGTGTATTGATGTAAATGATTTTTCAATTTAAAACAAACAGCTCGTCTTTGTCTTAATAGAGGTTCTGTTCAAGTTCCGGATTTAGCAAAATATATTTAGTGCCAATTGGAAATACATAATGTGTGCTATTGGGCTCTAGTGTATAAGTAACACTTTTAAATACACGGGTTATATTTTTTTGAAAAGCAGAATCCTTGTTTAATCTTTTCTGATCAAACCATCTCAGACCAGTACCAAAAAATTCACGCCTTTTTTCCTCTACCACGCTTGTAAGTGCTTGTTCAGCAGTTCCTGATACAAGAGGTGTATAGTCAATAGCATTAAAACGTTTCTCGCGTAACGTATTTAATATTCCTATCGCAGCTGAAGGGTTGTTGGCTCTTGCTAAGCATTCCGCTTTAATGAGCATTACTTCAGGTACAGATGGGCCCTGGTAAATACCTTCGCCAGTTATTTTATATCTCCAGTAACCAAATCCCGTAAAGGCTGGTGAAAAATCACCACCGGTTCCTGATTTAACAAAAAGTTTGTAACGAAGATCTTTGGTTCCCAGGATATTCAGTAAATCCGCATCTAATTCTATACCATCGTAAAAACCGTTATTTACTTTAGAAAAGATAATTTGTGGATCGGCGAGGCGACGTGGAAAGCCCGTAATGCTAGTGGAGTAAGTACGAAGATCCAATAAGTTACTTTGTAATGAAAGAGCCATATCTGCATACTTAGCTGCATTGGTGAAATCTCTTGTAAACAAATATGTCCGCGCCAGCAAAGCATAAGCCGCAGCTTTAGACGGGCGGGTGTTATAATCCGGCAAGTTAGGTAACGCAGGTATAGCTTCAATTAGGTCATTGATGACCTGCATGTAAACTGCAGCTACCGTGGCGCGCTTTAAATTGGCATAAAGATCAGGGCTGAGCAGTAATGGTACTCCGAGATCCGTTGCAGCCGTAGCTGGATCATATTGTTTACCATAAATATTTACTAGACACCAGTAATTGTAAGCCCGGTGAACCAGTGCCTCGGCATATAACTGTTTTTTTAATGCGTCTGTTCCGTCCACACTACTCATTGCTCCTGCAATTGCGTTATTGCAGATGTAGATTGCTTTGTACATTTTTTCCCAATCACCATCAGATTGGGTATCCGACCAGTATTGAGTTTGCCAGGTATAAGCTCTCTGGTTAATGTCTAAAATTGACGTTTGTTTACTTGCGTCTAAGATGCGGGTATCGTCATTGGAATAGATAGGTAAACCAAATGCACCTTCCAAATCTGCATTGTTATCCAGTAAGGCACGGTAATCTTTGGTATATTTTAGTGTACGCTGACCAATCTGATCTATTTCTACATATTTGCGACAACCTGTAAACAACAGTATTCCCGCAATTAAATAAGTTATTCTTTTCATCTGATTAAAAATTAGAATGATGCATTAATACTAAACAGGAACGTTTTTGTTGGCGGCATGCTATAATAATTAGCATTGGCGTTTAGGTATTCGGGATCAAGTTTTTCTTTGTTTTTTACCCATATCATACCCAAGTTTCTCGCACTGGCACCAACAGAAAGGCTTTTGAATACATTTTTAGGCAATAACGATTGCGGTACCCTGTAATTCAAAGAAATTTGTTGCAAGCGGATGTTATCTGCACTGCGGACTAAGTCGTCAGAATAACGATACCGTATAATGCTGTTGTTGTTTACACCAGTTAGTCCAGGTACATTCGTAAAACTCTCGTCACCCGTTTGGCGCCATCTGTATGCCAGGTCTTCTTGCTTGCCAATTACGCCGGAATAAGAAGCGGCAGTTGGGTAATTCGTAATGGTCGGTTTTAGGAAAACGTGTCCAAAATAAAAGGAGGTTTGTACCCCCAGTTCCAGGCTCTTGTAACGGAAAGTATTCATAAATCCGCCAAAGTACGGTGCAGCTTTTACCCCAACATACTTAAGGTCTTCTATTGTAAAAGCAGAGGTTAAGTTGGTCGTGTTTTTAATAATGTTATTGTTACGGTCATAAATCTGTGTCTGACCCGTAGTTGGATCTAAACCGGCGGATCGGTAAACAAATGTGGCACCTACAGGATAGCCATCAAGCGTTGTTCCACCTTGGGCAATGGTCGTGCCCAGTGTTGTATTGTACCGGTTGTCGGTTACTTTATTTTTGCTATACGAAAAGTTAAAAGTAGAGTTAATACTCCAGTCTTGATGATCGGCTATCTTGCCAGAAACACTAAACTCGTAACCATTACTTTTCATTTTACCGGTATTAAACTGTAGGAAAGACCATCCGTATGTTGGATTGTAAGGCAGGTTCGCCAAAATTCCGTTACTTCTCTTATCGTATATGTCAAAAGTTGCAGACAGGCGATTGTCCAAGACCGAAATATCGGTTCCTAAATTAATTGTTTTTGTCGTTTCCCAACCCAATTGCTGATCACCTGGGGTAATAATTGTTGCTATTGGCTGTTGCGTTGTAGGATCAGTAGCAGTTACTGTAATTATAGACTGATTACTTCCGCCAACCGGAGACCGGCCAGCTGTTCCGTAGGTCAATCTCAGATTGGCACGGTTCAACCAATTCACATTTTGTAAAAAATCTTCTTGTTTAGCAACCCATTTTACACCTGCTGACCAGAAAGGTTTAGCCCTTTGGCTTCTTTGTAATCCCACCTGGGTATAATCATCAAAACGGGCACTGGCACTAAAATCATATTTTCCTCTATAGCTGTAGGCCACATTTCCATAATAGGAAAGATTTCTTGTTTTTTGCTCAGAAACACCAGAGTTTGGGTTAGGAATATTCTGGCTATAGCCATACATTGTAGGATATTGCGTTTTAGCATCAACAAGCCCAAATGTATTGGAATCTCCGTCATATCCATATTGTGTGTTTGAATATGACTTGGAATAAGCTTCACTGATTTCTGAACCAATAAGTGCCGTTACTGTGTGATCAGAACCGAAGTTTTTGTTCATGTTTAACTGGCCACGAAGGTTGTAAACATAGCTATTGGCATCTGATAAAGTATAGATACCTCCATAAGGGAGATTGTATACCGGACGATTTGTAGTCGGAGAAATGGTCGTGTAGGTATTGATGGTGGTACGGCCAATATAGCTGTTGGCTTCGTTTATAGACAAGGTATTGTTAATGTTTCTTTGGTAAGATCCAGAAACATTTGCTTCCAGCCATTTAACAATTTTGACATTCAGCCCTGTATTGAACCTAAATTGATTAGAGCTGCCCTTCGTATTAGAGTAATTTAACTCATCAATAGCGTTATAAGTAGAAGGGAGATAACCCTTCGCAACCTGGGTGGTTTCAAATTCCGGGCGAAACTGTATGTTTCTTAAGATATGATTTCCATTTCCATCCACTAGGAGGTCATAGGGGCGTAAGGACGTTGTGGTTAGTCCCAGTGCATCCGTGGCAGCCTGATTGATTTGTGTTTTTGCGTACTGGTAATTGATGCCGGTGTTAAGAGTTACCCGGTTTTTGAAGAATGAATTTGTGAAATTTGCAGTTACAATGGTGTTATTTGCGCTATTACCTTTATAAACAGGACGGTCTTTATTGTAGTTTGCTGCAATGTAATAGGTATTGTCTTCTCCTCCTCCCGAAATAGATAAGTTTTGCTGTTGGGTAATGGCATTTTGAAGTAAATATTTGGTGATCTGGTCAGCGTTATCTCTTGAAGATATCTCGGCAATTGCCTGGTTGGCCTGGTCCTGAGTTGCTGTACCACGTTTCACCTTGAACAGCCATTCCTGAACCTCGCTAGGGTTTTTGGTATTTAATGACGCCGCGGCGTCTCTAATGAAATTTTTATTCACCATTTCAGTTTCCAGGTCGGCATATTGTGCGCTTGTCATCCAGTTGAGGTCAGAAAAAGAAACTGGTTTTGAAGTGGAAAATATAGAGGATAGGTTAATTACCGGAGCACCTTTTTTACCCCGTTTAGTAGTGATGACGATCACACCATTTGCAGCCTTACTACCCCAGATTGACGTTGCTACTGCGTCTTTCAGAAAAGTAATCTGTTCGATATCTTCTGGATTGAAATTGCTTAAAACAGAGCCATTCGCCAGTGTTGAATTTTGAACTTTCGTAAGGCCTTGATTGTCACCAGTGTTTATCATTGGGAAACCGTCTACCACAATTAATGGAGGCGTGTTGTTGGTATATGTATTTAGACTTCTGATTTGAATGTTATTGTTTCTCACATCAACACGTACTCCTGGAATTTTTCCTTCAAGACGCTCCAAAATGTTGTTAGATTGTACCTCCTTCAAATCTTTTGCACTTATTACACCATATGAGCCGGTGGCTCTTTCTTTACTGATAGTCTGATATCCATCACTCACCACGCCCACTTCCTGAAGCGTTGAAGTGGCTTGTTTCATCGTAACGGTAATGTCTGTCGTACCGGTTACCTTATATTCGTAATTTTCATAACCAATATACCTGATGCTGAGTACTGCACCTGTTTCCGGAACTTCCAGACTAAAGAACCCGTTTTTATCGGTTGCTACCGATTTATTTGTCCCTTTTAGGCTTACACTTGCCCCTATAAGCGGAAGACCGGTTTCGTCAAGCACTTTTCCGGAGATGATTATATCTTTAAACAGGTTTCCTATTTTTTCTAAAACAGACTGGTCTTTTTTCTTGATGAAAATGGTGCGGTCGACAATTTTGTAATCAAGATTTTTGTCGGGCAAATAAGTATCCAGTAAATCTCTGAGATTTTTTTGATCGGCGTTTACACTGATGGTAATGTTCCTTACGTTATTCTTTTCATACCAGAATCCGTAGCCACTTTGTGCCTTAATGGCATCAAAGAATTTTTCAATAGGCATGTTATTGGCTTTAAGGCTGATCACCTGTCCATTTACTGAGGCCCATACGTTGATAAAAGCGAGCGCTATAATTAAGGCGGTTAGGTTAATTCGCATAATTATTTTTTTAGTTAGCTGCCAGTTATCTCTTGAAGATTCCGGGCTTTCCATTTCCGTAATTTGCTGTTGCACCATAGAAACACCATGGTGACAGCGTGTGTAAAATTTCATACTTTTGTAAAGTTTGGGTTAGTTGATGATATGTTTAGTCAATAATGTTAAAATGACTTCCTCAAGCAATTGGCCAGTAGCGACTAGAGATCGCTGCTGGTTTTTTATTTCAGGATATTCAAATTAATCGGCTTAAATGAATGGGTCTGTTTTTATCTCATATGTTATAGTTTTTAATTGAACTTTTGGGGTTAATTGTCTGATAATACCAATAGCTTTTTACCTGATGGCTGTTCTTTTATATTGAATTTTACTTTGCTTAATTTTAGAAGTTCCAGTAGGGTTGATAAGTTCGCTTGTCTGGATACGCTTGCTTCAAATCGTCTGTTGGGTAATCTTCCTTCGTAAGTCACATCTATATCATACCATCTGGATATCTCTCTCATAATTGAAGGCAAATCGGCATCTCTGAATTCCAGTCTTCCATTTTTCCAGGCCAAAGCAGTTTCCAGGTCTGCAGGCAGAACCTGAATACCACTGGAAGATAGAAGGGATTGCTGACCAGGCTTTAGGATGGAGGAGATTTTTTTACCATCTGTAGCAGATACGCGGACGCTTCCTTCCTGCAAAGTAGTGACTATTTTGCCTTCTTCTTGATAACTGTTAATGTTAAAATGAGTTCCAAGAACTTCTACTTCCTGCCCATTGGTTTCAACAATAAAGGGGTGGTTCTTATTTTTGGTTACTTCAAAATATCCCTCCCCCGTAAGTTTTACTTTTCGCTTACCCTGATTAAGGAGAGCTGTAGTGTACGTTAAGCTTGAAGCAGAATTTAGCCACACCAGAGAGCCATCGGGCAAACGCACCTGATAAGTCTGCCCTCTGGATGTGGATAAAGTGTTTGATGCATCAGCTGTGCCAGAAGTACCTTTTACTTCATAGGAAAGTCTGCCCTCGGCTGTTTTAGTAATTTCAATACCAGCTTGTGCTATTAGTTTCCCATTTTGAATTTTATCCAGCGCAATGCGATTGCCATTCGCAAGGGTCAATGTTGCTCCCGTTTTTCCGGGATTGATTTTACTGGCGTAGTATGTGGTTTTGTCAGGAGTAGTATTTCTGACATTGTAAAAATAAAAACCAATCCCCAGCACCATTAGAATGGCGGCCGCACTTGCAATCCTAAAGAAAGGGTAACGTTTTTTAGCCGGTTCAGTTTTGGTTTGTATAGATTCCCAAATGTCGCTTTTAACCACCTGGTATTCCGGATCAGGCAACTCGTCACGAATTTCAATATTCCTCAGTATGTACCATTGCTCCAGTCTTTCTTTTTCCTGTGGACTACAAGTTCCATCAAGGTAGCTACTGATTAACTCTTTTTCTTTTAAGTACTCCATATACACATTTTAGGTGATGATATGGATAATACAACTTGGAGGCCCCGGTGTTGTATGCCAAAGTGAAAATTATTTTATAAAAATGGAAAGGCCGAGATAAAAGTGTTAGCATCAAGCTTTTTTTTAAGGGCTTTTATAGCTTTATTCATCTGCGTTTTTACAGTGAGTTCTGATATATTCATTTCTGCCGCGATTTCTTTATAGCTGAGATCCGATTTACGTTTAAGCTCAAATACTTCTCTCATCCGGTCTGGAAGTAAAGCGATTTCGGCCTCAATAATCAATGCGAGTTCCTGTTCCCTGATCTTGTAATCAGTAGATGTACTTTCCCGGAGCTCAAAGTTACTCAGCGATTGCAGATGGTTGCTGGCAACCTTTTCATGTTTGATTTTGTTCAGTATTTGGTTTTTTACTGCGGTATACAATAACGAGGAAACAGATAGTTTAACATCAAGCTTCAATCGGATATTCCAAAGCATCACAAATACATCTTGTACCACATCTTTAGATTCGTCCTCATTTTGAAGCATTTTGCGTGCATGCCGATATAGCAAAACCCAGTACCGCTCATAGATTTCTTCATACGCAGAACGATCTTCCTGCTTGATCAGCGCAGTCAGTTCATAGTCCGAAAGATTATTGTATTTGATCATTATACCGATACCTTTATGTAAAGGTACCCATTCCTTAAATAATGTGGCCTAAATTTTTCCAATATCGTTAGCTACAGCACCTGGATTTAATTTGGATTAAATGCCAATGATCAGTAATGTAATATAGTTGAATACACCTCTGCAATAAAATTATTATCGTAATTAATTGTATCTTGACAGGTACATTCCTGACTGCTTATAACAAATATACAGACCAGGATTTAATCATCTTGTTGAGAAAAGGAGATCAGACTGCTTACATGGTACTTTATAATAAGTATTGGCAGAAGACTTACAATAACATCAAAAGATCATGATTTGGCAGAAGACCTTACCCAGGATCTTTTTTACAGTTATAGGCAACGTGTAAGCAAAATAATACTGATAAGATTTGTTTGTATCTATTTGGTAATGAGAGGAATGGTTTGTGTCTGTCGATAATAAAAAGACCAGGTTCACATCTGTAGCAGATTTGCTGGCTGGAGGGAGGAAGTAGTTTTCAGGACATCAGATAATAAAAGTTTGAGGATTTATTCCACTACTATCCCAACCGAACACAGGATGTATACGCTGATGCACGATTCACAGTATAGGCTGAGCATTGCCTGGCAAAATGATGGCTATAACCAGCCGCCTCACACCAGTTTTTACATTGGCAAGGGAATGAAAAAAGTGGCAAAGCCTAACATTTACCTGGCCTTGCCCGGGAAAAAATAGGCGGACTCATTGTCGATCAGAAACACGCAATTTGGCTTTTAAATATCCTTTAAAGCCATAATGGAGAATAGGGGTGGTCGAGTTATATTAAGGTATTACTTATTGATGACTGTAGAAAATAATCGAAATGATTTTTTTTTATACTTTTGTAAAACATACTAACTAGTATCTTATGTCAAAGTCGGAGCAAACACGCGATTACATCTTGCAAAAATCTTTTGATCTGATCTACCAAAAAGGTTATCAGTCGACTAGTATTGATGATATTATTGCCACCACGCATGTAACAAAGGGCGCTTTTTTCTATCACTTTAAAAATAAGGAAGAAATGGGTTTGGGGCTGATCGGTGAGCTGCTTTATCCAAATCTGCGCAACATGATGGTAAGACCACTGGAAGATAGCCAGGATCCGAAAACAGATATTTATAAAATGATGGAAATGCTACTTAACGATACCAGCTTTTTCAACGTAGACTATGGATGCCCGGCAATCAATCTGATCGAAGAAATGTCTGCCGTCAGTACTACCTTTAAAAGAGAGCTTTCGAAATTGGTGTTACTATGGCATAATGCTATAGTAACCGCACTTAATTCCGCTCAGTCATCAGGGCTTATTAAAACTAACATTGCTCCGGAAGAAGTTGCGGTAATGCTGATCTCGGGATATGGAGGGGTAAGAACCCTTGGAAAGGTTATGGGAAGGGGTGCCTACAAGGCCTACTTGAGCGGCTTAAAAAGCTACCTTATGCAACTTTAAATTTTTTTATCCAGAAACATACCAAGTAGTATTTTTTAATTTTGTTTTATGCATCAAATCCTTTTAACACTGCATTCAGCCAACAGGTGGCTGGTACTTATTTTTTTAATTTATGCTATTTTCCTGTCGGCAAGGGGAATCTTGAGATCCCGAGCGTTTGGCAAACATGATAATTTCATCCGCCACTTCACCGCAACAATTTCACATGTTCAGCTGATGCTGGGACTTGGTCTTTATTTGATCAGTCCGACAGTGAAGTTTAATTCGGCTATAGCTGAGACACACTTATGGATAGATGAGCATAATTTTTTCAGGTATGTGCATATTAGCCTGATGATAATCTCAGTCATACTGATCACCATCGGCTCTGCAAGGGCTAGACGGATGCAGACCGATGGGGAAAAATTCAAAACCATGTTGCTTTGGTTTTCGCTTGCGCTCTTTGTGATATTCATTGCAATTCCCTGGCCATTTTCTCCAGTTGCTAACCGTCCATTTTTTAGATCTTTTTAATTAAATAAACATTATGATATATTTATTCAAAACACCGATAGGAAGGCTACGCATCGTTGGTTTTCTAGAAGGGATTTCACTTATCCTTTTGATATTTGTCGCAGTGCCGTTAAAATACTTTTTTAATTATCCAGACTTGGTAAAGATGGTCGGACCAGTACATGGCTTACTTTTCTGCCTCTTTGTATTCATTACGCTAAGTGTAGGGGTTGCTCACAGATGGTCTTTTTCTAAAACTACGTGGAGAGTGCTGCTGGCCTGCATTGTTCCATTCGGTACTTTTTATATCGATAAGTATATTTTGCTTCCTGAGTCTATTTTGAATGGACAACATGAAATAGAAGACTGAATAAGCGTATGCCGTGGAAAAAAATCATCATTATTATTTTAGTGCTAGGTGCGCCTTTGATCTATGTAATTTCTTGTAATACTAAAGGCAACCCGGATATTGAAAATGGAGTGACTTTCGAAAATAAGCTTTCGAATTACCATCTTTTTCAAGGCAAGATGTCAGCGCTCCAACCATCTGTTGGCGTTGAACTTTTAGAACTCTCCTCGACCCTTTTTACCGATTATGCGGAAAAACAACGGTTGATCAGACTCCCATCTGGAAAAAAACTAAGACTGAAGGGAAATGGGCTTCCTGATTTCCCGGAGGGTACGGTAATTGCAAAGACTTTCTACTATCCATCTGAAACTGGCAAGCGCTTACATATTGTTGAAACGAGGCTACTTGTCTTGGCAGGCTCAAAATGGAATGTAGCGACTTATCAATGGGATTTAGCCCAAACTGATGCGTTTTTAATCGAGAAAGGAGCGACTGTACCTGTAAAAGTGAAAGGCCTGAATGGAGAATATAGACAGCTAGCCTATCATATCCCAAGTAATAGGGAATGTGTGAGTTGCCACCACTCCGGAAACGAAATTTTACCCATAGGACCAAAAGTAAGGAACTTGAATAGGGTTTTGGAACGTGACGGAAAACAAATAAACCAGTTGCAATATTTAATGAAAAAAGGGTTGATTGAAGCTTCGAGATTAGATACCTTTCAACAGCTCCCTGATTTCAAAGACAGTAAATTGGCAATTGAGCAAAGGGCTAGAGCTTACCTAGATATTAACTGTGCACACTGCCATCAATTAGGTGGATATGCTGGGCAGACCACGCTTGACTTAGATTATAATACAAGCCTTGTACGCGCTGGCATTTACTTAAACAAGAATAATATCATGATCAGAATGAATGAAATGGGTGAATACCACATGCCCAAACTCGGAACAACAGTGCTTGATAAAGAAGGGGTTGAACTAATCAAGACCTACATCAAAAGCCTCAAATAATCAACAAATAAGTTTATATAATTAAAGTACAGTCATGATAAAAACAATGCTCATTCTCTTGGGCTTACTCATTATAATGTATCTGGGATATCGTACCTATCGTTTTGTAAATCTCGATAAGGAGCTAAAGACCAAAATTGCGAAGGGTGCGATAATTTTAGACGTAAGAACAGACCGAGAATACAGCTCTGGACACATCGCCGGTTCGATCAATATTTCATTAGGGACCATACGTGATCGTTATATAGAACTGGATCCAGAAAAAACTTACATCACCACTTGTTCTCATGGTCTACGAAGTGTTAAAGTACAGAAAATACTGGAACAACTTGGTTTTAAACATGTTTATAATGGAGGCGCATGGGTTGATCTGGAGAAATTAGTGAATCAGCAAAACACCGGCAAATAATGGAATTTTTTAAAACTAACGTTTTTAAATGTTTTGATATTTAGGTGTTTAGGTCACAATTGGATAAATACCTCTTAGGTTAAAAGTGGAATTTCGGCCTTGATAATTATGATAAGATCTTGCGAGTTGATAGAAATATTAGAAAAATTAAGACTATCTCATTAGCAAAAACAAATATTTCGTTAAAACTTGAACAGGTGTTATTTCTAAGCAGTATCACTTTGGGACGAGAGAACACTGATAGTTGTTTTTTCTGAATTGAAACTGTCAAAAATCATTTCAAAACTGGAAATGAGACCATTCCAGTTTTGGATATCTAAGAGCGGATCCTCTAGCTGTGCTTTCTTGTAATGATTCTAATTTTGTTTATCTGCCTTTGAAATGGAATATTTTGGGCCATTTTAGACTTCAAAATACTCTAGTAGAGATAAACTCTTTTTTTGGCATATCTCTAGTAGAGATAATTGTGATTTTTTATACACATAAAAACTCCCTATTAGAGATTGCATTGTACCATTTGAATTGAATTATTTGGGGCTTAGATTAAACTATTATCTGCCAAATTCTACCATAGAAGCTACTATTTGCCCTTTTTCTTTTTCCAGGTCCGCTTATATTTTAATGTAAAATCTCTACTAAGGGGTTCTTGCTTAACCAACTCACTAATCCGTGCAATTTTCCTTAAATCATCAATAAAATTTTTTGAGTTCAGTTCGAAAGGGAACACTCTAAAAAGGGGGAATTTCAGCAATGAGATTCCCTCTTTTTTTTATTCAATTGTTTGATTTTTAGTGTTTTGTTCTTTTTGTTGTTTGGTTGTTTTTTGACCACAAAAATCTTACTACCTATTGCTGTTTTTGTGGTTTTTTTTTGTTTTAAGTAATTGGTTTATAGTTGTTTGGTTTTATTTTTCTGATCGAAGTTATAAAGAAAAGTTCGAACTCCAGGGAGGGTGAGTTAAAGGGAGTCGAACTAAATAATATATCTCCAGAGTAAATACTAAATCTAATGAAAATGGTTAATTTGAATTCAACTACTTTTGTGTGTAAATAACAACTGGAAGGAAGTATGACATACTAGTCAACCTAGCTAGCAATAATAATTAGCCTTTCTTTATGTTTGTTTTAAGCAAGTTCGAATATCCCCTTGCTATTAGCCTGGTTCTTTTTTCGTTCCAAATCTCACATTGTGCATTTATGATCTGTCTTCCTTTTTTGATGATAGTCGTATCAGCCAGAATTATATCTCCCTCGCGTGCCGAGGCAAAATAATCCACGACCAGGTTTAGTGTCGTATAAAAACAGGCTTCATTAAGGGAGAACATTGTCGCTCCAATTACATCATCTACAATTGATGAGGTAACTCCTCCATGAAGTGTTCCCATGGGATTGGTCATTTCTTTTCTTACCATATACCGAAACGACAATTGACCTCGTTCTGCCTTTAATATGATCGGTCTTAACCAATTCATATATGGCGATGGGCTGGCGGTAAATTCCTTACCTATATGTTCCTGAAAAACTTCAAGTTGTTTTACTGTTTCCATTATATTAAAAAGTTTAATATTTGTCTTTAGGCCTGACTGGCCAAGTTCTTTTTGATCTTCATCATTATACTGTCGGGCACAAAAGATGGGAGTTTAGAGTTAAACCAGTTCTGAAAGCCCACTAGTTTTTTCCCTTTTCCATGCAAGAGATGTTCAACACCTTGCGCTGCGACTACTTTGGCATGCATTGGTTTGGTTTTGTGAAGATTGGTAGATTGCATCCCAGGCGTGGTAAATCCAGTATCCACAGTGCCGGGATAAAGAGATGAAACGATAACCCCGGTTCCTTCCAGTTCGGCGGCAAGTGTTTCACTAAATGCCTTTACGAAAGCTTTGGTTGCAGAATAAACAGAAAAATAAGGCATTGGTAAAAAAGCGACCAATGAAGATATGTTCATAATTTTGCCAGACTTGCGTTTGACCATATCTTGTGCAAAAAGCTTGCTCAAAGCTACCAAACTTGAAATATTCAATTGTATCATATTTAGTTCCTCTTCCAATGAGGTTTCTGTAAAATTGCCATAGTTGCCCACGCCTGCATTGTTTACAAGATGGGTGACCAATAAGTTTTCATCTTTGACCCTTTTGTACAAGTCTTTAGCAGCACTTACATCAGAGAGGTCTGCAGCAAAATATTGAACCAGAATGCCGTACCTTTTTGTTAAATCGGCTTGCATTTGTTTTAATTTACTTTCTGTACGAGCAACCAATATCAGGTTAAGAGCTTTCTTTGCTAGTTGGTTCGCCATTTCATAACCAATTCCGGATGATGCTCCGGTAAGTAAAATATATTCTTTCATTTTTAGTAAAAGTTAAGTGAGTAATAATCGAATTCTTAATTTGAGTCTCTATTTTGACACATCATATCTTCTCGTGCAATTGTGGAGGTATAAGTTTATACATTACGGGTGTCACGATCCTTGACAATATTGTCGAGCTAATCAGTCCTCCGATCAGTACAATAGCAAGTGGTGCGATCTGTGGATTCGGATTTAGGGCGATGGGTATAAGTCCACAGATGGCCGTTATTGAGGTGAGTACAACAGGTAAGAACCTGGTTTCACCAGCTATATGGATGGCCTCATCTATACTTTTTCCTTCTTCCCTCAACTGATTGGTGAAATCAACAAGCAACAGAGAGTTCTTTACCTGAATCCCCGATAGACCGATGAAACCGATGATGGATACCAGGGACATTGGGTTGCCCGTGATCAACAGGAATATCACCCCACCCAAAACGCCCAGTGGGATAATCGATAACACAATGATGATCCCCTTAAATGTTTTGAATTGTAACAGTAGTACAGCGATAAACAGGAAGGTGCTTAGAATGATGACCGAAAGGAAATTACCGCCCAGTGCATCACCTTCCGATTCAGCTTCCCCCGACAGTTTATAATAATAGCCTTTGGGCATTTTCAGTTTATTGAGTTCTGGTACAATGTCCTTGAGTATATCGTTCGCGAGCACATTGTCCTTGGTGAGCGAGGTAACCTTTGCAAACCGTGATTTATTGAAATGATTGATGGCGGTAGGGGAGGTTTCCAGACCAATGGTTGCAACCTGATCGATCTGTATAGGTGAACCCTGAATATTATTCACGTAAAGGTTCTTTAATGCGTCCAGATTTGAAAATTTATCACGTGGGATGGTAATCACCACGTTCCTTGAATCGCCCCTGTCATCAATATAATCTCCAACAGTCAGTCCGGCAACGGCCATCCTGATCACTTTGTCAATGTCGCTGGTCAATACGCCCAATGTACGCGCCTTTTCCTTATCGATCTTGATTTTTACGTCAGATTTATAGGTATTGAGTTCATTATTGATAAAAAAAGTACCGGGATGTTTGCGCAACAGTTCTTCGACTTTGAACGAAAGCGATCTGAGGGTATCCTGATTCTCTCCAAAGATCCTCACCACTATGTTGGCTTCAATCGGAGTGCCCTGTTCAAAATCCTTCACCTCTATTTTTGCATATGGGAAATCGCCGAACTTGAGTCTGAGCGTTTTGATCAGTTCAGTCTTATCATTCGGACTGGTGTCTTCTTCCAATTGCACGAAAATCTGTGCAAAATCCGGTTTAATGTCCTGTTGGTGTACGTTGTAATAGATCTGTGGATTGCCTTTTCCTACGTTAGAGGTATAATAAATGATTTCGCTATGTTTTTTCAGTTCTGTTTCTACCAGCTTTGCGGCCCTGTCGCTTTCCGGGATATTTGCTTGTAAGGGCATTTTAATGTTGATGAGGAACATCGGTTTTTCCGAAGTAGGGAAAAGCTTAAAGCCTGCCAGCGGAAACAGTAAAAAAGCCAAAACGCTCAATGCGATGGATATACCAATAGTTACTTTCGGCGACTTTAGTGCCAATGGCATGATGCCGCGATATGACCAGGTCAAAAAGCCCTGCAATTTTCTCAAGAAATAATTTCCTTCTCCGTGGGTATGGGTTTTTAGGATCTTACTGCCGATAAAAGGTACCAGCGTAAGCGCCACGATCATGGAGGCCAATACACTTGTGATAATCGCCATAGGAAGGCTTCGGATAAATTCTCCGGCTGTATCAGGCAGAAATGCTAATGGTAAAAAAGCAATCACAAGCGTTGCGGTACAACCTACAACCGCTGCCCCAATCTGCTTGGTTCCCTTTAAAATAGCATCCTTCCTGGTATGACCTTCCCTAAGCCACCTTTCGATATTCTCAACAACAACGATACTGTCGTCCACTAATAGCCCTAATGCTACCACAAGCCCAACAATACTGAGCTGGTTTAGCGAGAAGCCCAACAGGTTCATTGCGATCAGGCCCAGGGCCAGTGAGAGTGGGATGGAAATCATTACGATCAGCGATGGCCTGAAGCCCAAAGGTAAGAGGGTAACCACCACGAGTAGGATGGCCAATCCAAAATCAAAGCCCAAGTGTCCCAAGCGTTTTGAAACCATATCTGCCTGGTCAAAATTCTTGACCATTTTGATGGTCTCCGGCAGTGTTTCAGAAAATTGTTCTAATACCGGAGTGTACTCTTTTTTGACCTGGCTGATATCCACATTGTTCTTCATCGAAGAAGTAACCAATATACAGCGTTGCCCGTTGATCCTGGTGATGTGGTTAATGGTACCGTCTTTATAGCCCACCTGGGCCACATCCTTCAGGTATATAATTTTTCCATTGGCATTATAGATGACTGTGTTGGCCACATCTTCTACATTCTTGAATTTGCCACTGGTCTTTACATTAAAGACCTTGCTCTCCATGTTGATGCTTCCCCCCGGGATGTCCGCCGCCTCACTTTGCAGGCTGCCCATAACCAGATTTAAGGGTATTTTGAACTGGGCGAGCTTATCCAGTTGCATATCGATCCGGATTTCCTGCTCTGGCATTCCAGTGTATTTCACCTCTCTCAGGTTGGTGATCTTTTCCAGCTGGGTTTTCAATTTGTCTGCATTGTCCCTTAATGTTTTGGACGAGGCTGTATTTGAGATCAGCGCAACCTGGATGATCTTTACATCTGATGAGGCAATTTTTTCTGTCTTTATCAGGTAGATGTCCTTAGGAAGTTCGCCATTTTTAAGGGCATTGATCTCGGTTGATATTTCCTGGTACTTGTTATCCACATCCACTCCATACTTGAATTTGATCTGTATAGCCGCTACACCATCTTCCACAGTGGTCAGTATCTTATCTATATTCTCCAGACCATAAATCTTGTTTTCTATGGGTTTTACCACCTGTTCTTCCATATCCTTAGGACTGGTACCGGGATAGATTACCGTAACCAGATATTGTGGGGGATGGGTTGTGGGATCTTCCGAGCGGGGCATGGTAAAGAGCGTCAGCAGACCCACCACCGCAACCAGTACAAATATGATCAGGGTAAACTGATAGTTCTTTACGGCAAAATTTGTAATTTTCATGTCGGCGTTTTTACTTGATAATTTTTACGGTGGACTGTTCGTTGAGATAGGCGCTATTAGAAATAACTATGCGCTCTATTCCTTCCATTTTATCTTTCAGGTAGACATTTTTATTGTCAAACTTCAGGATGGTTACCGGCACTTTTTTAACGCGATTTGCCCCTTTGGGGGTAAAGATGTAGCCTGTCTCACCATCTGCTTCTACCAGTGCACTAAAGGGGATCACAGTAGCATCTTGTGAAGCATTGGTCTGGATTATTGCTTTCCCAAACATGCCAATCGCAGGCCTTAAACTGCCGAGTTGGAGCTTCAGTTCTACCTGAAAAGATCCTATGGCGGCATCAGCTGCCTGAAGTTTACGCAGTACCGTTGCTTGGAATTGCTGATCAGGGTATCCGTCAAGGTTAACAATGGCCTGTTGCCCCACCTTGATCCCGGCCCATTCCTGATCGGTTACCCCAACCTTCAATAGGTAGCTATCACTTTTTTGGGTTGAGTTGGTCATCAGCACCGCCATTCCCCCGCCAATCACTTCCCCTTCACTAGCCACCTTTTTGGTTACAAAACCATCAGAAGCCGCATAAATCTTGGCATATCGCTGGTTAAAAGCCGTAGCCTCACTTGTTTTTTTTGCAACATCCAGCGTCGTCTTGGTATTCTGAAGCTGTTCAAGGGTAAATACACTGTCTTTGTAAAGGTTTACTGCCCTGGCATAGTCTCGTACGGCCTTATCTACACCAAGGTCTGCCTGGGCCAATCCAGCCGCAATCTCGGTGGTGTTAAGGGTGGCGAGCAACTGCCCCTTTTTAAAGAACTGCCCCTCATCTAC
Source organism: Pedobacter sp. ok626 (assembly GCF_900100435.1). GTDB lineage: Bacteria > Bacteroidota > Bacteroidia > Sphingobacteriales > Sphingobacteriaceae > Pedobacter. The sequence goes on along the minus strand of NZ_FNEX01000022.1, from coordinate 15,164 downwards.
CAGTATGCTGCTGATTACACCGCCAATCTTAAATGAATAATTGGCTTCATTTTCAGTGCTTACCAGCCCAGTAGTCTGAATGGTACTTGTAACGCCAAATGAGGAAACGGGGGCAACCTTCACCGAGATGATGTCCGGTTGGCCCAGGGGATTTGTATTTTTTGGTTTTTCTTTGCAGGCGAACAATAGTGATGTAAGCGCAATAAGTGTGAGTTGTGTCTTGTTCATGATCTTTATTGTATGTTGAAACTGGCGTTGGCACGTTCGATAGCGGTAAGGGATATCCAGGTGTCGAATAGGGCTATGTTGGACTGGAGCTGGGCATCTACCCACTGGTTCTGGGCATCCAGCAGTTCGATATAAATGGCCATTCCCTCTTTATAAAGCTTGGTCATATCATTATAATAGATGTTGCTGGTCTTAAGCTGTGATTGTGCCGCTTGGTACTGCGCGGCGGCACTTTGAAGGTTGGCTTTTCGAACCTTAAGCTCGGTGAGAAGTTGCTGAGTGACGTAACTGCTTTGTGCTTCAGTAGCATATTGGGAAGCGATAGATTGTTTTATTTTATAGGAATTCCTTCCCGAAGAGAAGAGATTCCATTCCAGGGAAACCCCAAGCAGGTAATAGCGGCTGTTGTTATTGAACTTCCAGTCAAAAGCCTGCGATCCCAAATCAAGTGAGGTACCTACTTTTGGTATCAGGTAAGACTTGGCAAGACCAGTCAGGTTTTTGTTGATGTCTTTTGAAATTTCCAATTTTATCAATTCTTCACGTCTGCTTACTTCATCAGATTGTAACAGATCCTGCGCTGGTTCGAACGGGGCGTCATCTGTAATAATGCTGTCCGTCAAGGGTCTGTTTAACAGAAAGTTGAAATAGTAGCGTGCAGATTCTTCTGTTTTTTTTGCAGATACCAGTGATGCGTTTATTTTTGATACTTCATTCTGGCTTCTTATGACCGCGGTGCGGTTGATTTTGTTGTTTTCGAAGAGTTTTCTGTTGACCCGTTCTCCTTCTTCCAAAAGCTTAAGAAAAGAATGATATATATTAATTGCGTTGATGGATTTGAGGTAGCTGTAATAGGCGGTTTTGATTTCTTTGACCAATTCACGTTTATAGAGCAATACCTCCGCTTTCTGCAAATCGATCTGCTGTGATTTAATTCGCTTGTTGTAAATCAGTTCTGCATTCAAGATCGGCAAACTCGTGCGGAACTTTGCATCGTAAAAGTTGTCAGGGTTGAGCAAAATGCTTTGATTTTGCAATTGTGGGAAATTATTTGTGCCGGTAAGCTGGTTGAGTGTAGCATAGGCAGCATTGAACAGGTCACCTGCTGGAAAATCAATGCTCCGGCCACCGTCTGCTTTGGTATATGTGGTAGAAAAGCTAACGCTGGGAAGAAACATGCTTTTTGCCTCTTGAAGTGCTGCAATGTTTCGCTGCAACAGAAAGCCCTGTTGGTTGATACTCTGATTAGATTCCAGGCCCTGCTGTATATATTGGCTAAGGTGGGTCTGCGCATGAAGGGCAATCGGAAGGAAAGCAATGAGCGCTTGCACGACAATTATCCGGTAAATAGTTTTTGGATATTGATTTATTTTAATCATTGTGATAAATTTAAACAGTGTTCAGTTATTGGTCAAAAAAAGGGATTAACCTTTTTCCAGCAGTGCAACAAAACATGCATAGCCGTTGATCATCAGCTCATCATTTGTTTTGTTGATAAAGCTGGTAGTACGGTCTTTGCAGAACAGAGCACAGATTCCGTGAAGTGCAGATAATGTCATGAAAGTAAAATACTCCGAATCCATACCTTTAAACCGCCCGCTCTGCTGACACTCCTCTATTAAGTTCTGGAGATGACTGATGGCTTCGCTGGCGATAGTAAAACCACCATCTTCAGCGCTCTTGGATAACTCTTCCACGATGAACATTAAATTATAATAATCCTTATTTTGCTGTGCGAACTGTATAAAAACACGACCTACAGCTTTTAGCCGTTCGAAGGGATCACTGACAGAATCCAGGATCCGTAGTTCGTTCATTAGCAGCAGAAAGCCCTCTCTGTGGAGCTCACGGAAGATTTCTCCTTTGTCCTTAAAATGAAAATAGATAACCCCCGGACTATAACTTATTTCCGTGGCAATATTCCGAATACTAGCTAGCTCGTAGCCTTTTTGAAGAAAGACTTTGCGCGCACCGTTTAAAATGCGTTGGCGCATGTTTAGTTTCTCCCTTCGTTTACGTTCGATTATGCCCATAATTTTAAAAATTGATGTAAAGATATAAATTGGATACTAACCCGGGGACTGATCTTACCCATAACACTAATCCAATGCCACCGTTTGCTCCTGTAATTAATAATTTTTTCATTGATTGAATTGCAATTCTATTTCGGAAGCAAATGTATTGAACACTGTTCAGTAAAACAATTTTTTTTTTAGTTGTTAGATTTACTTACAAAATTTAGACAATTCTAATTCGAACGTTCAGTTATTACCCATCTGGGAATTTTATCTGTCGATGACTTTCTTTCTATGGTCAGTCCCCAGTCATGTTGTCTATATAATAATCGGCACTAAAATATCGGCATAGCCGCTTTTAAATTTTTTTCTTTTTCTAGGTCCGCTTATATTTTAACGTAAAATCTCTACTAAGGGGTTCTTGGGTAACCAACTCGCTAATCCTTGCAATTTTCTTCAAATCATCAATGAATTTTTTTGAGTTCAGTTCGAAGGGGAACAAGGTTCAGCATTCGTTCTTCGAGTAAACTTTTGTGCTAAAAATCCACCATCGATAAGCTGGGTATTTCGCCAAAAGTGGCCATTCGTTCCGCATTTAAGCTTTATCTTCCAAAATAAAACTGGGATACAGGTTTTAAAAAAGAAGCTGAAGAATTAATGCTTAATCTGTTATTGTAAAATATTTAAATGATGAATAAAAATTTTGAGATTGTTCCTTATGTTAGTGTGGGTGAAATTCAATTTGGAATGACTATTGAACAGCTAAAGAAGGTATTTGGTAGTGTTCCGGAAATGGAATATTATGACCCGGTTATGAAAGTTACAAAGCTTACCCCGAAACGTTACCTGCTATTTTTGACAGACCCTACTGAAACAAATGATATGGATAAAAAGATATATTCGATATTGAAAAAAATCTACTTTCACGAAAATGGATTTTATAATTTATCGCTTGACAGACACGAACATAAAGTTCCAACGGCTGTAACACAGGCAGATTTAAAATTATTGGAAATTAATGGACTGAAACCAAATAATTTTGAAACTTTTGAACACGATAATACTTTGGGCAGATTGCTGAAACTTCGAGAAAATAAAAAATTGACACTCGACTTTGTTACTGCAATGTTTATAAAAGGAGTGACAGGAGAATTGCCAAGAGCAAGACAAACTTTAATGAGTTATTTGTATCTAAAGCATTTATGTAAGCACGACTTTGTGGGTAAGGCGAATTGTGAAATATGTGGTTTGCCAAAAGTTAAGACAGAAGACAAAACACATCAACTTTACACCTATTATTTGGGACACTCGTGGAATGAAACACCGCTAAATTTTTTAACTGAACTTGAAGAAGCTCTGACTTTTGAAAAACCAGAAATAACAAAATCCGACCGAAAAAAGTTGGACGAATTAGTTGAGTTTATTTCAAATGCTGATGATAAGGAAACACCAGGAAAGCTAGAAAAAAGAATTGCGTCAGAAAAAATTCTAGAGCAAACTGACAAATATAAGCGTTATGGGATTTTACAAACACTTGCAGAATGTGGAATTTTGCCCAATAAATTTATCAGTCCTAAATATGAAAAATTTTCAAGCATAAAAGAATTATGGGAAGCAAGTAAAAAGTTGACAACATCACATCGTTCAGACATTATTTTGCCTTTAGGTGGTTGGAAAGGGGAAAATGGTGTTAACACTGAACGCTTCAATGAAATATTCAATGCGAAAACTCATGGAGAATGAATATTTCCCATCTTAAAAGGTAAACGAGTACTTTAACAAGAGTGTTCGTGGTCTTAGGGGTAATTGAAATGTCGATAATTGATTTGAATCCGAATTGATTTGTTGATAAAGGTTCTGATTGATCAAATTTATGCACTGAAGCTCAAAAAAGCTTTTCCACTTGGCAGGACTGTACTTTAAATTCAAATCCAAGAAGCTATTATTTACCATTTGTCTTAATGCCTGCTGATAAGAAGTAAAATTATAAGCAATTGTATAACCTACTTGGTCGCTTAAATTGTGTTGCCATTCTGTTTTTAGTTTGCTTAACCTGGTGATGCTCTTTATCACCGGATCATCCAATGTATTTTGTTCATTGATAAATTTTCCCAGATCTCCAGTAAGTGAAATCGTTATTTTAGATAATATTTTTTTTCTCGCTGTTAGCGATAAATTCATGCTGTAAGCATTGAAAGGGGAAATTTCGTTGTTGTACAGACTGTTTCCTTGTTGCAATCCTATATTCCCGCTTGCTGAAATACTAGTAGCAATTGAAAATAGATATTTCGAAATATTTCCAATAAAGGCATACTTGTTTGTGACATTTTTATAATCTATGGCAATAGCTTTGGTAACACCACTATCAATAACATAAGAATTTATAAAATTCTGCCCGGTTCTATCGTAGTTTAAGGAAATAAAGTAAAATAACATTTTTATGGGTTTACGATAAGCATATCTGGCTCCAATAACGTGTAGATCTGTTTTAGGCAAGGGTATGTCATTCGAGCTAAATTGCCTGTAACTTACCAATATATTACCAGGATAAATATCAGTAATTTCACCGAAGCTGGTTTGTCGGCTGTATCTAAAATCAAGCTCACTGTATTTTCCTATTTTGTTACGGAATTCTATTATTGGGTTAAACAGAAAATAGGTGTTTTTTTTAGCGTTTACAGCATCAAGTGTATTGTACTTTATTAAGCTGTAGGTAGGAGTAGTTTCCAGGCTTAAGGAACCTCTTTGCAGCTTGTAAATTAGTGCCGCTTTTCCGGAGAGCCCTATATTTTCAAACACGACATCATTTTCAAAGTGTTTGCCAACTGTGCTGATTATGTTTAAGCTGTCGGTTTTGTATAAATCACTGTTAAGTGTATTGTGTTCATAATATGCGCCTAACGATGCAGAAAAGATAAAATGATCAAATTTTGTTTTATAAGTAGCAGATTGATTTATAAACAGGTTTTTTGTTCTGACTTGCTGACTAAGCATCAAATAGCCAATGCTATCATTAACAATGGCTTGCTGAACTCCCGGAGAAATCTTTAGATTTTCGTTCATTTTATAGAACTGTAGCACGGAGTTGTACTGTAATACATGATCTACACCCATTGCCTTTGTAAGATTAGTTTCATTGCTCAGGGACAGTTGATTTGTTGGCTGTATCTGCTTAAATGCTACGTTATTTTGGCTTGTGCCGCCACTTTGATCCCATTTGGGGAGATTTAGTTTTGTGTTAGATTTTAAATATATCGAATTGCTGTTTTTCTCGATTTGGGCACCAATTTGCCATTGGCTTAGTTTTTCAATGGTATGCTGTATTTCATTGTAACGAACGGTATCAGCATTCGGCAAGAAGTAATTAACCGAATTGTTGTAATTGTAATTTCTTTTTAGTTCCATGGCAGCAATATTTAAGCGTAAGTCCCAGTCGGATTTAAGTTTATAAAGTGCATTGATATTCCCTGCGTTATCATTATTTATGAGGTGATATTTCTCGGCTAGAGTGGGAGTTCGCTCACTCATCATAGAAAGGTATGGTCTTGGGGTTTTTAAACCAATCTCACTGCTGTTGAAAGATACCCCGATATTCGCATGCTCTGATTGTAGATTCTGACCAATGTTATTTACTTTTAAATTGTTTATGCTCTTAATTTTCTTTTTAAAAATAAGATTATTCAATTCTGCAACATAGGCCTTGTTGCCCAAACCTAAAAAACCGGTGTTGATGGTAATAGTACGGGCATGATCGGCAAGTTTTAAATTTAACGAAATGTTATTGGCTACCATATAACCATTCAAAGCTTTGATTGGTTGATCTCTTTCTATCACCTGAACCTGTTCTACAGCATCAACAGGCACATTATTGGTGGCAGTTCTATACTTCCCATCCAAAAGATTATCACCATCTACATACACACTGGTTATGCGTTTCCCATTGTAGCTAATGGCACCATTGTCATCTACCTGAATGCCCGGAAGTCTACCGATCAAATCCGCAATTACCCTATCGTTTTTATCCTTGAATGCACTGACATTATATTTTAATGTATCGCTGGATAGAGATATCTTACTTTTTGATTTTACGGTAACTTCTGATAATTGATTGTAAGCTTTTTTTAGTGTTGCGATATAAGGATAATGAGCGATAGTGGAAAGCGGGACCACAAGTTGCTGATAACCTATAGCCGTGATTTTTAGAGAAAGATGCTCTTTATTTCCTTGGAATTCAGTATTAAATAAGCCCTGCTGATCTGTTTTTGTAAAAGAAATTCCTGCGCCATTTTCATTGATAAGGGTTACAGAGGCAGAGCCAACAGGGGTTCCAATACTGTCTTTTACGATTCCATTTATGGTTATGGTATTTTGAGCATAAAGTAAAAGAGTAGAAAATATTAAAAAGATAAGTAAAATAGTTTTTTTTTGCACAAAGCTTATTTGGTTAATTCCAACGGGAAATTCACTGTGAATTTCTTGCGTGTTGTACCAGGTCCGTTTTTATCTACAACTACATTATCAATGGTTAAACCACTTGAATTCATGACATCCATACCAAAGCCATTTTTGCTGGCTTTCTCCATTTGATTATATGCTGAGGTAGTAGTTGCTGTAGCATCTGAAGGTAATTCCAATGATACTGAAGCTGGTATTTTGCCACTTGTAACCACTTTTGTACAAGTGAATTTTATTCTCTGACTTGCATCATACGCTTCTAAAATTAAACCTGGTAGTCCGTGTAATTTCCATGGACCAAGACTTGCAGGTATATCGGTAGTAAACCAGGCTGTATATTGTCTGCCTTTGCACTTACCAGTAGCTTTCTGACAGGTATAGCCCAATATTTCTATGGTTTCCTGTTCAATTTTCCAGTTTATTTTTTCTAAAGCTTCTTTTATCAGGTAGTTGTTTCGATTAAAGTTCTTGTTTATATATAGTGTGCTTTCCTTTTCGTTCAGGTAAATGTTATCACTGGTCGTTCGTAATAAAGTACCCATATTTACTGTACTGCTCCCGGTTTTCATAGCTGCTTCTATCTTCGCCATCTGGATTGAATCCTGGGTCATCTTGGTAGAGCTTGTATAAAAGCTTTGGTACGCATTAAAAGGCATTAGGAAATCTTCTTCCCATAAAGTACCTGTATTTGTTGTATCTCGGATATGAAAAAAGTGATAATAAGCAACTCCGGTAGGTGGTTCAGTTATGTTTTTATATTTAAAAGCATAACAGCTGCACAAAAGTAGTGCAGCTGCAATAAGCTTGATGTAATTACGCATCAGTTTTATTATAAGGGATAAAAAATAAGGGGGTTAAAAGCACCCCAGGAATCTAACGGTCGAATTAATATAAACAACCACCATTATTATTCATAATATTTATTGCATGGTTGGCAGCTGCCATCCAATAGTCACCATAGGGTGTACCCTGTGGTGCTGATACATATATAGCCATTGTATTGCCACATTCATCCATCCAGTCAACCCTCACTTGTACACGTTTAAGTTTTCCAACCGCTTCTTTCGCTGTTGATACTTCAATTTTGTCTTTTTTCAAGGTTGTTTTTACCTCTAGTGTTGCACCCTTAACTTTAGGTGTCAAATCACTTGCAAAAGCGCTTATTCCTATAAAAGAGAATAGTAACGCAGCACATAATTTTTTCATAGTTTTTGTTTTTTTTGGTGAATTAAATGAATAAGGATGTATTCATAGGTAGATGATGTCATATTCCTTATTTTCTGTAATACTCAGCATTATAAATCACTCACAAAACTGTGACTTTATATTCGCGCCTTATGCGCCAATATTCGTGGATTTTGGATGTATATCTGTAATGATTGTTTTTTCATAAATCCGATGCGAATATCCTGTAGACTTTGACAGATTTTTATGACAAGAAATTCGTTAGGTATGACGGCTAATTGTAGAAGTAAAAAAATGTACTTATGATATGATTCTATAACTACGAGTATTTATATAGAAGCAACAGATATTGACTCAAAAACCAGCGCATATCAGTTTTCGCTTGTATCGCCCCTGGCATACACCGAAATGAACAAAACAGTAATATAATCCAGTCATCGTGAAAATCTAACCATTTTGAACAATCTCTCCCAATTTACCTACGTCCTCTAGATTATAAGGGGTCTCCTGGTACACAAAGTAGTTGAGCCAATTATTGAAGAGTAAATTCGCATGACTTGTCCAACATACCAATGGCGCATTCTCTGGATTATTGTCCCGGTAATAGTTTTTCGGTACAGGTACATCAAGACCTTTCTCCCGGTCTCTGACATATTCCTCGTGAAGGGTTAGCGGAGCGTATTCTGAGTGACCTGTAAGATAAAATTCACGCCCGCCTCGGGAAAATACAATGGCTATTCCTGCATCCGAAGATTCTGACAGGATATGAAGATCTGCCTTATCAGCCAAATCCGATTTCAATATTGTGGTATGCCTGCTATGAGGAATAAAGAATTCGTCGTCGAAGCCCCTTAACAAAGAGTGCCCCTTTTCAGTGGCAGTATGCTTGAAAACCCCGGATAATTTTTCGTTTAATGGTTTTTTTTCTACCCCATAAAAATGATATAGTGCAGCCTGAGACGCCCAGCAAATATAGAGCGTTGAGGTAACGTGTTTTCTGGCCCAGTCGAAGATTTGTGTGATCTCATTCCAATAGCTTACTTCCTCGAATTCCAGCATTTCTACAGGAGCGCCGGTAATGATCAAACCGTCATAGAAGTTTTTCTTTATTTCGCCAAAACCTTTATAGAACATTTCCAGATGTTCTTCAGATATATTCTTAGAAGTGTGAGAATCGAGTCTTAAAAATTCTACTTCAACCTGTAGGGGATTGTTGGATAATAAACGAACAAAATCCGTTTCAGCAGATATTTTAAGAGGCATCAGGTTAAGGATAAGCACACGCATTGGGCGAATATCTTGAGTATCTGCTCTCAGATCACTCATAACAAATATATTTTCCTTCTTTAAAAGCTCAATCGCTGGCAGATTATTCGGAATCTTAACTGGCATTTATCACCTCCCTTGTTTTTATTTAAACGCTAAAAATAAGAATAATACATTGAACTATAAGCTAAGGGGGCATCTGTGACTATCATATGGCAATTCTGTGAATGTATTCAAGTTTGCAATTTTCTTCAAATCATCAATGAATTTTTTTGAGTTCGAATCTCGTCGGGGACACATAACTTTCCCACCTTGGGAACAACATGGGAAGATTATCCGAATATTTTATAATGGATAGTCAAATTTAAAAGAAGACCTTTGGATTAATTTCTGGAGGCTTTTTTTTATGAACTGTGAATTGATTCTCAAGAAGGTTCCTTCCTACTCGATTTTATTGAACGTAATAGGAGCTATCCCGTATTAAAGGATGAGGTTTTGTGTGTTTTGCATACTAACGTGTGCAGTTTTTTATCAATATTGCACTTTTAAGTATGCAATGTTGATTGAAAATTTTATTTTAGCATAAAAAAATCTAATGGAAGTACTACTGCAAAGATCGCAATCATTGGTTAATCAGGCAAAACTTGGATTTAAAAGGTATTTGTATAGCAAAATAAAATGGAACAACCGCTTAATAGGGATAAAGGGCGCAAGGGGTACTGGAAAAACTACAATTTTACTTCAGTATTTAAAGGAATTGAATTTAAGGCCTACCGAAGCTGCATATTTTACTTTAGACGATCTCTATTTTACGACAAATTCATTGGTTGAAACGGCTGAGGAGTTTTATAGAGGTGGGGGGAAATTCCTTTTTTTAGACGAAGTTCATAAATATCCGGATTGGTCGAGGCATATTAAAAATTTATATGACTTTTATCCAGATCTTAAAATTGTTTTTACGGGCTCTTCAATCATTGATATTGCCAGGGAAGAAGCAGACTTGAGCCGGCGGGCACTTATGTACGATTTGCATGGGCTTTCTTATAGGGAATACCTTTCATTAAGCGGAATATTAACGATTGATCCTTTTACTATTGATGAATTGCTTAATCCGGATAAAGAATGGCAAAAAGTGTTTCCTGTTGAGTTTAGGCCATTGCAGTATTTTAACGACTATCTGAGACATGGTTATTACCCCTTCTTTGCTGAGGATCAGGAAAGCCTTTCAGACCGCATACAGCAATTGATCCGTATTATTGTAGAATATGACATGGCTGAATTACATGATTTCGATATCCGTAATGCACGTAAAATGTTGCAATTATTCTATGTGCTGGCAGCTAATGTTCCCTACAAACCTAATATTACTGAGTTGGCTAAAAAGAGTGGCGTTCACCGAAATACGATTAATAATTATTTGTCATTTCTGGAACGGGCACAACTAATCAGGCAGCTCTATTACTCCGGGATCAGTATTGTAACGCTTCAAAAGCCAGAGAAAATATATCTTAACAATACGAACCTTGCATATGCACTGACCAATATTGATCCGAATGAAGGTAATTTGCGGGAAACTTTTTTTGCAAGCCAGTTATCGGCGGGGTATAGGCTAAGTTATACTAAGAATGGTGATTTTGTGGTAAATGGTAAATGGACATTCGAAATAGGGGGTAAAAATAAAACCTTGAAACAATTACAGGGAGTCGAAAATGGATACCGGGTTATTGATGATGTTGCATTCACAGTTAATGATGCTTTACCATTATGGGCGTTTGGTTTTTTATATTAGTAAGTAACTATACAATATTAGCAGCTTCGACACATGCCTATGAACATCTGCCAGTCTCCTATTATAATCTGTTATAATTATCGGCTCACTATCAGCTCGTATCAGTTCATATCGGCTCGCGTTCGAGTTGGCAAAGACATAAAAAGTCAGCAAAATCCTTGCTGGCTTTAAAGATTGTAAGAACTAAAGCCATGTTAAAACGGGTGGAAGCGGGTTAAATGAGTCGTCTTCTAAACCAGCCGCGTTGCGGATGTCATCAATGATGTTGTTCGAGTCTTGTATCTCCGAAAACACATAACTTTCCACCGTGGGAAAAACATGGGAAGATTATCTGAAAGTTTTTATATCGGATAATAGAATTTAAATTAAGGCCTTCAGATTAATTTCTGAAGGCCTTAATTATTTAGTTATGGATTTAATGGGGACGCAATACTCTTTATGTTTTTACTCAATGAAGCAAATTTTGGATGAGTCGGGAAGCTTTTCTTTTCTCGTTATCCATTACATAGGCCTCAATGGAATTGAGTACATTAAAGATGAAATGAGGATTCATTTGTGATCTGATGGCTTTTAACTCACTTTCAGAAAGCTGATATTGGTGCTTCAATTTCAATTCATTTTGCACTGCCTGCTGCTGCTGAAGTCCACTCACTGTAGAGACCTGTTCGCTCGTTGGTAAGCATCTTTCAATCATTGCTTAAAAATATAAGATTAAGGGTTGGTAAGTTTGGTTAAGCAATTTAAAAGAATATTAAAATAACAAATCATGAAGCCAACATGAGTTTTTAGCACACACAGGGGCATGATATAAGTTTCCAGAGATAGAAAAAAGAAATTATAGTTTATGAAAAATATGAAAAGCAATTTTCGGGGTGTTCTTTTACTTGTTGTTTTATTATTTGACTTTGGGTACAAGCTGTTAAAAATAGTCCAATAGAAGTGGAGATGATCACCAAACATAGTCTTACAAATTATATAAATCCCTTGTTCTTTAAATCGTCAATTATTTGCCATCAATCTTTTCTGTCACTAATCATTCATTTATATCAATTTCAAAAGACCTTATTCAGCCACAAGTTTGTTTATTTGTATAGTTGTGGCTGATTATTTTTGGTTAGACTACTACAGATCTTTCATTCAGAATTGGGGATCAATTCTGTCAGGATGAGCTGATCTTTCTGATCATAATAAGTGCAGGTCATCAATAATAAATTCACTATCCATCTATCGATTCCTGTTTCTGCGCAATGCCTGCAAAAGCTAAGGCAATCTGTTTGCCCCGCCTGATGCATATTCAAATACTTCGTAAACTTTTTCTTATGACTTACAGCAGCGACGACTAAAGGTTCATACTTTGCCTTGGAGCTGAGTTGATGGCCATTACGCCCATAGTACTGGGTATGGCTGTCGGATACGTGGGTCACAAATTCTTCCACTCCTAATTTTTTGATCGCTTGAATGTACTGGGGGAAATCTTGAAAGCGCTTGAGATTCCTTGAACTTGAATGGGAGGTAGTAGAAAGATGATAAACCCTACATTATTTTTGTGTTAAATTATAGCGTAGAATCTACCGATTCAATTTTGTTGCGTATTTTTGTAATGGTTTGTAAATTAATGATTTGATGAAGGAAATCAATTACCCTATTGCAGTGCTGGTACTGGTTGCAGTAGCCGGACTGATCATTTTTCTGATCCGCAGGAACAGGAAAGATAAAAAGAAATTTGAAAAAGAGACGATACAGTCCGAATTAAAGCCGGACAAACACGATACAAACCGTGTTTAAGTCGGTTTTATGATCGTGATTTTTAGATTGTGCGAAAGGAATTGACTTTAATACTGGCAATGTTTGATGAAAACAACCCTAAGGAAATTTAACTTATCAGTTCACTTTCGGTTCGAACTTAAAAGTCTGCCTCAATAAAAGCCCACCAATACGAGTGTTAATTAACCCGTTTATTTTTTCAATCGAAATATGATCTCAAATATAACTGGAGTCTCGATAAAAAACAGACCGACGTAAATGAATGGTTCAGTTGCTTGTTCCCGTTAAATTCGAAAGCCTTAACAATTCGCTAAGAAAGTGAATATCCGCTTAAAGAAGCCGATGCTCCGGCTAGCGATAGCTTCGGAAACTTAGATCCAGAGCATCTCCTCTTCCTGATAGTGGCTGGCTGTCCGGATAGTGTGAAGCAAATAAATGATAGGTGCTATTAAAGCAATCACAACAAATACAATGAAAAGAGTGTTTATTTTCATATTAAAAAACATTAATGTAAAAAGCTCCAACCCATACGAGCTTTTCATTATAAACTAAACTTATAAATACTAACCAAATAGTTATGTCATAAAGTTAAAGTGGTCTTGTTAAAGTGGTGTTAAATTTTTGTGATTTGTTATCCGTAACATAACATTAACTAAGCCAGGCAAGGGTACTCTTTATACTTACATTTAATGTTTAGAAACGAAATCCTGTCTTTCATCGTTCCAGATTAATTTGTCAATCTGGTTTCAAGTGTAGCTGTTCCTTTTGCGGAGGTGGAAGATCAACCTCGTTTTTCTTACCGTTCGTTTATGCTGGACGTAGCCCGAAATTTTCAGACTAAAAAGGAAATTTTCAAGCTGATTGATCTTTTGGCTTTATATAAACTGAATACTTTACATTTCCATTTCAGTGATGATGAGGGATGGAGATTGGAAATACCTTCCTTGCCGGAGCTTACTGCTGTTGGTGCTAAAAGAGGGCATACCATTGATGAAAATAATCATCTCAGACCAGCATATGGTTCTGGTCCAGATCCGGAAAATGCGCCGGGAAGCGGTTTTTACAGCCGTCTGGATTTTATAGAAATTCTTAAAGGGAAAGAACGACTGACTGAATTTGGACAATCTAATATTGTTGGTCTGCAGTCCCAGATCTGGTCGGAGAAAATTCATGGAGCCGATGAGCTGGAATATATGTTACTTCCTAAATTACTGGGTTTTGCGGAACGCGCATGGGCGGCAAGGCCCGACTGGGATATTGAGACGGATGCAAAAAAAAGCGAAGCTTTGTACCAGAAGGCATGGGGCAGTTTTGTTCGTCGACTGGGCCAGCGTGACTTACCCAGGCTAGATCATTATGCAGGTGGTTTTAATTACCGGATTCCTGCTGTAGGCCTGAAGGTAATTGCTGATAAAGTGATGGCTAATATACAGCTTCCAGGTTTCACAATCCGTTATACTACGGATGGCACCGAACCAGATTTAAAGAGCCCTATGTATTCTTTCCCAATCAGCAAAAAGGGATTACTTACTTTTCGGGCTTTTAACAGTTTTGGAAGGGGTGGCAGAAGTACAAGCATTAGAATTAAATAATCTGTTATCTGACTGAGAATTTGATAGACCCCATGCACTGTTATTATCCTTTTTCTTTTTCCAGATCCGCTTATATTTTAATGCAAATAACTATTTGCCATCAATCTTTTGTGTCATTAATCATTCATCTATATCAATTTCCTGGAGATGATCAAACAGCCTAATTGCTGGTGAAAACCTCGTCTAAAAAAAGAGAAAGCCTTGAGCTTAAAATAAATAATATAACCCTCCAAAGCAATATCATCCGCAAAGCTATAAACCAGGTTCGGCAAATGGAACACCAGATGGGAATTCGGAATTAGGGATCGATTCTGTCAGGATGAGCTGACTTTTCTGATCATAATAAGTGCAAGTCCTCAATGATAAATTCACTATCCACCTATCAATTCCTGTTTCTGCACAATGCCTGCAAAAACTGAGGTAGTCTGTTTGCCCCGCCTGATGCATATTCAAATACTTCGTAAACTTTTTCTTATGACTTACAGCAGCGACGACTAAAGGTTCATACTTTGCCTTGGAGCTTATCTGAGGACCATTATTTCTAAAGTACTGGGTGTGGCTATCAGATACATAGGTCACAAATTCTTCTACGCCTAACTTTTTGATCGCTTGAATGTACTTAGGGAAATCTGCTCCGCTTTTTACTTTTTCATGTTCCCGCTCAATCGCTTTAAGTGCCATTTTAGGGCTATTAAAAAATTCAGAATCCCTCACAACTGACATATCATCCCATTCTTTGGTGTGTTCCTGATCTACTGTGCCATCCGCGATTACTGCTCTGAATACAGCAACAGGATTGAAGCTTTTACTATTGATGAGCAGGTTACCAGCAAATGTTTTTTGTATAAACTGAAATGAAAACATAGAAAT
>NZ_FNEX01000020.1 GCF_900100435.1 Pedobacter sp. ok626 | reverse complement strand
ACATAACTACCTCCTTCGTATATTAATGATGCACGTTTCCAGTTTCTTGTCCAATGTTCATCTGTTTTAACATGTCCTTTACGCACATATTTAAATACATTTTGCGCAAAATCATCTGCGGTGTATCCGTCAGCATTCCTAGTAACGATCCCTTCCATAGTCGCTTTTACTTTGTGTTGAACATCATAAGGATCAAACGTACCTGAACCATTAACCAAGGTCAACATTTCTCTTTCAAACAGCTCTTTATTTTCCGGTTTCTGTTCCGTTTTAATAACCGGAACTGTGGACAAATCGATTAGATTAGCATAAAACTGAGTTTCTTCCCAACTTAACCAACGATCATGTTCGCGAATCCCAAATACATAAAAATGATGTTCTAAATTCCGGTATTCTATAGAATGGATTGCATACAGGTTCTCCATAAAGAACTCCAGATCGCCAAGATCATATTTAACGAGTTGCCAAAACCGTCTGAGACTCTCTGTCCAGGGCGATGTAGTTGGAGCGGCATGTGAGCGGGCAAATACACCATGTTTTGACAAACAGTTATTCTCTCCGTCTAGTTTCTCAGTATGTATTAGCGTCGGTATTTGTTGTAAATATTTCCAATAGTCGTGCTGAATCCTATCATCGCTCGTTGTCCCCGGCGAAAACGGATAGTGAAAAGTACGACCATATTTTTGTGAAATAGCCATATTGTAATAAGTAAAATTAAAAAAATAGTAATTACTCCCTCCCCGGCTGGGAAAGGTCATTTAACATTATATGCGAAATGATATTACATGACTCAAGACTTAAACAGTTGATATATTTACAAATGTAAACATTTTGAATAACTTGAATGATTTATTAAAAAATACGAACTTCTTATTTTAAGTACTGATAAAGGCGGAATACGAATGCAAGAAAGTGTACATCTCAAATGTCAATTTCTATTTGATAAGTTCCTCAATTATTTTGGTAAAGTAATTGCCTTTATCATTAAGATCTAAAGGGATTGAATTCGCATTTACAGGATAATTTACGAATATGTATCTTAGAACTCCGTCTTTATCTAGAAACAGGTTTCTTGGTAGTGCTCGCAATTTTAATTCCTTTTTATATAACTGACCATTTTCTAAAACTGGAAAATTGAAGTTTTTATCTTTTAGGAAGTCTGCTAAATGATCGTTAGTACCATTATTTTCTGTAATTGATATAAAGTTCATTTTATCTTTATATTTCTCTTTAAGCTTACTTAATTCTGGCATTTCAGCAATACAAGGGCCACAATAAATTGCCCAGAAATTTATCAATGTAGGCTTTCCTATTAATTGAGATAAAGAAACTTCCTTCCCACCTAATTCCTTCAGTTTAAATGCGGGAAGTCTATTATTTAAAAGCAAAAAGGTAGAATCTTGTTTATAGGTAAATTTAAATATCGGTTGTTCCCCGGCAACTCTTTTCCTAATTGCAAATTCAATAAAGTTGACTATAGTATCTTTTTTAGTTGTTGTGTGAAAAATGTTCGGTACGAGAATTTCGGAAGATGGCAATGATTGACTAACAGATTCAAACGCTTTTTTTATCTCTGCTTCAGTGAAAACAGAACTGGAATTGAAAGTATAAACTGTCGTCTGTGCGAAACTTTTCTGTAATGCGAACGTTAAAAATACAACGATTATTAATCTCATGTATGTAGTTTTATTTTCAACTAAGTTAGGATAATCTGTGAAAAAGCTGGAGCCACTTTAATATAAAAACAGTATACTATATAAAGCTGCTTTTTTCAAGAATCCAGCTTGATCCCAAGTTTAATAATAATTAACATTTCTTAACCCATCACACCTTAACTTCAGATGTATAATAACTTCTAGGATAGCAAAAAAGCCGCTTTTCTTATCGAAAAACGGCTTTTTTCGCTTGTGGGCCCAACTGGCCTCGAACCATTTCTTGTCTGATTTGCGTTTAATCGCGAATTTGTTTGATAAAAGATAACACCAACCGATTGCCTTTGAAGTAAGAAGTCTTGTATATTTGAATATTACATATTCCATTAGAATGGCAGGTTTTGATAAAGAAGTGCAGATAACCTATATCAGCAGCGTTAATAAGGCGTTGCAATTTATGGATGAAAATCTTGACACAAATTTGTCTCTGGAAACGATTTCAAAAGTTGCCTGTTTTTCCCCGTTTCATTTTCACAGGATATTCAAGGCCATTACGAATGAGACGTTAAATTCTTACATCAATAGAAAGAGAATCGAAAAAGTAGCCTCTGTTTTAATACACAAACCAGAAGTAAGTATTACCGAGCTTTCACTTCTATTCGGTTTTAATAGTAATTCTTCTCTTACAAGAGCTTTTAAAAAATATTACAGTATAAGCCCATCTGAATTCCGTAAACAAAAAAGCAGCAGATTTAGCAAGATCAGTCAAATTGAAAGCAAGAATGGACAAGAGCGGGTAGTCTTTGAGGAATACATTTGCAGCATTAATAATCTTAAAAATTGGATCGAAATGAATGCAAAAATTGAAATCAGGGAAATAGCTAATTTAGAATTGGCTTATGTCACAAGCATTGGAGAGCAGGGAATTACTACAGCTTATGACACGTTAGTCAAATGGGCAACCCCATTGGAATTGTTAAAGAATCCCGACACAAAAATGGTCACTATTTATCACGATAGTTTTAAAACCACAAATCCCGAAAAAGTTAGACTAAGTGCTTGCATTACGCTAACTGAACCCCTGAAGGTGTCAGGAAATATAGGAAGAACCTCCATTGAAAAAGGAAAATTTATTGTTGGAAGTTTTGTAATCGGCTTAAATGAGTTTGAAAAATCCTGGAATAGCCTTTTTGTATGGATGGCCGAAAATGGATATAAAAAGGCTGATAGAGATCCTTTTGAGATATATCATAATGATTACAGAGTACATCCTGAGAAAAAGTGTATTGTAGATTATTTTATACCGATTTTGTAATATAGCTCAATTATAAGAAAATTTTGAGCCGATTACGCGAAATAATCGGCTCAAAACCCAGATAATATCCTGAACAATATCCTCCGCGATGCTGTTGTCCTGCATTAATTTTCCAGAAAACCTGAATAAGAGTTGCCAGTACCTGTCATAGATTTCTCTATACGCAATTGCATCTCCTTTCTGAAATAATTTCAGTAGATCTGTATCGCTATATCTGGAATAATCTAACATTTCGTTGCTGCAGTTCGGGTTGCTAAATTAGCGAATAAACTTCATCCATTTGTTTCCCTTTCAAAAACTTACGTGGTGAGGAATTACAGCAAAAATTGCATGAAATATTAAACAATTAAAAACCCGGTTCAAAAATATTCGAACCGGGTTTTTAATTTTGTACCATTCTATTTCGCCGCTCTCCGTCAAGGCCAATATAGGGCTTTTAATTAAAATGTCAAATCAACGATTATCTTCATAGTGTATTTGCTTTTTTAACGGGACAACGCTATCATCGCAGAAAGTTCCTTAACCGCAGCTTCATCTGGCCACACCAATCCACTTTCCTTAAAGCGTATTTTGCCATTGCCATCAATGATAAATTTTGCCGGAATTCCCTTCACACCAAATGAAGATACTGCAGGATTGGCTTTTGTAACGGGGTCTTTAACATCCATGTATAGGGGCAGATCCAGGTTATGTGTCAGCAAGTAATTCACAGCATCCGATTTAGGATCTTTAACAGTCTCCCAGGTATGTATAAAAAGAAACTTTACATTCGGATCATTCTTGTATTTTTTGACCAGCATTTGCATCGCGGGAAGAGATTTTTTACAAGGTCCGCACCAGGTCGCCCAAAAATCAAGAACAACGATTTTACCCTTAAAATCTGACAATGACACTGTTTTGCCCTTGATGTCTGTCACTTTAAAATTTGGCGCCTGCTCATCGAGCATTTTGGCAGCTATTGTTGTCTTGTATTTTTCTTCAAACTGATTGGTCAATGCTGCGAGGTACGCATTTGAATCTTTTCCTGGATTCACTTTTGCGTAGGCTCTTTTTAATTCGGCCTTATAGTGATCATCGGCTAAACCTGCCAGCACTGCTTTTTCCAGCTCTGGAAGCGCTTCCTTGTATCCGCCTGTTTTGCTCATCAGGTAGTAATACTCTGCGGTCAAGCGCGCAGGTTTTCTTACAGCCTGCTCATAACATTCTTTGATAGCAGCAAAGGCTTTTTTATAATCTCCTTGCTTATCCATTACCTGACTATACAGATGCAACACGAACTGACGGTCTTCCGGCGCATTGGTCGAATTTGCCAGTTCTTGCTCAATTAAAGTTTCGGCAGCTTTTAAATCGAAAGCCATGATTCCTGTCGCCACAGATCCTACATACATGATCCTTGCAGTTTCTACGATCTTGTTAAAATGAAATAAAGCTTTTGCCGAGTTTTTTGCAACAACAAAATTATCAACAACTATAGCCCTGTATTGGTCAAAACTATTGCCAGGATGCGCTTTCACCAGTCGTTCAAGAATCGCTTCTTTTTTTAAAGGATCAATGAAGATCTTCAGAGAATCAAGACTTGCCTGATAAGCTGGTTGTGCCTGCTGACTGTATCCTGAGTATCCTGTTGACAGGATGCCGATGAGCATAAGTATCTTTTTCATATCGTCTACAGATTTTGTCTGGCTTGGGCAACTTGTACAATTTCACCAAAGCCGGTAAACTTTTTAGCGTAGGTATTATTGCTGAATTCTCCCCGGATATCAATGTCAAAATAATATACCTCGCCCACCGAACCATTATTCACACCAATCACCAGCTGTTTGCTGGTGCTGCGCAGCAACTCTATGTCTTTAATTACGTAGCCCGCAGGAAAAGTATAAATCAGGCGTGATGAATTTCCAATGATGTCGTATAAATACACCCTATTGCCTACAGTATAATAGAGTTGTTTTACAATTGACGATGTTGCAAAGTTAGTTGCACTGGCAATTTCCGGACTATTTACCATTTTTTGATTAACCCCAGGCTTGGTATTGAAAAAATTTTCATCATATGTCAGGGACATCAAGTAGCGGCCATTATTATCTTCCATGATAAAATACCACTCAATTTCTTCTCCAAATAGCGTTGAAATACCACGATCATGGGCAATCATTTTTCTTCCAACATTTGCCATGTCAAACGAGCCTGTTGTGCCAGGTGCATCTTCCAAAATTCTTGAAAAAATACCCATTCGCATAAAGCGCATATTCGCATTATCATAAAAATAGGTTATGTCATAAGTATTAGGAAACACACCCGGGAATAGGTCATAATCCCCAGGAATTCGTTGGCTGAAAGGGCTGATATCTTCTGAAGTCGAGCCTGAAATCCCGGCATATAAGCCGCCATCCGCAACAATGAACTGGTCAAACCTTGAGGCGTTCAAGATAAATACCGGTGTACTTTTAAACGGAAGCGGTGTAGCCAAATTAGGAAGTATAGAACTCTTATCACCAAGCTCCAGCCAGTCGTTCATGTTAAACCGATATACATTTTGATCGGTGAAATAATAAAAGAAACCACCTTTTCCAAAATTATATAAGGCCAATGGCTTTCCTGGATAGGTCTTATTATTGGCCACTTCCATAGGATTTTCAAAGATCACGTCATCGCTACGGATCAACGAAACCCTGCCTTTTCCATCTTTACTATTGACAATGTACCAGCCATTTGGATACACTCCATTTACCACAATGGTATAACGCTGTAGCGCATAAATACCATTTTTATTACTGGTTACCTTATAAGTTATCAAATACGTACCTGGACTTAAGGTCACTTTTATGCGCAAATTTTTAGATTGAGCAATCACTTTTGAGTCCATTGTCCAACTGTAGGTGAATGAATCACCTTCAGGCATTGTTTCTGTTAATGTTGGCGTAATGATCAGCGAATCCAGTTGAGGTATCGTAAAACTGGTTGTTGCATCGGTAATCTTAATGTCGTTAATTGGCTCGTATTTAGATAGATTGTTATCTTTACTACAGGCAAATGTTAGCATGATTGCAGCAATCATGCTAAGCTTAAAAATATGTTTTAAATACATCATATCTAAATTAAGGGAAAGAAATCGGTTGACTATTCTCATTTTCATCTAACCATGGACCATTTGCAGCTTCATAAGCGGCCAATGCGTTTCTCAGCGTCACGGGGAAGTTTAGATAACCGTCAAGCCCGATATTCTCGTAAGAGAAATCCGTTATATCGAGTACCTTAACCATGAATTTGTACTTTCCAGCACTAAATTCTCCAAAATCTCCCTCTAAAACATCCCAATAAGCAGGCCTGTTATACATATTGGATACCTCTATCTTCAGATATCTGAAGTTCTCCTCCGTCTGAACAGTGGTGGTCCGGGGCGTCTGGCCTAAAGTGCCTAAAGTAAAGTCCTTTGTTTCTGCCGGCTCCAACACGATTTTATAAACATTGCTTGCCATTCCAACAGAGTTGATCAGTATAAGGGGATAGTTAAACATGGAGACGCCAGGCGGAATGGTCACTTCTTTTAGCTCAAAATCGACACCCGCCGTTGCAGTCGTTCCCTCAGCTGTCTTTAGCAATACGGTACGCGGCTGATCGGACAGCTTTCCGGTAAGCCTCATAGGTATATACATGGTATCCCTTGTTTTTACAGTTTTTTGAAACGCAAAAGAGTAACTTCTTGTCGCTGTGGTATGTAATTGTTGATAGGTGTAAGCAAAAAAGCTAACACCATCTTTTCCTTGATAAGTTTCTACCGCTTCTTTCTTACACGAAAAAAGGGAGAAGACCAACGTCACATATAATAAGTATTTCATAATACGAGTGTGATTAATTAGCATAATTCGGATTAAATTGAAGTTCAGCACTTGGAATTGGCAGCACATACTGCTCTTGCGCCATACTTGGACCGAACTGCATTCTTGTTGACTTGATACGTTTATAATAAAAGAACAACTGCCCTTCCGCATAAAATTCCTTCTGGTACTCCTTGGTAATCTCCGCCTTCAGTGTGGCAGCTGTAATGGTTGTTGCCAGATTGGAAAGTCCCCTGTTTAGACGCACGGTATTTAAATATCCAACGCCAATGGCGGGAGTTGAAGCTGCTTCAGCCAGGATATAGTACATTTCGGCAAGTCGTATACCTGGCACATACTGATCAAGTAATTTGTCGGTAATCGGCGTTGTAGCAGTAGAGGCCTGCCAGAATTTAGAGGGGAACTTGTTTCCTGCCTCCTCCTCAAGGCGGAACCTGTACCTGATGTCTGTACCGCCGCCGCCTGATACGGTTTCATACAACGTATTGAAGTTGGCAGCGGTACGCGTAAGCGTTTCTCCTACACCGCCCCTAAACCTGAAATAACGTTGTACGGTCGGCAATATATCCCTAACCCTGATCATAAATATCTGCTCATTGAAATACAAGCGGTCGCGTACCACTAATCCCGAACTGACCACTCCAGCCGCTGCCTCGGTCACAAACTCATATTTCGTCGAGCTGATCACTACATTTGCGGCAGCAGCAGCACCGGCTTTATCACCACTGTATAATTTTATTCTTGCTTCCAGTGCTTTTACGCCATAATAATTCAGCTTATTCCGCCTGGTGCGCAAATCACTGGTCACAATAGGATCAGCTGGCAACAACAAAGCTTCGGCTTCTTTCAGGTCTGCCAGGGCGAATTTTACCACATCAGCAGTTACTGCCGGCGGATTTGCGTTTTCATTAACATCCTTTTTGTAAGGAATGGCCTTTAAATTGGCACCCTCAGTATACTCAGGCCCAAACATCCGCAATAAATCAAAATGTAAAAATGCCCTTAAGGCCAGAGCCTCACCGCGCAACAGTGCATACGAATCATTGTTGAGCACAGAACGGTTTTTTTCTGTATTTATAATGATCTTATTTGCAGCTGCGATTGAACTGTAACCGGCAGACCAGATGGCGTTGGTATAGCCGATCACTTCTGTTGAAGTGTAGTTCATATTTTGCGTTTCCTGCAGTTTAACCTCTGACTGGGTATTAATTGGTGAATAATTTTGTGCCAGCGCAGAAACGAAACCCATAGAAAGGTTATCTCCGTAAAGACTGTTACTGGCCAACTGGCCATATACGCCTGATAAAGCCTGTTGAAAACCCGGCTCTGAAGTAAATAACTGTTCTTCAGATAAATTTGTTTTGGGCTCTACATCCAAAAATTTCTTACAACTGGAAAACACTGCACCTAGTGCCAGAATTCCTATAATTAATGTTGTTCTTTTCATTGGGATATGAATTTGTTTTTTGAATTTAAAATCTTGCACTCAGACCAAATGTGTATTCTCTTGCAAACGGGTTATCCGTACCACGTTCAATTTCAATGGTGCTGAAGGTGGCCAGGTTATTCGTTGTTGCACTAAGAGTCAGGTTCTGCAAGCCTAATTTTTTAACGAATGGGTTTTTGAACTGGTAAGTCAAATTAACCGAGCTGAGCTGGATATTATTGTCGCGCTGAACAAAGCGTGAGGTAAGTTTTGTTGGCGTTGGCGACCCCGTAATCCTCCGGTATGGACTGATACTGCCAGGTCCGGTCCAGCCCAGATCATATGCCCTCCGGTCTACGTTATTTGAAGCATCAACAGCTTCAACCCTGTTTAACAACGTACTGTTATACAGATCGGCACCATAGTTATAACTGATGCTAAAGTTTAAACCAAACCCTGCGTACAGGAAATTGGAATTTACAGCTCCTGTCCACTTGGGTCGGCTGTCACCAACATAGGTCTTATCATTAACGTCCCAGACAAAAGTTGGGGTACCATCTAATTTCAGATAAACTTCCTGACCGGTAACCGGATCAATACCCAATGACCTCACTGCATAAATAGCCGTTGTTGACCTGCCTTCAATAAACTGGGCATTTTCAACAGTCTGATCGGCGTTATTGGTATTCAATGCAGCATTGAAAGCCTTAAGTTTCTCCGAAATTTCTTTTAACACAGATTTATTAGTGGCTGCGTTCACCGCAACGTTCCATTTTAAACCTTTACGGGGTTGAGACAGTATGGTATACCCCAGGTCGAGCTGAAGTCCCTTGTTCTGGATTTTACCTAAATTTTCGGTATATGAAGGAAAACCGGTACTGGGCGCCAGTGACACTGTAGTCAGGGCATTCTGGGTTACTTCGTTATAAAACTCCGCGTTGAAAGTCAACCGGTTATTCAGAAATGCTGATGCAATACCAACATTCGACTTCAGCACTTGCTGCCAGCTCAAATTCGGGTTTCCAAGTCCACCGGGAAAGGCACCTACTTCACCAAAATAACCCGTCGATGTGCCCAGGTTGTACCTGAATTGTGCTGCATAAGGATTTTGTACAGACGTACCCGTAGAACCGTAGCTACCGCGGATCCTCAACAGGTTAACTGTTTCGCTATCCTTCAGGAATTTTTCATTATTTATATTCCAGCCTAAACCTGCAGACCAGAAATTACCAAATTTATTATTTTGTCCATAAGCGGAAGAGCCGTCCCTGGTATAAGTGAAATCTGTAAAATACCGGTTATCATAAGAGTAGTTGGCACTTCCGGTATAAGAAAGATTGTTAAGTGTACTTTCGGTTCCTGTAGGCCTGCTGTTTAAATATTGCGCGGCAAACAGGATGTTATCTAAACGATCAAAAGGAAAACCCTGCGTAGAAACAGCATAGGAATTTAAGCGTGAGCTGGCCAGCCTGAATCCTGCGTAGACTGTAACACCGTGCATCCCGAAATTTTTGTTATAATTTACCGATCCTGTTCCGTCCATGGTAAAGGAGGTACTGTTGTCGATGGAATAAGTCCCCCTTGCATTTAAATCCGAGACACCATTGAACCGGCTATCCAGAGCCGAATAGAAATTATCTACCGTTCCGTTCACTTTTGTGATGCCCAGGGCACCATTAAACCACAATGATTTATTGACATCGTAACGCACCGTGGTATTGTTCCTTAAATTGAAATTCTTATTTCTATTGTCAATGGTATTGTAGGTAATATCCATCAATGGGTTTAATACAACGGAGCTTACCCCTGTTGCGCCGAAGCCTGTATTGATATTTTCCAGGTATTTGTTAACATTCCCATTTTCATCGTAAGGTTTCCAGTAAGGATTCAAATCCAGATACTGGCTAAATGTGCCGTAAGGTGAATCGTTGGAATTCACCTGAGTTGCTATGATATTATTTTGGAATGTCAGTTTATTCGTTCTGTAACTCAGCGTAAAACTTCCGGAATAATTTTTCCTGTCCTGTCCCTTCATCACACCCTGTAGCAGATTACCGCTGAAGGTCAGGTTAAAGGTCAACGACTCGTCACCACCCCGTAAAGACAAGTTGGTCCTGTTGTTGATCCCGGTTTGAACAGGAATAGATTTCCAATCCGTATTTACACCGCTCACCACCGCTTTATACCGTTCAGAATTGATAAAATCACCACTATAACTGTTGACAAATCCTACACGACGCTCAAAATCCAGTTTTTCTGTTGCATTCAACATGTTGTAAACAGACAGGTCTGGAGCAGATAAAGTAAAATTATTGCTGATAGAAACCTCTACTTTTCCTCTTGGTGGCAGGATTGTGGTCACAACCATCACACCATTACCCCCACGGGAACCGTACATTGCAGTAGCCGAAGCATCCTTTAATAAAGTTACTGAAGCAATTTGATTCATGTCTAAGTCTACAATTGCCTGTAATGAAACCTGAAATCCATCAAGAATGAACAGTGGTGTATTTGGGTTTCCGACAAGTTCTGACCCCAGGGTTGGATAGGATGTTTGTCCACGCATGGTTACGTCCGGAAGTGCATTGATGTTCCCTCCTATTTTGTTGTTGGGAATCATTCTAAAAGATGGATCAAGCACAGCAATACCGGCAAACACATTGATCGGATTCACGGCTTTAAGCTCAGCAGCCGTCATGGTTTTGGCGGCACCAGTATAAGTACTTAATTTCCTGTCCACCATCCCCGTAATCACCGTCTCATTCAGCACCTGCTGATCCTCCTCCATGTAAATTGTGTAATTCGAATTAGATGAGATGGGCACATCAACAGTCTTGTAGCCTAGAAACCTGAATTCCAAAGACTGAGCACCTTTAGGTATGCTCAAAGTAAACTTTCCATTTTTATCCGTCTGAACCGCAGATTTGGTCCCTACTATAGAAACCGTTACGCCTGGAATGGGTTTGCGGTCTTTGGCATCACCAACAAACCCGGAAATAATTTCCTGACTTGCCGGTTGGCCTGCTTTGATGACCACCGTTTTGTTGCGTATCAGAAAATCCAGGTTTTGCCCTGCAAAAATCTGTTTAAGCACAGCTGATAAATCAACATCTTTAACGTTGATGGTCACTGGAGACGAATTTTCCAGCAAGTTGTCCGTATAAAAAAAGTTGTAACCTGTCTGTTGGTTCAATTCCTTAAAGACGGACCGAAGTGAAGCACTTGACTTGTTTAACGTCACTTTTTGGGCAAGGCTCGACGCACTTACCTGCATAAAGCATGCTATTATGATTACGATGGTTAGGCGCATAGTTAGCAATAATTTTAGGTACAGCCGTTTAGGCATACCAAATTTCCTTGATTTTTGATACATTAGTAGTCGGTTTGGTTAAGCAGCCTCTTTTGCGTTGGACCGTAGAGAGGAAGCGATTATAACTTTGATTTTTAATTGAATGTTCCAAACTTTTACCAGGTCCGGATGTCTAGTCGGGGCCTGGTTTCGTTTACATTGTTTAGCTAGCGTAGTTTTCTTTTCATATGGTTTAGTTCTAGATTAGTATTCTGTTAATTAATAGGTTAGTTGTTTATTTTGACACATATACGGTTCGTCCTTTGACATCGAAACGGGCTTCCCCTGTCGATTCTACGATTTCAAGTACTTTTGACAATTTATCAAACCGTGACACTTTGCCGCTGAAGCGCTGGGTGGTTTTTTCGCCAATGTAAACAACCTCCACATTATACCAGCGACTGATCATTTTCATGATCGTTTCAATGTGCTCACTTTCAATTACAAATTCATTGTTTTTCCAGGCGACAGCAAGGTCTGTATCTGTTTCATTGATCTGGATTTTGCCGCCCGACAGCTTAGCCTGTTGCCCTGGTCTCAGCACTTTGGAACTACCTGCTGCAGACAATTTCACACTCCCTTCCAGCAAAGTGGTTTTTTCTACTTCATCGTCCGCATAACTGCTGATGTTAAAATGTGTTCCCAACACTTCTACTTCCTGCTTGTTTGTTTTCACAACAAATGGATGTTGTTTATCCTTAGACACTTCAAAATAACCTTCGCCAATAAGCTTAACTATACGTTTTCCATTTTCGATCAATGAGGTGGTATAAGTGAGGCTCGAAGCTGCATTCAGGTAAACGACTGAACCGTCGGGCAATCGTACCTGATAGGTCTCTCCCCTGGCGGTTGACAAGGTATTGGAGGCGTTAGGGTCAGCAACTTTTTCATCTATTTGATACACGAGTCTGCCATTACCGGATTTAGAGATGATGATCCCAGATTCCCGTCCAATTTCTCCATTCGACGCACTGGCTAAACTGATCTTCCGGCCATTTGCCAGGGTAAGTGTTGCTCCAAAATCACCCGGTTTAACATCATGTACCGCAATTGGGCTGACAGCGGCAACCTTTTTCGATTGATTGTTGAAGAAGTAAACTCCTGTGTATGCCAAGGCTAAAACAGCAGCAACACCAGCAATTTGTAACCAGAGTTTAAGCGTTTTATTTTTTCTGGTGGGAATAATCCCTGTTGTATCGTTAATCTGAACGAACAAATCGCGGTCAACCTTCGCCAGCACCTCGGCAACTGCATGGTTAGTTTCATAACTCTTGTCCTGATTTTCTAAAACGTCGATGATGATATCTTTTAACATTTCCTGATCTTCATCAAGCTCAAAATAATTCATCAGACGCTGTGTTTCTTCAAGGCTACACAAGTTGTCCAGGTATTTTTTAAAGAGAATACGGAGTTGATCAGATGGTTCCAAGGTTCGATTTTTACAGCTAATACGGAGCTGAGCAAAAATATCCTTAGTCTGTTAATAAAAAATTAACAATTAATTTCCAAAAATAACGATCAGGATCAAAAACCTTTGAATAAAACACTTATAACTACAGAAATTGTAAGTGCAGCCGAGTCCTTAAAATATGCCCTGAGAAATCTATTGGCCTGCAGCATATGGCTACTTATGGTTTTGGCATTGATCCCCATAATCTCTTCTACCTCTTTGTAAGATTTACCTTCTAATTTGCAGAGTGTAAAGACCATTTTACGCTGAGGAGGCATCAGATCTATCGCCTGCTGCAATTTCTGCCCTTCCTCTTTACTCAGCATATCTTCTTCAATATGAAGGTACAGCTCTGAGCTTGAAGCCATGATTTTAGCCAACAAACGTTTGTCTTTTGCCACTTTCCGAAAATAATCATACACCAGATTCTCTGCGACGCGAAAAAGATAAGATTTAAAAGACTTTTCGGGATCAATCTGTGTCCGCACTTCCCATATTTTGAAAAAAAGCTCTTGCAGGATTTCTTTGACAAGGTCGTCAGATTTGAGGAGTTTGAATAAGTTACCTGCGATCCGAAATTTATAATTGTTGTAAAGCATTTCAAATGCATGCTGATCACCGTTTTTCAGTTGAAGCAATAAAGCCTGCTCATCAATTTGATTAACGTTAACCATTCGTCCTAAAAATATACAATTACTAAAGAGCAAGGTAGAAATATTTTTCGAACTTTCCCTAAACCTTCCGTTTCGTAAAGTTCAAAGTACTATTGTTTGTTTAATGGCTGATTTAGCTAAAAAAATTGCTTAGGTTATTTATAAGTAATCAACGGTGTTAGTGATTTTAATTTTCAACTTATTTTTTGCCTTTTCGTTGAAAGGCTGAGTATACAATAATTACACTAGTAGCCATTAAAACTGATGCAAGGAAAAATGGCGCTCCTGAAAACTTGACAGGCGCTTCATCATGTGTGAAGTAATAAAACAAGTTTGTCATGATAGGTGGGGCTATGATTGAAGTTGCACTCACTAAGGCTGTTAAGGCTCCTTGCAGTTCGCCTTGTTCATTAGATAGAACATTTTTAGAAATTACTGATTGAAGTGCAGGGCCACAGATACCACCCAGACTGTAAGGTATAAGGAAAACAAACATCATCCATCCCTGATTTGCAAATGCAAATAATAACAATCCCACAGCATAGCATATCAGCCCATAATAAATGCTTTTCTGCTCTCCGAACTTAGGTGTTGTCCATCTTATTAAGATGCCCTGAACCAATCCTAGCAATAATCCAAGCGCCCCAAGAGAGAGACCGACCATTCGCTCAGTCCAACCAAATTTATACATGGTAAAGAAATGCCAATTGCTCTGTACAGCATGAATACCAATATAAATCAATGTCAGGGCCATGACCAAACCTGAAATTTCAGGATGCTTTCTTAAGAATTTAAAAGATCCAACTGGGTTTGCACGTTTCCAATCAAATGCCCTACGTTTGTCTTTATCTAAACTTTCTGGAAGAATAAAATATCCGTAAAGAAAATTTAACATGCATAGCCCAGCTGCAGCATAGAATGGAACTCTTGCCCCATAGTGACCTAGCAATCCTCCAATGGTTGGACCTATAATGAATCCTAGCCCCAAAGCAGCTCCAATCATACCAAAATTTTTTGCCCTATCCTTATCGGTTGAAATATCAGCTATATAAGCACTTGCAGTTGAGATACTAGCTCCCGTCAATCCGGCAATGACTCTTCCTAAGAATAGCCAACCGATAGACGGAGCAAAAGCAAGAAATATATAATCTACGGCAAATCCAAAAAGAGAAATTAAAATAATAGGGCGTCGTCCATATTTGTCACTAAGGTTCCCCACCACAGGTGAAAATATAAATTGTGTAAAAGCATAGGCAAAACCAAGCCAACCACCATATTTGGCAGCCTCAGTAATATCACTATGAATAAGTTCTTTAATAAGTTTTGGGACCACTGGAAGTATGATTCCCCATCCAGTAATATCAATCAGCAAAGTCACAAATATGAATCCAATAGCTGCTTTTTTCGTCGAATTTTTCATGGTGTAAAAATAAACAGCGCCTGAGCGTGTTTTTTTCACACATTTATGGTAGTTACATACAATTTGTAAGATACGGTGAGGTTGCTCACAAATGTTGCCTATTGCCCATTTCTAAAAACCCCTGGCGAAACTCCGGTGATTCTCTTAAAAAACCTGCAGAATAGGCTTGTTTCTCCAAAATGCAACTCATTGCTGATTTGCTTGATTGATAAACCAGAAGATTTGAGCAATGTCTTAGCATGCAATATCATGGCATGATCAACCCATTGCAAAACTGATTTTCCTGTTTTTTGCTTCAGAAAAGTAGAAAGATACTGAGGGGTTAAATGAAGTTTTTCTGCATAAAATTTAACACTCCGTTGCTGAGTTGCATACTTTGAAATCAATATGTAGAAATCGTCGATGATTTCATGTGTGCGGTTCTTCACTAAACTGTTATTGTCAGTTAGACCCGAATATGCTTCAGAAATCATATACATTAAAGCAATAACAAGATGTCGCAGCATTTCAGTTTTCCTGGGGCTCTGGCTTTTATGATAGAAGTTTTGTATAAGTTCTACCAGTTTATTCTTTAGCGTTACTTCTGCAGGTTGAAGTCTGACAACAGGTTGCCATCGAATTTGATTGTTCATTACAAACTCACGCAGGATTGGAAACGCCGCAATAAAATCTAACGAAAGGCCAATCGTCACTATTTCTGCATTTTTGCTCAGTGATTTTGTATCTATCATCAATTGTGGTTGCAAAACTGCGATGTCGCCTGCGTTGATTTCGTATTCTAAAAAATGTATTTGGGCTTTCATGGAACCCTGTATCATAAAGCCTAGCAGCAATCCATCAAATAGACGACTATGCTCTGTATACTCCTTTTCGGGGTGGTTCTGTTGATGCAGAACGACTATCCCTTCCATCTTTTTCGAAGGATCAATGTTGTACAGTTTATAGACATTGTCCAAGGTTAAGAATAGGGCCATGTTCAAATGTCGGAAAAATGCACATTTATATCAAAAATTGGCTGTCAAATGTTCAATCTCATCTTGTAAGGATCGAAAAAAATGAATTTGATTAATGGAATGAGTTTATGATAATTTCGATTTCAAAAATTCAAGTATGGAACTTACAACCTGATCAGGCTGCTCTTCCTGAATAAAGTGACCAGAGTTGTTAATCTCCCTTAGCTGTAAATTCTTTATATATCCCGGCAAGGAAGTTTTGAGCATTGCAAGTCCGGCACTACTGCCAAGTCCCAGGCTTGGTGCCTCAATCATCTTCATTTTTTTTATATCCTGGATATCTTCTGGAAATGCCTGGTACCAAGCATTAGAGCTCATGATCGCATCCTTAGTTTCATAAGCTTTTGCATATACCTTCCTGTCAAAATCATTTATACTCTTTTTGTCGACCAGCATTTTATCAAAGACCCAACTCTGAACAATATGAAAGCGTCCTTCCAACAAAAGCTCTGGTAATTCCTTTACCTGGTTGAAAGCCACCCACCATGGATGCACGGGCATACCGATTGGCAACATCGGCAGTTTATAAAGATCCTCTTCAGGGTGTGGTGTGTCCAGAACAATTAGTTTGTCGGTATGCTCGGGAAAGTGGCCCGCAAAGCTGATTGCAATGCTTGCGCCTATGTCGTGGCCTGCAATACTTACTTTATCAAGTCCCATTCTTTTAATAAGCGATGCGATGTCGCCTGCCATATTTTTCTTACTGTAACCTTCGCTTGGTTTGCTTGAAGACCCCATGCCCCTAAAATCGATAACGATTACTTTATGGTACTTTGCTAGCATCGGCATGATTTTGTGAAAGGCCCACCAAGTCTGAGGCCAGCCAGCCAGGAGTATCAATGGCGAGCCTTCACCACCCTCTACATAATGGAGCCTGGTTCCGTCTACATCCTGATAATGATTGGTGAAGCCTGGCAATAGACTCACAAGATGTTCGTCATCATATTGTTCTTTTTGCGGTAATGTAGGTTTTGAATTCATAGATTTTTTGATTTATTTTCATCCCGTTAATTGATTATTCCAATACTTCCTTTGAAAGCCGCCCACGAAAGCTTTTTAATGTCATTTACCGCTATATCTCCGCTTGCTTGTGCAGAGATTGCGATGTCTATCATTCCTCCAAAAAGGTTATAAATCCATGGAAGTGGAACGGCACTTCGTATTACACCTGTCTTCTGAAGTTTTTCTATTAGCATGAACCATTTGTATTTGACATTATCATAAACTTCCATTTCGCTATTAACCACATCAGAATATCCACTACGATCAAAAAGCTTTTTAACGAAGGAGTATTCTGTACCAATAGTCAACGCGGCATAAAACATGTTTTCGACCTGTTTCAGGGCGTCATCGCTACTTTCATAGGCTTCATTCATAGCTTTGTTACACGTGGCCATCATTTTCTCCCGACAACATTGAATTAAGGTACTTCGATCTTTGAAATACCTATGTATTGTTCTTCTATTTAAGTCCAGATGATTTGCAATCTCATCAATGCTTGCCTTTTCATTCCTGTTCAAGCAAAAAACGGCAGCATCAATAATTTTATCTTTTGTACTTTTCATGACTCAAATATAAGACAAATGTCTCAATTATGAGACATTTATTTAAAATAATCAGTCGTTTTCTGATGTACACTTTTGTATTTTCACATAACATCGTTCTCTTATGCTCCTATTCTAATCTTTAATACTTGGTCGGAATTGACCAGTCTATCTGAACAAAAAACCTCCATGGACTCGAATCAAAAAACAGCCTTTTCACTAACATTAAGGCCGATTAATTTTCCAGTAAAAAAACCAAACCCTCTTTACGGATTGTAAAGAGGGTTTGTGACCCAACTGGCCTCGAACCATTGACCAAAAGGTAATATGCATTGCGATAAAAACGAGAAATGACGAGCTTGTAATTTTAACTAACCCAGTCACAATATTTTTTTATACGCTTCCATCCCGAGCCATTTTTCTTATATAATAGACAAAAGAAAAGACTAAGGAAGACCTTAATCCTAATACCTGGATTCACTAACATATTTCAATAACCTAAAAATAATTTAAAGAAGACACATAAGGTAAAATTTAAATTCAAAATACTTAAATAAAAATTCATCAAGTTTACCGACCTACAATACGAAGGTAAAAAGCGTATGCAGGTTGACGAATTTTTAAGAGGAATGCGATTGTGAGTAGATTTATTTTATATTACCAATTATACATATTGAGCCAATTAAAATAATTAATCGGCTCAAGTATAAGAAAATTTTGAGCCGATTAAGCGAGATAATCGGCTCAAAATTTCGCCGAACATAGCTAAAACCGCTCCAATTGTTCAATCGCATCTGGATATGATAAATAAAATTCATGACAGTATGAAATAGGAAGTAATTAAGACAAGTACTTCAGATAATAATTGTATTTTACAATACAAAATCCATTTCAAAACCGTAAAAATATTTCGGGGGTTGCTTTACTGTTAAAACAACCCCCTGTCTAAACTTAAGTGGTAACAGATACTGCGCAGGCAAACGCAGCCAGCCGGGCATATTGTAATAGTTAATGTTTAACAGTGAGCCCAACTGTAACCCTACTGAAGGCACAAAGATCAGTGATGTTTCCCGATTACCATATTGAATGCCCCCTTCCATATATCCATAAATCCCAATAAACTTTTTATCGCTTAGCCAGTAGTCAAAATTACTCCTGAGCCCTGCTCTGAACTGATGGGTTGCACCCTTGTGGAACTCATCTCTGTAGGGACCTGTTTCTCCCCAGCTGTATGCTAATGTATATCCATGCCAGTAATCCCATACTCCCTTCTTCCCACCCTTAGAATTAACAGAATAGCGGTTTGAAATGGAACCTGCATTAATTCTAAAATCGAATGCACGATAATAATTTTTAGTAGAAAATGAAGGTCCGTTTATCCCAACAACGACAGAGTTTCCAATTCTGCTTCTTACAAAATTACGGTAAGGTAATATTTGGTTGGCTTTTTTCATGGAATCTGTTACCAAAGTGTTTTCAAACAAGGAAGGCAGGTCAGAGTTATAAGGGATGGGAACCAGTTTAAGCGCCGGAATATTATTGAGCAAATAGTTTTCCTGCATTTTTTTTTCTTCGGGAATGCGCGTTATGAAATCAGCCTCAGTCTGCGTCAAGGCAGCATTTTCATAAGCCATCCACAAATCGGATAATGATAGTTCAACAGCTTCAATTACCCTGGCCGATTCATTGATAAATTCAGGCTTGTTAAATGTTCCATCTCCATGTGCTTTCCAGATTTCGGCCTTTCTATTCAGCACAACCGTACCGTTTGCAGAATAAAAATCATGTAGCGCTTTATTGTTCACAACAGATGCAACCACAGTCCTTTTTACCACCAGGTGTCCCGAAGAAAAGGAGTCTTCTAAAAAGTGATCTGCAAAACCATTAAACAACAATGCAAACCTCATTAAGTTCCTTGCCTGCTCGGGCTGATCCTTGAGCCTCCCGCTTTGGGCTGCCCAATCCATAGCCACCAAGTGAAGCGTGACATACATGTTGATGGCGTTGGTTTTATTCAATTTGTTAAAGGCAGCCTTAACCAGTTCCGGGCGCTGACATTGCCGGATTATTGCCTGATCAAAAGGACGCAGTTGCTCTTGGAAAGATTTACCATACCGATAAAAATGTGAAAGATTTTTCATCGCCAACATGGCATATCCAAAGTCAAGTTTAACCAACTTGCCGTCGGGAGCCGCGCTAGAACCCATGGCGATGTATTCATCATGAAGGGCCATGATCTTATGAAGTGCAGAACTGCTGTCAGAAAGTAGTTCAATCAACGCGTAAGGATCACCTACATGATCTCCACTCAAGCCATTTAATGTCCCATAAGAAATGTTGGCACCTCCAAGTTTCAAATCCGAAAATGAAAGGAAAGTTACAGCCCTACCACTTTCCTGAAGCGAACGGACAAATTTTATAAATGCCTGGTCGCCTATTGCCTTATGCTCACCGTAGTTGTATGCACAAACACTGGCGGGCAAAAGAAACAACAACGCAACAAGTGCTAAAATCTTTATTTTTTTCATCATGCATCGGTTAATTTCAAAAGTCTCTTCTCATAGCCTAATCATTACCAATACAACTGCAAGTAAGTGAGGGGACTAGTTACATCTCAAATATTTTGCTTTATCATATCTTAATCTGTAAATTCATTAATTTAAGAAGAGCATTGGAGAATCCAGCCTACATTAATCATACTTTAGTAAGAAGACAACTTATGGATCAGTCAATTAACGATCTCTTGAATGATATAAAAAAGATCGAGCATGGTTTCAAGCATATCATTTCGGCAGGTAACAATATCCTACTTGATCAAAAAATCGATCATTTTAACCTCTCCATTACGTTGCTGGATGATGAAAGTTACCAGTCTAGAATGCTGGCAGTCTATCTTCTAGGCCAGCTCTCGACCGCAAATCCTGATGTGCTGTATATTCTTGAGAATAAAGTGGCTAAGGATGAAAACTGGAGGGTTCAGGAAATGCTCGCCAAGGCTTTTGATTACTACTGCCTAAAAACAGGATATGAAAGCTCACTACCAAAAATCAGGCAGTGGCTCTTTGATCAAAATCCAAATGTGAAAAGAGCCGTAACTGAAGGCCTCAGAATCTGGACTTCACGATCTTATTTTAAGGAAAATCCGCAGGTAGCAATAGAACTGATTAGCCAGAATCACTCAGATGAAAGTGAATATTTGCGAAAATCTGTCGGCAATGCACTTCACGATATCCGTAAAAAATTTCCTCAACTCATTAAAAGTGAAATCGAATCATGGGACCTTAGCAATAAATACGCCCGGTATACACAAAAAATAGTTCTTAATTGAATAATTACTCAATATTCTGGTTATCAATATTATTATAATTTATTGTGGCACCTGTGTTTAACCTATTTTTTCTGAAAATAGCGCGTAATCCCGTCACATCCTTGGAAGTGAAATTGACTGTATCCAAGTTTTTAATTACCCTGATATGAAACTTAATTTGGAAGGCTACAGGGCGTGTGAGCTCTGTTTTTTTCTCTGCAATTAGATTTTTTATTAACTGTTTTGCAGACACCTGATAAGTTGTATCTAAATGAATTGGGTAGTCTGCATTTAAAATATCTTGACCTGGCGCGAGGATGATATCGTTACGGGTACTAAAGTATTGAACCTGGCATTGATCCTGTGATTTAGTGATAGCTACGACCGCTTTACCAAACATTGTTCTATGACCGCTTACTATCTCAATTTTTACATGATCCTTTTTACTGAAGCCTGATTTTATCATATCAACAATTTGGTCGTAAACGGAGTCTACGGATGCTTTTTTACTACAGGAAAAAAAAAGAATAGCGTAAAGAGCAACAAGAAATAATCTTTTATTCATCAGGGGGTATTTTATGTCCTTTAATGGGATTCAATTTCTTTTGATTTCCATAATTTCAATTCATATAAGATAAACTATTCCGAACAGTCATCCCAGTAGGAGGAATTGCAACTACCACAACTGAGTTATACCGGAAATCAATGATGAAGCTATAAGTGAAGCTATAAGTGAAGTTATAAATGAAGCTATAAGTACACAAGTAAAAGAAAGATTTACTAGAGAAGTCAAATACATATATCAACAAGGCGGCGTTAACAGAAGAAAAGGTTTCAATCGGTAACAGGAATAAGAACTCATCTGGAACTATATTGTAAATATGTACAAAATTCTAATTACCTTTAGGCTACATTGAAAAAGTTAGCCGCAATATTGTTTCTCACTATTCATTTGTTTTCTACAAATGAGGTTTATCAATTGATGAAACTACCGATTTTCTTTGACCATTATGCAGAGCATAAAATACTAAGTCCAAACATCTCATTTTTTGACTTTCTGACCATGCATTATGTTAATGACAATGCAAAAGACATTGATCATGAAAGAGACATGCAGTTACCATTTAAAGCATCGAACAATTTTTCGGCACCAATTACACTAGCTTTTATTCCAGATTCTACAGTATCCTTCCACCTCAATTCTTTGCAAATCACCTCGTCAAAAATCTACATTTCGGACGATTATTTTATTCCATCTGATTTTATGCCAGGCATTTGGCAACCACCAAAATCCTGTTAATTAGTTTTCAATTTATTAATGATTTATGTCCTGTGACGCGTCCCTGAGGGAAGCTTTGCTGCATATCCTATTTACTAATTTTCTTGATTTTTTAAGTTATGCTGAATAACATTATTGCCTTTTCCATTAGGAATAAGCTCATCATTGCGCTTTTTATGCTCGCCCTGATCGGATACGGCAGCTACGAAGTGACTAAACTGCCCATTGATGCTGTTCCAGACATCACCGACAACCAGGTACAGGTGATTACCATTGCGCCTTCATTTGGTGCAACAGATATTGAACGCCTGGTAACCTACCCTATTGAACAGGCCAATAGCAATATATCTGGTCTTAAGGAGATTCGGAGCTTTTCAAGGTTTGGTTTATCACTGGTCACTATAGTTTTTGACGATGCTACCGATATCTACTGGGCCCGTCAGCAAGTTGCCGAACGTTTACAACAAGTACAATCACAAATCCCTCCAGGTATTGGAGTTCCTGAACTTGGCCCCGTCAGCACTGGCCTGGGTGAAATCTACCAGTACGTAGTAAAACCCAAACCAGGGTATGCGGGCAAATACAATGAAACAGATTTACGTACCATACAAGACTGGATTGTTCGCCGGCAATTACTCGGCGTAAAAGGAATTGCAGAGGTCAGTAGCTTCGGTGGTAAACTCAAACAGTATTCTATTGAAGTCAAGCCAAATGAATTATCCTCGCATGGCATCAGCATCACGGATGTCTTCAATGCGCTTGAAAAGAACAACCAAAATACCGGTGGCGCCTACATTGAAAAAGGACCAACCGTTTTGTATATCAGGAGTCAGGGACTTTTTAAAAGTACGGCCGATATTGAAAATACATTGATCAAAACTACTGCTGGAGGTGGTCCACTCTTCATTAAAGACATTGCTGAAATTAAAACAGGTTATGCTACGCGCTATGGAGCTATGTGCTACAATGACGAGGGCGAAGTTGCAGGAGCCGTAGTGATGATGCTAAAGGGAGCAAACAGCAGCGATGTGATCAAAAATGTTAAAGAGCGCATCGCACAGATCCAGAAAACCCTACCTGAAGGAGTGGTCATAGAGCCTTTTTTAGACCGCACCAAGATGGTTGACAACGCCATTGGCACGGTGACTAAAAACCTACTTGAGGGTGCACTCATTGTGGTCTTCGTACTGGTCTTATTCTTAGGTAATTTCAGGGCCGGAATTTTAGTTGCCTCGGTTATTCCTCTGGCCATGTTATTTGCCATCATCATGATGAATCTTTTTGGGGTTAGTGGTAATCTGATGAGTTTGGGGGCACTGGATTTCGGCCTGATTGTAGATGGAGCAGTGATCATCGTTGAGGCAGTAATGCACCGGCTGAGTCATGGCAAACACAGCAGAGCGAATGATCTGTTAAATCAAAAAGAGATGGATATTGAGGTAAATGCCTCTGCCAGTAAAATGATGAACAGCGCGGTATTCGGACAAATCATTATCCTGGTGGTTTACTTACCAATATTCACACTTCAGGGGATCGAAGGAAAAATGTTTAAGCCAATGGCACAAACTGTTGCCTTTGCACTATTGGGTGCTTTTATACTTTCACTCACCTACATTCCGATGATGAGTGCGGTTTTTCTAAGCAAAAAAACAAAACACAGTCCTAATGTATCTGATCGGATCATGGCCTCCATAGCGCAAAACTATCAGGCTGCACTCAACTACATCATCAACTTTCCAAAGATGGTGATGCTCGGTGTTGGTGCTTTATTTATCTTATCTATATTTCTGCTAAGCACTCTTGGTGGAGAGTTTATTCCCGCTTTGGAGGAAGGTGATTTTGCTGTTGATACCAGGGTATTGCCGGGAAGTAGCATTACAACTACGATCGCGAATACACAGAAAGCAGCCAAAATCTTAAAAGATCAATTTCCGGAAGTAGAAAAAGTAGTCACCAAAATAGGAAGTGGCGAAGTGCCAACAGATCCTATGCCCATGGAGGCAAGTGATATGATGGTAATCCTGAAACCCAAAAAGGAATGGACTTCTGCAAAAACCTTTAATGAACTGTCGGAAAAAATGGGAAAAGCCTTACAGGATGTACCGGGAATTACTGCCGGATTTCAGTTTCCTGTTCAGATGAGATTTAATGAGCTAATGACGGGTGCCAGGCAGGATGTGGTCTGCAAAATATTTGGTGAAGACCTGGATACCCTATCCCATTATGCCAATCAGCTCGGCAAAATCATCAACACTGTCGATGGCGCAAAAAACCTTTATGTAGAAACAGTAGTCGGTATGCCCCAGATCATCATCGATTACAACCGCAATACGCTGGCCCAATATGAGTTAAATATCGAAGATGTGAATAAAATTGTGAACACGGCCTTGGCAGGACAAAGTACCGGAATGCTGTTTGAGGGTGAAAAACGTTTTG
Source organism: Pedobacter sp. ok626 (assembly GCF_900100435.1). Classification (GTDB taxonomy): domain Bacteria; phylum Bacteroidota; class Bacteroidia; order Sphingobacteriales; family Sphingobacteriaceae; genus Pedobacter. Next base: position 118,330 of record NZ_FNEX01000020.1, on the reverse strand, counting down.
AGATTGTGGTCAAAATTAGCGGATCGGAAAAAAAAGACCTCAAGGATATTCAAAATCTATTGATCCCAACACCTAAGGGTACGCAGGTTGCCTTATATCAATTGGCAGATGTGCAGATCAAAGATGGTCCCAATCAAATACAGCGGGAAGATGCAAAAAGAAGAATTGTTGCCGGCTTTAATGTCAGAGGTAGGGATGTTCAAACAATCGTTAAGGAACTTCAGCAAAAGGTAAATCAGCAGATGAAGTTACCCACCGGCTATTACATAAGCTATGGAGGTGCCTTTGAAAACTTAAATGCAGCAAAGAATCGTTTAATGATAGCGGTCCCTGTCTCCTTATTTCTCATCTTTTTACTGCTTTATTTTGCTTTCAATTCGCTGAAACAAGGCTTACTGATTTATTCGGCAATTCCACTATCTGCCATTGGCGGCATCTTATTTCTAGCCTTTAGAGGAATGCCATTTAGCATTAGCGCTGGTGTAGGTTTTATTGCACTCTTTGGTGTAGCGGTATTAAATGGTATTGTACTGATTTCAGAATTTAACCAGCTTAAGCAGGAAGGAATCAAAGACCTTAGGCGCATTGTGTTGATGGGTACCAAAGTGAGGTTAAGGCCTGTATTGATGACTGCCTTTGTGGCTTCACTAGGTTTTTTACCTATGGCACTGAGCAATGGAGCAGGTGCAGAAGTTCAAAGGCCGCTGGCCACTGTGGTTATTGGGGGCTTACTGATTGCAACCTTCCTTACCCTATTTGTTTTACCAACACTATACATCATGTTTGAAACAGGCTTCAAAACCGTTATAAAGAAACCGGCTATTACAGGGGCAGTCCTCCTACTATTCATCGGAATAAGTACTACTGCTCAGGCCCAAACACCAATCATCCTACAAGCTGCGATAGACACAGCAGTAAAAAACAATCTGAAGGTAAAAAATGAAAAGCTAAGGGCGCAGTACCGGCAAGCATTAATCAGCACTGCTGCAAACATTCCTCAAACAAATATTTTTGCTGAAGCCGGACAGATCAACAGCAGCTACACTGATACGAAATTTGGAATCAACCAATCCTTCAGCTTTCCGACTGTTTACGCAAGGCAAAGTAAATTGTTGCGTGAAGACTGGAAGAGCAGTGTGTTTGGCGTAGCATTCACAGAGGCGAACTTAAAGAAGGAAGTGAGCGGAGTATTCTATATGATGGTTTACCTGCAACAAAAAAAGAATCTGCTGTTGCAATCTGATAGTCTTTATACAGCATTTTACAAAAAGGCTGAACTCCGCTTTTTAAAGGGAGAAAGTAATATCCTTGAAAAAGCAAGTGCGGAAACCTTATTGGCACAAATTAAGTTGCAATTGAGACAAGTAGAATCCGATGAAGAAATTTCACAACTTCAGTTTCAAGTATTGCTCAATTCAACGGGTACTTTTAAACCAAAGGCTGAAATCAACCCGATAGCAGGCCCTGAACTGAATCATTTTGACCCTGAAGCGCATCCGGAAATTAAAGTTGCTTTGCAGGAACAACAAATTGCCAAAGCCGCTATCGCCGTCGAAAAAAGCAAGCTACTTCCAGAATTGTCATTGGGATATAACAACGGCAGCATCCAAGGTATCGGTGCCGATGAAAAGTTCTATAGCGCTTCAAACCGATTTAGTTCTGTACAGTTGGGCATAGGCATTCCGGTTTTCACCGGGCATCTAAAAGCCAAAATCAACAGTGCCAAAATCAATATGCAACTGGCAGAAAGTGACTATAACCTCCGTTTACAAAAACTATCCGAGACCTACCAATCTGCACTGGTACAGTATCGAAAAAACCAGCAAACTGTAGCATATTTCGAAACGAAATCATTGAAGAACGCTGATTTGATTACTAAAACAGCAAATCTACAACTCAACAATGGAAATATCAACTACCTGGAATGGGTGCAACTGGTAAACCAGGCCATTGCTGTAAAAAGCGATTATCTGGAAGCTGTTAAAAACCTTAACGAAACACTGGTGCTACTTAATTATCTAACTCATCCTTAATTTCATCAATCATGAGACTCCTTACCTACTTGTCCACAATACTTATATTACTATCCGGCTGTGGACAGCAAAACAATACTACACCTGAAGATGTGGCGATCGATTCGAACACTGTGAACCTAACAGCTGCGCAATTCAAAAATGCAGCCATTACCACCGGCAAAGTGGAACGGAAGCAAATTTACACGACCTTAAAGCTCAATGGAAAAATAGACGTTCCACCTCAAAATATGGTATCAATCAGTGTGCCTTTAGGTGGATATTTAAAATCCACCAACCTATTGCCGGGTATGCACATTAAAAAAGGCCAGGTAATTGGCACTGTAGAGGATCAGCAATACATCCAGTTACAACAAGATTACCTTACAGCAAAGTCAAAGATCAAATATTTAGAAAATGAATATAAAAGACAAAAGGACTTGAATCATAGTCAGGCCAGCAGTGACAAGGTCTATCAACAGTCGGAGGCAGATTATAGAAGTCAGCTCGTCCTGATCTCTGCTTTAAAGGAAAAACTATCCATGGCGGGAATCAATGTGAACAACATCAGTGAAACTAAAATCATCAAAAGTGTAAACATTTATGCGCCAATTAGTGGCTATGTGTCGAAGGTAAATGTCAATATCGGGAAGTATGTCACACCAACCGAGGTATTATTTGAATTGGTTGATCCTTCTGATATCCATTTGGCGCTGAAAGTATTTGAACGTGATTTGGATAAACTTTATGTTGGTCAGCAGCTATTTTCATATACGAACAATGAACCGGAAAAGAAACACAAATGTACAATTCTAATGATTGGGAAGGACTTATCTGATGACAGGAATACCGATGTACATTGTCATTTTGAAAGCTATGACAAGCTGCTCATTCCGGGCACCTACATGAATGCTGATGTGGAGGTAAAAAATGCAATGGCCACCGTACTTCCGACCGAAGCCATTGTACAATACGAGGGCAAGAATTTCGCTTTTATCAATAAAGGCAACAGGACATTCGAAATGGTCGAGTTGAAAACAGGCGAAAACGAAGGTGGTTATACCGCCATCCTATTCGCAAATAATAGCGGCCTTGAAAATCAAGATTTTGTGTTAAAAGGAGCTTATTCCTTATTGATGATGATGAAAAATAAAGAAGAATAAGATTTGGTTTAAATTGATAATCGGCATGGGCACCATCGTATTCGATGTAGCCCATGCCTTTGACCATCTATTTCTGATAAACGCGAACATAATCGATTTCAAAACGTTTAGGAAATTTAGCATCATGAGGTTCGCCACCGTTTATTCCGCCAATAGCCAAATTTAAAAGCATATAGTGTGGCTGTTTAAAAGGATTTATACCCTTCTCATCCTTATTGTGAAGTTTATCCATATTCACTTTAATAAGCAGCTCGTCATCTACATATAATGCAATATCTTTTTCTGTCCAATCCATGCGCCAGATATGGAATACGGAGGCCCATTCCTTGCCTCCTAATTCCTCAACGGACTTTGTTCTGCTGTGCCATTCTGCCGTATACCGCTTACGCGTACCTATAGCGATATTGGCCAGAATCTTTCCTTTATAATACTCCATAATGTCAATCTCTCCATTTGAAGGCCATTCACCTTTTTTACCCAATGTCCACCATGCCGGCCATAGCCCTGCGCTTACATCTATTTTAGCCCTCATCACAAAACGACCGTATTGCCAGGTATGCATCCCAGCGGTATTGATGCTAGAAGATGTATATTCAATATTTTTCCGGCTACTCCGCCATTGATCGCTCTCCATTTTATATGAAGGATTTAGCTTATTTTCTTTCCTGGCTTCGATGATTAGCAAACCATTTTCACACCAGGCGTTGTCTTCCTGGTACCATTGCTTTTCTTTATTCCGTACAAATCCCTTTTCATACTTCCAGTTGGCAGGATTGGGCCCATTTTCATTAAACTCATCCGCCCAAACCAGTTTATACCCTTCTTTAAGATAAGAATGAACTTGTTGATCCATATCGTTCTGAGCGTATCCAGTTATACACATGATAAAGACCGGAAGAAGAATACATAAGATTTTACATAAGTATCTCATAAAAGGAGTGTGCTTATTTATCTAGTAAACTAATGGTATAACTATAACTGTACTTTTTATCTAGTAAAAGATATTGACGATGCGGGTATGCGCCCCAGCTGTCATCTCCACCAACTCCGCGTTGTTTCAGGTCTATGTTAAGAAAAACCTGATTTCGTGGAGGCAAATCTGTTGGATGCTGCTGCTTCTTGGTTAGTCCAGGATCAAGATCTTCTGTACTGTGATTGATCGCTGTGAAAGCGATTGGCTGCAGCCCTTCAATTTTAATCCCCCGTCCCTTGCTATCCGTTAATGTCAGCCAACGGACATCCGTTTTATTCCCACTTTCCTGTGGACGGATGTATCCTTTATAATATTGGTTTTCAACTTTGTCGTTGTACACACCGATAAATGACCCCAGATTACGATCTGTGTAATTTTCATAAGGTCCACGACCATAATAATTTAAAATATTATGAGAACCTGCCAGCGTAGTACGCATTCCAAAACGTGGCAGCTCAGGTAAATCCCTCCCTGCCATATCTATACTGGCTGTAATCCGTATGGCTCCATCATTTTGGATGAGATAAATAACCCGATAAGGAACCCCAACATTTGAAAGTTGCCAGATAACCTCAATTGCTAAGCCATCTGCATTTTGCTGCCCAATGCTTACACTTTTTAATTGTTTTTGCTGATGTGCAGAACGCCATACCCCTAGTTTTGATGGCATTCCATTTCCAAAATCATTATCAGTAGGTGCCCTCCAAAAATACGGCTCCGGAAAATTGTTGAACCAACTGTTTCCCATATTATATCTACTAAATACCCCCGCTTTAAGATCAAATTCTCCATTTACCTTTCCTGCTGTAAAACGGATCTTTTTATCATCTTTAGAAAAGACCAATTTACTTTCATTGGGATTTTCCTTCGTAAAATAATCACCTCCATACTTAAACTGTTCCCCAGCGATTTCAAAACCAGCTGGTAACATTTCGGTTTTAGTCTTTGTAATCGTATAGATATTTAAGAAATATTCCATACCCGCAGCAGATTTGTATTTAGGAAAACTAAGTCTTACCTCCTTCCCCTGATGTGGCTGAAGCGCTACATTAAACTTACCTTCATTAATTTTCTCCCCATTTCTTAACAGTTCCCACTTAAAATCGTACTGATTTAAATTGGTAAAATCGAAGCTATTTCTAATACCAAGCAGCCCATTATTGAGATCTATAGCTGTAAATATGATATTTTGATACACTTTTTTAACTTCATAGGCACCTGGATCAGGTATACGGTCGGAACTGATAATTCCATCAGCAACACCGTTTTCATCATTTTGCAAGTAAAAACCACCAAGATCACCCCCATAAGCCCAGAAAGGTTTACCGTTCACATCTTTTGCTTTAATACCCTGATCTACCCAATCCCATATAAAACCACCCTGCATATTTTTACTATTCCTGATAATCTCAAAGTATTCCTGAAAATTGCCATTGCTATTCCCCATAGCGTGCGAATATTCGCACATTATATAGGGCCTTTTCTTGGTGGTATCCGCTGCGTATTTTTTCATACTCGCAATACTCGGATACATTGGACAAACAATATCGGTATTCCAGTCTTCTCCCGCTTGTTCAAACTGGACTGGCCTTGAACTGTCACGTTGTTTTATCCATTTGTAGCCATCATGGAATACCGGGCCGTTGCCACATTCATTACCCAATGACCAGATGATAATCGAAGGATGATTTTTATCCCGCTCTACCATCCTAACTATTCGATCCATATGTGCAGGTGCCCATTCTGGTAAATAAGCTGGATGTTTAGCCTTATCGAACCAGGCCTGAAACTCGGCCCCCATGCCATGTGATTCAATATTAGCCTCATCAACAAGATAGAGTCCATACTGATCGCACAATTTATACCATAGCGGGTCGTTGGGGTAATGTGAAAGCCTCACCGCGTTCACATTAAGCGCTTTCATTAATTTAATGTCCTTTAACATAAGCGCTCTAGTGGTGGTGTGCCCAGTAACGTCATCATGTTCATGTCTGTTAACCCCATGAATCGAAATGGCAACACCGTTCACCAGTAATCTTGCATTTTTTATTTCTACTTTCCTAAAACCCACTTTAGAAGCTACCACACCCAGAGTTTTACCCTCATCATCTTTCAGCGTCAATACACAATCGTATAAATTAGGTGATTCTCCGGTCCATTTAAGTGGTTTTTTAATTAAAGAACTAAAATTAATCGTCTGAATGCTGTCCAAATTCAGCTTAAAATGCTCCGTTTTGCTAAAAACTGACTTACCTGATTTATCCAGCAGCACCAAGGATAAACTGCCACGGTTAAGCGTATTACCTTTAAACTGTCTCACATCAATAGCCGCATTAAAACGTCCGTCTATATATCGTTCATCCAGATCTGCCTTGAAGAAAAAATCCCAGACAGAAAGTTTAGGCAAGGCGTAAAGATATACATCGCGTTCTATCCCACTCAAACGCCAGAAATCCTGATCTTCCAGGTAGCTACCATCGTGCCATCGAAAAACCTGTACCGCAAGCAGGTTTTGTCCCTTCTTCAGATAACTGCTGATGTTAAATTCTGATGGTGTTTTGGATGCTTTGGTCATCCCCACTTTATTACCGTTCACATAAATAAAGGCGCATCCGGAAATTGATCCGAAATGGAGCAATACCTCCTTCTGTTCCCAGTTTTCAGGAATAGCAAATGTTTTCCGGTAGGTACCCACTGGATTATCCGCACCTATAAATGGCGGGTTCTTGGGGTGCGGGTAAGTGATATTGGTGTAAATCGGCACACCGAAACCATTCAGTTCCCAATTGGAAGGAACTACTAAATTTGCCCAGCCGGAATCATCTGCATTAGTTTTGTAAAAATCAGTTGGTCTGTTCTTATGCTGGTCTACATAATTGAACTTCCACTGCCCATTGAGTGATTTGTAGTTGGCAGATTTAGTATAATCGTCAGCAAGGGCATCTTGCTGACGATCAAATGAGACAAAGGTGACGTGTGGCTTTTCCTTTCCATGGTCCACCATTTTTGGATTTTCCCAATCGTTGGTTTGCGCACTAGCCGATGTAAGGCAACCAGCAATTATCCATATTGCACTATTTTTTTTTAGATTCATTCGTATACTCTTGTATGCCAATCGATTTGAAAGAATTATCCTTCGCTTCGAGTAAACTTCCCTTTAAATTGCAGTGTAACCCCAGCCACAGTATAATTATACCACAAATCGAACACCCTCGTAGCAGGATTATAGGTACCGCCTCCGGCAGTAATCGCCAGGCTTCCCCAGGGCGTAACTGTCAACGTATTGTTGTCTTCAATTCGGACTTTAACTCCGGATTCGACCGCATTTACTACAGATTCCGGTGTGGTGAGGTGATAGAAGCGAACTGTCCGGTAATCAGTGGCTTTCATTGTTCTGATCAGTCCTACTGAAGTAGTATCTGTTAGTCCGGCATTGAACTTATAGGATTTTCCCTGAGCCTGGTAACTGCCAGAGTAGGCATTGCTGAGCGCAAAGGAAAGCATAAGCACTGTATCTATTTTGCGAATAGAAATGTAATTCGGTTCTGATACGGAAGCAATTTTTACGGTAACCGCATAAAGTGAGTCACAGTGTAATCCTGCGGTTTTGACGTAAACTGGTAGCGTGCCATAAGTATCACCAGAGTTGACCTGCACATTTTTCTGAGGAATGGCGTACAGCGTGGGAGCCAACATTTGGTAGCGGATATCGGTACCAAAGCGATATAAATAGTTGTATCTGGTGACCATTTCTATTCCCGCCTCGGCAAGGGTAACAGTTATGTTTCTATCGATACTTTTGCTTCCGCCCGTGCCGACAGCAACATAAGCGACCTGCTCTTCGTCGGCCGTCTTCCCGTAGGGTAATTTTACAGTGGAAAGCCCTTCGTTGTTGGACTGATTTGCGCCGACAATAAAGACCTGCTTAATGTACTGCTCATTGTCAAGCGGATTCTCTTCTTTCGAACAGCTGGTCATAACCGTAATCAAAGCTACCAGCATAGACGATGTAAATTTTATGTTCTTCATCATGATGAATTCTTGTTCTTTTTATTGATTAGTTGTTACCAGCTTGGGTTCTGTACCAGCTTAGCGTTTTTGTCCATTGAGTTTTTTGGGATCGGCCAGAAGTAGTTTTTGAAACTCCAGACCCGAACGGTTAACGGGTTGCTGAGTGTGGTACGGGTAAAAAAGCGATCACGTTGAGTACTCGTTGCCTTTACGTTCATGCCCACAACAGGTTTACTGTAGGCAGTCGGTGCATCCAGCCATCTGCGCAGGTCGTGATAGCGACGACCTTCTAAGGCAAATTCTACCTTACGTTCCAGTTTGATTGCATTCCTAATGGTTTCCTGGCTCGCCAGTTCAGCGGGCGACAGTCCCGGCAAACCTGCACGGAATCTAATCCGGTTCACCGCAGCCTGGATCTGTGACAAGTCGCGCATAACCGTAATCCCGGTAACAGCATCCGTGTAGGATCCGTTCAGTTCATTTAGCGCCTCCGCATAATTGAGCAATACTTCTGCATACCTGAAGATTGGAAAAACCTTGTTCATGATGGCGCCGGTCTGCTGCATATTGTCTAAATGATGGTTGTATTTGATACAGGTATAGCCGGTATGGTTGTAATCATTTGGAAAATTAACGGTAGGCGCGGCGGAACCATTGGAATAGTAGGTTACTTCCAGGTTCTTGAAGGCACCCGATCCGGTGTAGGAAGTTCCTTTCCAGTAAGAATGGTTAAACCCAATGGTTGCATAAAAACGGGCCTCCCTGTTGTTGTACATTCTCGCTGTGTTGGAAACCAGCTGCACATCAGAGATGTTTTTGGTCGCGCCGATAGGCTGATAAACCGTAGCCGCATTGGGATAAGGAAAAATTGCACTCGATGCATTGATGTCAAATCCGTCTTTCATTTTGTAGGAATCTACCAGGTCCTGGGTAATGTTCAGCCCATTTCCGCCGTTCAGCGACGCCTGAGAAGAAAGCCACAAAGGAGAATTATTGCCAGTGGGGTTCGACCGTGTGCACCAGATGATTTCCGGGTTATTGTTTGCTGGCACCTCGCCTATAAAAGTATATTTATAAGAACGGTAAGGGTCAATACCTCCAGCACCATTAGGGTAATTGGCAGTAGGCACATTATAAGCCAGGGGATCAGTATCTGCACTCAGCGGATAAGTATACAGCTCATAAACACCAGTTTCCATAATTCGTTTGGCTGCAGCCGCAGCAACTCCCCATTTGGCGTTGTCTTTTATTTGAGAGATGAAAGGTTTACCATCGCTACGTACCCATCCGGAATAAGACTGGTTGCCGTTGAACATCGGGCTGGCTGCTGTCAGCAATACCCGCGACATGGTGGCCAGTGCCGCACCTTTAGTGGGACGATAAACGTCACTTAGAGCATCCTGTGTATCAGGTAGATAGTCGTAAGCCTGCTCCATATTCTGAACGATATACTTCACACAATCGTCATAACTGCTGCGTTCTTTGGAAATGGCTGTGCCATCGGCATCCAGGCTCGGAACGATATCGTCTGGAATTACCGCTGGGCCATATTGCTGAACAAGCAGGTACATGAAATAACCTTTAAAGAAATGCATTTCACCCAGAAACTGCCGCTTTGTGGTCAGCGATAAAGATTTGGCTTCATCGATGCGGTTGATCACGGTATTTGCTTTGTTGATTCCTTTGTACCAGTTCGCATAGTTATTGTAATAGGAATTGGCGGTAAATGGCGTGATCTCCCCTACCATAAATTTAATAGCCGCATGACGGGAATCATTCCAGGAAGTAAAATTTTCATCCGTAGCCCCCTGAAAAGGCGACCAGGCCGAAGTCCAGAGCCGGTCTTCATCCGGCAGGTACAACGCAATCCCGTTGATATAGGTCAGCAGCTTTTCCTGGTCTGCAAAAACACTGTCGATATGTGTTAAATCATAGATATATTCATCCACGTTCAGGTAGTCTTTTTTACATGCGTTGAAGGTGGTACTGATCATGCCCGATACCAGTAATAAGGCAATTATAAGTTTAAGTCTTTTGTTCATCTGATTGGTTGTTATTAAAATGATACAAACATTTGCAGGGTATACATCCTTTGGAGCGGATAAACGGCACCATTATCGGATGCCTGTTCAGGATCCCAGAGCTTTACTTTATCCCATACCGCCAGGTTATCCCCTACCAGGCTGAAGGTAGCCGAAGAAATGCCATAACGTTTGAGCCAGGTGGAATCCCAACGGTAAGCGATCTCCGCATTTTTGAGGCGCAGAAATGAAGCATCCGCCGTCCAGAAAGTAGAAGCGCGGTTGTTGTTTTCATTCACCCCGTAAGTAAGTCTGGGAAAACGGGCATTTGGGTTCTCTGTGCTCGTTGTACCAGAGTAAGAGGCCGGGGTCCAGCGATTCCCCTGGTTGCCTACAATATTTAGAATATTGCCTGTCGCGCCGCCTTGAAAAGGATAATAACCCGATCCACCAAGGAAATAACTTACCTGGTCCTGTCCGGTAAAGAACACGTTAAAGGACCATTTTTTCCAGCTTACGGAAGTTGCGAAGCCATAGATAACTCTCGGCACACTGGAATAATCGAGCGGTACAATATCATCCGTATTCACAACTCCATCTCCGTTAACATCCCTGTACTTGATGTCGCCCGGCATATAATTATTGGTAAAAGTTTGTGTTGGGCTGTTGGCGATATCTGCCTGGTCTTTAAACAAACCAAGGGCGATCAGGCCTCTTTGTACTCCAAAAGGAACATTAGTGAAGGACTGGTAAGGAAAATTGATGCCGGTCTGCTCCCAGTGGGTCACTTTATTTCTGGCGAAGGTAAAATTACCTTTCAGGGTAAAGGAAAGGTCTTTAGTAACCGTCTGGTTGTAGCTCAGGTTACCATCAAGTCCCCAGCTCTTCATGGATCCGACATTGAGATAAGGCGCCTGCGGTGCACCTACCTCATCAGGAATACTCAGCCTTTGCTGATAGATGTCATCGGCTTTGGTCAGGAAGGCATCGACCGTAAAATCGATCTTGTTGTTAAATAGTTTCGCATCGATCCCCAAATCATATTTAGTGGAGGTCTGCCATTTTAATCCTTTTGTCCCGACTTTGGATTCGGCAATGGTAGTTCCCCAGTCATTCCCTTCGACATTAAGGATGGTCTGGTAAGGAAAGCGGACCAGCTTGTTGTCATTATTAGTGATTTTAGCATTTCCGACTTTACCCCATGAACCACGGATTTTTAAGTAATCGATAAAAGCTGCGTTTCTCTTCATCCAGTCGTATTGGGTAGGAATCCAACCTGCAGAAAGCGCCGGAAACAAGCCATACTGCGCACCCGGCTCGAAGTTTTCAGATCCTGAATAACCCACATTTGCTTCCAGCAAATAGGTATCTTTGAAGGAATAGGTTGCCCTTCCAGACAGCGCCTGGTAACGAAGCGGGATAATACTCATATAACGATCGGAATAGGCATCTACATCCGAAGTGATGTCTTCCTGACGGTAGACATGGAGTAACCCTGTCACATTGTGTACGGAATTAAACATGCGGTTGTAGTTTAGCTGTCCTTCCATATACATCTGTCTTTTGATCAATGAACTTTGAGCATAGTTGGCGCTAAGACTTGTAATCGTTCTCGAGGTGACTAGCGAGCCGTCATTTGCCCGGCCACTAGCCAGAAAAGATTCCTCTCCAATTTTTACGAGCGTAGACCCATTATTTCCGAAATAAGTCCAGGAGAATAGTCCACGTGCCGTAAGGCCTTCTGTCACAAATTTCAGGTCCTGTTCGAGGCTCAGCTTTGCATTAACATTATTTTCATTAGTCTTCCGGAATCCAGTATAATTTAACAGTGAATATGGGGTCATCGATGTTCCTCCACTCCCGAAACCGGCAAGTTGTCCATTGGAATACCTCAATGGCGTGCTCACCGGGGTAATATTGGCCTGGGAAGTCCAGAGGAACCTATTGTCAGTACCAAATGCCGGCGAGTTCTGCAATGTGATGGCATTGTCCAGGTTCAGCGCCATTTTGGTAGTTTTAGTTAAGTCTACATCAATATTGGCCCTGAAATTGTATTTTTTGTAATTCGTATTGACATCGTACTTATTGGCATCCGGATCCTGTTTAAAAATACCTTCTTTGTTGAGGTAACCTAAACTCATGTAATACCGGGCATTGGTACCCCCACCTGAGATGTTTAGGTTATACTGGCTATATCTCGTATAATCCTTCAGCATAATGTCTCTCCAGTTGGTGTTCGGATAAAGATCTGGGTCCAAACCGGTTTTAAAAAGCTCCATCTCCACCGGGCTATATACCGGGTTCAATCCTCTTACCACACGGGCTTCGTTGGCGAGTTCGGCATATAGCGATGCATCTGCATATTCCGGCATTCTGGCCGAATGGCTCAGTGTGCTGTTGGCCCTGAAATTTAACTTAATGTTACCCGCCTTACCTCTTTTAGTAGTGATCACCACTACTCCATTTGCGCCGCGGACACCATACACCGCCGTAGCAGAAGCATCTTTCAAAATGGAAAAACTCTCAATGTCCGAAGGATCAACATTGTTCAGGTTTCCTTCTACCCCATCAATCAAGATGAGAGCGGAAGAGCTGGCACCAAAAGTGCTAATCCCCCTTACCCAGAATTCTGAGAAGTCGCTGCCTGGTTCCCCACTACGGGTTACCGCAATGATGCCCGGTACACGACCACCCAGCATATTGCTTAATGAAGTTGCCGGAACCTGTAGGTCTTTTACATTAATGGTACTGATGGCGCCCGTTTGCGTGACTTTACGCTGTGTACCATAGGCCACTACCTGCACTTCATCGAAGGAATTTAATTTTTCCTTCAGTACAATTTTCAGCTTATCTTTTGAGCCTGCCACGGTGTACTCCAGGTTTTCAAAACCGATATAGGAGAACAGGAGCACACTATTCTGCCCCAGGTTCTCTATACGGAATTTACCTTCTGTATTAGATGAAGTTCCTTTCTTTGAATTGCCTTTTACCATAATGGATACGCCCGGAAGTTCATTTCCTTTTTCGTCCATAACTGTTCCTGCTACGCTGATCTGACCGTTATCCTGTGCAAAGGACACCGCATACGAGGAAAATAAACTGATCAGGACCAGATATAATATTTTTTTCATAAAATTTAATTATGCTTTACTCTTGTTAAATAAAATGGAGTTTTGATGCGTACCGGCGGTTATTCAATAGCTAGTTTTCGGATGGTACAGCCCCAGCTTTCCCCGATATAGATGTTATCACTGTCATCCAGATGTATCGAATAGGGGTAGTTGAAACTGGACAGCATTGGGGCGCCATTGGCACCTCCAAAAACACCTGCCGTTCCGGCAATGGTAGATACATACCCGGAGCTTTTGTTGATCTTCCTCACCAGATTGGTATTGGAGTCCAGCACATATAAATTGCCTTCACTATCTACTGCCATTCCAGTCGGAGAGTTAAAGGAAGCCTCTCGACGAGGCGCATCCTGTTTGCCGAGCCCGTTGAAACCGGCATATTCTTCTACCGTTTTTCCATCCTTACTTACTTTATAAACGCCGTTAAAGCTTTGCACGGTAAAAAAGAAACAATCATCTATCTTACTGTAGATCATGTAGCAATAGTCTGTATTGCCGACATTGCCACAGGCAGGATTTAAAATCTGTACATTGGTGGGTTTGGCAATTTCCAGGCGGCCAAATACTCCATTTTTATCCCTGAAATACAGCCATTCTTCTGTATCGTCTAGTGCTGCGGCGAAAATCACACCTGTAGAGCCAGGAATTTGGGCGGCTATAATCTGTGGCTGCCATAAACTATTTTTATCATAGGCATAAACCTTGTGTGGAACTGTCCTGCCTATAGCGTACATTTTATTCCTTGCTTTGTTCAAAGCAGGCTGTGTCCCGTCAAATCCTGTCTGAAGGGTAGCGATTTTATTGTCTGCAACCGAGATGTACCTAACCGAGCTGGAAAGCGTTTCAAAAGAAATCAATTCATCATTGTTCAGTGCGGCTATACCGAAAGTCCGCTGGATCCTGCCATCTCCCAGACTTCCGTTAACGGAACCTGCGACACCGGAAACCCCAACAATATTGGAGACACTCTCGGCTACGGTATATAAAAACAACTTTGATGACGCCCCGATAGTTGTCCCAACAACCACTTTAACGCTATTATTACCGCCGGCTTGTTTGGGCACCAGACAATAAATAGTTTCATTGTCTAAGCTAATTATAGTTGCTGGGCGTTCTTTTTCATTGTCTATAAAATATACCTTGACCTTGGTTTTATCTGAACCGAAATTAGATCCCTTGATAATAAATTTAGTCCGCACACCGCCTGAATCAGGCATAAAAGAATTTAGCTGGACTGGTAAATTTGGATCATATGTGTTGATTTCTTCAGTCTTATTCTTTTTACAAGCAAAAAGGAACAACAAAACTACAAATGTCAACACAACAGACCCGCTGCCAATTTTAACCGGAAAACTCGTGTAAAATCGATGGAGTAGATTTTTATTCATATTAAAATATTTGGTTTGAATGCAAATTAACTGCAAACAGCAAGCTGTTATGAGGGGTATAATGGTAAAATTAAAGGGGTAAAATCATTTTAACCACCGACTTTGGTCAGAATTGATATATTTGTTAAGACAAACCTAACCAAACCATTTCGCCTCCTTTCTTCATGAAAAAATATTTATGTGTAATATTCATGTCCTTTATTTATCTTTCCTCAAAGGCTATAAATAATCCATATCTATATTATTTAGGAATTGAACATGGTCTTTCTAATAATGCAGTAACCAGCGTATATCAAGACAAGTATGGTTTTATGTGGATTGGAACATATGAGGGGCTGAACAGGTATGATGGATATACGTTTAAGGTTTTCAGGAAGAATTTAAATGACAAGAATTCCCTTCTTAATAATTGGATTGTAGCCATTCACGAAGACAGTCACCATAATCTATTAGTAGGAACTAAAAAGGGGGCAAATTTATACCATGCAGCAACAGGCAAGTTCAGTATAATTAAATTCCGTTCGGCTAATAAAAAAAGTATACTTGAAGCCTCCTATCCAATAAACGCATTTGATAGTGATGTAGAGGGCAATGTGTTTATTGCAACCGCCGGACAAGGTTTGCTGATTTATGAAAAAAACAGTCTGATAGCCACACAGGTTCCCTATAACAGTAATAAAGGCAGGTTAAATTCTTACCATGTTCAATCTGTTAAGGTTGATAAAAACAAAAGGGTTTGGCTATTTATCCAGGAATATGGTTTATGCCTTTACAACTATAAGGACAAAAGCATTAAACAGGTTGAAGCATCTTTGCAAACCGCCTTGTGTATTGCACCTGATAATTTCGGCAACGTGTGGATTGGTAATGAAAATGGACTGTATAAGTATAGTATTGCGGGTAAAACATTAAACGGCTATACTGAGGCTGACGGCTTTTTATCGCATAACAATATCTATGGTTTAATGGTAGATAATAATGGTTTACTCTGGATTAGCACTGATGGGGGTGGAATCACAATATATGATATAAAAAACAACAGACTGAATTACCTGCGCCAAGGCAAAGAAAATGGTATGCTTACCAGTAGTGCCGTAAATACCGTTTTTGAAGACAAGGACCATAGAAAGTGGATTGGTACTCTACGGGGCGGAATTAATGTACTGGATAAAAACAAAAATAGGTTTAAGACCATTGCCTCCAACCCTTTAAGAAAAGACGGACTGATCAGTAATTTCATCATTTCCTTTTGTGAAGATCCCAAGGGGAATGTATGGATTGGCACGGATGGAGAAGGCTTAAGCTATTGGGACAGGAAGCATAATCATTTTTCCAATTACTGCCATAAACTTAATGAGCCAGGTTCCCTGACAAACAACAATGTAGCCCGTATTATTAAGGATGATAAAGATGAAATCTGGCTGGCAACTTATGGTGGTGGAATTAATAAATTCAATAAGCAAACCAGTGCCTTCAAATATTATCCTTGTTTCAATACTGCTACAAAATCTATAGACAGAAATGCCTGGAGCATTTACGAAGATCGATTTAAAAATATTTGGGTAGGGACCTGTACAGATGGGGGCCTCTACAAATTAAATAGAAACACGGATAAATTTGAACTTTTTAGTTCAAAACTTACGAATGTAATCTCCATAAATGAAGATAAACAAGGGACTTTATGGCTAGGAACTTTTTCTTCATTGATTCGTTTAAGCAAAGACAATAAGAATGTCAAAATATTTCAGCTTAACACCGCGGTAAGGGCAATCTATGAAGATAAAAAAGGAAACTTCTGGATTGGGACCGAGGGATCCGGATTGCTTCTATTCGATAGAAAGAAAGGGACTTATAAAACTTTCTCTGAAGAAAACGGACTTCCAGGGAATACAGTATTAAACATTCTGGAAGATAATTCCGGGCAATTGTGGATCTCCACCTTTAATGGATTGAGCAGTTTTAATCCCATTAGCAGGGAGTTTAAAAATTTCCATAAAACTGATGGTCTCCAAAGCAATCAATTTAATTACAATGCAGCGTTAAAGTTAAACTCTGGTGAATTTTTGTTTGGCGGAATTAAGGGTTTTAACATATTCTATCCTGAGGAAATAAAACCTCTTATTATGGAACCCCGCCTTTTAATTACCGGACTGAGAACCAATAATATTCCTTATGAACTCGATGAAAGTTTTACCGATAAAAAAAGTGTTTATGAGGTAAATGAAATAACTCTACCCTATGATAAAGCAATACTGTCAGTTGATTTTGCCGCTCTGGAGTATTCTTCGCCCGATAAAATCTCCTATTCCTATTATCTGGAAGGATGGGATAACAATTGGAATAACGCAGGAAATACCAGAACGGTCAATTATTCAAAATTACGTGAGGGAGATTATCGCTTAAGGATCAAATCAACCAATGCTGAAGGAGTATGGCTTAACAATGAGCGCGTATTACAGGTAAGTGTTTTACCACCATGGTGGCGGTCAATATGGGCATATATATTGTATGCCGCAGGTCTTTTGGGATCACTCTATCTCTACTCCCGCTATGAAAAGCGGCAAACGGCCTTGAAATATCAAATTGAGTTGGCAAACCTGAAAATTGAGCAGGAAAAAGATCTTAATGAGAAAAAGCTAGCCTTCTTTACCAATGTTTCTCATGAATTCAGAACTCCATTGACATTGATCATTAACCCCATCAAAGAATTTTTAAACAGCAGCAATCCAATTGATTCTAAGGAATTGACTGTGGTATACAGAAATGCCAGGAGACTGTTAAGCCTGGTTGATCAATTATTGCTTTTTAGAAAATCGGACACGGAGAATCTTAAAATCTCAAAGACTAATCTTGTTATTTTTTGCAAAGAGGTGCATGCTTGCTTTAGTCAGCAGGCAAAAACAAGAAACATCAGGTTCAATTTTTCTAGCACTAAAGAAACCATTGATATTTACGTAGATAAAGAAAAGATAGAAATCGCTTTATTTAACCTGATTTCCAATGCTTTCAAATTTACACCGGATGGCGGTAAAATTATATTGGCGATCAATGATTTATCTGAGGAGGTTGAAATTCATATCACAGATACAGGAAGTGGGGTTTCAGATGCGGTTGGCAATAAACTTTTTGACAGGTTCTACCAGGTTTTCGAGAAAAATGCCTCATCCAAACCCGGATTTGGGATTGGGCTTTATCTCGTTAATAAATTTATCAAACTCCATCTCGGAACGGTTACCTATACAAGTAAACCCGGTGTGGGAACAGATTTCCTGATCAAATTATTGAAAGGTAAATCACATTTCCCTTCGGAGATTATCCACGATAGCATGGATGAAGCCCTGGTATTTTTGGATGAGCTAATCGTTGATGAGGAAAATTATCTGTCTGCTGACCAGCTGGAAGATGAAGCAAATGAGATCATAACCGAAAAGCAAGGAATTCTGATTGTTGATGATAATGATGATATCCGGAATTACATTAAACAGTTATTTAGGTCGACTTACCTGGTTCACGAAGCCCGAAGTGGCGAAGAAGGACTGGTGATGGCAAGCAAACACATGCCAGACATCATTATCACTGATGTTGTAATGAAAGAATTAAGCGGGGTTGAGCTTTGTACAAAGCTAAAGAAAGACCCAGGACTAAGCCATATTCCTGTTATTTTACTTACATCAAGCTCCTCTGCAGAAATTAAACTTAAAGGAATTGAAGCCGGAGCGGATGATCATATGACCAAACCATTTGACAAGGATATACTTATTGCAAGGGTTTCCAATCTTTTAAAAAGCAGAACCACGCTACAGAGTTATTTTTTTAATGAGATTACCCTGCAATCAAACGATACTAAAGTATCTAAAGAAAATAAAGAGTTCCTGGAAAGATGTATCTCAATTACTGAAGATCATTTGAACAATTCGGATTTTAATATAAAAATTTTGGCTGATGAAGTGGGAATGAGTCATTCCGCACTGTATAAAAAAGTGAAGACAATTTCAGGAAAGTCGATAAACGAGTTCATCCGCTACATCCGTCTTCGTAAGGCCGCGCAACTGTTTATCAATTCTGCACATAACGTAAATGAGGTCGCTTTTCAATCAGGATTTAGCGACATCAAATACTTTAGAGAGCAGTTTTATAAATTATTTGAATTGCGTCCTTCAGAATATATCAAGAAATACCGCAAGAATTTTAACAAAGGTTATAAACTGGACAAAAAGATTCGTTAGTGCCCAAACATCATGATCTTTTGTTACATTACAATTACTTTAGGCGCTCGCTATGGTCATTTGGAAAATTCTCGCCAGTCCAGATTTTTTGCGCTGTCCATTTCTGATCAGCATCTGCCCAGAACGGATCTTTCTCCGATAATCCTAAAGGAAGGAATATACTGGTAGCGAGATATGGACTACCCTGATTATTGTAAAAATCACCCAGATTAGGTTGCAATCCATATAAACCCAGTGTAAGCCAGCCATCCTGATAGGTTGTTGGGCTTTCCAAAGTCTTCCTTAATACTGCTGTTAAAGCACATCGCACCTGAGATGCGCTCAATTGTTTGGGTAATGCTTTACGCCATGCCATATCTGCAAGATGGTGAAATGCAGCCCCACGATAGATTATGGAACGGCCAGTGGCGGGATAGGTCCCATCAGTATTGATAAGTCTCTCCTGAATAACGGCATAACGTTCATTACGGTTTCTTACCTTATCAAACATCAGCTGATAGACATTTGTCTTCTTTCCAATGATTTCTGCAATGGAAGCCAGATAAGGATGAATGACAAAACTATTGTAATAATCGTAAGCAAAAGATTCACCATCCATGTACATTCCATCACCCACATACCATTGTTCCATTTGTTGCAAGGCATAATCTACACGCATAGGATCCCATTCCGATCCAATTTTTGCCAGGAAAGCTTCATTCATAGCAGAAAAAAGCAACCAATTTGAAAACGCAGGTTTGAATTTTCTGGTCGTTTTTATTGCGCCCACCAGGCGGGCCTGCTCTCGTTTAGGAAGATGCTCATAAATCCAGGGTGCCCTTACAACCGCCACTGCCAAAAAGGAAGCATCTACCAGTTGCTGTCCACCAATATCAAATCGCATAAAATCTTTTGCATTGGAATCCAGCGCATTGGTTAAACCACTGAGCACCCATTTTCTGTACTGCTTACGCATTGCCATTTCTTCCTGATTACCATCTTCAAGCTGAAGCCATGGTGCAATACCCGACAGCACCCTACCTAAAATTTCCAGATACTGCACTTCTATACGGTGGGCTTTATTGTCCACATGAATAGATGTCACTTTGGGCATGGTGATTCTCAAACTATCCGCCGCCAGGTTTTTCAACACAGGTCTAACCATTTTGTCCATTTCTCCAAGCCAGTATTTCCGATCGTTGAGCACCGGTGCTTTCTTAGCGCGCGATTTTTTTTGCCCAAAAGAGAGGCCACCAATCTGCAAAAGCAAAAAAATGGCCATTACTACTTTATAATTTCTCATTTATCAACTATTGTTTATCCAAATACCTGTACAATTCAGCACCGGCCAATAAAAAGGCACCTACACCAAAATTGGCGGTGGATTTTGCATTGACAACCTGGCCTGGAATCGCTTTTTCCCCAATCGGCTGAACATAGCCAACACGACCATCCTGCTGTAAGGCTACTTCAGATAGATATTTCCAACTTTTCAATGCTGAATTTAGATATATCTTTTCTTTCAAATATCCGTTGTTAATACCCCACAATAAACCATAGGTAAAAAAAGCTGTACCGCTGGTTTCCGCTCCCGGCGCATGATCTTTATCCAACATACTTCTGGTCCAATACCCCTCAGGTTGCTGACTTTTCAAAATGGCCTTTGCCAATCTCTTGTATTTCGAGACATATAATTCACGATGCGGATCATCCTGAGGCAAGTCCTTTAATACCTTTGCCAGACCGGCAAAGACCCAACCGTCGCCTCTTGCCCAGAAATCCTTTTTACCATTTACGCTTTTGTGCTTAGGATATACATACTTGGCATCCCTGTAGTACAGGCCTGTTTTCTGATCAGACATTATGCTGTTTGCATACTCAAAATAGTCGTGTAGTTTTTCCAGATAAAATCGGTTTCCAGTCACAGCATACAACTTCGTCATCACCGGCATCACCATATACAACCCATCAGCCCACCACCAGTAATCGTTTGCAGCGGTGCTCATTTGGTATTCCATTACCTCTCGGGCCCTTGCTATTTTATGTTTTCCCGGGTTTAAATGATATAAATCAATGTAAGTCTGGAAACAGATTTGCCAGTCTCCAAAAAGCACATAATCATCCTTTTCACCGTATTTATACTTCCAGACTGATTTATCGGCAGATTTAGCACCCATCCATTGATTATAATCGGCCCAACGCTCTGAATATAATCTATAGCTTTCATCGCCTGTAAGGCTAAATGCTTCCATATTTCCTGTGTGATAAGCGGCCTCATCCCAGAATGCCCAGACTTCGGGTTGATGATTGGATTGCCAATAATTATTCGCCTTTTTGATCAGCTTGAGTACTTCAACTTTAACAGGTTGATTTTGGGCCGATACAGGTAGGTTAAATAACATTAACAAGAATGCAATTGATCTTATCATCATTAATAATTAGTTTTATACCATTATGGTTCCCTCTCCACTAAGAGCAATATAGGGCTTTTAATTAAAATGTCAAACTAACGATTAACGTTCCGTCTGTCTGTAATTGCTGTCCTTCGATAAGTAGCTGGACACTATCAAACCTGGTATAAAAAATGGATTGTTGTCAGACAGCTTTTTTAGAAATATCAATCATTGAGGATAATTCTGCAACCGCTGCACTGTCTCCTCCCGAAAAGCCCATCATTTTAAAACGAATTTTCCCGTTACCATCAATTACAAACTTAGCAGGAATACCTTTTACCCCAAAGGCAGTAACTGCCGGATTGGTACCAGTTTTCGCATCCTTTGTATCCATGTAAAGATCAAATTTATAATTGTTGCTGTTTAGATATGATTGAGCATCTGTGAGTGGTTGCTGAACCTTTTCCCAGGTATGGATAAATAAAAACTTTACGTTTGGGTCATTTTTATACTTATTTACTGCCATCTGCATAGCCGGAAAAGATTTCTTGCAGGGCCCACACCAGGTTGCCCAAAAATCGAGAACGATGGTCTTCCCTTTAAAATCGGCCAGCGAAACAGTTTTCCCATTCACATCCTTAACTGTAAAGTTAGGGGCAGCTTCGTTAATCAACATTTTGGCAACTTCAGCTTCAATTTTAGATTTCATACCCTGTTCTAAAATAGTCAAATAAGCTACAGCATCTTTATCAGGATTTACCTTAGCATAACTTTCCTTAAAAGCGAGCTTTAAATCCTGATTAGCCTTTCCTTCGGCAATTTGTTTTTCCAATAGCGGTAGTGCTTCCTGATGTTGTCCATTTTTGCTCAAGGCCAAACCGTAGTTTCCTGTCAGCTGATCTGTTTTACGGGATGAACCCAGGTAAGCTTCTTTCGAATACTTAAGTGCTTCCTGGTACTTGCCTGATTTTAACAGAATTGTGCTATACAAATCAAGGAATGCAAAATAGGAGGCTCGAGCCTCATTAGCAGGCGAAGGCGTACTACCAGCCGCTGGCTCTGGGGGAACACCCTCTTTCATTAGAGCTTCAATTTCCTTTCTTGTGATCCGCTCTGCGGCAGGCAAGTCGTATTTCATCACCGCCTCTGCGGTAAGGCGGGCCGCAGCCGAACGGAAGCGCACATCTTTAATCTGGTTTACATATTCACTAACTTTCGCAACGTTTTTATCATTCGCGTAAGCGTAAGCCACTGAATAAAATGCATAATCCAAATTATTTGCGGGGAACTTCGCTTTCATCTTCTTGAAAAGTATCTCCTGCTCAGCACCGCTTTGTGTGGTAAAAAGTTCATTCTGAACTTGATTAAATGCCATTTCACCTTTCGGGAAACGCTTTACCGCTAATTGAACAAGCGAATCTGCCTTCCCGGGAGTGTCATTATAAAATTGTATCAACAGCTGGAGCTCTTTTTCAGAACCATTTTCCAGTTTTTGTAATTTCTGCTTTAATACCCCAGGGTCCTTCTCATTCTTTAAAGAATCCAGGGCAGGGTTAGCCCTACGTTGCTGTGCAATCGCTAAATGGACGGTAAACAGCAGTAAGCCGATTGTCAATACTCTTTTCATTCTGGTATTTTTTAGTGTTTATTTACAATTGGCGCTTCTTGAGCTTTCTTTAGCATTTCTTTGGCTTTAACCTTATCTCCCGCCTTTTCATATAAAGCGGCCATATTTTTATAAGTTTCAGGAAAATTCATACTCCATGGATAATTGTCCAATTGCGCTTGATAACATTCTGCGGCAAGGACATACAGTTCCGGGATCAGCCCTTCTTTTTTATAGACTGCATCTGTTACGGTCGAATACCCCGGATAATCGTTGGCTGCAAACCACTCCCGGGCAAACTCCACCGCTTTTTTCTGATCTGTTTTAGTTAACGAATAAAATGTAAAATGCCCCATTTTTGGGAAGTACTTCAATCCAGGCTCAACAGTCAACATACTGTCTATCTTCTTCAAAGCAGCTGCTGGTCTGCCTGGGTTACCCATGTATGGATTCAATGTATTAACAACATTGTTCCCGTCTATGGGTGCCAACCTTTGGTA
Organism: Pedobacter sp. ok626; assembly: GCF_900100435.1. Lineage (GTDB taxonomy): Bacteria > Bacteroidota > Bacteroidia > Sphingobacteriales > Sphingobacteriaceae > Pedobacter. The sequence continues at coordinate 94,930 of NZ_FNEX01000020.1, read as the reverse complement.
TTCTTTTCTTTTTTTAGCTGCGAGCTGTATGTCCCAGTTTCCTTTTACTACCTGAGCTAGCACCTGGTCTAGATTTTTTGGAGGTCCGCACCAAGCTATCCTACCCTCCCTGTCCACTACAAATGAAAAAGGGATTCCTCTCTCGGCATATGCCGTCATCCAGTGCTCAGCCATCATTTTTCCTTTTTCAGCAGCAACATGATAGTCCATTTTATCACCCTTGTCAGCAACAAACTTTTCTATTACAGGCATCGTAGTCCCTCGCTCAAAAATACTAACCCCTATAACCGTTACATCTTTTTTATACTTCCGGGCCAGGTCAGATAGATGAGGCATTCCTGCAATACAAGGCAGGCACCAGGTGGCCCAAAACTCTACAACATACACTTGTCCTTTTTTAAATTCAGCAATGCTATCTCCTTTTAGCCATTTAGAAATATAGAGTGGCGGAGCAGGTTCTCCGATCGATTTTGGTATTACTGATTTTTCCTGAGCTGATGCGCCGAACGCAAGGAAAAGGCTCCACAACAAGAATATTACTTTTTGTTTTTTCATGTCTAATACTTAAAAAGCAGCATGTATATCCCATATGGGATACACATGCTGGGTGAGTAATAAATTATAAGCTTATTTCGGGTATCCGAGGTTTTGGCTAAGGTTTTTATTGTATAAAATTTGGGTGGCTGGTATAGGAAATAATACAGCTGTAGATGTCCAGGTTGGCTTTTGCGATCCAAGAACCGCATCCGCCCTACCTGTTCTTTTTAGGTCGAACCATCGGTGCCCCAATTCAGAAAATAGCTCATGTGCTCGCTCGTTCTCTATCGCAAGCAGCATGGAGCCCTGGGTGGTAGCCGTAGTCCCAAGAAGCCCGGCACGGTTTCTCACCACATTTAGATCTTCCGCAGCGCTAGCCGTTCCGGTGATCTTATTGAGTTGTGCTCTGGCTTCTGCCCGGATCAGGTATTGTTCTGCCAAACGCAACAACACGTTAAATTCATTTCCTGCTGTAGCATCACGCAACTTATATTTAAAAGGATAATAATAGGTTACAGCACCTACTGCAAGTGGCTTCATCCATTTCCCTGTACGCTGATCAGTTGGCTCAAAACTAGCCACAAGGGAGGGATAAAGTACATAACTAGGCGTGGCCCCTGAAGGGACAAAATTTCTGCCAAAAACGGTATATCCATTAAAAGTGAAACGCTGCCAGATCACTTCATTGCTCGTATTCAGGAAAGCATTATCCAGGCTTTCCATTTTATAAGCGTTGTTGTTTATAACCGTTGTAGCCTGAATTTCCGCATTTGAATAATCTTTAGTATACAAATAAATTCTAGCCAGCAATGCAGTTGCTACGGCTTTATTGGCCCTTGCCCGTTGCCCGGAAGGGTAAGCATCAGAAAGGTTGTTTTGCGCAATTTTCAGATCGCTGATGATCATCTGATAAATCTCCGCTTGCGGGGCCCGAGGCAATGTTAAATTCACGCTGGTTACCGTACTCGTAACCATGGGTACATCGCCAAACAAATTGCTGAGATAGAAATAGGTGAAAGCACGCATAAAATGGCTTTCGCCCAGGAGCTGCTGTTTCACTGCTGCAGAAACCCCGGTAGTACTATTTAGCCCTTCAATGGCCGAATTTGCAGCAAAAATAACCGCATAGGCGTTATTCCATGGATTATTGACATAATTACTGGTTGGAAGTACTGTATTTGTTTTAAATTGATCCAGGTAATCCAGCGAACTCAGATAAATGTCATCAGCGGCCATACCGCCTAAGCCAGTTACGGTACCAAGTAAAGAGTTTTCAAGATTTCCATTGGCGGGGATTAAATTCGTATTGGCATATAGGCCAAGCACCGAACTTAGAGCCGTAGCATCATCCTGAAAGGCCTTATCTGAACTAACCTGATCGATTGGAGGATCCACCTCAATAAATTTTTTACAAGAAGAAAGGGTCATGATCATGCCCAGTGTTAAAACTAAGCAGATCTTATGTGAAGGAAATAATTTCATGTCGATTTTTAGTTTTTAAGTTAAAAAGAAGCATTTAGGCCAACAACAATTGTACGTAGTGCCGGCATTCCCGGGCCACCTCCTTGTCCGGCACCCATTTCAGGATCAAGCACATTTTTATGATTGGAAATTGAAAAGAGATTTTGTCCCTGAGCATACACCCTTAAATTGGAAAGCTTTGCTGCCGAGATCCAATCTTTAGGAAAAGTATAAGCCAGGTTAACATTCTTAAGCTTTAGCCATGAAGCATTACCAAAAAAGGCTGTAGAACTGTTATATGTAAAGCTGTAAAGATTAAAAGCCGGATTACTCGAATTCGCTGTTGGCGCGCCAAATTGGGTATTATCGTTTGCTTGTCTCCAATGGTCAAGTGTACTACTGTTCTGATTGTTTAACGAACCCAAAGACCCGGTTACACTATTGATATAGCCCATTTGATGTTTGAATTGGAAAAAGAAACCAAAGTCAAAGCGTTTATAGGAAAAAGTATTAGTCAATCCACCATAATAAGGGCTTCCAACTGGAGTTGGCTGCTGATCAACGAGAAAAGTAGGTACGCCGTTTGCATTTGCAGTTTGATAAGTAATCGCCCCGTTGGCCGGATTTATCCCATTAAATATATATTGCCTACTAAAAGGTACCGGATAACCTACGATAAATGAGTTGGCATAGAAGTTCAAACTCGCCAGGTTATCAAATTTGACAATTTTTGAGTTGTTCAACGTAAAATTGAAAGCAGTGGACCATCTGAAATCACCCCTTTCAATATTCTTTGTATTCAACTCAAATTCAAGTCCCTGGGCCTGTATAGTAGCAGGAAAATTTCCCGTGTAACTAGAAAAACCGACCTGTCCGGCTGTTGAAATACTTAAAATCTGGTTGCCTACTCTATTTCTGTATGCAGCTACGTTAAACTGTATCCTGTTATTAAAAAGCCCCAGTTCAAGTGCTAGTTCTGCTTTTCTGTTACTTTCCCATTTGATATCCGGATTGGCTAACCTTGCAGGATTTTGAATTGTAGTTCCCTGATAACCGCTTGATGACCCAGCAGCATTGTAAGTCGCTAGGTTTTGATAATTGGATATCTGGTCATTACCTGTGATACCATAACTACCCCGTAATTTTCCGAAGCTTAAAAAAGGAAGATTGTCTTTAACGAAAGCCTCGTCAGAAAATATCCATGCCGCTCCTAACGCTCCAAAATTCCCGAAACTGTTATTCAACCCAAAACGGGATGAACCATCCCTTCTCATCGTCGCATTAAGAATATACTTTCCGAGGTAATTGTAGGTTACTCTTCCAAAAATAGAACTGAAATTGTAATTGTCGTATCTTGTACTGCCAGAAAGTGTGCCTGCAGCGCCAATACTCCCCAATAGTGCATCGTTAGTGTAATTAGCTCCGTTCACTGTGTTGGTTGTACTGGTATTACTTTGAAAAGTTGTTCCAACCAAAGCTGTCAGTTTACCTTTTCCAAGTTCTTTAACATACTCCACCTGTGGTTCTACAATGTAGGATCTGGCTGTTGTAGCAGCAAAAAATGCACTACTGGTTGCCGTATTAAAAGCTGGGTTAATTGTTAAACCCGGAGTTTGTCCGTTCTGATCAAAATTTAAAGTCGTATACCCTAAATTTGCTTTTAAGCTTAAGCCAGAAAGAATGGTATACCTAAGGCTCATATTACCAATAAGATTCGCTGTTGTGCCTTTGTATTTCTGAGCAAGGAGTGCATAGGGATTATACTGATAAGCACTAACAAAATTAAATGCCCCCGTAGCAGTATACGGATCATAGTTTGGAGCAAGATTGTAATAGCTGCTCAGGTCTCTTATAGGCAAATTATTTTTGTCGTAGGAATAGGCTACAGAAACCAATGCAGCGAACCTTTTGTCTCTTGAATTATGGTCCACATTTAATCTCGCCGAAATCCGGTCTTCAGCAGAGCTTCCTGGAAACACAGTCCCTTCGTGATGGTAACCAGGACTGAAAGCAAAGCGCGTATCCTCATTTCCGCCACTTAGGGTTGCCTGAGCGTCGGTATAGTGCGCAGTACCACCTATGAGATCATCTTGCCAGTCTCTGAAACTTGTCTGACTCCAGGAAGTTAAATCAGGAGCATTTACTATTGTTGGCGTAACCTTATCATTGGCAAAAGCTTCTTTACGCAGAGCCAGATACTGTTCACCACTCAGCATGTCAATCTTACGTCCGACTTTACCGATTCCGGAACTTAAATTGACATCCAATTTAGTTTTTCCGGCTTTCCCTTTTTTAGTTGTGATTAAAATTACACCATTACCACCTCTTGCACCATAGATTGCCGTCGCATCGCCATCCTTAAGTACATCGATACTCTCAACATCCGATGGGTTTAAACTATTAAGTGGGTTAACCGTGCCATTTGCTCCAGTCTGGAAAACGTTTAAACTAAAATTAAACGGAACGCCATCTATCACGTAGAGTGGCTCAACACCACTTTGAATAGAATATTGTCCTCTTATTTTAATAGAGGTTCCCGAACCTGGCAATCCGCTAGATTGCGATACCTCAACTCCTGCCATCCTACCTTGCAAGGCATTGATCACATTACCCACTGGTTGTTCCTGAATGATTTTCGCATCAACCCTCGCGACTGATCCAGTGAGATCTTTCCTTGTGGAAGTACCGTAACCAATAACTACAACCTCATTTAAGCTCCCGGATGATGGCTTCATACGTACCGACACCGAAGTTTCAGTGCCCAACTCAACTTCCTGCGTCTGGTAACCCATATAACTGAAAAGCAAAACCCGTACACCTTTTTCAGGTATATCTATTCCAAAATGCCCATTTTGATCTGTAGCCGTACTAACAGATCTATTGCCTTTTATCATCACAGATACCCCAGGCAAAGGGCTCCCAAATTCATCCAGAACAATTCCGCTAATCCTTACAGCAGCCAGGCTTGCAGATTTTGGAATAGACAAGATCTGAATATTGTTATTGTTTAACTGTGTAACTCTGAAACGCTGGTCGTTGAATACCAAACGCAGCAATTCTTCAACCGATCGCTTTTTTAATGGAAGCTCCAATTCCTTTAATTCCTTAATCTGATCGTTTCGATAAACAAATCTGAAATTTGTTTGGCTTTCAATCTTTTTAAGCACGGCAACTGCTGACTCTTTTTTCAGTTCAATATTTACCTCAACCTGGGACATTGATTGTCCGCTGGTGCGAGATGCAAGCATCAATTGAGTACTTGCGATTGTCAAAATAGCTGTAAATAAGCTTAAACGCATAATCTTATAGATTAATGTTTTCCTTACAATGCTGTATAGCCCAGGAAATACAATAGTCGTATACCCCGCTGACTTTGCAGAAAATTTCATAATTTTAAATGTTTAAATGATTCCCAAAAAATTTGTTTAAACAGCTTGCTTTAGTGGCAACTTAAGCAAACTCTTTTCTGACTCCCTGTTTAGCCACAGGGAGTTTCTTTTGCTCAAATACGTAACTGGTAGTTTTTTCTCATTGTGTTCTGGTTAATGGTTTAGGTATTATTGTTGATTATTTTCGCAGTTATTACCCGAGATGATGATTTGCCCGGGTTTGGTAGTATAAGTTGCCCCGTTAAAAGCGGTAATTACTTTAATGATCTCTTCTAAGTCTTGTGCCTTTAAAAAGGTAGCGGTGAATCGGCAGTTTTTACCGGCGTTGTTGTTAAATGAAATTTTAATATTAAATCTTTGCGAAAGCAGATCTGCTGCCTCCTCCATAGTTGCATCTTCAAAAAACAGGTCGTTTTTTTGCCAGGCGATTGATTCTTCTGCTTTAACTTTTAATGGTTCTATTTTCTTTCTATCTGCGCCACTTAGGGTCACCTGCTGGTTTGGTATAAGCACAGCTAAGAGCTTGCCTTCGTCCTCAACACTTACTTTTCCACGCGTTACGGTTACAACCACAGGTTTACCAACCAACGCCTTGACATTAAAGGCCGTACCTAAAACTGTAGTTTTTACCTTGCCCGAATGCACAATAAAAGTCCGCTTAGCATCGTGTTTAATATCAAAATACCCTTCTCCTGTCAATACAACCTCCCGGCTTTTTTCTGAAAAATCTCTAGTATAAGTTATAGAACTATGATCGTTCAGTATTACCGAACTTCCATCAGGAAATTTTACTTTCTTATGAGCTGTTCCGGAAAAAATCTTTATCGTTGCTACCTGTTGTAAGCTTTGTGGAGCCTTTGGTTCTTTCTCGTAGAAAAAGAAAACTGCTGCAGAGCAAAACAGTAACAATACCGCAGCCCATCCTATCCACGAAAAACGTCTGATTGAAGCCGATCTTGCACCGCCAACTACCTTTTCAAAAATCTGATCTGCATTGGCCTCGTCCATTTCAAACTGAGGTTGCTTATCGTCCCAAATCTGCACCATCAGCTCGCGAAGATATTCCAGGTCTTTACCAAAGTGGATAAACTCCATCAATTCAGCTTCCTCATTACCAGTAATCCCATTACTGGCATATTTTTTTACAAGGTATTGGAGTCTTTCGTTTTCCATAGGGGTATTTTAAGCTAGCGCCCGGAAGCAGCTTTATAGAGCTGACGATTGAAAAACAAAAAAGGAGTAGTTGTGTTAAAGAAAAATTAAAATAATGTTTATTTATCTTAACATTCCCAGAAAAAGAAAGGCAATCAGCGGTATGGACTCCCCGTTTTTAAGCAATGCTTTTAGGCCTTTTGTGGCCTCCCGTAAATGAACCTTAACGGTTAAAGGTGAAATATTGAGCTTTTCGGCCACTTCCTTTTGTTTTAATCCATCGATTTGGCACATCTGGTAAACCAACCGTTGCTGTTTGGGTAATTTTTCGAGAGCCAGGCTGATATAACTCTTGGCATCTTTAGAAAAAATAGCATCTTCAGTGGTATTGTCGAGGTCGGACCATTCCTGCAAACTTTCGTTTTGGTGTCGGTATTCCGAAGCTCTCTTTTTTAAGGCATCAAGGGTAGCGTTATTGGTTATGGTACGCAAATACCCACCAAAGTTGACAATCTCTGTTAAGCCTTCCCGTTTAAGCCAAAGCTTAAGGAATACATTCTGTACGATTTCCTCGGCCTGCTCTCTGGATTTAAGGTAGCGAACTGCATAGGTAAAAACCTTATTTCTATAGGCATCAAACAAACTACGAAAGGCCAACTGATCTCCAGCCGATACTGAAGCTAGTAAAGATCTATCGTCGTCCGGTCCGTTGTAATGCATACGCTAAGGTACGACATTTTCACCCAATTTTTTGAGGGTAAAACGAGCGCTACGCATCTATTACGTCCTAATCTTCCATTTTGTAAACTTTAAAGTACTGTTATCTTTGTAATCGATCCAGAACGCAAAAAGTTGCTTATCTTGAATTACCAATTTTTGATAGGCCCCTAAGTATTCATTAAACGTAGTTAATGCTGTTGGTTTTAATAAATTTTCTTCTTTAAGTAAATGGTACCTGGTATCTAACATCTTGTATCCCACAAAGAAATGCTGGTTTGCAAAGTCTGAGTAGATGCAATGAATATTTCCTTTTTCATCGAAAGTCGCCGAGGCCAGGTTTCCAAACGACGTTAGCATAATTGGTTTGGCCCAGCTGATGCCATCATCTTTACTATACGACAAATAGGTTTCACTTCTCTGATGTGGGTTTTGCCAGGTCAGGATCAATCCATTTTTATAAGCTGTTAATTCAGTCATTGCAGCCCCTTGTTTCGTCGAAATCGGACTTACAATGGTAGGCTTCTCAAAAGCAACGCTATCGGAATGGACCTTTCTGGTAATCAAAATGTCCTTTTGCCCGTATGCTCCGATAGAAATTATGACCTGCTTGTTTTTTGAGATTGCAATCGAAGGCCCTAAATGCCCGCCTATATTGCCGCCAAATACATCGACTGCTTTTGTCCAGGTTTTCCCTTTATCTTTAGACATCTGGTATTTCACAGCATTCTTCATCCTTTTTGGATAGGCAACATACACCAGGTGAATTTCATCTCCAGAGGTTGCAAAAGAAGGTTTATCCAGCAGATTATCATCACTTTTAATCGGAACGGATTTTAACTCAAACTTCTTTTTCCCGAAATCAAATTCATACAAAGATATGTTCCCGGAGTAAAAGTCTTTTCCGATGTGCATACAAACCAGATAAGTAGCACCTTTTTCATTGTTTGCAATAAAAGGATTCCCCGTAGCAAATGTACCCGGCAAATCTACAATCCCTTTTTCCGTCCAACTATTTCCGTTATCAGCAGAGGACTTGTAAGCCACTCGCATATCCGCAGCATTTTCATCATTATCTTTTCGTTCCGGCCTTTTTTCCATCCATACAGTCACCATACTCTTTTTAAAGGGATTGCAGGCTGATACCTCAAATGTTCTGGTATCACTTAAAATCTGTGCAGGTGCAGTTTGTGCTTTGATCTCTGAACTGGCCGACCATAGCAGGATTGTATAACTAAGTGTTAGTTTTAATAAAAATTTATAGGAATTCTTGCACATATTTTTATTTTAAAAACGGCCAGTGTTAGGCCGGCCGTCTTATCATTTAATTTAAGTAGTGTTTATTTAGTTGTTATTAACAGGCTTTTTTGCCAACTCAATCATTGTGCTGATTTCAGGTATTGCTTCGTCCAAGCCAATGAATCCCGCAGTCCTGAACCTAATGATCCCATCCTTATCAATGACCAGCTTTGTTGGCAACCCCCTGACTTGAAAAGCCGACAGCATGGGATTTTTACCAGTGGTTTTGTCTTTTAAGTCCATATACACGTCAAAATTGTGTTTTTTAGCGGTAATCATCTTCTTAGCTTCTTCTGTAGCATTGGCATTTTTTTCGGCGGTATGGACGAACATAAATACGACTGACTTGTCATTTTTATAATAGTCCACCGCCTTTTGCATGCCCGGGAAAGAAGCCACGCAAGGCACACACCAGGTTGCCCAAAAATCTATGAATATGGTTTTGCCTTTCAGGCTTTTTAAAGACACCGTTTTACCATTGAAATCCGTAACCTCGAAACCCGGGGCTGGTTCATTTACTTTCATCTTTTCCACTTTGGCCAACATCTTTTTAGACTCGGCGGCAGAAACAGAATCTAGCTTAGCCTTAAAGCCACTGTCATTGCCATATTTTTTGACATAAACGGCTTTTGCTTCTTTCTGAAAATCAGCTCCGAAATGTCCGGATTTGCCCATTATTTTGTTTATTTCAGCAAATGCCTGATCTATGTCGTCTGTACGACTCAATGCAATAGCATATAATTCCGGATTGCCATTTCTAATCCCTTCTACAGGCCTCAGGTAAGGCAAGGCGTCTTTATATTTCCCCTGCTTAAAACGAATGGTACCAAATAAGAATCCAAACTGCTGTTTGTCTTCCTCCCCAATCAGACTTTCGGCCTCGCTCAATTTACCTGCATCGATTAAGGTCCTGACCACATTGGAAAGTGTAGCGACTTTCCAATCAGCAGTCTGGACTTTAGTTACCCAATATTTTGCTTTGGCGATATTTCCTGCTTCAGCGAAAGCAACTGCCGTGTTCTGCGCACTCGCATCGATCAGCATCTGGTCGTGCTCGCCTGTTGATTTTTTGATCATTTCGTTGACCATCAACTCCATTCTCGAAGCGTCGACCTCCGACTTTACTGAATTAAACAACCCGGTAAAACTCGTATCAGCAGGTAAGGATTGTGCGAAAGCTTGGCCGGAGAACGTCAGCCCGATTGCTATTGCAATTATGTTTAAGCTATTTCTTTTCATATCACTACGTTATTACTGTTATGATTTCGGCAGAACGGGCTTCTTTGAAAATTCTATCATCGCGGAAAGTTCCATGACCGCGGTATCCGCATCTGGATGCGCACCTACCGTATTAAATCTGACAAAGCCGTCAGCATCAATGATGATCTTGGTAGGGATGGCTTTAATGCCAAAACTTTTGGCCACAGCTGAGCTCAGGGTTTCTTTGTTTCTGAAATCCATCAGCACATCGAAACTATAATTATTTTCTTTTATGTATTTCCGGGCATCCGCTGTCGGATCAGCAGCTTTATCCATAGTATGTACGAAATAGAACTTTACGTTAGGATCATTTTTATACTTGTTAACGGCCTTTTGCATGCCCGGGAAAGAGGCCTTGCAGGGACCGCACCAGGTGGCCCAGAAATCCAGCACCACAACTTTACCCCGAAGGTCTTTTAAGGCTACTTTATGACCCGATAGATCCGTCAAGACAAAATCTGTTGCAGATACTTTCACTGCCTTTTTGGCTACTTTCGCAGCCAGACTTGTCTCCATCCCCTGAATCAGTTTGTTTTCATAGGCGCTAAAATCAGCGTTGGCACCATTTACTTTTAAAAAAACGTCCTTAAATTTAGCCTTTGTTTCCGGTGAAACCGTCATTGCAACGACTTCCTTCTCCATTACAGGCAAAGCCTCAGCGTAGCGGCGGGTCTGAAGCAGGACCTGAATATACGCTTCATTTAAAATCGGGTTCTCCATTCCTTGCTCACCGATCAAACCGGAAATGTAATCATAAGCCTCTTTGTCTTTTCCATTTTTCAGCAAGGTTTGGGTATATATAGCACATGTAGTTTGATAATTGCGGGAAAAGACAGGCTTAACAGTACCATTGACCTTTGGTTTAGGTTTCTGTGAAACCGTCATTTCTTTAAGCAAAGGTTCGGCATCTTTAGGATTAGCACCAGCCAGCGACTGAACAGCAATCGCATAAGCTGCCTTACGATTAAACGAGTCAACTTTATTGTAGTATTCCATCATTTTTTTCGTATCACCAGCCCTGGCAAATTTAATCGTCATGTCAAAAACCAACAGGCCGAAATCCCGTTCATCATATTTTTTCGCAGCCTCTTTATACAGTTCCTCCATCTTTCTTAAATCAGGTTCAGCCTCTATTTTTTTCAGCAGATCGGCACTGATCTTCAGCGTGTCCTGACTTGATTCACTACCCGGTTGCTGACTATAAGCGGCAACTCCAATAAACAGATATAAGGCAGATAATAGTATTTTTTTCATAATTTTAAAATTTAATGTGTATTAATTTCTGTACCCCAGATGTACAATTTCCCCAAAGCCTTCGAATTTCTTAACATAGGTATTGCCCACAGCATTCCCCAGATTGTCGAGGTCAAAATAATAGACTTCACCCGCTGTGCCCTTGTTTACAGCTACCACCAGACGTTTGCTGGTGGCACGGAGCATTTTGAGGTCCGCAATCTTTGTGTCGGCAGGAAAAGTATACACCAGACGCGATGAGTTGGCTAAGATATCGTATAGATAAATTTTCTCACCGGATGCATAGTACAGATGTTTGACCACACTAGAAGTGGCAAATTTTGTAGCCGTGGCAATGTCAGGACTGTTGCCGATGAGCTGATTTAAGCCCGGCACAGTTCCATTTATGGACAACAAGTAACGCACTCCGGCATTATTTTGCATCACAAAATAAAACTCATCATTAGACGAACCCCTTACCCCATAATCGCATGCGATCATTGTCTTGCCCACATTGCCTAAATCAAAGCTTGCGGTACTGCTTCCTGTTGCAGGTACAATGGCGCGGTCCAGGTAAGCAGCCTGCATAAAACGCTGGTGTTTATTATCGTAAAAATAACTGGAGGTTTGCGTACTGGAAATGATCGCCGGAAACAAGGAATAATCTCCTGTAAACCGATCAGAATAAGGCTTTAAAACCTCTCCCGGAAAAAAAGACGGACCTAAACCTGCATAAAGGCCGCCCTCACTCACAATATATTGGTCTGTTACCAGCTTGTTCAATCCATAAACCGGCAAAGTACTAAACTGCTTTCCTTCAGGAAAAAGAGATGCGGTATTGCCATTTTGTGTAAAATCATTTGCATTGAACCTGTACACACCTTGATCGGTAAAAAACAGAACCAGCGCAATATTCCGGTCGATTCCGCTGTATGCAGCGATAGCCCGTCCCGGATAGCTGGTATTGTTCGCCGATTCTGCGGGTGCGGCAAAAACCACATCATCGGTACGGATGAAGGACATCCTTGCTTTGCCATCTTTGTTGTTAGAGACCAGCCAACCCTGGTAAAATGCGCCGTTTACCGTAACGCGGTATAGGTTGAACGAGGCAACACCTGTTTTTTTACTAGCCACCTTATAACGAAGTGAATAACTACCGGGAGGTACGTTAATTTTAGCCTTCAGGTCTTTCTCTGTAGATAAGATTTTCGCTGTGTCGGTACCGCCTACCAGGTACATCTTCCATTCGTAGGCGAACCCTTCACCGGAAGGTAAAGACTCAGTCAGCGTGGGCGAAACCTTTAAAGTATCCAGTTGTGTCACTGTAAAGGCAGTGGCACTGGTCGAGATCGTTACCTCATTTTGTTTTTCGTATACAAAAGACTGCTCGTCTTTCTGACAAGCCATCACCAGCATCACCATACTGATGAACAGGCTTTTTATGAAAATATGTTTGTGCATGAGCTTAAAAGTTTAATAAAAAATTAGAAGGTTACACGGTTTCCGTTCTCGTCAATGAGTGGTCCGTTGACGGCTTCGTAGGCTGCAAGCGCGTTACTCAGTTTAACAGGGAGGTTGTAATAGCCATCAACGCCAATGGCTTCATCTGAGAAATCGGTAAGACCGGTTACTTGGATCATGAACTTAAATTTAGCGACACTGAAGGGGCCAAAGCTGCCTTGTACAGAAGTCCAGTACGTAGGTTGTACGATCCGGTTGCTCACATCGATTTTTATCGATTTTAAAGCAACGGTCTCGCCTGTAATGTCGGAACCAAAGGCACCGGTCGCGAAATCTTTATTCGGTGCTACCTCCACAACAAGCCTATAAGTGTTGGTCAGCATACCGGGCGAATTGAGCAATACCACGGGATACATTAAGATTAAAGCACCCGCTGGAAGCTTCGCTTCAGACAACTGGTAATCTATACCTTCCCTGGCGGTAGTGCCACCGACAGCTTTGACAGCAACGGTCCTGGCATAACCCACTGCCGGGCCCTGCACACGCATTTTAAGAAAAATGGTATCTTTTTGTTTCGGTGTAATGGAAAAAGCAAAGGAATAGCTCAGGCTATCAGTTTCATATTGACCTCTGTAAAAGGTAATGCCATCTTCACCACTATAAGTAGCCACATCCTGTTTTTTACAGGCCAGTGTAAGGCACAATAGGCTAAAAAATAACAGATATTTCATGTTTATCAGGTTTATCGTTAATAATTTGGATTATATTCTTTCTCACTGTCCGGCACTGGCAGCTGATATTTGCTGAGTGGAATGTCGGCGGTCATAAATTGCATGCGGACAATTTTTTTCCGCTTGTAATAATAAAACAGCTGACCCTCTGCATAGAACTCCTTCTGATATTCTTTAGTGATTTCCGTGTTTAATAAAGCCGGTGTAATGGTGGTCGCAAGCGGAGCGAGTGCCCTGTTCTGCCTTACTGTATTGAGGTAACCTACACCATCCGACGTAACTGACGCTGCTTCTGCCATGATGTAATACATTTCAGACAATCTGATCAATGGCACGTGCTGGTCAAGGCGGTTGGTATCCAGGGTATTGAACTGGTACGTTTGCCAGAATTTAGAAGGAAATGGTGAAGTCTGGTCCTGCTCAATGCGGTATAGGTACCTGAAATCCGTTCCTCCACCTGCAGCGGTTTCATATAAGGTATTGAAGTTGGCCGTGGAACGCGTGAGCTTGAAATTTGCGCTACCATTAAACTTAAAATAACCTGGATCAGCCCAGGTACTGATGTCCCGCACACGGACCATGAAGACCTCTTCATTAAGGTATAGGCGGTCGCGCGAGCCTGCGGCGGCAGAGGCAGCGGCACTGGTTACAAAAGGAAATTTACCTGAACTGGTTACTACCTGTGCAGCAAGAAGAGCACCAGCTTTATCGCCTGAGTACAAGCGGACTCTCGCTTCGAGTGCCTTAACCGCATAATAATTCATTTTTGACCGTCTGCTCACCTTATTAACAACGATAGGATCCCTTTCCTTTAACAGTGTTGCTGCTTCAGTCAGGTCGGCAAGGACTAACCTGATCACTTCTTCTGTAGTTGAAGGCACTACGGCAAACTCGTCTACGGCAGTTTTATAAGGGATGGCTTTTTCAGCTGCCCCCGCAGTGAATTCAGGTCCAAACATCCGCAGGAGCTCAAAATGCAGATAAGCCCGCAATCCCAGCGCTTCTCCGCGGATCATTGCATAGTTCTGGTCAGAAAGCACATTTCTTTTCTCCAGGGTATTTTCCAGTACCTTGTTTAAACCTGCGATGGCAGAATAGCTGGTATTCCATATCGCGCTGGTATACCCCATCACTTCCGCCGACGTGTAGTTTAGTGCTCTGGTCTGTACAAATGGAGCTCCCGTACCGGAAACCGCATAATTTTGCGCCAAAGCACTTACAAACCCCATAGAAAGGTTGTCACCGTATAAGCTACGGGTAGCCATCTGCGAATAAACGCCTGTCAGCGCCTGCTGAAACCCTATTTCTGAATCAAAAAGCTGCTCTTCAGAAAGACTTGATTTGGGGTTCACATCCAAGAATTTTTTACAGGAAGTCAGCATCACTGATGAAATCAAAAATAATGTGATCAATATTTTAGTATTCATAATTCTATTTTTTTAAAAACCAACTCTTAAAGACAATGAATAAGTCCGGGCGAAAGGATTGCTTGTTCCCCGTTCGATCTGGATACTGCTGATCCTGAAAAGATCATTTGTAATCGCAGTGACCTGCATACTCCGCATGCCTATTTTTTTAAGAAAAGCCCTTCTGAAAAAATTGTAGCCGATGGAAGCGGAGCTTAAAGTCAGGTTGTTGTCATCCTGTACAAACCTTGAGGTTAATCGGGTGTCAGCTGTTGAGGTACCAATGCGGGTATAACGGCTCACATCGCCAGGGCCCGACCAGCCCAGGTCGAAAGCGCGGCGGTCTACGTTGAAAGCAGGATCTACAGATTCAACACGGTCAATCAGCGTCTGGTTATACAGCTGCCCACCAAACTGATAATTAAAGATGAGGTTCAGGTCAAAGCCTTTATACATAAAGTTAGAACCAAAGTTTCCGTTCCATTTTGGCTGAGCAATTCCAAAAGCGACTTTATCCACGGCATTCCAGGTAAAGGTTTTCTCCCCGTTTTTTGTCAGATATAATTCCGATCCTGTTGCCGGATCGACCCCTAATGAGCGCACGACATAGATGGTATTGAGCGACTCGCCTTCCTGAAACAACACATTAGGCACCACCTGATCGGTGTTTGCATTGTTTGCGATGTCATTGGAGGCTTTCAGTTTGTTAGAGATCTCTTTAAGGATATTTTTATTGGTGGAACCATTTACATTTACCGACCAGAGCAGGCCGTTGGCCGCATTTTCAAGGATCTTGTAGCGCATTGAGAACTCGAAGCCTGTATTCTGGAGTTGTCCGAGGTTTTCAGAATAGCTGGTAAAGCCCGTTGAGGGGGCCAGGGAGATGGTAGTGAGGGCATTCCTGGTGTTTTCCCGATAAAAGTCAACGCGCAAATCCAGTTTCTCTTTGAACAGGACTACATCTGCGCCGATATTGCCTTTATAAACGTTTTGCCAGCTCAGTTTTTCGTTCCCCAGTCCGATCAGTGTTGAGCCCAGTTCACCGTAATAACTGGTACTGGTACCAAAGTTATACCTGAATTGTGAAGCATAGGCAGGTAGGTTTTGTGAGCCTGTAGGGCCATAACTGGCCCGTATTTTCAGGCGGTTGACTACGTCGCCCTTTCTAAAGAATTTTTCATTGTGGATGTTCCAGCCAATACCTGTTGACCAAAAGGTGCCAAACCGCTTTTTAGAGCCGTACTGGGAAGAGCCGTCACGACGGAAGGATACATCAGCAAGAAAACGGTTGTCGTAAGTGTAGCTGCCACTATAAATCAGGCCCAAACTA
The DNA here is from genome assembly GCF_900100435.1 of Pedobacter sp. ok626. Taxonomy (GTDB): domain Bacteria; phylum Bacteroidota; class Bacteroidia; order Sphingobacteriales; family Sphingobacteriaceae; genus Pedobacter. Next base: position 78,954 of record NZ_FNEX01000020.1, on the reverse strand, counting down.
CGTACCGTACTCTCATCACCTGTTGGACGGCCGTTGGCCTGGTATTGTGTGGCAAAGAGCAGGTTATCCAGGCGATCGTATGGGAATCCTTCAGCGGTGATGCTATAATACTCAGAATTACTGTTCCTGATATCGAAACCTATATTTGAAAAGATCTGATGGGGGCCGTAACTCAGATTCAGGTTTGCGGTGGTCAGACTTTGGTAACTTCCTGTATTTTCATTCCTGACCGTATAGCTCCCTTTCCTGTTGAGGTCAGTAATTTCTGAAAAGCGGCTGTCTTCGGCAGAATAGAACTGATCTGCGGCCGAGTTTTGCTTATTGAGACTCAGTCTGCTTTCGAGGTAAAATGCAGACGAAGCTGTATATCTGACCGTTAGGTTGTTAGATAAACCAAAATATTTACTGCTGTTCACAGAATTTAAAGTCGCATCGTATACCGGACTGGTCTGGCTATATACCGTATTGTCTATGCGATAATCTTCCAGCATTTTTTTTGCTTTTCCGTTTTCATCATAAGGGGCCCAGTAAGGGTTCATCGTTACGTATTCACTAAAATTACCATATGGAGATTCATTCGCCTTATTCTGGAAAATACGGATGGAATTGCTGAACTGGAATTTTTTAACTACATAGTTCAGGTCAAACTGTCCCGAATAATTATTTCTCGTCTGCCCTTTCATGACGCCTGAGGCCATATCACCTGAAAACTGGAGGCCGTAACGGATGGTTTCATCTCCACCCTGCAGGTATAGCGAACTTCTGTTACTGTAGCCGTTCTGTACAGGTAAGGCCAGCCAGTCGGTGTTCACGCCACTAACCATCGCTTTGTACCGTTCGTTATACAGGACATCCAATTTGTTTTGCTGCTGGTTACTGCCACCGGCATAAACGCCGGCGCGTTGCTCAAAATTAAGTTTATCTTTGGCATCCAACAGGTTATACACCGACAAATCGGGTGTGGTAAACCTGAAGTCATTGTTAAAGGTCACCTGAATTTTACCAGCTTGTGGCACCACTGTGGTCACTACCATAATTCCATTGGCACCTCTGGAACCGTAAATAGCGGTGGCCGACGCATCTTTTAACAAGGTAATGCTACTGATTAAGTTCATATCCAGATCCACTATTCTTTGCAGGCTCACCTCAAAACCATCTAAGATAAAAAGCGGTGCATTGGGGTTCCCTGAAAGCTGTCCGGTAAGATTAGGGAATGAATTCTGCCCACGCATCTGAATTTCAGGCAACTGGTTGATATTACCACCTGCAACATTATTTGGTACAATGCGAAATGCAGGGTCTAGTGCCGCTACGGCTGCAAAAACATTATTGGAGCTTACTTTTTTCAGCTCAACACCGGTCAGCGTTCTTGCTGCCCCCGAAAAACTACCGGACTTCCGGTCAAATATACCTGTTATGACCGTTTCGTTCAGTACTCTCTGATCTTCCTCCATATAGATGGTGTAATCGGCATTTACAGTAATCGGAATTTCTATGGTCTTGTAGCCTAAATAACGAAATTCCAACGCTTTGGCACCACTGGGTACACTGATCGTAAATTTTCCGTTCTGGTCTGTCTGCACGGATGATTTTGTTCCCTTAATGGCAACTGTGACCATTGGAAGTGCCTTGCGGTCCTTTTTGTCACCCACAAAACCTGAAATGATATTCTGTCTTGTCACTGTGGCTGCTTTGACGATAACCGTCTTATCCCGGATTAAATAGTCCAGTTGCTGCCCGCTAAAAATCAATTCCAGTACATCGGCCAGGTCTGAATTTCTCACGTTGATACTTACAGGCCCGACATTGTCTAATAAATTGTCGGTATAAAAGAAATTATAACCTGTTTGTGCCTTTAACTCCTTAAAAATAGCCTTTAAAGGCGTATTTGATTTAGATAAGGTTACTCTTTGTGCAAGGCTCGAGGCACTAACCTGCATAAGACATGCTATTAATATCACGATGGTTAAACGCATAGTCAGCAATATTTTATGGTATAGCCGTTTAGGCATACCAAATTTCCGTGAATTTTGATACATTAGTGTTTAGGTTTGGTTGAGCAGACTCCTTTTCTTTCCAGGATCCAGGGATCTGCGGTTAACGTTGATTTTTAAAAATTAAATGTGCCAGACTGAAACCAGGGGTGCTAAAGGCATTTCTGGTTTCTTTTTCACGATGCGCTTATGGTAATCTTCTTTTCATGCTTTCAAATTAAAGGTTAATACTCTGTTAGTTTAGGTTATTACTTAGAGACGTAGATTTTTCTTCCTTTTACAGTAAAATGGCTGGCACCCGTCGCCTCCACAATGTTGAGCACTTTAGATATATTATCAAATCTTGACACACCGCCACTGAACCGCTCTGTGGTTTTCTCACCCACATAAATCACTTCAACATTATACCAGCGTTCCACCATCTTCATCAAGTCTTCAATGCGCTCACTTTCAAACATAAACTCATTGTTTTTCCAGGCCACAACCAGGTCTGTATCGGTTTCAATAACAGTCAGTTTTCCGTTTCTGAGTTTACCCTGCTGACCAGGTTTCAAAATCCTGGAAATACCCGCAGTACGTAGTCTGATACTTCCTTCCAGAAGTGTCGTTTTTTCTACCTCATCATCGGCATAACTGCTGATGTTAAAATGTGTACCGAGTACTTCGACTTCTTGTTTATCCGTTTTTACAATAAAAGGATGCTGCCTGTCTTTAGCGACTTCAAAATACCCTTCACCCTTCAAGCTAACCACACGTTTTCCATTTTCAATTAAAGAGGTTTTGTAAGTCAGGCTCGAAGCCGCATTTAAATGGATCAATGTACCATCAGGTAAGTGGATTTCATAGATTTCACCATTGGCGGTAGCAATAGTGTTGACCGCATTTTCAGCAGAAACCGATTTTTCAACTGAATAAACCAGCTGGCCATCGGCGGTTTTAGAAATAGAGATACCGGCTTCCTTCGCCAGTTCGCCCTTTGACACGTCAGCCAACCTGATCTTCCTGCCATTAGCCAGTGTCAGTGTAGCACCAAATTTCCCTGGTCCAACATCATTTCGTTGCTCATTTTTAACCATGGGTTTATCTGCAGGGGGCGTTGCAGTGTAGAAAAAGTAAACACCCGAAAGAATAAGCGCAATTGCTGCAGCTAACCCGGCAACATACAGATATAATGATTTATTCTTTTTCGGCTCCTGAATATCCAGAGATAAACGGGACCATATCGCATCCTTCGCTGAAATCACATCAAAATCGACGGGTTTGCTGGCCTCTTTTTTCGTAATGAAATTATACCATTCGTCGACAACCAGTCTTTCCTCCTGACTCGCGGTTCCATCCTGATATTTAGCGATTAAATTTTTGATGTCTTCATGCTCCATTTTACAAGTTTTTTTTTCCAGGATATATTGGTAAGACACTTTGCTAACCTGGAATGACTAGCCATCATCAAAAAATATTTAAAAAAATAATAAAAATTGAACCAGGAGCTAATAATCTACGCTGGAAAACAAAGTAATTGAGGAGGATCAGGGCTTTAACAATAATAAGATCAACAATGACGGTAGATCTAGCCGGTCCCGCAGGATATCTTTCGCCCTTTTAATCTGATTTTTGACAGTCAGCTCAGATTTATTGAGTTCGAGCGCGATTTCAGCGTTGCTCAAATGTCGCTTCCGGCTCATTTCGAAAACTTTTCTCATTTCTTCAGGAAGATTTTGAATTTCCTGCTCAATCAGCGCCTGCAATTCTTTTAAATGTACCAATTCATCCGTGGAAGTTGCTCCCTCCTGGTAAAACCGCTTTAGATCAGCGAGGTAGTTGGCCGCTACACGCTCATGACGGATGTCATTCAGGATCGCATTCTTTACGGTTCTATACAAATAAGAATTTAAACTGGTTGTTAGCTGAAGGTCAGCTGCTTTCTTCCATAACGTGGCAAACACATCATGCACAGTATCTTGCGCTAAATCATCGTCGTGCAGCAAACGCCTTGCATGGATGTATAATACAGACCAGTAGCGTTCATAGATTTCTGTAAAAGCGCTATCGTCTCTATCCTTTAATAAGGTTACCAATTGCTGATCTGTATAGCTGCCGTAGTCTTTCATAATTCCGAGCGCCATAAAAATACATATTTAATCGGTAAGGATCGAAGATAACGACTCGGTTAATGAAATATACTAGTCGGTTAGTTTATAGATATGGTTACCTCTTCCAATATTTCGAATGCCGTCTCAGCCATTCGATTGCCTTTGTTGTCCAGCAATGGATTAACTTCTACCACTTCAAAGCATAACACCTTTTGAGAGACAATGATCCTTTTTACAATAGCCACAATTTCATGCTGGTCAAATCCTTTTGAAACGGGGGTTCCGGTTCCATGAGAGATCAGATCGCAATCCATACTGTCTACATCAAAAGAAACATAGATCAAATCACAATCTGATAGTTTTTCCAGCGCTTCCTGCACACAGATTTCTAATCCTCTGAAACGTACTTCTTCTACCTTATAGTTTTTAATCCCTAAATTCTGGATTTGAAGATCTTCAGCTTCTTCCGTGTCTCGAACTCCAAAATAGATTAAATGTTCTGGTTTTAGTTTGTATGCAGTGGTTCCGATTGTTTTTAATTTATCCCAGAAAGCTAAAGTCTCTCCCTCAACCTGATTAACCTGGCAACTTAAATTATCGTTAGCCAAGGCAGCGGCAAGCGGCATTCCATGTATGTTTCCCGAAGGAGAAGTATAAGGCGAGTGCAAATCCGCATGTGCATCTATCCAGATTACACCAAGGGTTTTATCAGGATATGCAGTTTTGATGCCACTAATAGTACCCAAAGCAGAGGAATGATCGCCTGAAAGCACCAAAGGGAAGTAGTTATCCAGTAAAGTATTTTCAACCGTTTTGGCTACACGGGAGCATTGCTGTAATACATGCTCAATTCTTTTGGCAAAAGAATTCCGGTCTTTGTTATAGATCGTTTCATTATGTGTTTCTACATCTACAAAAGGGAAATTGTTAAAGTATTCACTCCCCTTGTTGATGGCCGCAATTTCAATGGCATCTATGCCCATATCAGATCCCCGGGTTCCTGCCCCAATATCGGATCTGTTTTTTATGAGCCTGATCGGTCTCTTCATAAATTTCTAAGCAAACTCCAGTAAAGATTTTTCGATGATGGCCAGACTTTCGGTAATTTGTGCTGCTGTAATAACCAACGGAGGAGCGAAGCGGATTTTATTGCCATGGGTAGGTTTGGCCAGTAAACCATTCTCTTTAAATTTCATGCAGATGTCCCAGGCCATGTCAGATTCTTCGCTACTATTGATTACGATTGCGTTAAGTAGCCCCTTTCCTCTCACCAATTGAATTAAATCTGTTTTTTCAGCAATGGCTTCAAGGCCAGACCGGAATTGTTCACCAAGCTTCTGGGCATTTTCAGCTAAGTTTTCATCAATCACGACCTGCAAAGCCTCCTTCGCCACGGCACAAGCCAATGGATTTCCGCCATAGGTTGACCCATGCTCGCCAGGTTTGATGGTCAGCATAATCTCGTCATTGGCCAAAACTGCCGAAACAGGCAACACACCTCCTGAGATGGCTTTCCCCAGTATTAAAATATCAGGTTGATCGCTTTTTTCCTCAGTATTGACATCATATGAAGCCAACATACTTCCGGTACGCGCAATTCCCGTTTGGATTTCATCCGCAATGAAGAGTACGTTGTGGGCCTGACAAAGTGCTTTAATGCGTTTTAGATAATCGCTATCGGGCACAACAACACCAGCTTCTCCCTGTATCGGTTCGACAATAAAGCCTGCAATATTATGATCAGTTTTCAATAAGGTTTCAAAAGCATCTACATCATTATACGGAACATGTGTTATTCCAGATACGAAAGGTCCAAAATCTTTTCTTGCACTTTCATCGTTAGAAGCTGAGATCACTGAAATGGTCCTGCCATGGAAATTCCCATCGGCAAAAACAATTTTAGCCTGATTTGCTGGAATTCCTTTGATTTGGTATGCCCATTTCCGACAAAGCTTCATGGCTGTTTCCACAGCCTCAACGCCTGAATTCATGATCAGGGCCTTATCATAACCAAATAAGTTACAGACAAACTCTTCAAAGTCACCTAATTTATCGCTATAAAAAGCTCTTGAAGTCAACGTGAGTTGCTCTGCCTGGTTTTTGAGGGCATCAATAATTCGAGGGTGACAGTGTCCTTGATTTACAGCTGAATAAGCCGAAAGAAAATCGAAATATTTCATTTCCTCTACATCCCATACATACACGCCTTTTCCACGGGTTAATACAACTGGTAACGGATGATAATTGTGCGCGCCATACTTATCTTCCTTAGCGATTAACATTTCACTAGCGCTTTTTTCTATTAAATTCTCCATTGTCGAATACTTGTCAGCCGAAGCGAAGTTAGCAAAATTTCATATTACTAGGCTTAAAAAAGTTTTATTTAACTTATTTGCTACACTTATAAAGTGAATTTAACTTAAAATGTTCGATATTTGGATTTGTATTAAACTGCAAAAAACATGAATGGTATTGACGATTTTGATATTCAAATTTTAAAAGAACTTGAAAAGGACGGCCGAATGGCGTATTCAGCTATTGCGACTGCCCTGGGTGTATCCAATACAATGATACATCAAAGGATATCGAGGTTAACTGAACAAGGCATTTTAACAGGTATCAAACCCGTGTTAGACGAAAAAAAGATTGGTTATGACTGGGGCGCATTTACCGGAATAACACTGGAAAAAGATCAGGATTCAAATCGCATTATAGCAGAACTAAAGAAAATCCCTGAGGTTACCGAGTGTTATTATATTACCGGTAATTATACGCTATATATTAAGATTGTGGCTAAAAATCATGAGCACATGAGAAAGGTGCTTTATGAAAAAATTGATAATATACCTGGTATTGCCAAAACAGATTCTATTATCGAGCTGGGCTGCGCCTTTAAAAGAAATCTCATTTTATAGAATCTGTTACTGTATAGCGATTTTTAAAAACTGTTCAGCTTTGCGCTTAACAGCTTAGTCATCTCGTTAAAATAACGTTTACGGCCATAGCCCATTACCCAACGTATACCACTAATGGCATTGGTGATGAATACCTCTTCGGCAGCTTTTAATATTTCTGGATTAATCTGTGCCTCAATCACAGGGATCTCGTGTGCTTTGGCCATGCTCATTACTACATTACGCATTACGCCAGCCACACAGCCCTCAGATAATGCAGGGGTGTAGATCTTTTTATCGTAAACAACAAAAATATTAGAACTAATACTTTCGCATAAAAAACCATGTTGGTTTAAAATAAAGGCATCATCAAGGCGCTGCTGTTTCTTATAAAGTCCGGCCATTACATACAGCAAAGAATTGCTTGTTTTATAGTTAGAAAGACTATTTACAGGCTTAGTCAATTCATCAAAAACATCAATGATCAGCCCTTTTTTATTCAACTCGTAGTTACCTTCTTCAAGTGCAGAAGCTTCTAAAACATAACCCGACTTATTAACATTAGGTGTGTATAACCCGTCTCCGGCACGGTAAACCGATAGCCTGAAACGGACATTATCTTTTAATTTATTCTTTTTGCAAAGTTCGGATGTTTTCTGCTTCAAAAAATATTCATCAAGCAAAGCGCTACCATCCATTTTCAGGGCCATCATCCCTGCACGTAACCGATCCGCATGTAGCTCGGCAAATTTTAGCTTGCCATTGCACATGCGCATCGTCTCAAAGAGCCCATCGCCGTATTTAAATCCACGGTTACCGGCCGTAAATATTGGGTGATTGATGGCTACAAACTCATCATTATGTAAAATATATTCTTGCATCTATCTGCGCCAGCGTATTAGGAAGGTTGTACAATGTAATTTCTCCATTTATTCAATGCCGAGTCGAAATCGGAAGGCAAAGGTGCTTCAAATTCCATATATTTTTTAGTCCTCGGATGAATAAATCCTAAAGTTTGTGCATGAAGTGCCTGACGCGGTAAAATATTAAAGCAGTTTTGTACAAATTGCTTGTATTTGGTAAAAGTTGTTCCTTTTAAAATTTTATCTCCACCGTAATTGGCATCGTTAAATAAAGGGTGACCAATGTGCTGCATATGCGCTCTGATTTGATGTGTACGGCCAGTTTCTAGCTGGCAACTAATTAAGGTTACATAACCTAAACGCTCTAACACCTTATAATGTGTTACCGACCACTTACCTTTTTCTTCATCATCGTATACATCCATTACAATTCGGTTTTTTAAGCTTCTGCCTATATAACCCGTAACGGTACCGTCTTGTTCTATATCACCCCAAGCCAAAGCCACATATTTTCGGGTAATGGTATGGTCAAAAAACTGTTTAGCCAGCTTCGTCATCGTCATCTCATTCTTGCTAATCAGCAACAAACCAGATGTATCCTTGTCTATACGGTGTACCAAACCAGGTCTCCCCTCGTTACCTGGTAACTGTGGCAATTGTTCAAAATGAAAAGCCAAAGCATTAACCAGGGTTCCTGTATAATTGTTAAAACCAGGGTGCACAACCATCCCAGCAACTTTATTTACGACCAATAGGTCCTCATCCTCATACACAATATCCAATGGAATATCCTCAGGATAAACTTCAGTATCACGAGGTGGATGCGGAAATACAATGGAAATCTCGTCTAGCGGTTTTACCTTATAGCTAGGTTTAACTGTTTTCTGATTAACCAGTACGTTGCCGGCATCAATTGCATTTTGGATACGGTTACGCGACGCATTTTCCATGCGTTGCATCAAAAACTTATCTACGCGCAACAAAGACTGCCCCTTATCTACAACAATGTTAAAATGTTCGTATAAATCTTGCTCTTCTAATTCCGGCCCTGAGTTGCTGTTTTCCATTTAGTTTTTAATTCTTATTTATCCATAATGGAATTTGCAGCAGCTTTTAACATCGCAGATTCCAAGCTGCAAAACTAATCTTTAAGTATTACATATTTAAAAAGAAATTGGTCTGCTTTTTGTTAAGTTACTGCACATACCTAATATTATAACTTATGAGACAGTTACAAACCACTCGATATACCATGTATCCGGAGCATAACCAACTCGTAATTAATGAGAAACACAAACCTACTACTATGAAAAATTTTACTCAAAATGTTAAAATCATCTTAAATTTCTTCCCCTACTTACTTAAAAAGATTTATTTCAAACCATAATAGCTAAGTAAAGGCGGCTATATTTGTAGCAATGTTTATAAATATACCAAGCCCTCTTCAACAATTAAAAGATTTCGCGGGACATCAGGTACTGGTAAAAAGGGACGATTTAATCGATCCTTATGTATCTGGCAATAAGTGGCGTAAGCTAAAATATATTTTGGCTGCAGCTGATGCGCAACAAAAAAATCATTTGGTAACTTTTGGTGGTGCCTACTCCAATCATTTGGTTGCAACCGCTGCCGCTTGTTCAAAAGCCGGTTTAAAAAGCACAGCCTTTGTGCGTGGCGATGCGGTGTCCTGTATTCACAACGAAATGTTGATGTTGTGTAGGTTATTTGGTATGGAGCTGATTTTTACAGACAGACTAAGCTACAAAAACAAAAAATTATTATTTGAAACGCAATTTACTGAGGATCAAAATGCCTTTTTTGTCGATGAAGGCGGTGCTAGTCCGGAAGCTGTTAAAGGCTGCGCCGAGATTATCGCCGAATTACCGGAAGATATTGATCATTTATTTTGTGCAGCAGGAACGGGTACTACTGCCGCTGGCCTATTAACCGGCATCCATCAAAGGGGATTAAAAACAAAATTACACGTTATACCTGTTTTAAAAGGTGGCGATTTTATTGCCGATGAAATTTCAAAATATACCGGTGGCACAGCCCAACTGATATTGCATACCGACTATCACTTTGGCGGCTACGCCAAAACCTCCCCCGATTTAATCGATTTTATAAAGAATTTTACCGCAGCTGAAGGCATACTGATAGACCCCGTTTATACTGCAAAAATGTTTTACGCTATTGAGCATTTACATGCCAGTGGCTATTTTAAGCCTAGCGACAAGATCGTAGCTTTGCATACCGGCGGATTACTTGGCTTACTGGGAATGAAAGATAAATTTGAGCAGATATAAATGAAAAAAAATATAGCGCTGATTGTACACGCCTGTGATAGATATGAATTGCTATTTAAAGCTTTCGATTATTTCTTTGCGAAAAATTGGGATTTTGAAATCCCCGTAAATTACTACTTTGCTACAGAAGAGAAATCTGTCGACTTCAAGAATTTCAAAAATATTAAATCAGGAAAAGGAGAATGGAGTAACCGTTTGTCCAACCTGCTTGATCAGATTGAAGAAGAATATGTCATTTATTTCCAGGAGGACATGTGGCTAAACAAGCCTGTAGATAAAGACGTATTTACGGAGCTATTTAAGCTCGTATTGGCCAACAAATGGAACCTGGTAAAGCTCAACTCATCTGATGTGTTTAAGACAACCAGCACCGACATATTTATCAAGGGTTTTAATGTTTCTAAACTAAATAACCAGGAGAGTAACTTTTTAATGTCGCACCAGGTATCCCTGTGGAACAAAGCTTTCCTGAAGCAACAACTTAAACCCAATGAGCATCCATGGCGGAATGAAAGAAAGGGAACAAAAAGGCTAAGAAAACTGGATCCTGAGATTTTCCATATTGATTATTTTGCAGAGAATGGCAGTTTGCCAATCAATAAAAATGCAGCCGATATAGTGATAAGCGAATATCAGAGTATTTCTTTTAATGCAACGCTTAATCACAACGCAGCCCCTTTTTTAGAAGCGCTTAAATCAGACCCGAGTTTGGCTGCATATACAGAAAAACTGATCTATAACTACACAAATCAGATCACGCACGACGGGAAACCGAAGCCGCTTAAAAAAGACTTATTTAAAAGGCTAAAAGACTGGATAAAAAGCAAATAATAATTAAAACTTAATCAGTAATATTCCGTATATTATATAAAATATTGCATACGCTTGTATGGAATACAATAGGGATATAAATATTTTATCGGCATGCTAAAAAATAATGATTTGGCAAATCAGCACCTCAGTGAGAAACTAAGGCTCAGCGAAGATAGGTTTTCGCGTGCATTTGAAAATGCGGCAATCGGTATGGCCATTGTAAGCCTAAAAGGCAAATGGCTCCGTATCAACAATAGTATCTCTAAAATCCTTGGATATACCTCGTCAGAATTACTGAAACTCACTTTTCAAGACATTACGCATCCGGATGACCTAGATAAGGACTTAGACTTGCTGCATGACATGCTGGACGGAAAAATTGAATCCTACCAAATGGAAAAAAGATATTTCCATAAAAATGGCCACTTGGTTTGGGTGATTCTTGCGGTATCCATCATCAAAAACAGCAATGGCAAACCTTTGCACTTCATTTCGCAGCTTACTGACATCAGTAAGGTTAAAGAGGCTGAGTACGAAATGAAATCTGTTTTAGATGTAACCAACGACCAAAATAGACGACTACTTAATTTTGCTCATATCGTTTCTCATAACCTCCGCTCCCACTCCGGAAACCTCACGATGTTGCTGAACTTTATTGAAACCGAGACTGATGAGAATTCGAGGAAAGAATTGTTTAACATGTTCCGTCATGCAGCTTCTAACCTTCAGGAAACAATAGGACATCTAAATGAAGTGGTAGCAGTTAATACCACCATTACCCAGACGCTAACTAAAGTTAACCTTAAGAAGGCCATCAATGGAGCTATTGGTAATATTGAAGCCTTACTAAAAGCGGAAGATGTAATCTGTATCAACGATGTAGAACGGGATATTAATATAGGGGTAGTCCCTGCCTATCTGGATAGCATACTACTTAATTTCTTAACCAATTCAATCAAATATCATGCTGCCGGAAGGACGCCAGTCATTAAACTTTTTGCCGAAATTGAGGATAATTTAGTGGCGCTGAGTATCCAGGATAATGGGATGGGGATAGACTTAAGGCTTAACCGGGATAAAATATTTGGTATGTATAAAACCTTCCACAACAATAAAGATGCTAGAGGAATAGGTTTATTCATCACTAAAAATCAGATAGAAGCGATGGGTGGAAAAGTAAGTGTAGAAAGTGAAGTTGATAAAGGAACTACTTTCAAAATCTACTTTAAGCAGGGCTAATAAGCTCATGAGTTGTTTCATGATCGCTAAATCAAGAGGGCTTCCATTTCTGGGGTATATTCTGCCCTGCGGGCAGCGCTATTACAAGCGGCACGGTGCTGCAACATCTTTTGTGCAGCCTCTTTGTTTTTATCCTCACCTTTCCAAATCTCCAAAGCAGGTTGCTGAATGGCCCTTGAAAAAGAAAATGTTAAAGACCATGGCATCAATGTACCAAACCTAAGCTGCATCATATTTAAACGTTCTGAAGCCAGTTGATAGGCTTGTCCACCAGACAGAAATGCAATACCCCCGACCGCAGCAGGAATCAATTTAAGAAAAGCAGAAACGGTCTCGGAGGAGATTTCCTCTGTATCACTTTGATCGGGGCAGTTTAATCCTGGCAAAATCATGTTCGGTTTTAAGATCATCCCTTCCAGCGAAACCCTTTGTTCGTATAACTCATTAAATACGGCATGCAATACATCTTGTGTAACTGCGGCACATTGTTGAAGCGTATGATCTCCATCCATGAGCACTTCAGGCTCTACAACAGGTACAATTCCGGCTTCCTGACAAAGTGCAGCATACCTTGCTAAAGTAAAAGCATTGGCTTTTATACAGGTTTTTGTGGGGTTCCCTTTATCAATGGTAATGACTGCACGAAACTTGGCAAAACGCAAACCTAATTTATAATAGCCGGCTAAACGCTCCCCCATTCCATCTAAGCCTTCCGTAATTTTTTCGCCAGGAAATGCAGGTAAATTTACTGTGCCCTGATCTACTTTTATTCCGGCAATAATTCCTTTACGCTCTAATATCTCCAAAAATGAAATACCGCTTTCTGTTTTTTGATAAATGGTTTCATCAAAAAGAATGGCTCCACTAATACTTTCCTCCAGACAAGGCGTAGTCACAATCAGTTCACGATACTTTCGCCTAAACTCTTCAGTTTGGGGAATCCCCAACGCCTTAAATCTATTGTTGCAGGTGCCCAGACTTTCATCCATTGCCAACAATCCTTTATCGTCGGCCATCAGCCTTTGAGCGATGTTTTTAAGTTCTAATGCGTACATAATGATGTGTATAAATTAAACGGAAGATTTAATCTCCTCCAATATTGTTTTAGTGCTTAAAAAATCCTTGTGATGAACACTTCTGATTCCTAATTTTTGCGCTGCATGGGCCAGCATAATCCGGTCATCAAAATACATGCATTCTTCTGTAGACACCTGGGCAATTCCCATCGCCAGTTTAAATATCCCCGGATCTGGTTTGCGCATGCCTACTTCGCAGGATGAAATAAAAGCATCAAAACAATCATGTAAACCAAACTTCTTGATCCGGTAATCATTGAGCTCTTTACCTTCATTATTGATAGAAATGATTCTAAAGCCACAGCTGCGCTTCCAGTCTTTTAGCCACTGCAACAAACCTGGTAGTTCTTCAGATTGCGCAAACATAAAGGTCTTGAAGTCTTCTTTTGTAAAATCTCTTGGGTGATTAAATACGACGATATCCAGATACTCATCCAGCGTAATTTTACCAATCTCATAAATATTGAAAATAAAACTATGCAAGACTTCCATTTCCGAATGGTCGAGATTGAATAACCTGGCGGCCTCTTGTCGGGACAAGTGCCCCCAACCATTGTTTAGCAGTACGCCACCAACATCAAAAAAAACAACTTTTATTGTCTCCATATTAAGTCCATTACTCTTTTTACTACATTTTCTGTGCTGAAACCATATTCCTTCATCACTTCATCACCCGGGGCAGATTCACCAAATTTATTAATACCAATTACATCCCCCTCATCGGTTACATACTTATGCCATCCCAATGCAGAGCCTGCTTCTACTGCCAATCGCTTTCTTAAAGCTTTTGGAAAGATCTTTTCCTTATAAGCTGCATCTTGTTTTTCGAACAATTCCCAGGAAGGTACACTCACCACCCTTGCAGCAACATTTTTATCTTTTAATTGTTCCTGTGCAGATAATAACAACTGAACCTCTGAGCCCGTACCCATCAATATAATTTGTGGTTCTTTCTCAGATTCTGAAAGGATATAAGCGCCCTTTTCGAGTTCGGTTGCCTTAGTATATTTTTCCTGATCAATCACAGGTAATTCCTGCCTGGTTAAAATCAAAGCGACCGGACCCTCCGTATGCTCTAGTGCCACGCGCCATGCGTTAGCGGTTTCATTTGCGTCTGCCGGACGGATCACTGTTAAATTGGGCACGGACCTTAAACCGATGAGTTGTTCTACAGGTTGGTGGGTAGTGCCATCTTCACCCAAACCGATACTATCGTGGGTATAGATAAATATAGGCCGAATTTTCATAATCGCTGCCAACCGGATAGGCGGTCTCATATAATCTGAAAAGATAAGAAATGTAGCTCCGTAAGGAATAATGCATTTACTGAGCGCCAGCCCGTTTAATATGGCCCCCATGGCATGTTCTCTAATTCCGAAATGAAAAATACGACCACCAGGATTTGTTGAAGAAAATGATTCGTACGCTTTTAAATCTGTATCTGTTGAGGGAGAAAGATCGGCCGAACCGCCCATTAAATGGGGCAAGTCATCAGCAATTGCATTCAGTACTTTTCCTGATGCTTTTCGAGTGGCTATTTTTTCTTCACCAGCTTTAAAAACAGGTAATTTCTCTTTCCATCCTTCAGGCAGTTTTCCGCTGCTTATTAATTCGTATTCATTGGCCAGATCTGGATATTTTTCTTTGTAGCGCTTATACAATTCATTCCAGTCTTCTTCCTTTCTAATCCCTTTCTGCCCCGCCTCACGATAATAATGCAAAACATCAGTAGGTACTTCAAAATGTTTGTCGGGATCAAATCCAAAGTGCTCTTTGACTAATCGCACCTCATCTTCGCCCAATGGCGCACCATGAGCAGCCGCTGTATCTACTTTGTTTGGGCTGCCAAAACCAATATGAGTCCTCACTTTAATCAATGAAGGTCGTTTGGTTTCCATTTGAGCATTTTTAATGGCGGCAAATAATGCGGCGAGATCGTTTCCATCTGCCAGGACCTGCACGTGCCATCCATAGGCTTCAAAACGTTTTGCGACATCTTCATCAAAAGCCAGGTCTGTATTTCCTTCGATCGTAATATGGTTATCATCGTATAGATAAATGAGATTGCCCAACTGGAGGTGGCCTGCGATAGAAGCTGCTTCAGAAGTAACTCCCTCCATCATGTCCCCATCACTACAGATGGCATAAATTTTATAATCAAACAGGTCAAAATCCGGCTTATTGTAACGGTTGGCCATTTTCTTTTGGGCGATGGCAAAACCCACCCCATTGGCAAAACCCTGCCCCAAGGGACCTGTAGTTACTTCTATACCTGCCAACAAACCATACTCAGGATGCCCGGCAGTTTTGCTATGCAATTGCCTGAAATGCTTAATATCATCCAGGGAAATATCGTAACCTGTTAGGTATAAAAAGCTGTATTGTAACATGCAGGCATGGCCGGCAGACAGTATAAAACGGTCGCGATTTGCCCATTCAGGATTTTTCGGATTATAGGTCATACTTTCGGCCCACAAAACATGGCCTATGGGTGCAAGCCCCATTGGTGTTCCCGGATGACCTGAATTTGCTTTTTGAACGGCATCAATGGACAATACACGAACGGTATTGATGCCCTGTTGTTGGATAGAATCAGTCTTCATTTGATAGTTTTTCACGTTCTCTAGTAGTATCTTTCTTCATATTTATGGGGAGCACGCCCGCCATTTCGCCAATAACATTTACCAGTTCGGTTCCTGTAGGGATAACAATTTTGGCGTTAGCGCGCAGGGAGTTCTCTACAGTCTCCAGTTTTCTCAGCAATTGTGCATTGCCAACAAAGTATTGGTTGGCAGCTTCATTTACCAGCTTAATTGCTTCGGCATCACCTTCGGCATGTAATATTTTGGCTCGTTTCGAACCCTCTGCTTCTTTTATCTTTGCCCGTTTTACACCATCTGCAGCAGTCTCTGTTGCTGTAGCATAATCGATGGCAGCAATCTTTTCGTTCTCTGCTTTTACCACCTTATTCATGGTCTCCTGCACATCTCTAGGTGGGTCTATTTCTTTTAATTCTGTACGCACAATGACAATTCCCCAGCTGGCAGTTTCATTTCGCAGGGTGTTGTGCAATTCGGCGTTGATCTTTCCTCTTTCGCTATTTGCCGATCTTAAGGTGAGTGTTCCTATAATGTTACGCAGTGTAGTGCGTGCAAGATTTACGATCTGCAATTTGTAGTTGTTTACATTGTATTGAGAACTTTTTACATTCTCCTCAGTCTCTATAACCCTGAAGTAAACCTGGGCATCAACACTTGCATTAAGGTTATCATTCGTAATAATTTCCTGAGGCTGCGCATCTACCATCTGTTCGGTGGTATTGATGACATACATTTTATCAATAAAAGGAATTATCCAATGGAATCCGGGTTGTGCGAACTTGATATATTTCCCCAGTCGCTCGATTAGTCCCCGATGTGTGGGCCGGACTATTTTGACCCCCATGAAGAATAATATGACGATTGCGGCAATGATGATGATAACTTGTGTTCCCATTTCCTTTTATGTTTAATTTTACTTAGTCGGACCAGGCATGAAATTGCATAAGACATTCTCCATTTAGCTGATTATTAATAGGGAACTTGCTACATAAACATAGGAAATCGGGGAATTGTTTTATATTGACAGGATTAAACTATTAAGCCAGATATTATTCTAAATGGCTTTAAACCCAGGTCCCATGAGAAGAAAAATCTTATTTTTTGCTACAATGCTGTTGTTTGCTGTTCATGTTAAAGCACAATATGTGAGTTTAAATGATAATGAGGTTCAGAAATTAAAAAAGCTGATCAGCGATGATACCAATGCGAAGAAATTATACACTAAATATCAAACTATTGCCGATGCTGCCGTAAAGGAAAACCCGCAGCCAATTGACACGATACGCACTGAGGGTTTATTAAAAGGCAACCCCAAAAAAAAAGCTACCGCTAATGCTTTGCGCGATATGAGTAAAATGTATGCATTGGCCATTTGCTACCGTGTAGAAGGTAAAAAGAGTTACTTAGAAAGCCTTGCTTCATATTTAACTGCCTGGGCAACAGCCAACACCTCGCGTGGCAACCCTATTGATGACACCAATCTGGAAGATGGGATTATAGCTTATGACCTGGTGAAAACAAATTTACTACCAAAGGATAATGAGTTAATAGTTAAATGGCTAAGCCAAACGGCTAATGCGGGGATAACGTTTTATGGCAAGTCATCAAAAAAAATGACATCTTATAACAACTGGCGGTCGCATCAACTAAAAATTGTTGGCTTGATCGCTTACGCCATTGATAATGCCGAATATAAGAAATACATAGCGGAGCATTTAACAGACCAGATAGAGAAAAACCTTTATGCTGATGGATCGGGTGTTGATTTTAAACACAGGGATGCACTGCACTACCATGTTTATACCTTAGAGCCACTGCTTAGGCTAGCTATTGTTTTAAAGCGTGCCACCGGAGTTGACACTTATAGCGCTCAATCAACAAGTGGAGCATCTATCAAAAAATCTGTGGAATGGCTGATCCCTTATGCTACCGGTGAAAAAACACACGGTGAGTATGTAAACTCTACAGTTAAATTTGATCAGGCCCGTGCCAAAAATGGGGAAAGTTCCTTTCAAGCTGGTAATTTATGGCAGCCTAAGTCGGGACTTGAAGTATTGGCCTTATCCGCTTACTTTGATCCGCAATATAACAGCATCATTAAAACAGTTGCAGGTACCACGAATAGCTATAGCGATTGGCAATTGGTGTTGAATAAAGTGATGATGTAATAAAGGTTTTGCACAAATTCTTCAAAAAAATCACCAACATCGGGTAGACCAAAATCGATTCCATTTCAAAAACATACTTTAAACAGTTTAAAGTATGTTTTTGCATAAAAGCCTGAAATAGTGCCCGTATTTGTTAATTTGGGGCTTTTCGTTACATTTGGAATATACCAAAAACAAAAACTATGTATCAACTAACTGTAGCTCCAGACAAGGTAAATGAAACCCTGAGCAAACACATTTTAGCAGATGGGTTTGATTTAACTTTCGACATGGAACAAAGTCAGGGCACGTATATTTACGATTCCAAAAACAAGCGTACCCTCCTTGACTTTTTCACTTGTTTTGCTTCAGTTCCACTAGGGTATAATCACCCAAAGATGATCAACGATGAAGGCTTCAAAAAGAGCCTTTTGCAAGCTGCTTTAGCCAATCCATCTAACTCTGATGTTTATACACAGCAGTATGCACAATTTGTTGATACTTTTGCTAAACATGGTATACCTGATTATTTACCACACGCCTTTTTTATTGCTGGTGGAGGATTGGCGGTAGAAAATGCGATAAAAGTAGCAATGGACTGGAAAGTTCAGAAAAACTTTGCCAAAGGCTATAAAGAAGAAAGAGGCTTTAAAGTACTGCATTTCGAAAAAGCATTTCATGGTCGCACAGGTTACACTTTAAGTTTAACCAATACACTTCCTGATAAAACCAAGTGGTTTGCTAAGTTCGACTGGCCAAGGGTTTCTGTACCTGTAGTTAAGTTTCCATTACAGGATGAGAATTTAAGAGTAGCTATCGAGACTGAAGCCATTTCTATCGCTCAAATTAAACAAGCTTTTGCGGATAACAAAGATGATATCTGTGCAATTATAGTTGAACCTATACAATCCGAAGGCGGTGACAACCACTTGCGTGAAGAGTTTTTAATTCAACTTAAAGCCCTTGCGGATGAGCATGATGCTTTTCTGATATATGATGAGGTGCAAACTGGTGTAGGCCTAACCGGAAAGTTCTGGTGCCATCAACATTTTAGTGAGCAGGCCCGTCCGGATATTGTAGCTTTTGGTAAAAAAATGCAGGTATGCGGTATTTTGGTAGGCAACAAAGTAGATCAGGTTGAAAACAATGTATTTAAAGTTCCTTCCCGTATCAATTCTACATGGGGCGGCAACCTGGTAGACATGGTCAGATCTTCTCAGATTCTGGATATCGTTGCCGAAGACAACCTATGCGAAAATGCAAGAATAGTTGGCGATTATTTAAAAGCAGGTCTGGAAGCACTCGCCGCCAAATACGATAAAATAAGTAACGTTCGCGGAAGGGGCTTGCTTTGCGCCTTTGATTTTTCAGATAAAGCTAGCCGCGATGCCTTTGTACAAAAAGGGCTGCAACACAATGTGATGTTCCTCGGGTGTGGCAGTCAAACCATTCGTTTCAGACCAGCATTATGCATCGAGAAAAAGCATATTGATGAAGGCTTAGCAGTTATGGACCTTATATTACCAACGCTATAATGGGTAATACAAAATTTAACACTTTACTATCTATTCTGGTCATTGCATTAATCGTATGGATGGTAAAAGGCACATTTATGCAACCTGGAATTAATGATTTGAAAGGTGGATTTAAAGAGGTTGCCCGTTACCGCAATGAGAACAATACCGGCCCCATCCAACATGTATTTTCGGTTACCGTTAAAGATACTGCTGTGGCCGAGCTGGAGAATTATGGCAACTTTATGCCGCATCATAAAGGCGGGAACACCAAAGTATATTTCTTTTTAGAGGGGACTGAAGTGCCTGATAAGCTTTATGCAGGGAAAATAAACTTTGATCCTCAGTATAATCCATACTGTATTGCCCTTTACGAAAAAACTGCGATGGGCAATACCAGTATAGAAAAAGGTCCTTTTAAGTGATAATTTAAACGAAAGCAGAAAAGCCTGTAATGGCCCGTCCTACAATCAATGTATTGATCTCTTTGGTGCCTTCATAAGAATAGATGGCTTCGGCATCGGCCACAAAGCGGGCCACATCATATTCCAATAGAATACCATTACCCCCCATAACTTCTCGTGCCCGGCTAACGACATCCCGGGTACGCATGGAGCAGAATACTTTTGCTAAAGAAGCATGTGCATCGGTCAGTAAATCTTGATCCTGCAATTGCGAAAGTCTGAAACAAAGCGTTTGCATGGCTGTAAGATTAGAAAGCATTTCGACAAGATGGTTTTGAATCAATTGGTAGGAAGCTATGGGTTTACCAAATTGCTTTCTGGTTCTGGTATAGCTTAAGGCACTTTCGTAGGCGCCTCTTGCGCAACCTACCGCTTGCCAGGCCACTCCTGCCCTGGTCATCTTTAACACTTTGGCCGTATCTTTAAATGAATTGGCGTTTTGCAAACGATCTTCTTCGTCGACCTCACAATTGGTTAGCGTGATCAAACCATTCTGCACAATACGCAAAGCCATTTTATCTTGCATCTTCTCAACAGCAAACCCCTTATTCCCTTTTCGAACCAGGAAACCTTTAACCTGTTGGTCATCAAGATCCCGGGCCCAGATGATGGTGACATCAGAAAAAGTAGAATTACCTATCCATTTTTTCTGACCATTTAAGATCCACTTATTTCCTGTTCTCTTGGCCGTAGTTGTTAAACCTCCAGCTACCCCAGAGCCGACTTCTGGCTCGGTTAAGCCGAAAGCGCCAATAGTCCTCATCTGCTGCATATCGGGCAACCATTCTTGCTTTTGTGCATCGGAACCCAGCAGATAAACAGAGCCCATGGCTAAGCCACTCTGAACACCAAAAAAAGTAGACATAGAAGTGTCGATTCTAGCCATTTCCATCGCCAGCATCCCTTCCATTAAATTGGATTTGCCCATGCAACCATAGCCCTGATAGGTAAGACCGCAGATATTTAATTCAGCAATTTTAGGAATCAACTCAAAAGGAAACTCTGCCTTAAGCCAGTATTTATTGACAATAGGCTTCACTTCCTTTTCCAGAAAGGCCCGAACTTTTAGCTGCAATGCTCTGTCTTCATCATTTAAAGCTTCATCACCAAGATGATAAAAATCCCCTTCAATTGGAGGTAATTCACGCTCTTTATGTGGTGTTCCAATCATCTTCATCAAGCCCTGTAATTGGGTCTCATCCAGATTGGAAACTGAATCTACAATTTTTGTAAGGTCTACCTTTTTGGAGAGCGCTTCTAGTTTCTGAAAATCTACACTTTTAAAAAGGGTATAAGCATTTTTTAAGGACGAAAAGATATTGGCCATAGTAAACTGTTTAAAATAGAACAGTTTAAATCGGTTTTTGTTGGCCAAAAACCGACATTAGCAAACAACTACCTCAAGTTAAACAGGTTATCTACCCCCAATAATTTGCGGGAAGTAAACCCTTCACCATAGGTAGCACCAACGGTTTTACCAAATTCTCTGGCACGACCAATCACACTTTCAAAAAACTCCGGCGAGGAAATATAAGTATCAGGCTCATCCAGTTCAGGATTGAAAAACTGAGTCTTAAATGCTTTAATCGCGGCTATTTTAGTTTCAAAATAAGGGGTAATGTCGATGATTACATCAGGCTTGATATAGCGATCCTGAATATATTGCAATACCAATCTTGGTCGCCATGCCTCTTGCTCAACACCATCAATTTGAGTACTTACTTTAGACAGGCCCGACAAAAAGCAGGCATCATTGGCCAGATCTCCTGCCTTGCCATGATCAGGATGTCTGTCATGTAATGCATTAGTTAACACTAGCTCTGGTTGATATTTGCGAATCATTTTAACCACCTCTAATTGATGTGCTTCGTTATTTTCAAAAAAGCCATCTCTAAATCTCAGGTTTGCACGCGCATGTAAGCCCATGATTACTGCCGAATCAGCAGCCTCCTGATCACGCATTTCTGCCGATCCGCGAGTTCCTAACTCACCTCTTGTGAAATCAATTATTCCAACTTTCTTTCCTAACGCGATATGCTTTACAATAGTTCCAGAGCATCCCAGCTCTGCATCGTCCGGGTGGACGGCAAGTACCAATATATCTAACTTCATACAATCTTTAAGAATTAATTAACCGTTGTATTTTCTTCTTTACTTTGGAAGAAATCGGCTTTGTAAATGGGAAAAAGTAATCGACAACTTCTCCATTTTTATTAATGAGGTATTTATGAAAATTCCACCTTGGTGTGGATGTTTGTGTCAGGAATTTAAATAAAGGATGGGCATATTCGCCACGCACCATGATTTTTTCAAATACAGGAAACTGAACGCCAAAGTTCACTTCACAAAAAGTAGTTATGGCAGCGCCCTCCAAAGGCTCCTGTCTGCCAAAATCATTTGATGGAAAACCTAGAATTTCAAAATGTTCTGTTTCAATTTCATCTCTTAACTGCTGCAGTTCCTTTAATTGGGGTGCAAAACCACACCCGGATGCAATGTTAACAACAAGTAATACTTTGTTTTTATAGTCGGAAAGCTTCTTTTCAGTTCCATTAATGAGCTTCACCTTAAATTGATGCACGCTTTTAGATTGGTCAGACATAGTTTTATTGATAAAACCCTGAAGAAATGATAATAGACTCAATGTCTCTATCCTCTTGCGGGCTGTATGTACTTTTCAGGTTATGGCCTACTACTCTCGCTACAGATTGGTAGACAAACGCAGTAACACCACCTTTTGTTTCCTTTATAATATCGTAAGTGGTTCTGCCCACCTCACGGTCTATTAATTTAGTTAAGATTTGTCCTTGAGTAATGGTCAGTTCTTTGATCTCTCGATTAAACATTTCCTTAATCTCTTTATCGCATTGTTTAACGAGTTTCTTTTGTTCTTTTTTGTCGCCAGTTACCGCAAGATCCCGCTCCAGTTGCTCATATCTTCTTTTAGCAAATAAGGCATAAGGCATCACTTTCATCACATTGTAACGTAAGCGGTTAAAAGCTGCCTGATCTGCGGCAGATTTGAAGATCCTGGTACCATAGATAATTACCTCATTTAACGGGATCCAAGGGATCATTTCGCCATCTACATTGGTTGAAGCTACCCTTATGGTATCATTTTTTCCCATTACCGGCATTTTGACAGGCAGGGGGCTTACCTGCGCTTTAACAGAAGCGCCTGTAATCATGACAATTAAAGGAATAAACAACCTATAAAAATTCATAAATTTATAACTCCTTCAAAGTTAGGCCTAATTTTATATTTTTGTTCCATTACTAATCTAATATACCCATTTAACCATAAATTGATATATTTTTTACGTAAATAATACAAAGATCCAAGCCTGATTGCAATGATCTTGCAACTATAAATACTTGTCTTATGGATTATTTTATACATTCATAAATGTCAGCATATGACAAACATTTATTTGGTAGAATTATTGTATATTAAAGGAATAACGAAAATATGATGAAACCATTATGTATAATGGCTTTATCGCATTAAAAAGAGAAAGAGGAGACCAATGAAAAACGCATTAGTGATAGATTTAGAAGCGGAAAAACAAGAGATACTGAAAAGATACCGTGCCCTTTTGCGTGCCTGTAAACCAACCATGCAACGTGGTGATAAAAAGGAGATTAGAAAGGCTTTTGACATGGCACTGGAAAGCCATAAAAACATGCGACGCAAATCAGGAGAACCTTATATCTACCATCCAATTGCTGTAGCACAAATTGCTGCAGAAGAAATTGGACTGGGAACCACATCAATCGTTTGTGCCCTGTTGCATGATGTGGTAGAGGACACTGACATTACTTTAGAGGATATTGAACGCGAGTTTGGTAAGAAAACCGCCAAAATTATTGATGGACTGACCAAAATATCTGGTGTTTTTGACTACAACAGCTCCTTACAGGCAGAGAATTTCAGAAAAATGCTGCTTACCCTTGCTGATGATGTTAGGGTAATTCTAATCAAACTCGCGGATCGCTTGCATAACATGCGTACCATGGATTTTATGCCAAGGCAAAAACAACTTAAGATTGCTTCGGAAACCATTTACCTGTATGCTCCCCTGGCCCATCGTTTGGGTCTATATACCATTAAATCTGAACTGGAAGATCTCTCGATGAAATATCTGGAGCCAGATACCTATAAATACATTGCCACCCAACTTAATGAGAAAAAAGCGGAAAGAACGCTATTTATCAAAAGGTTTGTGGAACCAATAAATGAAATTCTGGCCGAACAGGGACTAACGGCTGATATTTATGGTCGCCCGAAATCCATTCATTCGATATGGAATAAGATGAAAAGCAAAAACATTCCTTTCGAGGAGGTGTATGATCTTTTTGCGATCAGAATTATATTGGACAGTCCACCTGAGAATGAAAAAGCCGACTGTTGGAAAGCCTATTCAATTGTAACCGATCTTTATCGCCCTAACCCCGATCGTTTGCGCGACTGGGTATCCTCGCCAAAAGGAAACGGCTATGAGTCGCTACACACGACCGTAATGGGCCCTAAAGGACAATGGGTTGAAGTACAGATTCGTACACAACGCATGAATGAAATTGCTGAAAAAGGTTTTGCTGCACACTGGAAATATAAAGAGTCAAGTAACGACAATGGTCTGGATCAATGGATCATGAAAGTGAGGGAAATGCTAAACAACCCAGAAGCCAATGCATTAGACTTTCTGGATGATTTTAAAATGAACCTCTTCTCGGATGAGATCTTCATTTTCACGCCTAAGGGTGCATTACTCCAACTGCCTCTTGGTGCAACGGCTTTAGATTTTGCTTTTGAGATTCACACGGATGTAGGTGCAAAATGTATTGGTGCAAAAGTGAACCATAAGCTGGTTCCTTTATCGTACAAACTACAAAATGGCGACCAGGTAGAGATCATTACTTCCAGCAAGCAGTCGCCTAAGGAAGATTGGCTAAACATTGTGGTGACGGCCAAAGCGAAGTCTAAAATCAAATCTTCCCTAAAAGAAGAAAAGCGGAAAGTTGCCGAGATCGGTAAGGAAACACTGGAGCGTAAAATGAAGTCGCTCAAGATTACCTACAATACCGACAATTTAAATAAGCTGAGCTACTTCTTTAAATTGCCTTCGACTCAGGAGCTCTTCATTGCGGTTGCAAAAGGGAAGATCGAGTTAAAAGACTTGAAAGATTACCTGGCCAGCGAAAAAGAAATAGAAAACCGCGGTGCCGAAAAAAGCGACAATCAGCAAATTGACGCCTTATTGAACAAGGTAAAAGGTCCGGAATCAGACATTTTATTAATTGGTGAGGATCTTCAAAAAATCGATTACACCTTAGCCGCCTGTTGTAACCCTATTCCGGGCGACGATGTTTTTGGCTTTGTAACAGTTAATGAAGGCATAAAAATACACCGGACCAATTGTCCGAACGCTGCACAGTTGATGGCCAATTATGGTTACCGTGTAGTGAAAGCCAAGTGGAACAGACAAAAAGAGCTGACCTTCTTAACCGGATTGCATATTATCGGTATTGACGATGTTGGTTTAATCAACAACATTACTAAAGTTATATCAAACGATTTTAAGGTAAATATGCGTTCTATAACTGTAGATACGGATAATGGTATTTTTGACGGTTCGATAATGATCTTTGTAAATGACAAAGAACATCTGGATAACCTGATTAAAAATCTGTTAGAAGTAAAAGGTGTAACGGGCGTTACCCGTTTTGATGCCTAAAAATAACAATAAATGGTACCGTTTATATAAAAAATTGATACCTTTGAAAGGAGTTTAAAAACTATGTCGACAAATCACAACAGCGAGTTGGTTAGGAAAATATTCGAAGCCTACCTCGAAAATAAAAATCTGAGGAAAACACCGGAGCGTTTTGCCATCTTAGAAGAAATTTACTCAAGAGATGACCATTTCGATGTAGAGACCCTCTACATCCACATGAAAAATCAAAAATATCGTGTGAGCAGGGCTACGGTGTACAATACATTAGAGTTATTGGTTTCATGTGACCTGGTTACCAAACATCAATTTGGTAAAAACATGGCTCAGTTTGAAAAGTCTTACGGCTATCATCAGCACGACCATATTATCTGCATTGATTGCGCAAAAGTTGTAGAGTTCTGCGACCCACGCATCCAACAGATACAAAGTATGGTTGGTGAGCTATTGAAATTTGAGATCAAACACCACTCTTTAAATCTTTATGGCGTTTGTTTCGATTGTGCGGCTAAAGCTGCAATGAACAATCAGAATGCTGACATAAAACATGCAAGTTAACCAATATAATATTTCCATTTTTAAATTTAAATAATGACGCAAGTAGACGTGCTTCTGGGCCTACAATGGGGCGATGAAGGCAAGGGAAAAATTGTTGATGTACTAAGTCCACAATATGATTTGATAGCTCGTTTTCAAGGCGGTCCGAATGCCGGCCATACTTTAGAGTTTGATGGCAAAAAATTCGTTTTAAATACTATACCATCAGGTATCTTTAATGAAAAAACAATGAACCTGATTGGAAATGGTGTGGTAATTGATCCCATCATTTTAAAAAGGGAATTAGATAACCTGAAAAAAGCTGGTCATGATCCTGTTGCTAAAGGCAAACTGGTAATTGCCCGTAAAGCACACCTTATTTTACCTACTCACCAGTTGTTAGATGCAGCAAATGAGCAAAAAATGGGTAAAGATAAAATTGGTTCTACGTTAAAAGGAATTGGCCCAACTTATATGGACAAAACCGGTCGTAATGGACTAAGAGTTGGGGATACTACCCTACCTGATTTCAAAGACCGTTACAATAAACTGGTAGAGAAACACAAAGAAATCCTTTCTCATTACGAGTTTGAATATGATCTTACTGAAAAGGAAGCTGCTTTCTTTGAGGCGATTGAATTCATCAAAACTATACCTCATGTAGATAGTGAGCACTATGTAAATGGTTTCCTTAAAGAAGGCAAAAAGGTATTGGCTGAAGGTGCACAAGGTACATTATTAGATATCGATTTTGGTTCTTATCCTTTTGTAACTTCCTCAAACACAACTACTGCTGGTGCATGTACTGGTTTAGGTATTGCGCCTAATAAAATCGGTCATGTTTACGGTATCTTCAAAGCTTATTGCACTCGTGTTGGTGGTGGTCCTTTCCCTACTGAACTGGATGATGAGGTTGGAGAAAACCTACGTCAGGTTGGTCACGAATTTGGTGCAACTACAGGCCGTGCCCGTCGTTGTGGATGGATTGACCTTCCAGCATTAAAATATGCAATCATGTTGAACGGTGTTACTGAACTGATCATGATGAAAGCAGACGTATTGGACGGTTTTGACACCATCTATGCCTGCACACATTATGAGCACAATGGTGAGACTATCGATTATATGCCATACGACATCATTACTGTTAAACCGACTCCGGTATTGAAAGCAATTGATGGTTGGAAAACTGATGTAACCAAAGTAAACAAAGTAGCAGACATTCCTGCTAAGCTTGCTGACTACATCGCTTTCCTTGAAAAAGAACTTGAAGTTCCTGTTAAATTCCTTTCTGTTGGACCAGACAGGGTTCAAACATTGGAATTAAACTAAGGTTTTTATTCTATTGAAAAAGGGTGGTATGCTGAATAAGTTTACCACCCTTTTTTACTATTAACTCCCTTGTATAAATAAATGCGCTACATTTGCGCAAATTAAAATGAGAGTTCCGGATCTACCATCGTTTAAACAAAAAGCCTTAAAATGGGCCGCTGCCGCTGAGGTATGCTGTGTGCTCGATTCCAATGACTACACAGATCGCTACAGTAAATTTGATCTGCTACTGGCTGTAGGGACTAAAGAAGTACTAAATACCAATTCGACTCATAAATTTGATGATCTAAAGGCTTTTTATGATCAACATCAGACATGGATGTTTGGTTTGTTGAGCTATGAGCTAAAGAACGATGTAGAACAGCTGGAATCTGCTAACCCCGACGGACTCCAGTTTCCTGAGTTATTTTTCTTTATTCCCCAATACCTACTTATTATTAAAGGTGATGAGGTAGAAGTATTAATCGGTGGAATCGAGGTGATGGGTGCCATCGACCAATTTAACCAGGAAATTGAAATAAATAAGACCCGTATCAACATACAAAACAGAATCTCAAAGGAAGTATACCTTAAGACTGTCGAAACCCTACAACAGCATATTGTTCGTGGTGACATTTATGAGATTAACTTTTGCCAGGAATTCTTTGCCGAGCATGCTGTTATTGATCCTATTGAGATTTACACGCAACTTTGTAAGCTCTCTCCTACTCCATTTGCCGGGTTCTTTAAAATAAAGGACCAGTACATCCTTTCGGCCAGTCCAGAGAGGTATTTATGCAAAAGAGGAAACAAGTTAATTTCTCAGCCTATTAAAGGCACAGCCAAGCGTAATGCAGACCCAGCAGCTGATTTACAAATCAAAAACGACCTGAGGTTAAATGCTAAAGAACAGGCCGAAAATGTAATGATAGTAGACCTGGTAAGAAATGACCTGACCAAAACAGCAGTAAGCGGCAGTGTTAAAGTTGAGGAACTTTTTGGAATCTATGGCTTTCCACAAGTATACCAGATGATATCAACCATCAGCTGTGAGCTAAATCCGGATATTCATTTCATAGATGCGATAAGACATACTTTCCCGATGGGCTCTATGACTGGCGCGCCTAAGATAAAAGCGATGCAACTGATAGAAGCCTATGAATTTAGCAAACGTGGCGCCTACTCAGGTGCATTTGGGTACATTACTCCTGAAGCCGACTTTGATTTCAATGTGGTCATCCGCAGCATCTTGTATGATGCCGCTAAAGAATACCTATCCTTTCAGGTTGGCGGGGCAATTACCTATGCTGCTAATGCACGTGCTGAGTATGAAGAATGCAAGCTGAAAGCCTCCGCTATTATCCAAACTTTGAAGCAATAAAAAAGGCCACCATAATTGGTAGCCTATATTTATAATTTCAATCTTTTTTAAGGTTTATAAAACTTCATTGCTTCTGGTATATCCCTTTGTATTTGGGCAATACGTGTCGCGTCACTTGGGTGAGTACTTAAAAACTCAGCAGGTTTCTGACTGCCAGCTGAAGCACTAGCCATTCTTTGCCAGAAAGCAGTTGCATTATTAGGATTATAACCAGCCATAGCCATAAAGATCAAACCCAGTTTATCCGCTTCCAACTCCTGATTACGTGAATACTTAAGCATTACTAATGGTGTACCTACTCCATACAATGTATTGAATACGCCCTGCGATTTAGGATTGTTTGACAAAAGTCCAGCACCTAAAGCGCCGATACCTTGAGAAGCCATCTCTTGCGACATACGTTCTGCACTATGTCCCGCAATAGCATGCGCAATCTCGTGCCCCATTACTGTAGCTAAACCTGCATCATCCTTAGTAACAGGTAGAATCCCGGTATAGACAACTATTTTCCCCCCCGGCATACACCAGGCATTCAGTTCTTTACTATCAACAAGGTTTACCTCCCATTTGTAATCCTTGATCAGATTACCATAGTTATTATTGTTCATATAGGTTTTTACAGCAACAATAAGCTTGTTGCCAATCATTTTAACCCTTGATGCCTGTGCATTAGATGCAGGCAATACAGCATTCTTATTTTCGGTCAGGAAGGTGCTATAAGCTTGAAATGCCATTGGCAAAACCTGATCATCACTTACCAGGTTCAATCTGCTACGTCCAGTTAGAGGAACTGTAGAGCAGGATGAGAAGGCCAACCCTATTACGGTTACACCTACAATGAGTATTCTTTTCATAAGTTTTAGTTTAATTCGTTTTCTTCTTAAACAGGTATACTTTGGATTCTTTGCCTTTTAATAGTCTCTCCAGATTTTTTTGATGTGTTACCAAAATGAGCACACAAACGCACATACCGTATAAAACCTCAGATTTTATTGATGAATGTAATAGGAACACAATGCTCAACGGGAAGGTAAAACCAGCACATATTGAGCTTAATGATACATATTTTGTAATCAATAGCACCGTCACAAACACCAGAACACAAAGCATTGCTGCTGGGAAGTTAACTGCCAAAATCATTCCAAAAAGTGTAGCCACACCTTTACCTCCTCTAAAACCGGCAAATATTGGGAACAAATGGCCCATAACAGCCGTAACACCTAATGCTAGTTCGTAATTAACAAATTGCGCAGAATTTTGTGGACCAGTAACGGACAGTCCTATAAAATAGGCCAATTTGGTTGCGGTGTATCCTTTTGCGATATCTATGGTCATCACGGCAATACCGGCTTTTTTACCCAAAACCCTAAAGGTATTGGTCGCACCAGCATTTCCACTTCCATACTCTCGTACATCAACACCATAAAATGCCTGCCCCAGCCAAACCGCTGTAGGTATAGAACCAAATAAATAGGCTAAAATAACCGCCGAAATAGAATAGATAGAAATCATAACCTAATAGGCTTTTAAACTCATGTCTAAACTCTTAACAGAATGCGTTAATGCGCCCATAGATATATAATCTACGCCACAAGCTGCATATTCTGTTACATTTTCTTCTGTAATACCGCCAGACGCTTCTGTAATATACTGTTTATTGATCTTATTAACTGCTAATTTCAGATCACTGAAACTAAAGTTATCAAGCATGATCCTGTCTACATGACCCGTTAGGAGTACCTGATCAAGTTCTGCAAGATCCCTTACTTCTATTTCGATAGCTAATTGTTTGTTCTTATCCTTTAGATATTGATTAGCCGCATTGATGGCATTAGCAATTCCACCAGCATAATCAACATGATTGTCTTTAATCAGGATCATATCGTATAAACCAATTCTATGGTTTACTCCGCCGCCAATGCGTACTGCCCATTTTTCTAAATACCTTAAACCTGGTGTGGTTTTACGGGTATCCAACAATTGGGTATGGTAGCCTGAAAGCATTTTCACAATATGATTGGTCTTGGTTGCAATACCGCTCATCCGTTGCATACAATTTAACACTAAGCGTTCTGCAAGCAGGATGGATTGAGAATTCCCTGAAACGGTTAAAGCAATATCCCCCACCTTAACTTCAGCGCCGTCATTAATAAATACTTCGGTAGTTAGGTTTGCATCTACTTGTTTAAAAATTTCGACTGCAAGTTCCACACCTGCGATGATGCCCACTTCTTTAATCAGCAGTTTTGCTTTGCCTTGTGCATCGGCAGGGATGGTAGAAAGAGAGGTATGATCGCCGTCGCCTAAATCTTCGGCAATAGCATTTTTTATAAATTGGTCTATGAGTTGTTTATCCAAAATTAATATTTAAACCCAAAAATAGCATTTTTACTATTATTTATCAGGCTCTATCCTTAATTCTGTAATAAAAAAAGCATTTGATGATTTTTTTAAGGTGATGGAGACTCTAAATTTCCCATTCTTAGTAACCAGAGAAAGTATGCCAAACCTGAAATTTGGGTTGGTATTGATGAGGTGAATAACTGATGATTTAATTGGCGGATTCTTAGTGAAAAAATTTCTTAAGATTTGCTCTGCCTGAGCTTTAGAGTATACATCTTCGTCGTCGATGACGATTAATTCTACAGATGAAGCGAAATTTGCGGCAATCTCTTTTGCATTTCCTGCCTTAAAATGTGCAGATAAATTATCTATAATATCGCCTTGGAGCGTATAAGAGGAAGGGAATTGAGTAAAAAAAACAAATAAAAAAAGTAAGGGCTTCATCATCTCTTTATAGCTAAACGAAGGAGTCCGCATAAATTATGCCATTAATAGATCATAAAAAAGAAATTGGTTCTAAAAAAAGCCGTAATAGACTTATATTTGCTAAGTTCAATAATACATTAAAACAAAGCGAACCACGAATGAACAACAAAAAAGTAGTACTACTAATTCTTGATGGCTGGGGATATGGAAAACAAGATAGCTCTGATGCAGCTTATGCAGCCAACACCCCGTTTTTTGATTCCTTAATCCAAAATTATCCAAACTCAAAACTTGAAGCGTCTGGTGAAGCCGTAGGTTTACCGGCTGGACAAATGGGCAACTCTGAAGTTGGCCACATGAACCTGGGCGCCGGCAGAATTGTATATCAGGAATTGGGAAGGATCAATAAAGCGATCAGCGACAGAACGCTTCATCAAAATCCTGTACTACTTGATGCTTTCAATTATGCGAAAGCCAACAATAAGTCGGTTCATTTTATTGGATTGGCTTCTGATGGTGGTGTTCATGCCCACATCAACCACCTAAAGGCTTTGTGTGATGCGGCAACTGAACAAGGATTGAAAGATGTATTTGTCCATGCCTTTATGGATGGAAGAGATACTGATCCAAACTCGGGCCTTAATTTTATCAAAGATCTTGATCATCACCTGGAAAGTACTTCTGCTAAAATTGCCAGTTTAATTGGCCGTTATTATGCAATGGACAGGGATAGTCGCTGGGAAAGAGTTAAACAAGCATACGACTTGCTAACTAAAGGTGTTGGACAATCAACAAGTGATCCCGCCACAGCTATTGAACAATCTTACAAAGACGGAATAACCGACGAATTTATAAAACCTATAGTAGTTACTCAAGATAACGGCGCACCAGTTGCCACCATACAATCGGGTGATGTGGTTATTTGCTTTAACTATAGAACAGATCGTGGTAGAGAAATCACAGCTGTACTCACCCAAAATGATTATCCTGATTTTGGTATGCACAAGCTCCCTCTTTATTATGTAACCATGACTACTTACGATGAGAATTTCGAAAACGTAAAGGTGATGTTTACAAAAGACGATCTTTCGGAAACCTTAGGTGAGGTGCTCGAAAAACACCATAAAAACCAAATCCGAATCGCTGAAACGGAGAAATACCCACACGTAACGTTCTTCTTCTCTGGAGGCCGCGAACAGGTATTTGAAAACGAGAAAAGGATTATGATCCCTTCTCCAAAAGTTGCGACTTATGATTTGCAACCAGAAATGAGTGCTGCCGGAATTACGGAAGCGATTTGCAAAGAACTGGAAACCGGATGGCCTGATTTTGTATGTTTGAACTTTGCCAATCCAGACATGGTTGGACATACGGGTGTTTTTGACGCTGTTGTTAAAGCAGTTGAAACTGCAGACAGCTGCGCACAAATTGTAGTGAACAAAGGAATTGAAAATGGATATTCGTTTATCATCCTGGCCGACCATGGTAATTCGGAGTATATGATAAATAACGACGGATCAGTTAACACAGCTCATACCACTAATTTGGTGCCTTGCATTTTAATTGATAAAGATTATACAAGTGTAGCAGATGGTAAACTTGGCGACATCGCTCCTACCATCCTGAGCATAATGGACATTCCTAAACCGGCAATTATGACCGGTAATAGCTTGGTATAATGAGAAAAACCTTTTGGCTATTGGGTATCGTTTTGATTTTTTACAGCTGCAATCCTGCTGTAAAAAATCAAAATGATGCTTTAAATTACTTCGATATTAAAGGTTATTTTAAAAAGGAAGCGTCGCGACTGAATAAGCGTAATCCTTTGCTAACGAAAACTGTGGAGGTGAACGGTGCTAGCGAAACCAAGAAGATCCATATACCAGACTGGGAAAAAGAGCTTTCTATCTTTTCTGAGTCAGAAATTAACAGAAATGCATGGAAGGGTTTGTTTAGCATCAATACTACCAATACACAAGAACTTTACACCTCGGACAATAAAAAAGTACCGGTAAAGGAGGTCTCGATCACCAAAAGAGATGGTCGTGTAGCTAGTATCCGGATCCTGATAAAAAACAGCAATATGCTTTACAGTTCGACTGATACGCTTACTTATTATCCTGATAGTCTATATCGGATCAATAAAAAACAGCACATTAAGCTGATGGCAGAAAAGAATTACAGTATTACCGGAAGGCTTAAATAAAAAAAGGATGTTCAAACGAACATCCTTTTTTTATAACTACTGCGAAATCTACCGAATTATTTCAAACTGGTAATTTGTGCTTTTACGTAGTCAATTAGGGACAGAATATCTTTACGTTGAGGTTGAACTAATAAAACCTTTTGAAAATCAGCAACAGAATTATTAAATAAAGTTACACAACCTGTTTTTTCTGCTTTGGTTTTAATTTTATAAGATTTATAAATCGCGTAATCTTTATACGCCAGTGCCCTATTTTGTAACAACTGAGCATCCTCTTCCCCATTGATCTCTATAGCTTTTGTGAAATCTTTAATGGCAGCCTGATAAAAACTATCACGCATATTGTTTAAAGATTCCTTAGGATCATTTGCTACATTTAGCCTGGCCTTACCGCGGTAGTAATAGGCTGAATAATCTGAAGGTTTTACAGTAATCAAACGACTGTAAGTATCTATAGAGTTTTCAAAATCACCACACTGAAAATAAGAGTATCCCAACATTTTCAACACGTTAGCGTTATTAGGACTCTTTGTATCTGCCTTTTCAAGCTGATTCACGGCGCCTTTATAATCTCCCTTCATCATGGCCTGCATGCCTAATTTATCATAGCCACTATTTTGTGCAAAAGTGGTGGTTGCAGAAAAAACAAATAACAATAAGACTGTTTGCTTGAAGTAGTTCATTAACTTTTATTTAAAAAATAAATATATTTAAAAGGTTAGACATAGACAACTATCATACCATTTGCAAATATCTAACTTAAACGCTAAATAATTCAAATTATGATTTAATAATTAATTATTATTGAGGCATGACTTTTTAACAGGGAAATGCCGCCAATTTCGTTTTGGCACAGGAGTTGAAAATATCCCTATATCATACAATTAATAATTTTTAAACGACATGCTGTCAGATTGTCGTTTTTATTTAAGAAAGACTTATTTTAATGAGTAAAAGAGATCAATTCGATTTTAGCAACGCACTACCCATCATAAATGAAGATACTGAATTCTTTCCGTTGATGTCTCAACAAGATGAAGATGAGATGAACAATGAAGAAACTCCAGAAATTCTACCAATTCTTCCACTTAGGAATACTGTACTTTTCCCGGGTGTAGTAATCCCTATTACTGTAGGTAGAGATAAATCCATAAAACTAATCAAAGAGGCTTATAAGGGCGACAGAATCATTGGTGTTGTTTCTCAACGCGATGTTTCTATCGAAGATCCAACATTCGAGGAATTGAATAGTGTAGGTACGGTAGCGCATATTATCAAAATGCTGCAAATGCCTGATGGCAATATTACTGTAATTATACAGGGCAAGCAACGCTTCCGGGTATTAGAAGAGGTACAGTCTGAGCCATATATTAAAGTAAGTATCAGCAAATTCGAGGAGTCCAAATTTAAAGCTGATAAAGAATTTAAAGCCTTGGTAGCCTCTATTAAGGAAATGTCCAGTCAGATCATCCAGTTATCACCTAATATTCCAAGTGAAGCGGGTATCGCGCTTAAAAACATAGAAAGCACTTCTTTCCTGATCAACTTCATCTCTTCAAACATGAATGCAGATGTTGCTGATAAGCAAAAAATGCTGGAAATGACAAATTTGCGCGAACGTGCAATGATGGTAATGGAGTTGTTGACGCTTGAACTTCAAATGCTTGAGCTGAAGAATCAAATTCAGAGCAAAGTACGTGTAGATCTTGATAAACAACAAAGAGATTATTTCTTAAACCAGCAGCTAAAAACTATTCAGGAAGAACTAGGTGGCAACTCATCAGACCTGGAATATGAAGCGCTGGAAACCCGCGCGAAGAAGAAAAAATGGGGACCTTTAGTTGCGACGCACTTTAATAAAGAACTAGAGAAATTGGGTCGAATGAACCCTGCTGCACCTGATTATTCGGTACAGATCAACTATCTGGAACTACTATTAGACTTGCCTTGGAATGATTTTACCAAAGACAATTTCGACTTAAAACGCGCACAACGTGTACTTGATAAAGATCATTTTGGATTAGAAAAAGTAAAACAGCGTATTATAGAATATTTAGCGGTGCTAAAATTAAAACGCGATATGAAAGCCCCTATCCTTTGTTTGGTAGGCCCTCCGGGAGTTGGTAAAACCTCTTTAGGAAAATCCATTGCCAAAGCACTAAACCGCAAATACGTACGTATGGCGTTGGGCGGTATCAGAGATGAGGCTGAAATCCGTGGTCATAGAAAAACTTATATCGGCGCTATGCCGGGCCGTATCATTCAATCCATCAAAAAAGCAGGTGCTGCCAATCCAGTTTTTGTACTGGATGAGATTGATAAAGTAGGAGCTGACTTTAGAGGCGATCCTTCTTCTGCATTGCTTGAGGTATTAGATCCAGAACAAAATAGTGCGTTTAATGATCATTATGTAGAAGCTGATTATGACTTGTCTCATGTTTTATTTATAGCCACTGCCAACTCACTAAGCTCTATCCAACCGGCCTTGTTAGACCGTATGGAGATTATTGAAGTAAATGGTTATACGATTGAGGAGAAGATAGAAATTGCTAAAAAATACCTTTTACCTAAGCAAAAGGATATACACGGCATAAAGAACAAGGATATTGCTTTAAAAAGCTCCTTAATTGAAAAAGTAATTGAGGATTATACCAGAGAATCTGGTGTACGTGGATTGGAGAAAAAGATTGGATCGCTGGTAAGAGGTGTAGCTACTAAAATTGCTATGGAAGAAACCTATGATCCAAACCTGACTAATGATGACGTAGAACGTATTTTAGGCGCTCCAATATACGACAAAGACTTATATGAAGGCAATGAAGTTGCTGGTGTGGTAACTGGTTTAGCCTGGACATCTGTAGGTGGTGATATCCTATTTATTGAAGCTAGCTTAAGTCCGGGTAAAGGAAAATTAACCCTTACAGGAAATCTGGGTGAGGTGATGAAGGAGTCGGCTGTTATTGCACTTGCTTACTTACGTGCTCATGCTGATACTTTTGGTATTGAATACGCACTATTTGAT
This sequence comes from Pedobacter sp. ok626, assembly GCF_900100435.1. Taxonomy (GTDB): domain Bacteria; phylum Bacteroidota; class Bacteroidia; order Sphingobacteriales; family Sphingobacteriaceae; genus Pedobacter. The sequence goes on along the minus strand of NZ_FNEX01000020.1, from coordinate 41,996 downwards.
CAGTTTGATGTACATGTTCACGTTCCTGCAGGTGCTACGCCTAAAGATGGCCCTTCGGCAGGTATAACGATGCTTACTGCGCTAACCTCAGCCTTTACTCAACGTAAAGTAAAATCTAACCTGGCCATGACTGGTGAGATTACACTTAGAGGTAAGGTATTACCTGTGGGTGGTATCAAAGAAAAAATACTTGCTGCTAAGCGTGCAAACATAAAAGATATCATTTTATGTAAATCAAACAGGAAGGATATTCTAGAAATCAAAGAAAGCTACATCAAGGATCTTAATTTCCATTATGTTACAGAAATGAAAGAGGTGATTGAATTGGCTTTGACTAAAGAGAAAGTGAAAAATCCTCAGAATCTGAGCATTAAATTAAGATCGGAAGAAAAATAATTCTTTTTACTATTATTGTTCCCTAATCAAACAACAAATTAATGAAAAGGATTTTATTATTAATGCTCTTGGGGATGTGTGCCTTATCAAACTCGGCAGAAGCTCAGGAAAGTACTTCAAGAGCGCAAAATGTATTTGTAGAAATTGGTGGCCAGGGAATCCTGTTCTCCGCCAATTACGATACGCGCTTTGGCAATAGACGCGATGGTCTGGGCGGAAGGGTAGGTATCGGATATGTAGCTATTGACGGTACCAGTGTAACCACTATACCAGTTTCGCTGAATTATCTGCTTGGAAAAGGAAAAAACTTTTTTGAGATCGGCTTGGGAACAACTTATGGCTCTGCAAAGCTTGGTGACGACTTCTTGTCTGATGATGACAATAACGAATCAGGAAGTGCTTTTATTGGTACCATGAGTTTCATGTACCGGTTACAACCGGTTGATTCAGGGTTCGCGCTACGGGCAGGTTTCACACCTGTTTTTACCAGCAACTACTTTATTCCTTATTATGTAGGAGTAAGTCTTGGCTACACATTTTAAGTATTCATATAAAACAGCATAAAAACTTCGGTACATTTACCGGAGTTTTTCTTTTTTAAATACGTCAAATGATCTCCAAAAAAATATTTTTCGCACTGTTGGGTACCTGTCTTTTTTTCAATACTTACGCCCAAACTTATAAGAATGAATTTGGCTTCCGTAGCGACAATGACTCCTATCTGGCACAGGGTTCCGACAGGTATTATACCAACGGATTATTTATACATTTCAGGAGAGCGTTGAACCAACAGCAGTTAAAAGAAGGATTAGAAAAAAAGACTTATGAAATTACTGCTGGACAAGAAATATACAACCCCTACTCTGGCTATGCACCAGATCCGGCCAGACAAGACCGTCCATTTGCAGGTTACCTATACGCGGGCGGAGCCTTAAGCTGGTTTCATACCAATGAGCGTATTCTAAAAGTTAGTGCAGAAATAGGCGCCACAGGTCCTAATTCGCTTGCTGAAGATGGACAGAAATTATTACACAATACCGTTGGCTTTTACGAACTGGGCGGTTGGGAATACCAAATCAAAAATGCGGTAACCTTAAACCTTTCTGCTCAATACACCAGGTTGCTACACCGTTCTTCAAACAATGCAACAGATTTTTCATTTGAAGGCTATGCCAATGCGGGAACTACATTTAACGGTGCGGGTGCCGGTATTTTATTCAGAGCAGGTGGACTTAACCAGCTTTTTAACTCGGCCTATACCAATGCCGTGATTGGCAACAATCCAAAAACTAAAGCGCTGGTAAAAAGAGAGGTATTCTTTTATGCAAAACCTCAGTTAAACGTTGTGGCTTACGATGCCACTATTCAGGGCAGTATGTTTAACGACAATGATCCGGTTACTTTTGGTATTAAACCTATTGTATTTGCACAACAAATTGGTTTCAATTACAGCTCACAGCGGTTTACTTTCGATTTCGGGATGATCTTTAAAACTAAGGAGGTAAAGAGTACTGCTAAAGCACATCAATACGGCTCAATCAGCCTATTTTATCGCTTTAACTAATACTTGGACGCCAATGCTAATTTTAGTCTAACTGAGGACGTTTTCTCGATTCTTTTTTAGTAGCCATAGATTGCTTGTTTTCTAGTCTTTTCCTGATTACAGCTTTGGGGATTTTAGTCGGCTTCCTCTTTTTCTGTACATGCAAGCCTGCCTTAAGTAAAATGAGCAATTTGGCAATCGTCTTTTCCTTGTTTAAGAGTTGACTTCTGTCTTCTTGCGATATCACATGGATATTGCCATCCTGATCCATGCGTCCTTCCAGTCTTTCGGTTAGTAATATGCGCTCTTCATCTGTAAAAAATGGTGCTTCAGCTATGTTAAAGATTAGTTCTACTTTGCTGGAAACCTTGTTTACATTTTGTCCACCTTTGCCCCCACTACGTGAAGTTTTGAACGTAACGGCTTTTAATATGTCTTCTCTACTAGGTAACATGTTGCAAACATAAACATATGTTTAGGATTTAATAAAAATTTCATACTAAACAATTCCCCAAAATATTAACTTTGCTGGCCTATGAGAAAAAACCTCGTTGTAGCTATAGATGGCTATTCATCTTGTGGAAAAAGCACACTGGCCAAAGCACTAGCTAAAAAACTGGGCTTTATTTATATTGACAGCGGAGCGATGTACCGCGCCGTAACTTTATACTTTATTCGTAATCATGTTAATGTAAATGATCCGGAAGCAGTAGCTTCTGCTCTTGAACATATAGAATTGAACTTTCATTCTCAAGATTATCAGTCACACATTACCCTTAACGGTGAAGAGGTATCTGAAGAAATCAGACAAATGCCAGTTTCCGAAACGGTAAGTGAAGTTTCAGCAAACAAACGTGTGCGCAAGGAAATGGTAAGACAGCAACAACGGATGGGAAAATCCAAAAACATAGTGATGGATGGTCGTGATATTGGTACAACTGTGTTTCCTGATGCCCCGGTTAAATTTTTCATGACTGCTGATCCTAAAATAAGAGCAGAACGTCGTTATAAGGAGTTAAAGAGCAAAGGTGATACGACTACTAGTCTGGAAGATGTTTTTGAGAATCTTGCACATAGGGATTATGCTGATACTACTCGTGAGGAAAGTCCGCTAACCAGGGCTGATGATGCGATTATCTTAGATAACACCGAGCTTACAGAAGCAGAGCAGCTTGATTTTGCACTGGATATGGTGCATCAGCAGTTGCCTTAAAGTTTTCGATCTACTTCTTGTTATCTACTGATGTTGTTTTGTTTAAAAAGACGATCAAATCGAAATTCTCCAAGATTGACAGTTTGATTCTTATAAGACCGTCTGTTCCCCCTACCATTTTCATACTCAGATTTTTTGAGAAAAAAGGAACCAAAACTTCATGACCATTTAAAGCACTGATGTTAATCATAAAATTCTGAAATTTGCATTGATTAAAATAATATTCATAAGCATTTGCTGAAGTAACCTCTGGATAAAATTTACTTCCCAAAGTTATGCGCCCGTTTTTTTTAACAAATACACTTGCTTCTCCCTGATTAAAGTCGGTTGCAATCGCAAAGTATCCAGTATTGTACTTCTGATATAAGTACGTTCCTAATGATGCTCCTCTAAATAGGGCAGATTTGGATATATGGCCATTGTGTGCCCAAATTATAAGATTATCACTATTTGTATTTTCCAATATCCAGGTAGCATTGGCAGCCATAAACTCGTCTCGCTTACCAAATTTACGATTTAAGTAATTGTCTGCAACCTGGTCTAACATTGTCACACAATGTCTGTTTAACCCATTTTTATCTTTATCAGTTTCATTGTAAAGATAGGGAAGGATCGCTCTAACCCCGTTAATATCTTTTGTACTTAAATCAAAGTACTTTGTCTGTTGAATTCTTCTTAATAATTCCCTATTTTCTGAAGGTAAACTTATTAAGGAATTTAGGATCTGTCCACATATGTTACTAAAGCCCCTTGCCTCTAATCCGTAAAGATGAACCCGATTTTCAGGTGCTTTGGATTGATTATAGGTCCTTAACCAGCTTAACATACTTCTGGTTTCTTGAATCAATGGAAAGCCCCCCTGCCCTGTATTTATACTTTCTGTTTTACTATTGATATAATCATCCAGGTTCTGTACGGCTGAGAAGTCAGCTTCAAATGCTATCGCCTTATAACCAAGTTCAGAAACAAGAAAACGGATTAACCCATCTTTATAAAGAAAAAATTCTCTGGTTCCATGAGTAGCCTCTCCTAAAGAAATAATGGTTTTATCCTTTAAGCTTTCTCTTAATACTTCAAGGTCAGAAAAGTTACTGTCAGGACTGATTGTTTTTATTGGATTTATAAATTCATTCAAACTGCTTACAATCCTGGAAGTAGATTCCTGAGCTTTAGATTTTCTTATCGAAAAAAATATTAAGAGAAAAGTCGCTACAATGATAGTCTTTAGAAGATACATAGGGTTTGGAAAATTTCTTTAATATGCTTTAACTTTTTCATATATGCAGAATAAAAATATATGGAACCCGGAAAAAGATCTTCATTTCTGCCCCCCTACTTCTCTGCAATTATTTAGTTACAAAACCGATCATAACCTAAACATTACATTCCTATGTTTTAATCTAAATACTGGATTAATACTTTTGTTTAACAATTTTGTCAAACTCATTTTAATGACCAATAGAGATACCGGTACTGAGCAGTTAATTAAGAATACGGCGAAGCACCTATTTTTTGCCGAAGGTAAGTTTCACGCTACTACACAAGAGATTGCTGACGCCGCCGGTGTAAATCGTACGCTTGTAAATTATTACTTCCGATCACGGGATGCCTTATTCGACCAGGTATTTAATGAAGCCCAGGAAGCCTTTTTAAAGATGATCGACGAGGTAATGGACGCTCCTGTCCCATTTAAGCAAAAGATAGAGAACCTCATTTCGATGTTCCTTCAAGAAGCCATGCATTTCCCATACCGCGAGCTGTTTATCATTACTGAAATGAATAGACACGATATCATCAGTGCAAAAAGATCAAGGGCTCAAAAGGCAAATGCTTTTTTAGAAGAGATACAACGGGAAATGGACAAAGGAACGATAAAAGCCATGAACCCAAGACATTTCACCATTAATCTTTTCTCTTTAATGGCTTACCCATTGGTTACTGCCCCCCTAAATAAAATTTTATTTGGCATGAATGATGAAGAATATACCGCCTTGATGGAAGAACGCAAACAATTAATTTTTGAACTAATATTCCCTTAAATACTACAATATATAAATATGAAAACTAGAATCCACTCTCTTTACCTACTACTTCCTGCATTGCTGATTATCGCTTCATGTGGAAATGGCGATCAAAAAAAGGCCGGGCCTCCCGCCCCTCAGGTACAATCATATCCTGTTGTAGCTTTAGCTGCTCAATCTACTTCATTAGAGACAGACTATCCTGCAACATTAGAAGGAATTCAGAATGTAGATATCAGACCAAAAGTTGACGGCTTTATCGAAAAAATATTCGTTGATGAGGGGGCTACTGTTAAGAAAGGTCAGCCGCTTTTTAACATCAATGCGCCACAATACGAGCAGCAAGTTAGAACTGCATCTGCAGCAATAAGCAGTGCTGAAGCCGATGTAAACGCAGCACAACTACAAGTGAATAAAACAAAACCACTGGTAGAGAAAGACATCATCAGTAAGTACGACCTTGATGCAGCTATGCTAACCCTGCAAAGCAGAAAAGCGGCATTGGCACAAGCTAAAGCCGAACTGGTAAATGCAAAAGTAAACCTAGGCTATACCCACATTACTAGCCCTGTTGATGGAGTAATAGGAAGCATTCCTTTTAAAACTGGAAGTTTGGTAAGCAGTACTAGTGCCAGCCCGTTAACAACAGTCTCAAACATCTCTAAAGTATATGCTTATTTCTCTTTAAATGAGAAGCAGCTTTTAGACTTTTCTCGTCAATACAAAGGCACAAGCCTGGAAGCAAAGCTGAAAAACATCCCAGCAGTTTCATTGGTACTGGCCGATGGAACAACTTATGCTGAAAACGGCAAAGTGCAATCTATAAACGGATTGATCAACACAGGGACAGGTTCTGCAAGCTTAAGAGCTACATTTCCAAACCCAATAAATCTTTTAAGAAGCGGAGCAAGTGCATCTGTACGCATCCCTCAACATTTGGAAAACGCAATTCTTATCCCTCAAAAATCTACTATCGATTTACAGGGTAAAAAATTCGTGTACGTACTGGATGAAAAAGGACTGGTTAAAAACACAGAAATTGAAGTAATGGAATTGACAAAAGGTAATTTCTATGTAGTAACCAAAGGCCTGAAAGTTGGCGATAAAATCGTACTAGAAGGCTTCCAATCTCTAAAAGACGGTTCGGAAATTAAACCTGAAGAGAAAAATGCAGACTCAGTTTATGCTGACCTTAACAATAAATAATCTGGTTTTTATAACCTGCTGAAATAGAATATATGTTTAAGAAATTCATAGAAAGACCAGTTTTATCAACGGTAATATCCATTATCATTGTAATACTAGGGGTATTGGGCTTAATCACCCTGCCAGTATCCCAATATCCAGAAATTGCACCACCAACAGTACAGGTATCAGCCTCCTATCAGGGTGCCAATGCCGATGTGGTACTGAATAGTGTGGTTATCCCGCTGGAAGAGCAGATTAACGGTGTTGAAGACATGACTTACATGACCTCATCTGCAAGTAACGATGGTACAGCTACCATCACCATCAACTTTAAACTGGGTACAAACCCCGATCTGGCAGCAGTAAACGTGCAAAACAGGGTAGCCAGAGCAAGTAGCTTATTACCTGCAGAGGTAACCCGTTCAGGTGTAGTCACTGCAAAACGTCAGGCCAGTAACGTACTGATCTTTGGTATTTATAGCGACAGTGCTTCTTACGACCAGAAGTTTTTACAGAATTATGCCAACATCAACTTGATTCCACAAATCAAGCGTGTTAACGGAGTTGGTGATGCAACTGCATTTGGATTAATGGATTACTCGATGAGAATCTGGCTTAAACCAGATGTAATGGCCACTTACGGATTGGTTCCTAATGATGTAAGTCTAGCCCTTGCAGAGCAAAATGTTGAAGCTGCTCCGGGTCAGTTTGGAGAACAAGGTGACCAATCGTTCCAATACACCTTAAAATACTCGGGACGTTTAAAAAATGAAGTTGAATTTAGCAACATCATTATCAAAACAGCAGAAAATGGTCAAATACTAAGATTAAAAGACATTGCCAGAATTGAATTAGGTGCACAAAGTTACGCCAGTACAGTGCGCTTTAATGGCAAACCTGCATTGGGTATTGCCATTAACCAAACAGCTGGTTCAAACGCAAAAGATGTAATCGAAGGTTCGATAAAAATTCTGGACCAGGCATCGCTCACCTTTCCTAAAGGCGTATATTATACCTCATTGGTAAACGTGAACGACTTCCTTGATGCATCCATCGAAAAGGTAATTCACACCCTAATCGAGGCATTTATCCTGGTTTTCATTGTTGTATTTATTTTCCTTCAGGATTTCCGTTCGACCTTAATCCCAGCCATCAGTGTACCGGTTGCTATTTTAGGTACTTTCTTCTTCCTTAGTTTATTTGGATTTACGATTAACCTACTTACGCTTTTCGCATTAGTATTGGCTATTGGTATTGTGGTGGATGATGCCATTGTGGTCGTAGAGGCCGTTCACGCCAAACTCGATCATGGATACAAGTCGGCAAAAAAAGCGACTATTGATGCAATGGAAGACATTACAGGTGCCATTATTTCCATTACACTGGTTATGGCAGCCGTATTTATTCCGGTAAGTTTTATTCAAGGTTCATCAGGTGTATTCTATAAGCAGTTTGGTTTAACCCTGGCCATTGCCATTATCCTTTCGGCAATCAATGCCTTAACGTTAAGTCCGGCTCTTTGTGCTTTGTTATTGAAACCTCATGCCGATGATCACGGCAAGAAAAAGAACTTCATGCAACGTTTTTATGCCGCATTTAATACTTCTTTTGATACCATGACCAACAGATACAAGCGTTCTGTAAGCTTTTTAGCAAGAAGGAAATGGCTTGCTGGTGCAGGACTTGCCTTGTTTACGGTTGTTTTGATCTGGACAATGAACACCACGCCAAAAGGTTTCGTACCTAACGAGGATTTGGGTACCATTATGTCCGATATTTCACTACCTCCAGCTACCTCACTAGAGCAAACTGCCATAGTGATTAAACAAATTGACAGCATTGCCCATACCATCCCAGAGATTAAAAACTCTTTGACAGTAGTTGGTCGAAGCATGATTAGTGGTTCGGGAAGTTCGTACGGTATGGTAATTGGAAAACTATTACCTTGGAATGAACGTAAACGTGATGTAAAAGCAATTATTGGTGAATTATTTGCCAAAACTGCCAACATCAAAGGTGCTAGAGTGATCTTCTTTGCCCCTCCTACTATTCAGGGATTTGGTACCAGTGGTGGTTTTGAATTCCAGTTACAAGATAAAACGGGTGGTGACATCAATAAATTCAATACCGTTGGAAACGAATTCCTGGCCGCATTAAGCAAAAGACCTGAAATTCAATATGCCTCAACATCATTTAACCCTAATTTCCCTCAATACCAAATTGACGTAAATGTAGCTACAGTAAAACAAGCTGGACTAAGTGTTAGTGATGTATTGGCTACATTGCAAGGTTACTATGGTGGTGTTTATGCATCCAACTTTAACAAATACGGAAAACAGTACCGTGTAATGTACCAGGCTGATGCGCCTTACCGTGCTAATCAGGAAACATTAAACAATATATACGTTAGAAATTCAAGTGGTAAAATGGCTCCTATCAGCAATTTCATCACCTTGAAAAAGGTTTACGGACCACAAGCGATATCACGTTTCAACCTATTTACTTCTATTGCAGTAACAGGAAGTCCGAATCCAGGATACAGTTCAGGTGACGCGCTAAAGGCAGTACAAGAAGAAGCAGCTATCCACTTACCTAGTGGATTTGGATACGAGTTTTCTGGTTTATCACGTGAAGAGATGTCGAGCGGTAGTCAGACCATATACATTTTCTTGCTTTGCGTAATATTCGTTTACTTCCTACTTTGCGCGCAATACGAAAGCTATATACTACCATTAGCAGTACTGATTTCATTGCCGATTGGTTTAGCAGGCGTATTTATATTCGATAAAATATTTGGCGTAGATAACAACATCTATACACAGATCACGCTGATCATGCTGGTAGGTTTACTCGCCAAAAATGCCATTTTGATTGTGGAGTTTGCTGTTGATAGACGAAGAAAAGGAATGAGCATTGTAAGTGCGGCCATTAGCGGCGCGACAGCTCGTTTACGTCCAATCCTTATGACCTCTTTCGCTTTTATCCTGGGACTATTGCCATTGATGCTATCGACCGGAGTAGGTGCGGCAGGTAATAAATCAATTGGTACAGGAGCTGTAGGTGGTATGCTTATCGGAACCATATTCGGGATATTTGTAATCCCTACCTTATTCATCGTGTTCCAAAGTCTACAAGAAAGAGTAAGTAACAAATCGCCTTTTGATGAAGGATATGGCCCAGTACAGGAAACCATTGCATTTCCTGAAGTAGACACCCGCGAACATTAATTTAAAGAACATGAACACCAGATATCATAAATATTATTTCATCATCGGCTTTTCCGTACTGACCTTATCGGCCTGTGTAACGAAGAAGTACGAACGCCCGGCCGTAATCAGCAATGATCTATACCGCGGCAATACCAGTACAGACAGCACTACAATTGCGAATCTGCAATGGAAAACGCTATTTGTGGATGCAGGATTGCAATCCCTTATTGAAGAAGGCATAGGCGGAAACCTTGACCTGAAACAGGCCATTGAAAGAATTAAAATAGCTGAAGCTACGCTACTGCAAAGTAGAGCAGCTTTATTGCCAAGTTTAACGGCCGATGTTTCGGTAACGGATGCTAAGCAATCAAGAGCAGCATTAAACTTTCCTCCAGGCATCAACATCAATACTGAAACTCAAACTTATAAAGCCCAGCTAAGTACAAGCTGGGAAGCTGACATTTGGGGTAAACTAAGCAGTGCAAAACGCTCTGCTTATGCTTCTTTATTGCAAAGCGATGCAGCAAAAAGAGCGGTACAGACTCAGCTTATTGCCAATATAGCCAATGGTTACTACAACTTGCTGGCACTGGATAAGCAATTATCTATTACTGAGCAAACCGTCAAAATCAGAGAAAAGGATGTAGAAACCATGAAATCCTTAAAAGAAGGTGCAGTGGTAAATGGTGCAGCAGTAGTACAAAGTGAGGCCAATTTATATGCCGCACAAGTAACACTTCCGGATTTAAAAAGAAGCATCAGAGAAACTGAAAACGCATTGAGCATCCTTTTAGGAAGAGGCCCGGGAAAGATAGACCGTTCTACACTTGATCAGCAGACTACCTATAGCAATTTACAAACTGGCGTATCAGCACAATTGTTGCAAAACAGACCTGATGTACAAGCAGCAGAATTTGCTTTCAGAGCTGCATTTGAGAATAAAAATGTAGCCAAAGCATATTTCTACCCTGCTTTAACCTTAACTGCAAATGCTGGTTTATCTAGCTTAAGCTTAAAAAACTTTTTCGACAATTCGCTATTCTACAATTTAATTGGTGGTATTACCCAACCGATTTTTAATAAAGGTCAGAACAAGGCCCGTTTAAAAACAGCGCAGGCACAGCAACAAATCGCATTTTACAGCTTCCAACAAACCTTATTAACAGGTGGACAAGAAGTATCTGATGCCCTATTTGCTTACCAGACAGCGGCTCAAAAAGAAACGACAAGAGCAAAACAGGTTGCCTCTTTAACTAAAGCAGTTGATTTTACGAAAGAATTGTTGCGCTACAGTTCGGCAACAAACTATACTGACGTATTGACATCTGAACAAAGTTTATTGGCAGCTCAGCTTAGCAGCATCAACGACAGACTTCAAAAATTACAGTCTGTGGTTAATTTATATAGAGCATTAGGTGGCGGTTGGAAATAATAGAATAACAAAATCTAAATAACCAGAAACAGAAAGGTATGCGATGGAGAAATCGTATACCTTTTCTTTTATCAGTTCTTTTTACCTAGCTTCATCTTCTAATACGATTAAGCTTTATTTTATCCAATGAACATCCTGATAGTTGAAGACGAAAAAACACTGGGTTTAGAAATAGCCGAATTTCTGGGCAAAGAAGGTTACACCATTGAACATGCCTGGAAAAAGTCATCTGCTGAAGAGAAAATCTTTGTCAACACCTACGATTTTATCCTATTAGATCTTAGCTTACCTGGTGGAGATGGTTTTGAACTTTTACATCAGTTAAAGAAAATACCAGGACGGGAAGATGCAGTCATAATACTCACTGCCCGCGGTGATGTGGACGACCGGATTAAAGGTCTGGAAGCAGGTGCCGACGATTATCTACCAAAGCCTTTCTCCTTAACAGAACTTTTGGCCAGAATGCACGCCATCATCCGCCGTAAACATAAGCTGGTGATGAATGAAGTGAACGTTCATGGTTTTACACTGGATATCAAAAATCATAAAGTGAGTTTTAATGGAGAGCGCATTAATCTAACCAACAAAGAATTTGAGATTTTTAATTACCTAATATTGAGCAAAAATAGGGTTATATCAAGGGTAAATCTCACTGAGCACGTTTGGGGAGATATACTAGAGGTAAACTCTGACTCTAACTTTGTGGATGTTCATGTAAAAAATCTTCGTAAAAAACTGGCTGCACATGCTCCAATAGATTGGTTTGAAACCGTTAGAAGCATAGGTTACCGCATTAATTTTTAAAAAATAAAAGCTAAGTTTTATACAAGCAATGCCCATATGAAATTACAATTCAAACTTGCTTTATACAACACCCTAACCAAAATCGCCATTATTACCATATTGGGCATCCTGATATTGGTCTCTATCAACCACATCTCGATAAACCACATCCAAAGGCGGCTATTACAAAAAAAGGTCAGACTCATTTCCAATCTTTCCAACATAGAGATAAATGACCTACTCTCCCAAAAAACATTTACAGACTACAACCTCTTGCGTGAGGAATACATCATTCTTAAGGAAATAAAAAAAGAGGATCACCCCATAAAGCAGAAATTTATACAGGAAATACGCAGTATTGAAGGGACACAAGAGGACTTTCAAATCCTGATTACTGACTTTAGCTACGAAGGAAAAAGCTATAGACTCGAACTTGGTGAAACCATGTCAACCTTAGCCCAATTGGAACGTACTATTTCCATGTTTACTTTTGGGATCTTGATTGCAGCCGTTATCCTTACCTTAATTATTGATCTCGGCTTTATGCAGTTTTTGCTTGCCCCTTTCTACCAAATCATTGATCAAAAGCTGAACAAGGTAAACGACCCCATTAATTTTAATTATCAACCTGTAAAGACAAGTACAGACGATTTTAAAATACTGGATCGGAGCATCAGTGTGCTGATGAATAAAATTGCGACACTTTTCCTTACCGAAAAAGAGTTTATCGCTAATGTATCACACGAGCTGCTTACCCCTATTTCCATCCTCAATACCAGGCTCGAAAACCTGTTAAATGATGAGCAACTAAGTCCCGAAGGGGAAAATAAACTATTTGCCTGTTTAAAAACATTGAACCGCCTAAAAGCAATAATAAACAGCTTGTTGTTAATTTCGAAGGTCGAGAACCAACAGTATGGGAAAACAGATATCATCTCGGTAAAACATACTGTAGAAGAAGTACATGAAGAACTGGAACATCGACTGCTCATGATGAAGCTTAAAATGCACATCGATCTGCGTGATGATTACAGCTTCACTGGAAATAGGTCACTCTTTCATACGCTGTTGATGAATTTAATCAACAATGCGATAAAATATAATAAGCCATCAGGCTCCGTAAATATCTATAGCGAACCTTCTGCCGAAGGTTACACCCTTGTAATTGCTGATACCGGTCTTGGAATGGATCCTGAGGTAGTCCAAAATGCCTTCATTCGTTTTGAAAAACTTCAATCAGAGAAAGAAGATAGCCACGGATTGGGTTTGGCGATCGTAAGAAGTATCGCTGCTTTTCACGACATTAAGGTTGATATAAGTTCAGAAAAGGGCCAGGGAACACAGGTACGCATTATTTTCCCAAACTGAATTGTTCTTCATCAAATCTTCATTTAGTGTGTGCAACTTTGATATAACAAAAAACACTAAATAAATTATAACATGAAAAGAACAATTTTAGCGCTAGCATTAGTTGCAACAACTTTCGGCGCATTCGCACAAAACACTACTCCAGCTGCCAAAACTGCAACTGCTACAACTGCAACTGCTAAACCTAAGCACAAAAAAGCAGCTAAAAAAGCTGTTGCTGCGACTGCTAAAGCTGAAGTAAAACCAGTAGAAGCTAAAAAAGCTGGCAAATAGTAATTCGTTAAGTTTTTAGTAAAGGCCATCTGTTCCATCACAGATGGCCTTTCTTTTTGTGGGAGATTTTTTACTGCAAAGACGTCATATTAAAGTAGTCTCGGTGCGTTTCGCCCTGACTCTTATCAAAAGCAATTTAATTCACCATTAATTAAGGGACATTAACCGGACACTGACCGGCTTAGTCCGGAGAGTGTCCGGAGAATGTCCGGCTATATGCCGGTTATATGGCGCTTATGTAGAGTTAACTATAAGGTAACTTTCCCGAAGCAAGGCCAGCATTTTAAGTTTTAATGCTTCAGTTTTTCTTTTTTGTATAGAAAGCAGGTTGATAAAATAAGCCCAAATTTATCCAACAACATACATTAACTAGAATAATTCTAAATAAATTTTGTTTATAAAAAAATAGATGTAATATTTGCCGTAAGATAGAATTAATCTAAATAAGCACATGAGTAAACTTCGACTACTGAATTTAATAACACTGCTCTCTCTCTTCTCCATAACAGCTATTGCCCAACAAAGTAATAGTATAAAAGGAAAAGTATTAACCGCCGATGGGCAAGCCGCAGCTTATGTTAGTGTAGGATTAAAGGGAAAAGGGATTGTGGTAACTACTGATAACAAAGGCGAGTATAGTTTCGTAAAAATAAAGGATGGCCATTACACCATCCGGGTTTCTGCCATAGGTTTAAAAAGTGCTGAAAAAACAGTAACCGTTTCTGGCAATCAAACCGTTAATATAAATTTCAGTTTATTAGAAAGTGCTGATCAATTAAAAGAGGTAGTTGTTTCGGGTAATAAAAAGAAGTATAAGGTAGACACCCCTTCTTCTTCCCTAAGATTAGATGCTCCACTATTAGAAGTACCGCAAAATATTCAAATCATTACTTCTGCTACACTTGCCGATCAGCAAATTACCAGTATGAGTGACGGAGTAATCAGAAATGTAAGTGGTGTAACCAGATTAGAGCATTGGGGCGATATTTATACCCGCGTAAATACGCGTGGTGCAAGGGCCGCAGCTTTTAGAAACGGGATAAACTTAACATCTGACTGGGGACCACTCACAGAAGATATGAGCTTTGTAGACCACATTGAATTTGTAAAAGGTCCATCTGGCTTTATGATGTCTAACGGTGAACCAAGTGGTATTTATAATGTAGTAACTAAAAAACCTACCGGAAAAGATTTTAATGGAGAAGCCTCTTTTACATTAGGCAGTTTTGATATGTACCGCAGTACACTTGACTTGGATGGCAAACTAAATAAATCTGGCAAACTTTTGTACAGGTTAAACTTAATGGGACAAACTAAAAACTCACACCGCCCATACGAGTATAACGACCGTTATAGCATTGCGCCCGTGATTAGCTATCAAATTGATGATCAAACTTTGTTAACGGCTGAGTATAATTATCAGCATGTTAATTTATCTGACCTTGGATCTGCTTATGTTTTTGCACCTGATGGCTATGCTACCCTACCAAGAAACTTCACCATGTCTGAACCTGGTTTAGATCCAAGCATTGCCAAAGAACATAGCTTGTTTCTAAACATGCAACACCATTTTAATGCCAATTGGAAACTTACAGCACAATTGGCCTACGTAAGTTTCAATCAAAAGTCGACCGATATATGGCCCTCATCTGTAGCAGCCAATGGCGATGTAATTCGTGATCTTTATCTTTTTGATGCCGCATTGAACTATAAATTTGGTCAGGTATTTTTAAATGGCAACGCCACCACGGGAAGTATTAATCATCGCATTTTGGTGGGTTTAGATGTAGGTGATAAGGAACGTTATTATGATTTTGGACAATCATTCGCGCTTGATAATGCGACTAAACCCTTTAACATTTATAATCCAGTATATGGTACCCCTATTAATGGCATACCACAATTTGATCGTAGCAAAAGCTTATATCAAAGAGGTGCAAATAGTCGTGTAAATCAATCCTATACAGGCTTGTACTTACAAGATGAGCTTGGTTTTCTGGAAAACAAGATTCGGTTAACACTTGCGGGAAGGTATACTTTAGTAAAACAATCTGAATATGGTTCTGATACCGACGACAAAAAATTCACCCCACGAGTTGGTTTAAGTGTTTCTATTGATGATCAAACTTCTGTATATGGTTTATATGATCAAACTTTCATTCCACAAACTGGCTCCATTAAAAGTGGGGAACAACCTAAACCAATTACAGGAAACAACATTGAATTTGGAATAAAAAAAGATTGGTTTGATGGCCGTTGGAACACAACCATTGCTGCTTACCGTATTCTTAAAAACAATGAATTATCACCCGATCCAACCAGCACACCTGCTGCCCCATTCTCTTTACAATTGGGACAAAGCACAACAAAAGGTATTGAGTTCGACCTTCGTGGAGAGATCTTACCTGGATTAAACCTTATAGCCAATTATGCACTTACAGATTCGAGAGTAAGTAAAGAAACTGAGGTTTATGGAGAGATCATTCCGGTTGGAACTAAAATAACAGGATATGCTAAACACAATGCCAATGCATGGTTGAGCTATAAAATTCAAAAAGGAGAATTAAAAGGTGCCGGAATATCTGGTGGTTTCAGTTATCTGGCTGACCGTAGTACATGGTCATGGGGTGGTTCCGGAAGTCAGGAATTGCCTAGCAACTTTAAACTGGACGGTGGTATCTTTTGGGAAAAGGATAAGATACGTTTAACAGCAAATGTATATAACATTCTAGACAAGTACCTTTATAGTGGCGCTTCTTATGGAGATTATTATTACTGGCAAAGTGATCCACCAAGAAACTACAGACTAAGCATTGCTTACAAATTTTAATAGCAGCAATGGTGAGTAAAAAGAAAAATAGGTTCAAATATTGGACCGGACAAGTACACTTATGGCTCGGATTAACATCCGGGCTATTTGTGTGTTTTTTAGGGATCACCGGCTGCATATTAGCCTTTGAACGTGAAATTGAAAACATCACACAACCTTATCGTTTTGCTAGTGTAGAGCAACATGCTTTGCTGGCTCCCTCCTTGCTTAAAAAGATTGCTGATGCGGAATTGCCCGGTAAGCATGCCCATAGTGTAGGGTATCAACAAGGAAAAGCCTCTCAAGTTGTTTATTTCGCTGAAAACCCTTCGTATTACTGGATTGTCTTTTTGAACCCTTATACCGGTAAGGTACTAAAGGTTAAAAACATGGATGATGACTTTTTCAGGATTATGATTATGGGGCATTATTACCTATGGCTTCCACCAAATATAGGGCAACCCATTCTGGCTTCAGCTACCTTAATGTTTCTGTGCTTGCTCATTTCTGGACTGATATTATGGTGGCCAAAAAACAAAGCGGCTAGTAAAAAAAGATTCAGCATTAAGTGGAACGCAAAATGGAAACGGGTAAATTATGACTTACATAATGTACTGGGTTTTTACATGACCTGGATTCTCATTTTTATTGCTATAACTGGTTTGGTAATGGGCTTTCAATGGTTTGCAAAATCTGTTTACTGGCTTTCCTCTGGAGGCGACCAAATGAAACCATTTGCAGAAAGTTATTCGGACACCACTTCAGTAAACTTGGCTATAAGTAAGAAACCAGCCATAGACATTCTATGGGCACAAACTTTAAACAACTTACCTGGCTATACAGGCGGTATTGAAGTTCATGTTCCTGAAAATGCTAAGTCGGCTATAGAAGTAGCGCTAAATCCAGATACGGATACTTATTGGAAAGCTGATTATCTCTACTATGATCAATACAGTTTAAAAGAAATGGAAGTAACGCATAGCTATGGTAAATTGGCAAATGCGAGTATGGCAGATAAAATAACAAGGATGAACTATGACATTCATGTTGGAGCTATTGTAGGTTTACCGGGCAAGATAGCAGCCTTTCTTGCTAGTTTAATTGCAGCAAGTTTACCCATCACAGGTTTCATGATTTGGCGTGGTCGTAAAAGAAAAAAAGCAGCTCAGGTTTAAGCAATTACGAATTTCAAAACCAAAGGACATTCTTTTTTATTTTATATTTTTTCTAATTTGCATTCTCCCCAATCGAAAAAATAATGACACAAGTAGCTTTGTTATTAACCAATAGATACCGCTTGTTAAGTGTGGCAGCGATATTAGATGTATTTGATACAGTAAACAGCTATTATGAAGCCAATGGTGAAGAACCGTTGTTTAAACTAAATGTGCTTTATGCCGAAAATAGCAACAACCAGATTCCTGTATTTGACAACCATATCCCTCAACCATTAAAATCAGTGAACGAGCATGACCTGGTGCTTATACCAGCTTTTGCTTCATCTGATTTAGCTGTTGCAATCCAGGAAAACCTTGAGTTTTTACCTTGGTTGCGCAAACAACATCAGAACGGAGTTGAAATTGCTTCATTTTGTACAGGAGCTTTTTTACTTGGCGCAAGTGGCTTATTAAATGGGAAAAGTGCTACTACGCATATCCATGCCAGTACCTCATTTGCGGCTAGCTACCCTGATGTATTTTTAAGAGCAAACGAAGTCGTTACTTACGATCATGGTATATATACCAGTGGTGGTGCGACCAGTACCTTTCATTTATTGCTAAGACTGATTCATAACTATGGCAATAGAGAAATTGCGGTAAGAATGGCTAAAGTGTTTGCTATAGATATGAACCGTGGACAACAAAGCTATTTTGGTACTTTCATTCCATCCAAAGATCATGGTGATGAGCTGGTTACACAAACGCAACTTTGCATCGAAAACCTATACAATAAGGCTGCTACCGTTGATGATATACTTCAACAAATACCAGCAAGCAGACGAAACATTGAACGCAGGTTTAAAATGGCAACTGGAAATACAATGATCGAGTATTTGCAGAAAACAAGAATAGAAGTAGCAAAGAAGCTATTGGAACAAACCAACCAAAGTATCCTTGAGATCATGCTAAACTCTGGTTATAACGACCTAAAAGCATTTAGACAGCTTTTTAAGAAAAGCTCGGGAATGACTCCTAAAGACTACCGCGATAAATTTAAAGCGCGGGTTGCATAGCTTTCTTCTCGCTAGCCTTAATCTTGGCTTTAGCCTTGTTTTTCTTTTTAAGCTTATTTAGCCAAATGATCGTGCCGGTAATAGGCAAACTAGTGGCGATTAAGCAAGCGAAGAAATAGATAATTTTGGTAAACATGCCATATACATCACCCAGGTGTAATGCTTTTATTGAGCCCGAAACACGCTCATTGAAAGGTTTATCCTTAAAGACTTCAATCTTTAATACAGAGGCCGTATACTGATCAAGCAGCAACTTATCCCCTGCTGATGGCGCAAAGAAACCCGTTTGATTTTTTGTAATTGCAATAACAGAAGTTGAATCTTTTGGCAAATTAACACTGTAATCACCTTTGTAAGGTAGTACACGATCTGCTGCCTGGATATAATCAGTAATACTTAATGGTTTAATCGCGGCTAAAGTCAATTTTGATTCGGGATCTTTTGGTGCTTCAAAGTCTTCAGGCTGATACGTACCTAATGTTTTTTTTAGGGCTTCACGATACCATGGGAAGGACCATTGTGGGCCAGTGATTCCCATTAAAAAAAGGAAAATACAAGCGTAAAAACCCAGACTATTGTGTAGATCATGGTTTTTTCTTTTCCAACTACCACTCCATTTAACTTTCAGACCTTGTTTCCAAGCTCTGATCTTTTGAGGAAACCAGATCACCATCCCAGTAATTACACCAAGAGTGAACAATATAGTTGCCGTACCGGAAATATAACTACCCAGTTTACGGTTTTCTAATTCGCCAATTAAAGGTTTCTCTATTTTATCTAACAACAACCAACGGTGTAAACTAAACATCGTTTGCATAAAAGATGCAGTAGCAGTTTTAGATTCTGATATATTACCCAGTATTTCTCCTGTATATTGATTTACTGCAAATGCCGATGGGCGTTTTCCACCGCCTGGGCCTTCCCTACCCTTTTCTGGCTTCTTACCTCTTTCTCCTTTATGCTCGCTTTTTCCAGCAGCTTTGTTTTCGCCTTTTTCGCTGCCCTTTTTACCTTCTTCTTTATCTCTTAACCTTACCATAAACTGATAAGATCTATTCGGATCAGCTGATATTTTTACCGAAGCTACTTTTCCACCAGTAATAGCCTTTACCTTAGCGATCAACTCCTCCACAGGCATTGGTTTAGCACCATTGTCACTTTTCACCTTATACAATTCTGGCGAAGCCATTTCCCGTAATTCAGTATTGAATACATATAAGGTACCACTTAAACAAATCAATATGACAATGATTCCACTGGCTAAACCAATCCACAAGTGAATATCGTTAAAGAACTTACGAATGTTTTGCCAGGTTGATTTTGTTTTTTGTGCTGCCATTTCGATTTTTTTGAGGTCGCTAAAATACGATTATTTAGATACAGTCTAATTAACGAGAATAAATTTTATAATTAATTATTATTGATGGGTCCAGAATTCTGGCTATTTTTCTTCTATGCCTAGCAAAAGCTGTGCAATCCTTTTACAATCTGTTCTAAATCAACAACATTTATATAAAATTTCTTTGCTGAAAAAATAATTATTATTACCTTTGCCGTCCCACACGGGAAAAGGAGATTAAATTTTAATGGCTAAAAAACAAGTAGCAGAAAAAGAACTAGAGGCTAAAACAGCCGAATTACAAGGCGCAGACGCTCGTCTGGCTGAGAAAGAAACCATTGAGTCAGAAGCTGATTCAGTGTCGATCGAACAGATCAAATCATCATTAGCAACACCAGATCAAGATTTTGACTGGGATGCAGACGACAAAGCATTCGGAAATTACACTGACGAAGACCGTAAGAAGTTTGAAGACATGTATACCGATACTTTCAATCAAATCAACCAGGGTGAAATCATCAGTGGTACTGTTGTTTCAATTAACAACAAAGACGTAGTATTAAACGTAGGATTTAAATCTGACGGTTTAGTATCAACTTCTGAGTTCCGTGATACACCTGATTTGAAAGTTGGCGACAAAGTTGACGTTTTCGTGGAAGCCCCTGAAGATGCTAACGGCCAGTTAATTTTATCTCGTAAAAGAGCTAAAACCCAAAGATCATGGGAGTCTATTAATGAGGCTCTTGATAATGACAGAATCATCAACGGATTTGTTAAAAGCCGTACTAAAGGTGGTCTTATCGTTGACATCATGGGTGTTGAAGCTTTCTTACCTGGTTCTCAAATTGACATCAAACCTATCCGCGATTACGATGTATACGTGGGTAAAACAATGGAATTCAAAGTTGTTAAGATTAACCACGAATTTAAAAACGTAGTTGTATCTCATAAAATCCTTATCGAGGATGACTTAGAAAGCCAAAAAGTTGAAATCGTATCTAAACTTGAAAAAGGCCAGGTATTAGAAGGAACTGTTAAAAACATTACTGACTTCGGTGTATTCATCGATTTAGGTGGCGTTGACGGTTTACTTCACATCACTGATATTTCTTGGGGCCGCATAGAGCATCCAAAAGAAGTATTAAGCTTAGATGAGAAAATCAATGTTGTTGTTCTTGACTTTGATGACGAGAAAAAACGTATTGCTTTAGGTTTAAAACAATTGACTCCTCACCCTTGGGAATCTTTAGATGCTAACTTAGCTGTTGGTTCTAAAGTTAAAGGTAAAATTGTTACTGTAGCTGATTACGGAGCTTTCTTAGAAATCATTCCTGGTGTTGAAGGTTTAATCCACGTTTCAGAAATGTCGTGGTCTCAAAACTTACGCAGCCCACAAGAATTCTTGAAAGTTGGCGATGAGATCGAAGCTGAAGTTTTAACTTTAGACAGAGATGATCGTAAAATGAGCTTAGGTATCAAACAATTAACTCAAGATCCTTGGCAAAATGTTGCTGAAAGATATCCTATCGGAAGCAAACATACTGCTGTAGTTAAAAATATGACTAACTTCGGTGTATTCGTTGAAATCGAAGAAGGCATCGATGGTTTAATCCATATCTCTGATCTTTCTTGGTCTAAAAAAGTTAACCACCCTAACGAATTCACTAAAGTAGGTGATACATTAGACGTAGTTGTATTAGAATTAGACGTTGAAAGCCGCAAATTAAGCTTAGGTCACAAACAATTAGAAGAAAACCCTTGGGATACTTTTGAAACTATCTTCACATTAGATTCAATCCACCAAGGAACTGTTGTTAAAGTAACTGATAAAGGTGCTGTTATTGCTTTACCATATGGTGTAGAAGGTTTCGTACCAACTAAACACATGGCTAAAGAAGACGGTGGTACCATCAAAGCTGAAGAAACTAATGACTTCAAAATCATTGAGTTTAACAAAGATGCTAAACGTATCGTTGTTTCTCACGCCCGTATCTGGGAAGAGGCTAAAGCTGAAGCTGTTGCAGAAGAGCGTAGTGCTAAGAAAAAAGAAGCTAAAGCTTCTAGCAGTGCAGTGAAAAAAGTTAAAGATTCAGTTGAAAAATCGACATTAGGTGATTTAGGCGTGCTTGCACAATTAAAACAACAAATGGAAGGTGAAGAAAACAAAGCCAAAAAAGGCGAGTAATCTTTAAAGCTTATATATTAAAAAGCATCCCCTAACCGGGATGCTTTTTTTTTGCCCCGCATTTTTTAGTATTTTGCGGCATGATGAAATCTTTGTTAACATTCGTATTTGGTCTGCTGATTATCAATAACACAGAAGCTCAGCTGCCGGCAATCATCCCTCAACCTGTCCAGATGAGACCTGGCCTTTTCCCCCAGGATAAATTCACTATTGACAAGAATACCGTTATCCTAATTTCCGAGACTTCTTTAAGCCCCTCAGCAAAGTTCCTCGCCGATTATATATTCAAGTACTATAATTTAAAACTCAAAATAACGAATGATCTAGAGGCTGCAAAGAACGCGCACTCAATTAACCTCGTTCTTAACCAGAAACTATATACAGATATAGAGAAATATTTCGTTTCTGTATTAAAAAATCAACTCAACGCCGGGGCTTCTTCCCCACAAGGTATATTCTATGCTGTGCAAACCATTATACAGCTCTTGCCTGTAGAAACTACAGAACCCGCACAACTATACATTCCTTCAATAGATATCATAGACTACCCTCGTTTTGCTTACCGAGGTATGCACCTTGATGTGAGCAGACACTTCTTTGATGTGGCCTTCATAAAAAAATATATTGACTACCTCGCCTACCATAAACTAAACAACTTTCATTGGCATTTAACGGATGATCATGGTTGGAGAATAGAGATAAAAAAACACCCTAAGCTAACCAGTATCGGTTCGTGGCGCAATGGTAGCATCATCGGCCTATATCCTGGGACAGGAAATGATGGAATAAGATATGGCGGATTTTACACCCAGGAAGAAGTTAAAGAGGTGATCAAATATGCAGCAGAGCGCTACATCAATATAATTCCTGAAATCGAAATGCCGGCACATAGCATGGCCCTATTGGCGGCCTACCCTCAGTTTGGCACCGAGCCAAATAAAAAGTATGAAGTGGCCCAGACTTGGGGAATCTTCAATAAATTCAATAATGTACTCCAACCTACCGACCAGACCTTTAAATTTCTGGAAGAAGTGCTAACAGAAGTCATGAACCTGTTTCCATCCAAATACATCCATATTGGCGGTGATGAAGGTTCGAAAATCTGGTGGAAACAATCAACAGTTTCGCAACAGATCATGAAAGCAAATGGTATAAAAGATGAAAGTGGTCTACAAAGCTATTTCATTCACCGTATAGAGAAATTTGTAAACAGTAAAGGCAAAACCATAATTGGCTGGGATGAGATCCTGGATGGTGGATTGGCTCCGAATGCCATCGTCATGAGCTGGCGCGGAGAAAAGGGCGGCATTGCCGCTGCAAAGCAAAAACATAAGGTAATCATGACACCGGAGGACATGATGTATTTTAACCATAGCCAGTTTGTGAAAGACGACTCGCTTACAGCAGCCAAATATCTGCCGCTTAAAACAGTATATGATTACGAACCAGTTCCTGCTGTATTGAATACGGAGGAAGCGAAATACATTTGGGGTGGACAAGGTAATTTATGGTCTGAGTACATTACTAATCCGGCCAAAGTGGAGTATATGCTATTCCCAAGACTGGATGCCTTGAGTGAGATTTTATGGAGCCCTAAAGAGAAAAAGAACTATACTGATTTTCAGAAAAGGCTAAAAACTCAGTTCAAAAGGTACGATCTGATGAAGGTAAATTATAGTAAACGATATTTAGTAAACTAACGAATATGTGCCCATAAATATAGGACCTTCAATTTAAATACATAACCTATTTAAGCACAAGCTGCTACAATCGCATTTTACATTTTTTTAATTTAAAAGCGTTTTTATGTATTTAGGGTTCCAATTTTTGGCTATATTTGCATAATCTTTAAGTCAATGCAAAAACGAACACTGCTAGACGGTCAAAAATTCCAGATCACAATTAAGCGACTTTGTCATCAATTAATTGAGAATCACAACGATTTTTCTAATACTGTTTTAATTGGCATACAGCCAAGAGGCAGTTACTTTGCCGATAGAGTTAAACACGAACTCTCGGAAGTCCTGAAAAAAAGCGTCATTCAAAAAGGTAATTTAGATATTACTTTCTTTAGAGACGATTTTAGAAGGAAAGACGGAATCGTTTCGGCAAACAGCAATACCATAGATTTTATTATTGAAGGCAAAAACGTAATCTTAATTGATGATGTATTGTGGACAGGGCGGACGATCCGCGCTGCACTTGATGCATTATTGGCTTACGGAAGACCGGCAAAAGTAGAGTTGATGGTGCTAATTGACAGACGCTTTTCAAGACACGTACCTATTGAGCCGGATTATATCGGGTTACAGGTAGATACGCTTTACTCGCAGCAAGTGCGGGTAAGTTGGAAAGAAACAGAAGGAGAAGACAAAGTTATCTTAATATCAGAAAGCAATAAATAATATGGCAGTAGAAAAATTATCAACCCGACATCTTTTAGGAATCAAAGATATTAACCGGAATGATATCGAATTAATCCTCGAAACTGCAGACCATTTTAAAGGTGTAATTAACCGGACCATCAAAAAGGTTCCTTCGTTAAGAGACCTCACCATTGCCAATATATTTTTTGAGAACTCTACCCGTACCAAACTTTCATTTGAGCTGGCTGAAAAACGACTTTCGGCAGACGTAGTTAATTTTGCGGCTTCCTCTTCCTCAGTAAGTAAAGGAGAAACCTTAATTGATACGGTAAACAATATCCTGGCCATGAAAGTGGACATGGTGGTGATGAGGCATCCTTATGCGGGTGCTGGTCAGTTTTTGAGCAAACACATCAAAGCCCAAATCATTAATGCAGGTGATGGTGCACACGAACATCCTACACAAGCTTTACTAGATGCTTTCTCTATCCGCCAGAGATTGGGTGATGTAGCAGGTAAGAAAGTAGTAATTGTGGGTGACATACTTCACTCAAGAGTAGCCATTTCTAATATCCTTTGTCTGCAAAAATTAGGCGCAGAGGTAATGGTATGTGGCCCTACTACCCTAATTCCCAAGCACATTGAAAGTTTAGGTGTAAAAGTAGAGCACAACTTAGTTAAAGCACTAAACTGGTGCGACGTGGCCAATATGCTACGTATACAACTGGAGCGCCAGGACATCAAGTATTTCCCTTCTTTAAGAGAATATGCCATGATGTACGGGTTAAATAAACAGATCCTCGACAACCTGGATAAAGAAATCATTGTAATGCACCCAGGCCCTATCAACAGAGGCGTGGAGATTACCAGTGATGTTGCTGACAGTAAGCAATCTATCATCCTGGAACAGGTTGAAAATGGTGTAGCAGTACGCATGGCAGTACTGTATCTTTTAGCCGCTCAGAACGACTAAAAAAGCCTGCTTTACGCAAATTAATTTCATAGTTAGCGGATAATTTTAAAGGATCGATACGAACTTTCTTTTAAAATCGTTAAACCTGTGTTATCAACACATGTTAATTTCTTATGTTAATAAGACGCATTACTATATCTATATTAGGACCAACCATATTTGAAATCAGATGTCAAAAAAATACCTTTTTATTCCGCTACTGCTAGCAGGCGGCTTTACGGCCGGTTATGCGCAAACAAGTGTACTCGTAAACCTGAACAAGAATTACCAAAGTGGTTTGGAACTACTCGATAATGAAAAATATGTAGCTGCAGCGCAACAATTTAGATTGGTGGAGCAACAGCGACAAAAGCCAGGTACCCAACCAGAAAGCAATGCTGAGTTATCATTGCTAAAAGAAAATGCCAAGTTTTATGCTGCCGTTTGTGCTTTAGAATTAGGCAACCGGGACGCTGAAGGCTTATTTCAAAACTTCATTAAAGATTACCCCTTAAATCCAAATACAAAACTTGCGTATTTTCACGTAGGTAAATCGTACTTCGCACAAAAAAACTACGAGAAAGCACTAGAATGGTTCGAAAAAACTGACCCTTCTACCCTTTCTGCCAAACAACGATTAGAATATCAGTTTAAACAAGGCTATGCCTATTTTGAACTGAAAAACATGGAAAAAGCAGAGCCTTTGTTTGAAGCGGTGAAAAAAGAAAAATCACCTTTCCAGGAAAGTGCCACTTATTACTTTGCCTATATCAATTACCTGAACAAGGAATATAAAACTGCCTTAAGCAATTTTGAAAAACTAAAAGGCTCACCTACCTACGAAGCGAGCTACCCATATTACATCACTTCGATGTATTACCTGGACGAACGCTACGATGATGTGATTAGCTATGCTATTCCTATTTTAAAAACTTCTAAGCAGCAATACGAAGCAGAAATGTTGAGTCTGATTGCCGCTTCTTATTTTGCAAAATCTGATTATGTAAACGCAGAGAAGTATTTCAAAGATTTTTACGCAAAAGATAAATCAAACAATAAGAATAACCTTTTCATCTATCAGTACGGTTATTCATTATTTGAATTGAAAAAGTACAGTGAATCAGTCGCTATTTTAGAGAAACTGAATACTGATGATACTTACTTGCAAAGCGGGATGTATACACTAGGTCGCGCTTTCTTACAGTTGAAAAATAAAGAAAAAGCGAGAAGCGCTTTCTTTAGGGCCTCCAGACTTGATTTTGATAAGGTAGTACAGGAAGAAGCCTGGATTAATTATGCAAGGTTAAGTTATGAGCTTGAATTTAACCAGCAAGCATTAGACGCAACTCAAAATTTCTTAAAGTTGTTTCCGACCTCGCGTAAATTAAATGAGGCTAAAACACTATTAGGAGAAATCCTGTTAACCAGTAAAAATTACCAGGCTGCAATAGATATCCTAGAGCCTATTCAAAACAAATCGGAAGAGGCCAAAGAAGCTTATCAAAAAGTAACTTACTTCAGGGGTCTTGAGTTTTATAATGAAAGGGCATTCCCAAATGCATTATCTATGTTCCTTCGCTCAGAGAAATTCCCTCAAGATGAAGAGATTCTTGCCTTAAATACTTATTGGAAAGCGGAAGCTAGCTATGAGTTGAGAAAGTTTGGTGAGGCAGTAAAACACTTTGAAACATTTTTGGATATGCCGGGCGCCAGCAAAACGGGTGTTTACAATTTTGCAAACTATGCCCTTGCCTATTCTGCTTTTGAAGATGAGCGTTATGGCAAAGCAGCAACGTACTTCGAGCGCTTTTTAAAAGGTAACGATAAGGATCAAAAAACGGTAAACGATGCGACCATCAGGTTGGCAGATTCTTACTTTGTAAACAAGAGCTATACCAATGCCTTAGCTAACTACAACAAAATTATAGGTAACAAATCCACTGGCGAAGATTACGCCTTATTCCAACGTGGTATGATCCAGGGTCTGGAAAATCAAAATGATGCAAAGATCAGTACCATGCAGAGTTTGCTTAAGCAATTCCCCACTTCAAATTATGCAGATGATGCCGGTTTTGAAATGGCCTATACTTATTTCAACAAAGGTGATCTGGATAAATCGAAATCAGATTTGACCAGTTTAGTTAGCCAGTACCCTAATAGCAGTTATGTGCCACGTGCATTGGTAACTATTGGGTTGGTACAATACAACCAAAACCAAGACGATGCCGCGCTTGAATCGTTTAAAAAAGTAATCAGAGACTACGCCAGTACCGAAGAAGCTAAACAGGCTTTAGAATCGATCAAAAACATTTATGTAGATAAAGGAGATTCTCAAGGTTTTATCACTTATGCCGGTACTACCCCACTAGGTAACTATTCATCGGCAGAACAAGACAACATTTTGTTCCAGGGTGCAAACAACTTATACTTAAAAGGTGATGCTAAAGGTGCTTTTGAAGCCATCAATGCTTATTTCGATAAGTTCCCTAAAGCTATACACGATAAGGAAGCTAAATTTATAAGAGCAGAATCGCTAGTTAAATTAGGTCGCCCGAATGAGGCTATTCCTGATTATGAATATATTTTGAACGACTGGACTAGTGATTATACTGAACGCTCCCTGGTAAGTATTTCCAAATTATTCCTTGATCAGAAAAAATACAATGAAGCCATCGTATATCTGAAAAGATTGGAAACAACAGCTGATTATAAAGTGCATTATACTTACGCCTTGAACAACTTGTTGAAAGCTTACAATGAGCTGAATATGCCGGATGATGTGTTGAAATATGTGCAACTGATTAAAGAATCGGACAAAGCCTCTGAAGAAGAGAAAAACAGTTCGGACCTGTATGCAGGTAAAGCTTATTTATTAAAAGCGGATACAACACTTGCGGTAAAATCGTTTAACAACGTAGTGAGCAAAACCAAAACACTCGCTGCTGCCGAAGCAAAGTATAACCTGGCGGCTGTACAGTATGCTAAACACGAGTATAAGACATCAACTAAAACATGTTTTGATTTGATCAATAATATGCCTTCTTATGATTATTGGGTAGCTAAGGCTTTCATATTACTATCTGATAACTATGTAGCCTTAAAAGACAATTTACAGGCAAAAAGTACGCTATTGAGTATCATAGATAACTATGATGGCAAGGATGATATTGTGCCTACTGCCAAAGCTAAATTAGAAAAAATTAAATAAGACGAAGCGACATGAGATTGACGAAATTAATATATACAACCCTATTTTTTATTGCAGCAGGTACTCTAAATACTATAGCGCAAGACAAAAAAACGACAGAGAAGAAAACGGAAGAAAAGAAGACAGAAGATAAAGCAGTAACAGAGGAAATTGAAGTAGTAAGACCTTACAAACCTGTTTTAGCGGAAGCCGTTAAACTAAGAAGAAGTCCGGATTTGAACGATGTTAAAACTTATAAAGCAAAATTCAATTACAGCTTAACTGATAGAAAGCTTGAGCTAAACTCTGACATCAATAAACTACAAGCACAACAATTAGCAGCAGAGAAAGAAACCGAGCTGATTAACAATTACGTTAAAGGTGGGTTTGGTAGTGCATCAACCACGTTAGCCGAAGCTTATATCAACATCGGCAGAGATGAGGCTTTGCAGGCTGGCGCGTTTTTTAGACATTTCGGACAATCGGGAAGTTTAAATAAACAAAGTGCAAACCAGCAACAGCTTAGTGCTTTTGGTAGAAGCATTGGCGATTTAGTAACTTTAAGTGGTCGGCTAAACTTTCAAAGAAACGGATTATACTTTTATGGGATTGACAAAGCCAACCCTACTTTAAATCCTAATCCGGAACAGCAGGCATTGAGCTTCCTTGAAGCTGAAGGTGAACTGGTAAATAAATTCACCAATGATCCTGATGCCTTAAGTTACGCAGCTAAATTAAACGGATACGTTTGGAGCGATAAATTTGACGCAAAAGAGAGTTCAATCGTATTAAATGGTTACCTGAACAAACGCATCAGCAGTTTAAATTTGGGACTTGCTGCCTCAGCAGAATTTGGCAAAACAAAGGATGCACTGACTAGTGTTGGTAATAACCTACTAAGGCTAAACCCATATATTAGGTTACAGACCAATGGCGTTAAAATTAATGCAGGAATTAATTTTGTACAGGAATTTGGAACCGTTTCTTCTACCAGAATATTCCCTGCAGTAACTGCAGATTTTACATTGATACCTGATTACTTAGAAATTTTTGGAGAAGTGAAAGGTGATGTAAATCGTAATTCATTGAAACAATTAACAGATGAGAATCCATTTTTAAATAGCAATATCGCAATCAAAAACTCCATTGAAAAACTAAGCATCAGTGGTGGTATCAAAGGAACAGGTGGTCCAGGATTTGGCTACAAAGCGAGATTCTATCACAAACGAATCGAAGATATGCCTTTGTTTGTAAACAACTTTGCCAGCTTCAACAAGTTTGATGTGATCTACGATTTTGGCACCATGAAATTAACAGGTATTGAAGGTGAATTATCGATACAGGTGAGTGATGCCTTAAAGTGGACAGGTAAACTAAATTTTGAGGATTACAAGCCTGCAGCGGAAACACAAAGCTGGTTTAAACCTCAATTGCGTTTAAGTTCTGATTTAATGTACGCCATTACTAAAAAAATCACTTTAAATGCTGCTGTTGCCCTTCAGGATGAAAGCAAAGCTAAAGTTTACACTGCTGCTCCTGCTAGCCCTTACCTTATCCCTGACTTAGCAAATGAAACTGTAGTTACAGTAAAAGGCTTCGTAGACCTTGGTGTAGGAGCAACTTATAAGATCAACAACAAGTTTTCGGCTTTTGGTAGAGTGAATAATTTACTGAACACCAAGTACAGCAAATATTTACATTATGAGGCAATTGGCTTGAATATATTTGGTGGTGTTGCCTATTCGTTCTAATGCATTTCAATTAATAATTGCTTGGTACGGAATTAAAATTTAATTTTACCAGAATGGATATCTTATCATACCTGACAACGCTTATAAAAACCCACAAAGAAGTGGGAATTCCCGGATTGGGAACCATTTATAAAAGGAAATCTCCTGGGAGGTATGATATTGATACGCACTCGTTTTTGCCACCAAGCTATTCGTTGAGCTTTACTTCTGATTTAAAGGAGCAAACTCTCCTCACTAATTTGATCAGTAAGCAAAAGAATATATCCGTAGATGCTGCAACATATTTTGTCGAACAATTTGCTCAGAATATACTTGATGAGCTTTCTGGTCATCAGGAGTCTGATTTTGGTGATTTGGGTACCTTTTCAACTACAACAGGTAGTTTAACTTTTATCCCTAAACAGGAAAGCAATCTGGGCTTTGATTTTTACGGATTGCCGACCTTAAAGGCCGAGCTGAATACAGAGAAAGAAGACGCGCCTTTGCAAACAGCAGAATTACCAATAGAGGAAGAACAACAGCACGTACCTGAAGCGCAATTGGATCTGGAAAATAACAATGCTGATCTAAGTGATGGAAGTATTGATGAAGAAGAACCCTTAGCTTCACCTCCTACTGATGATGTATTGATTTCTCATTTAGACAGTACAGAATTACCTGAACAGGAGGAAGAAATTGTGCAGGAGCAAGAAATTGTGGCGGAACAAGACGAGCAACCTGTGTATGAGGAAATAGCTGAAGTTGTTGCCATACCTGAGCCTGTAACTAAGCCTGAAGTGCCAGAAGAAAAGCCAGCAATGATTATAGAAACTCCTGAAACTTTACATGAAGCTGAAATTAAGGAACCTGTTGCTGTTATTGAAACCGTTGAACCAAAAGGAGCTGGCCATTTTGAATTAGATTATACTGATCCTGAAAAATTGGGGATGCCAGCCTATCTGAAAGTAATCATTGCCCTGGTTAGCATTATCGTACTTGCTGGAGTTATTTATTTGGCAAAGCCTGAGTTGTTTGATAGCATTCTTAAGGCGCCTTCGGCCCTACCTGTTGTACAAACGGATACAATACCAACTATTAACAATAACGCACAACTAAAAATAGATTCTCTTGCAAAAGTTGATAGTGCTAGAAAAAGCAATGAAAAAGCTATTCTCGCTGTAGACACTGTTAAAAAAGATACAGTAGCGACAGCAGTTGCAACTCCACCATCTGTAGAAAAACCAACAATCATTTCTTATGAAATTATTGCTGCATCTCTATTAAATCAGAAAGAAGCAGACAACTTCCTTGCTCAGATGAAAAAGAAAGGCATTCCAGCTAAAGTTGCTGATATGCCAGGTAGAAGAGTAAAAATCAGTATAGGTTCATTTACTGATGAAGCGACTGCAAAAAAACAACTTGAAATCCTGAAAGAAACAACAAAACTTCCAGGAATTTACATTTACCCGGTTAGACACACAAACAATCCTAAATAATTATGATCGCATTAATTCAAAGTGCCACTGATACTATTCAACAACTTACCGATACCGCGAACGCCTTAAATCAGGCTGTTACAGCTCCTACTCCAGAACTACATTTTATAGATCTATTGTTAAAAGGAGGCTGGGTTATGCTTCCCCTCGCCTTTTTAGCATTTGCAGGTCTTGTTATTTTCGTTGAAAGATACATTACTATCAGAAAAGCATCTAAAACAGAATCAAATCTGATGCTTCAGATTAAGCA
This sequence comes from Pedobacter sp. ok626, assembly GCF_900100435.1. Taxonomy (GTDB): domain Bacteria; phylum Bacteroidota; class Bacteroidia; order Sphingobacteriales; family Sphingobacteriaceae; genus Pedobacter. The sequence continues at coordinate 10,023 of NZ_FNEX01000020.1, read as the reverse complement.
ATATATACACGATGGCAGATTAGATAACGCCATTGCCTTGTGTAAAAACAACAATTCTCCTTTGGCCAGAATGTTGGAAAAAGGATTAAAACGTATCGGAAGACCTATTAAAGATATCGAGGCTGCTATTGAAAACAATGGTAAACTAGAAGTATCTAAACTGGAGAAAAATATTGGTATTCTTGGTATTATTGCCGGTATTGCGCCGATGCTTGGTTTCGTAGGAACAATTATTGGAGTAATTACCATTTTCCACGATGTTTCCATTAAAGGAGCAATCGAAATCGGAACGATCTCAGGTGGTCTTTATACTAAAATGATTACTTCAGCAACTGGCTTGATCATTGGTATTATCGCCTATGTATTATACCATATTTTAAATATGATGGTTGAACGCATCATCTTAAGAATGGAAACTGATGCAATTGAATTTATTGATTTATTAGAGGAGCCAGGTAAATAATGAATCTACGCAAAAGAAATAAAGGGACTGTAGAAGTTCATACCTCTGCCCTGAACGATATCATGTTCTTTCTGCTGCTGTTTTTCCTATTGGCTTCAGCCGTAGTAAATCCGCAAGTAGTAAAGCTATTGTTACCTCGTTCTGAATCCGGACAGCAATCTTCGGCGCAAAAAACCGTTACTGTATCTATAGATGAGAAGCTAAATTATTTTGTTGACAAACAAAAGGTTTCGTTGGATCAAATGCAACCGATGATAGAGACGCTTCAAAAAGCCTCACCGGATCTGACTATTGTACTTTATGTGGCCAGAGGTGTTTCTATAGAGAATACCATGCAGGTATTTGATGTGGCAAACAAATTGAAACTGAAAGTTGTACTAGCTGTAGAACCTAAGAAATAATGACCTATCCTAAAGAAGAAAATAATTATCCTAAAGCACTGGCGATATCAACCGGCATCATGGCCGTTCTGCTTGCATTAAGCTTTTTTATCGCTATTGGTACCTTTAAGCCCGAAGTTGAGGCCGGTATGGGCGGTATGGTAGTCAATTACGGAACTTCTGTAGAGGGTATGGGGACGGATTACACAAGTATTGAGGAGCCATCGGCCGATCCGAATGCGAATAAACAAGCACCAGACAAAGTGGTGCCGGACGAACCCACTCCTCAAAAATCTACTGCACAAACCAGTGATAAGGAAATTGTAACTCAAAGCACTGAAGATGCTGTAAGTATAAAGACAAAAGCAACCAAAAGCACATCCACTCCTGTTGCTACTACAACAGAAAGTAAACCTGCCAAGCCTACCATCAACCAAAATGCGCTCTATAAAGGGAAAGCCAATAAAGGTACTGGCGGTGGTGATGGAACAGGCGCTACACCGGGTAATCAGGGAAGTGTTAATGGTGACCCACTTGCCAACAATTATGGTGAGGGTGGTTCTGGTTTTGGAGAAACACCAATCGCTCTAAGGAAATTTACCAACCTCGTAACTCCGCAAGATGATGGACAAAAAACAGGAAAAATTGCAGTAAGGATAAGTATCAATAAGAGTGGAATCGTAATCGCTGCCACTCCTGGAGTTAAAGGAACGACCCTAAATGACAGAGAATTATGGCAAAAATGTAAAGATGCGGTAATGGGCGCACGCTTAACACAGTCAGAATCTGCTCCTGATGTTCAAATTGGTGTAGTTGTTTTCAACTTTAAAGTGAAATAATTCGTTCGCTTTGGTAATTTTGCCACCTCAGGCTTTACAAATGAATTATAAGCAAACACTAGACTATTTATACAGCAAGCTGCCAATGTTTACACGCGTTGGCGCTGTTGCTTTTAGAAAAGATCTGCACAATACAGTAGCCATGTGCGAAAATCTGGGCAATCCACAAACCAAGTTCAAAACCATCCATGTTGGTGGTACAAATGGTAAAGGATCCACATCTCATATGCTGGCTGCTATCTTTCAACAGGCGGGTTATAAAACCGGCTTGTATACCTCTCCTCACCTTAAAGACTTCAGGGAGCGCATCAGAATCAATGGAGAAATGATTCCCGAGAGCTTTGTTACTGATTTTGTAAATCAACAACAGTCAATTATGGAGGAAATCAGTCCTTCCTTTTTTGAGGTTACGGTAGCTATGGCCTTTTCCTTTTTTGCTACAGAGAAAGTAGACATCGCTATTATAGAAGTGGGATTAGGTGGTCGCTTAGACTCCACAAACATCATTACTCCCGAATTATCAGTCATTACCAATATCAGTCTTGATCATACCAATATATTGGGCAATACATTGCCTGAAATTGCACTGGAAAAAGCAGGAATCATTAAGGCTGGCGTACCCGTAGTTATTGGAGAAAAACAAGCAGAAATAGATCAGGTATTTATTACAAAAGCTATAGAAACTGGCAGTGCAATTGTTTTTGCAGACCAGGAACTCCACCTAGCAAATACAAGCAGAGAAAAGGAATACCTCAATACTACAGTTTACAAGGATACAGTTCCTCTTTATAAGAACATTGAACTTGACCTTAATGGCCTCTACCAATTAAAAAATGTGCTTACGGTATTACAGGCCATCACCATTTTAAAAGAAAAAGGTTATAAAATTGCAGATGATCATGTCTACCATGCGCTAAAACATGTTAAAGATTTAACAGGGCTTCAAGGCAGATGGCAGAGATTAAGTGATCATCCGCTTGTTATTTGCGATACTGGACATAATAAAGCTGGCATTACAGAAGTGATGCAAAACATCAATACAACGGATCATGAGCAGTTGCATATGGTAATTGGAATGGTGAAGGATAAAGACATAAGTGGTGTGTTAGCCCTACTACCAGTAAATGCTATTTATTATTTCTGTCAACCACAGCTAGAAAGAGCATTACCCGCTGCTGATTTAGCTGCTGAAGCTAAAAAGTATGGGCTAAATGGTCGGGTCTTTGACACCATTAACCTGGCAGTGGAGGCCGCAAAAAAAAATGCAGCAACCAACGACCTCATTTTCATAGGCGGAAGTACATTTGTAGTCGCAGAAGTGCTATAGAATCTTTACATAACGTTAAAGAATACTTATCATCAAGTATTTATATTTATAGGCTAATCACGTAAAGATTTCACATCTTTAAATGAAACCTTAAAGCGTTGCATAAGCACGCTAACCAATAAATAACACACAATGAAAAAAACTTATTTATTATTTACCGCATTTGTGCTGATCAGTCAATTATCAACAGCACAAAAAAAAGTGGTAAAAAGCGGATCGAAAGAAACCGCCGTTGATGTCAACAGACCCAAAATAGTAGTGGGGCTGATTGTAGACCAAATGAGATGGGATTATTTGTATAGGTACTACAGCAGATATTCTAGTGGTGGTTTTAAGAGATTAATTAACGAAGGATTCTCTGCCGAAAACACTTTAATCCCCTATACCCCTACCATTACGGCTTGCGGACACTCCAGTATTTACACCGGATCCACTCCGGCAATCAATGGAATTGTAGGTAATGACTGGTATGACCGTAAATTAAAAAGGGATATGTATTGTGCGGAAGACACCACCGTAACTACTGTTGGAAGCACTTCAAGGGCAGGCGTAATGTCGCCCAAAAATATGTTGACCACTACCATCACCGATGAACTTCGTTTAGCGACCAATTTCAAAAGTAAAGTAATAGGAATTTCGCTTAAAGATCGCGGTTCGATACTGCCAGCTGGACATGCTGCTAATGCAGCTTACTGGTTTGACTCTCAAAGTGGCAACTGGATTACAAGTACTTATTACATGAAACAGCTGCCAACCTGGATTCAGGATTACAACAAACAAAAACCAGCAGATCAGTTTTTTGCAAAAAACTGGAACACGCTTTATCCTATTGAAAGCTATACACAGAGTACTGCTGATAATAAAATATATGAAAGGAAAACAAGAGGCGAAGAAACACCTACTTTCCCTCACCCATTAAAGCTTTACATAGGCAAAAACTACGAAATCATTAAAAGTACGCCTTATGGAAATACGATGACACTTGATTTGGCTAAATTGGCTATCGCGTCAGAGCAAATGGGGCAAAACAATACAACAGACTTCTTAGCAGTAAGCTGTTCAGCCACAGATTATGTAGGTCACCAATATGGTCCTAACTCTATAGAGGCCGAAGATACCTACTTGAGACTCGATAAGGATCTGGAAGATTTCTTTAATTATCTGGATAGCAAATTTGGTAAAGGAAATTACTTGTTCTTCCTTTCTGCAGATCATGGAGCAGCACATGTTGCTGGTTTTATGACTGAAAATAAGTTACCCGGAGGAACATTTAGTGAAGGTCCTGTTCTAAAAAAGATAAATGCCGAGATAGCCGAAAACTTTAAAGTAAAAAATGCAATCGAATCCTCTGCAAACGGTCAGCTTTACTTTAACCTTGAAGCGATAAAGTCTACAAAAGCAGACTTTGATGCCATAAAATCATTAGCGATAGATATACTGAGAACTCAAGATGAGGTTTTTGATGCTGTTGACTTGAGTAAACTTGCTGTAACCACCTTACCTGAACAGCTAAAAAAATCACTCACTTATGGTTACAATTATGGCAGAAGTGGCGACGTCTACTACGTGTTAAAATCAAACTATTTTAGCGGTAGTGGCACAGGTACGACACATGGTGCTTGGGCTCCGTATGACGCACACATTCCTTGTGTGTTTATGGGATGGAATGTAAAGCCAGGAAAAACCAATAAACAACACTACATGACGGACATTGCAGCGACTTTAGCTGCTATGTTACACATACAAATGCCTAGTGGCTGCATTGGCGAACCAATAACGGAGCTTACCAACCCATAAAAAGGGCTATTCTACTAGCATTAAAAGGCTGTTCTGGAACAAAAACCAGAACAGCCTTTTTGTTTACCGACTTCATGTATTTGATAGGCCTATTTCTATCGCCCTCCGGCCAGTTTTTGTTACCTTTGCCTACCAATTATAAAACCTATTATGGAGCAAGTTGAAATCTATAAACCCAAACATAAAATCCGTTTTGTTACCGCTGCCGCACTTTTTGATGGGCACGACGCTACAATTAACATCATGCGCCGTATCCTACAATCTTCAGGTGCCGAAGTTATACACTTAGGCCACAACCGCTCTGTGGATGAAGTTGTGAATTGCGCAATACAAGAGGATGTTCAGGGTATTGCCATGACGTCTTATCAAGGTGGTCATATAGAGTATTTCAAATATATGTACGACCTGCTGCGAGAACGTGGTGCCACCCATATTAAAATATTCGGCGGCGGAGGTGGTGTAATATTACCTTCAGAAATAGAAGAACTTCAGGCCTATGGCATAACAAAAATATTCTCTCCTGATGATGGTCGTAAAATGGGACTCCAGGGCATGATCAATAGCATGCTGGAGCAAACTGATTACATCACTACAAAATCGTTAAACGGAGAACTTAAATCTATCCCTCAGAAAGACGTTAAAAGTATTGCTGCTGCTATTACAGTGGCCGAAAATGATCCAGAGGCCGCACTAAAATTCGTAAATGAATTAAAAAAGCTAACCTTAAGTAACCAGGCACCCGTATTGGGTATTACAGGAACCGGTGGTTCAGGAAAATCATCCCTTGTGGATGAACTGGTAAGAAGATTCTTGGTAGAAGTGAAAGATAAAACGTTGGCAATTATATCTGTCGACCCTTCTAAACGTAAAACAGGCGGTGCATTATTGGGCGATAGAATTCGTATGAACGCCATCAATAACCCACGCGTATATATGCGCTCGCTCGCCACAAGACAAGCCAACCTTGCCTTATCTAAAAATGTACAGGAAAGTATTGACATCTGCAAAGCTGCCGGGTATGACCTTATCATTGTTGAAACCTCAGGAATTGGTCAATCTGACACCGAGATCACCGAACATTGTGATGTATCCTTATATGTAATGACACCAGAGTTTGGTGCGGCTTCACAGCTTGAAAAAATCGATATGCTTGATTTTGCTGATTTGGTAGCAATAAATAAGTTCGACAAAAGAGGTGCTCTTGATGCGTTAAGAGATGTACGTAAACAGTATAAGCGCAATCACAACCTCTTTGATGCCAAAGATGAAACCATCCCCGTATATGGCACTATGGCCTCTCAATTCAATGATCCAGGCATGAATAATCTGTTTACATCTTTGATGGATAAAATTAAAGAGAAAACAGGCGTTAAATTTGATGCCCAGATGGAACTGACAGCTGAGCAGTCCGAAAAGATATACATCATTCCGCCAGACAGGATCAGGTACTTGGCAGAAATTACTGAAGCTAGTCAAACCTATAATGAATGGGTAGAAAAGCAAAGTTCCATTGCCCGAAAATTATATCAATTACAAGGGGTAATCAAATTATCACAGGAAGAACGGACCACAAAAGATGTTCCTGCAAGTGAAAACCTTACAGAAACACTTCAAGATATATATAAACACCTGGAGGAGCAATTAGATGGAGAATGCAAGCGCCTACTCCGTCAATGGCCTGAAACGAAACTAAAATACAAGCAAGAGTATTTCGTTTACAAGGTAAGAGATAAGGAAATCAAACAGCCATTATTCTATGAATCCTTATCTAAACTGCAAATCCCAAAGGTATCATTACCTAGATACGAAGACTGGGGAGATATCCTTCGCTGGCTCTTAACAGAAAATGTACCGGGAGAATTTCCTTATGCTGCTGGTGTATTTCCATTAAAGCGTGAAGGAGAGGATCCAACACGTATGTTTGCCGGAGAGGGCGGTCCTGAAAGAACCAATAAAAGGTTCCATTATGTTTCCTTAGGTCAGCCTGCGCATCGTTTATCTACAGCCTTCGACTCCGTTACCCTATACGGTGAAGATCCACATATCAGACCAGATATCTATGGTAAAATTGGTAACTCAGGCGTAAGTATAGCAACTATTGATGATGCTAAAAAACTGTACTCCGGTTTCGATCTGTGTGCACCATCAACATCCGTATCCATGACTATCAATGGCCCTGCTCCTATGCTACTCGGCTTTTTCATGAATGCTGCAATTGATCAGCAATGCGAAAAATACATCGTAACACATGGACTGGAAAAAGAAACTGATGAAAAGATAAAGCAGATTTACAAAGCCAAAGGACTAGAAAGGCCAACTTATAGTGGCTCACTTCCTGAAGGAAATAATGGACTTGGCTTAATGCTTTTAGGTGTTACCGGTGATCAGGTTTTACCTGCCGACGTTTACGCCAAAATACGTGCGCATGCCATCAGTACTGTGCGTGGCACCGTTCAAGCTGATATTCTAAAAGAAGATCAGGCCCAAAACACCTGTATCTTTTCTACAGAGTTTGCCTTAAGGATGATGGGCGATATCCAAAGCTATTTCATTAGCGAAAAGGTACGTAATTTCTATTCTGTATCCATTTCGGGGTATCACATTGCAGAAGCAGGTGCAAACCCAATCTCACAGCTGGCCTTTACACTAAGTAACGGTTTTACATTTGTTGAGTACTATTTAAGCAGAGGGATGAATATTGACGATTTCGCGCCCAACCTATCGTTCTTCTTCTCTAACGGCATTGATCCCGAGTATTCTGTTATTGGTCGCGTAGCGCGCCGCATTTGGGCTAAAGCCATTAAAAACAAGTATAAAGGAAACGACAGATCGCAAAAGCTAAAATATCACATTCAAACATCCGGTCGCTCACTTCACGCTCAAGAAATAGACTTTAACGATATTCGTACCACATTGCAGGCTTTGTATGCCATATATGACAATTGCAATTCCCTACATACCAATGCCTATGATGAGGCCATTACCACCCCTACCGAAGAATCAGTTCGCAGGGCCATGGCTATTCAGCTGATTATTAACCGTGAACTCGGTCTTGCTAAAAATGAAAATCCTTTACAGGGAGCTTTTATAATTGAAGATCTTACTGATCTGGTAGAAGATGCCGTATTGCAAGAATTTAAGCGTATCAACGATAGAGGAGGGGTATTAGGTGCTATGGAAACCATGTATCAACGAGGCAAAATCCAGGAGGAGAGTTTATACTATGAAACTTTAAAGCACACCGGAGAATATCCCATTGTTGGAGTTAATACTTTCCTAAATAAGAATGGTTCGCCTACGATTGTCCCTGGAGAAGTTATTCGTGCTACGGAAGAAGAAAAACAATACCAAATCACTGCACTTAAATCCTTTCAGGAGAGAAATTCAGACAAAGCTGAAGCCGCATTAAAGAACCTGCAAAAATCTGCAATAGCAGGAGATAATATATTCGAACAACTGGTGGAAGTTTGTAAAATATGTAGTTTGGGTCAAATATCCAATGCACTTTATGAAGTTGGCGGCCAGTACCGCAGAAATATGTAATTGGTACAAGTGCTTTAAAACAAGAAAGCCTGAATAAATATTTATTCAGGCTTTCTTGTTTATTGATGTCTTCTAATTAAGCATGTATCCAGCTAAACTTATAATCCATTGTTGGAGCTTTCATACGATCGGCAACACGTAATAGCCTCGAAGGAAGAGCCATGATATAATCACGGGCTTTTTCTCCAGCCTCATTTAAGTCGCGCATGCTATCTAATTTCCACTCTTCAATTAGTTGTTGCATAATCTCTACATAATCTACAGCGGTATAAACACCTAAGCGTTGTGCTGCATCTGTAAAGTGTCCAAAAGTTTGTCCAATTTTCAAGCCCATCTCACGAAGGAAATGTGCAGGCATTACGATCTTCTGGCGCATCATATCCTCAAAAGCGATCATTGCTTCGCTAGGGTCCACTTCAAATATCTTACTCATAAAATCTTTATAAGCTTTTGCATGACGAGCCTCATCAGAGGCAATTACACCACACATTTTAGATAACAATGTATCACCATCCCTTTTCGCTAACGAAGCTACCCTTCTGTGTGAAATATTGGTTGCCATTTCCTGGAAACTAGTATAAATAAAGTTTCTATAGGGATCATGACCAGTGCCAATATCAAAACCATCAGCAATCAGATACTGTGTAGAAATTTCCATCTGCCGCATATCAACACGACCCGAAAGGTAAAGATACTTATTTAGCAAATCACCGTGCCTATTCTCTTCTGCAGTCCAATGACGATTCCATCTCATCCAACCACCATCTTCTTTACGACTTACACCCTCTACCATGGCCAACCATGATTCATAAGTAGGTAAAGCTTCTTCTGTAATGGTATCACCAATCAAAACCGCTACTAAGTCATAAGAAAGGTCATTTGCTTTCTCACGTAATGCTTTTATATCCTGGAAAAACGTATCGCTTGTAGAATCAGGCAAAAAATCAGATGGCTGCCAATTTGTATCAATCGGTTTTAAGTAGGTATGCATCATATCAAGCATATACTTCTCAATGTGCACCATTACTTCCCCTCTTTTCTCTGCGAAAAAATTCATTAGTTTATGTTTTAATTTTGTATCAAAGATAACCAAAAAATAGACAAAATAAGTGACCCCCGTCACATATTCGCAATTTAGTTCTATATAATTAGCACAAATAAGATAATATTTGGCTTTGTTTACAAAACACGGTTAGGCAATTCAAAAATCTCAAATAGCAACGTTATCCGATGCCTAAAATTCTGGTAAATAGGAGTTGATAAAGAATGTTATTCTCAATAAAAAACCTCACAAACGAAATTCCTATAACAAGAAAAGCCGATAGTCATTATGACTACCGGCTTTCTTTTAAGATTTGGCACCGACCTACTCTCCCACGTGTTACCGCAGTACCATCGGCTCTGGTGGGCTTAACTTCTCTGTTCGGAATGGGAAGAGGTGGACACCACCGATATAGGCACCTAAATATTTTTAAATATCTAGTATATATCGTTTCGCTTTTATTGCCTGATTAATATCGCTATTAACCCTGCTCGATTTGTTACTAAACAAATGACATATTATTGAAAGAAGTTAGTTAGGAAGAACAAACAACAGTTTATTGCTCTTGAAAGCTTCGGATGATTAGTATTACTCGACTTTGATCTCACAACCTTTACATCTGTAACCTATCA
>NZ_FNEX01000021.1 GCF_900100435.1 Pedobacter sp. ok626 | reverse complement strand
GCTTTATTGTCTATTTTATTAACAATAGAGCTAGGTAGCGTGATTTCGAAAGCTCCAAAGAAGGAGATGGCAAACACTACGAGCAGGATAAAGAATAAGAAGTTAAATAAACCACTGGCACTTAAAGCATTTAATCCCGCAGATCCAAATATTACGGTGATCAACAAGCCGAAGGCTACATAGATGACAATAATAGATAGTCCGTAAATTAAAGCCTGACCGATGCCCTTGCTTTTGCTTCCTGCCCTTTTTGTGAAATAACTAATGGTTAATGGAACCATTGGGAAGATACATGGCATTAAAAACGCCAGGAAGCCACCTACAAGTCCTGCAATAAAAGTTTCCCATAAGGTCTTTTCCTTCTCTGCTTTATTAGCTTTTACATCCGTGCTGGTAGCTGTTGTGGTTTTTGTAGTATCCGTAACGGTGGTTACCGGGGCAACTTTAGCTGTATCTACCTTAGGAGCCTCTTCAGGAGCGATCTCTGTAAATTCAAGATCAGCAGTTGAAGTATCCACTTCCTGCGCAAATACAGTACTTACAGAACCAAAAAATATAAAAAGTCCTACAATAAGTACACGCAAACTAATAAATATGTTGTTGTTTAATCGCATTTAAAAGTTATTTTAATTTTAAATATTATACTATTTTAAACGGCAAATTGGCTGATATCCAGTAAACACAGTTTCGGTAGAGATGAATGAATCTTTAATCGTTTCTTCTTTTACCAAATCAGTGCTTAGGTATTTCTTGTTGCTATCGCTTAAGATGGTTACTACGACTGCAGCATCACCCATTTTCTCTCTTAGCTTAATTGCTCCAATCACATTTGCGCCTGATGAAATACCAACCGCCAAACCGAGCTCCTTAGCCAGTTTTTGCGCCATAATAATCGCATCACCATCATTGGCTTGAATCACCTCATCCAATTCATCCAACTTTACAATTTCTGGAATAAATTCATCAGAGATACCCTGAATACGGTGACTACCTACTTTGTATCCTGTTGTTAAAGTCGGACTTTCAGCTGGCTCTAAAGGGTGAATTTTAATCGATGGATTTTTAGATTTTAAACCTTTACCAACCCCCATTACAGTGCCGCCAGTTCCAACTCCCGCTACAAAAGCATCTGGTGTTAAGCCATTTAATTTCAATTGCTCCCAAATCTCCATTCCTGTAGTTTTCTCATGAGCTTCTTCATTATAACGGTTTTCGAACTGTCTTGGTAAAAACACATTTCCTGCTGCAGCAAGCTCTTCGCACATTTTGATACTACCCAAAAAGCCACCCTCTTCTTTACTGATCAGAATAACCTCTGCGCCCATACTTCTGATGATATCAATACGCTCTTTACTTAACCAGTTTGGCATAATGATCTTAACCGGATGTCCTAAAGCTCTACCGATAGCAGCGAAAGCAATCCCAGTGTTACCACTAGTAGCCTCTATAATGGTATCGCCTGGTTTAATCGCACAAGATTTATAAGCTTCGTACATAATGTTCAAAGCCATTCTATCTTTAACGCTCCCCGTAAGGTTATAGTGCTCGCACTTAACATAAACTTTTCCCGGCTTTCCCTTGTACACATATTGCAATTCCAGCATCGGTGTATTTCCCACAAGGTGCCATAAGTGCTCAAATTTATTGGTAAGATCAGCAGTTAAACAAGCCTGCTCTTTAGTTTCAACTAACATGTTTTCGATTAAATAATTATTCGGTAAAATTCAATAACACAAGTTATAATAACAATGCTTACCTTTATTTCCGGAAATTTTCCAGAAAAACAACGATTATTAGTAATTTCTTTCAGTCTACCCCAAAATTTACCAAGGCAGACTGTTTTTTTTTCATTTCAGCAAGTTAATATGCAAAACGTTTTAGACCCAATTGATCTAGAAATTTTACGCCTTCTACAGAAAGACGCCACATTAAACAATAAAGAGCTTGCATTTAAGCTCAACAAATCTATTGCAACTGTGCATGAAAGGATCAGACGTTTAAAGGAACAAGGATACATCCAACGCATTGTTGCCATCCTGGACAGAAAAAAAATTAACAGGAATCTCATTGCCTTTTCACACGTATTTTTGAAAGCGCATACGGCAGAGACTTTAATAGAATTTGAGACTGAAGTGGCTAAGTTTAGCGAAGTCATGGAATGTTTTCAGATGACTGGTGCTTACGACTTTATCTTGCGTATCGCAACAAGCGACATGGATGCTTATCATCTTTTTTTAAGGAATAAGCTAGCCACCCTACCTAACGTAAGTACTGTACAAAGCTTTTTTGTACTCTCAGAAACGAAGAGTGACACGGCTTATCCTTTGTAATCACAACAATATTGCGAATATTTTCAGCAACCTTTTGGTAGATTAAATAATTTTGGTGGCCCCAGGTAAAGCAACCGGAAGGTTATCCCACTTAAGGTCCCAGTTATAATCTTCAATTTTTGGTCCGAGTACCACATTCGAATTTAAAGCCTGTTCGTAAGTGACCGTCTGCCCCGTATAAGCAGTCATTCTTCCCCAAATAGCTAACAAGGTACTATTCGCCATAAAATCGCCATTATTCATAGGTTTTCCGCTACGGATAGAAGCAAATAATTCATCATGCTGTATTTGATACATATTCTTCTTCTCACCTTCATACTTCCATGGATTTTTACCTGAGATCTCATATCTGGTTCCAACATTCACCATTGCATTTCCGTCTGTCCCCAATACATCTACAGAGTTGCGGTGCGAAGTCCCCTCCTGCTGTCTGCAGAAATGGAAGCCTTTTGCACCATTGGCATATTCAAATTCAACAGCAAAATGGTCGTAAATATTTCCGTACATTTCATTAACACGAACTTGTCTACCACCTGTACCTGTTGCCCGGACCGGCATTTTATCGCCCATTACCCATGACATCATATCTAGACTATGTACTGCTTGTTCTACGATAAAATCACCAGAAAGCCAATTTTGATAGTGCCAATTGCGTAATTTATAGGTAAGGTCATTCCAATCTGGTTGACGCGGATTAGTCCAGTTTCCAGAACCGTTTCTAAATGTAGAAACCGTTTTAATCTCGCCTAGATCTCCATTTAATACGCGACTAAATACAGCTCGACTTGGCAGGTCATACCTGAAACAGAAGCCTGAAACCAAGGCAAGATTTTTTTCTTGCGCGGTTTTTGCGGCTGCCAACACTTTGCGAATACCAGGCGCATCCACAGCTACAGGTTTTTCGCAGAATACATGTTTCCCTGCATGAACGGCTGAAGTAAGATGGTCCGGTCTGAAAGCTGGCGGCGTAGTCAGCAATACCACATCAACACCAGAATCTATTACTTTCTGATAAGCATCAAAACCAATAAATTTCCTCTTCTTATCCACTTTAACCCTTTTGGCATCAATGGTGGTCAGCGCATTAAAAGCCGTTTCAAGCCTATCCTCAAAAACATCTCCCATGGCGGTAATCACCACATCAGGATCTGCTGCAAGGGCTTGTGCTGCAGCGCCAGTTCCCCGGCCACCGCAGCCAATTAAACCAACCTTAATGGTCGATTTTGTAGAAGAGAATAAGGGAGATCCAAAGCCTGTTTGATAGGCTAAAGTACTGCCAAGCAAAACTATGCCCGATTTCTTTAAAAATGACCTTCGATCGGTTGAATGTAAGTCTTTAGGATTAATCATCATTTTAGGTTTAAGGTGTGTGACCTAAAAATAGAAAAATTTTTCCTTTTATCGTTTCTTCTTGCCTTCAATATTGGGAAGAAACCCGGTAATTATGCCTATCAATGGCAGAAAAGCACAAATTTGAAACACATAAGTGATGCTGGTTTGATCGGCTAGTTTACCTAGAAAAGCTGAACCTAATCCACCCATACCAAAGGCAAAGCCAAAAAACAGCCCGGCAATCATTCCTACTTTTCCGGGAACAAGTTCGGTAGCATAAACCAATATGGCCGAAAATGCGGAAGCAATGATTACACCAATAATAACAGACAATACACCTGTCCAGAATAAAGACACAAATGGCAGCAACAAGGTAAATGGCGCGGCACCAAGTATAGAAATCCAAATGATGTATTTCCTTCCAAAACGATCACCCAATGGTCCGCCGATTAATGTCCCCGCTGCCACAGCTCCTAAAAATGCGAATAGGTAAACCTGCGATTCCTGTACCGAAACATGGAATTTATCGATCAGATAAAAAGTATAATAACTGGTCATGCTGGCCATATAAAAGTACTTTGAAAAGATCAACACCAATAAAATCCCCATCGAAAATGCTACACGCTTCTTCGTAAAAGTATGTTTGAATTCTTCGGTAATTACACCTTTATTTTTTGCTTTAAAGGCGAGCTGTTGCTGATACCATTGAGCAATTCGGGAGAGAATTACAATCCCCACAATGGCTACCAATGAAAACCAAACGATATAAAACTGTCCATGAGGTACTACAATTATTGCGGCAAGTAAGGGACCGATTGCACTTCCTGCATTTCCACCCAATTGAAAAATAGATTGGGCCAATCCTTTTTTACCTCCAGAAGCCAAATGAGCCACCCTTGAAGCTTCAGGATGGAAGATTGATGAACCTACACCAATTAAACTTACAGCCAGCAAGATGTTTATAAAGCTAGAAGCAAAAGATACGGCAACCAAACCAACCAGGGTAAAGCCCATAGCAATAGCCAAAGAGTAAGGTCTTGGTCTTTTATCGGTATAAAAGCCAATGAATGGTTGCAAAATAGAGGCAGTAAGCTGATAAGTTAAAGTAATTAGTCCAATTTGAGTAAAGTTCAGGCTAAATTTATCTTTCAATATTGGGTATACGGCCGGAATTACAGCCTGTAACATATCGTTGATCAGATGGGAAAAACTGATGGTAAACAAAATAGAAAAGACCGTTTGCTGGGCCAGTTGTTTAGGATCAATAGTAGCGGTAGTAACTGTTTCTTTCATGCTTTTATTGGGATACGTGTCCGATTATTTTTGCAGCGATGCTCCATGCTTTTTTTGCATCACCGGCGATAATACTTTTTAACAATTGTTCGTGTAATGAATAAGTTTCTTCAAATACCGCAGTATCAGGATAAATCTGTAGAAACCAATTTTTGAGGTGTATAGAAGTGGATCTGTAAAGATCAGCCAAAATCTCATTTTTAGACGCTTCGGCTATGGCGATGTGAAATTGCACATCTGCTTCAATGCAATCTTCGATCAAGCCCGCAGCAGCAGATTTCTTCCTGTTTTCTAAATGGGCTTTGATGGCAATGATATCTGAGTCTGTCCTATTAATGGCAGCCTTCTCTGCAATTTTCATTTCCAGCAATTGCCTTACTTCATCCAAATCCTGAACATTGGCGCGCTTTAGTCGCTGCTCCATTGGCTCTCTATTGCTGGTAGACTGCTCGACAAAGGTGCCTACCCCCTGTTGTACTCTAAGTAAACCGGAATTGGCCAATATCTTTATAGCCTCTCTAATGGTAGATCGGCCTACACCAAAGCTTTTCATCAATTCTGGTTCGATAGGCAATTTCTCATTGACCTTATATTTACCAAAAGAAATTTGCTCCTGTATTTTGAAGGCAACTTCGTCTGCAAGTGATTTTCTCTTTATCAAATTACTAAGGTTAAATTCATCATATCATCAGATGAATTTCAAAGGTATAAATTTCTTTGATAGTTTAAAAAAGAAAGCAATTTCTATTTGATATATTCCGTAAAAAAGCGACATTGAGCTCAGTTAAATAGATCAGCATATGCAAAAAATATATATGGGTGATGCAGGGCCTAAAGTTTCTCCTGCGGTTTACGGTTTTTACAGATGGAATGAAGTAAAAGACACGGCTAAAGTTTTAAAAAAAACAGTGCAGCTTTGCTTAGAATTGGGTATCAACACTTTTGAGCATGGTGACAACTATGGTTCATATCAATGTGAATCGCTATTTGGCGACTTGCTCAAAGATGGTATCTTTAAAAGAGAAGAAGTGGTGCTGTTTAGTAAATGTGGATTAAGAGTGCCTGATGCTCAAAATCCAGATATCAGAGTTAAACATTATGATACTTCCGCAGCACACATCACTAAAAGTGTAGAATCCTCATTAAAAAAACTGAGAACAGATTACTTAGATATATTTTTACTGGATAAGCTTGACCCGATTTCAAATCTTGAAGAAACGGCTTTAACCTTGGAGAAGCTAAAAGACTCTGGAAAAATTAAAAGTATTGGTGTAGCCAATTTTTCTGTTTTTCAGCATCAGTTGCTGGCTTCTTATTTAACTAAGCCAATTGTAACCAATCATATTGAGTTGAACTTACTTCGCACACAAGCTTTGGACAACGGTCAGCTTGATTATATCAAACAACGTTACATGCGTCCACTGGCTTATGCCCCACTTGCCGAAGGTAGGATTGCTGCCGGTATAGATCCACAAGCAGTGAAAGTTCGTGAGAAACTGGAAGAGCTGAGTGTAAAATACAATGCCAATATTGAATCTCTAGCGGTGGCCTGGTTGGTAAAATTAGGCGCATTACCACTTATTGGTACAACCAATGAAGAGAGGATTAGAAATGCAGCCAATGCCTTTACGATAGAGCTGGATCATCAGGACTGGTACGACCTGTATAATGTGTCGGTAGCACATCCGAATTTGCTTTCATAATCCTATATTTGCTGTGCCTAAACGAGTATTTTTTTAAATCATTTTCAATTAAAACGCATAGCAAAAATTATATGAAACACGGACTTTTGATAGACATGGATGGGGTTATTTACAGCGGAGAAACTTTAATTGAAGGCGCTGATAAATTCATCAATGGCTTGATTAAAAATGATATCCCCTTTACGTTCATGACAAATAACAGTCAACGTACAAGGCTAGATTCAGTACGAAAACTTAAACTTCTGGGCATTGAGGTTACTGAAAATCATATCTACACCAGTGCAATGGCTACGGGTAAATTTTTGGGTGACCAAGGTAAAAATGGTACGGCCTACGTTTTGGGTGAAGGCGGTTTATTAACCAGTTTGCACGAAAACGGCATTAGCCTTGTAAATACTGATCCTGAATTTGTGGTTTTAGGAGAAGGCAGAAACTTTACTTTAGAAATGGTTCAACGTGCGGTAGACATGATTCTGGCAGGTGCAAAATTCATCACGACCAATAGAGACCCTTCGCCGAAAAAACCAGGATGGAGCAATTTAGGGATTGCAGCAACTACTGCTATGATTGAAGAAGCTACTGGCCGAAAAGCGTTTGTAATTGGCAAGCCTAGTCCGGTAATGATGCGATCAGCACGTAAATATTTAGGTCTGGAAGCCGCAGAAACAACTGTTATTGGAGATACAATGGAAACTGATATTCAAGGTGGTGCGCAAATGGGTTATAAAACCATATTGGTACTCTCGGGAATAGCAAAAAAAGAAAAATTAACACATTATGCCTTTAAGCCTGATCTAGTTGTCAGCTCGGTTGCTCAGATTGAGCTTCCGTTAAAATGGTGGTAAAAATCAAAGCCGTAGGGGTGGATATCCACCCCTACGGCTTTGATTTTCCATACTCATAAAAGTCCTTTCAGATCTTCAGCATTGCATTCTTAGTTTGAATCAAATTTTCAAACTCTAGAATTAGAAATTAATAAACTACGAAATACAGTGTAATTCTATTACTTAAATTTAATTTGTACTCCAATTTGTTTACATTAGAGTAGTCCTTATTAAGTTTTATGCGTTTTCTCCTCTTATTATTCATTCTTTTCGGGCAGTTCAATGTTTATGGTTCAGATCAGATTATCCATTTGGATAGCAATCTAACGGACTGTAATCTAGGTAAGCACATTTCTTATTTTGAGGATAAAAGTGCCAAACTTACGCTTGGTCAGATAAAAGATTTATCAGAAAAAGGACAATTCAAAAAAGGACAGACTGAAATCTTAAATTTCGGAAATACGAAATCTGCCTTCTGGATCAAAGTAGAATACATCAGGAATAGCGCCAGCAAGGATTATTTAGTATTGGACATTTCAAATATTGACTATATTGATGTATACATCAATACCGACAAAGGCATCAAACATAGAACTGCCGGTTCAATTGTTATACCAAGCCCTGGGGTAATTGCCACCAATAATTATATTTTCGATTTACCCACCCAAACCCATACACCCAGCACCTTGTGGCTTAAGCTAAAGACCAACAATATACTCATCGTGCCTATTAAAATCGTCAATTCTGATAATTTTATACCAGGAAAATCAATAAAAAACAACCTCCAAATCGTATATCTGGGCATATTACTTACCCTATTACTATTTAACTTTTTCCTCTATTTCAGTTTAAGAGACAGCACTTACTTATATTATAGTTTATATGTTTTTTCGCTTGGAATTTATATGGCCTTGTACCTAAGAGGATACAGCTATTTATTCGGCCAGGATTTCAGAATTCTACTTAATCTATACCCCCATGCTTTCCTCGCCTTATCCATTATTGCATCGGTACTCTTCTCTAAAAAATTCCTAAACCTAAAAAGCGTATCCAAATTTTTAGTTTATGCTTGTGATTTCATTCTTTTTTGTAGTGTTGTTATGTTATGCACCAGCATTACCGGATTTAAAAGTATTGCATCTCATATGGCTCAATTTATTGCTATGGCTGGTGCGGTGGTATTATGGAGCTCCGGGTTTATCGCCTACAGAAAGGGACATAAGCCTGCAAAATATTACATTATAGCTTGGTCATTTATAGCAGCCACTGTTGTGGCGGTCGTATTAAGCCTGGAGGGAATACTCACCTATCATGATTACACCTTCGAATTTGTGCCTATAGGCTCTACTATTGAATTGTTGTTACTTGCTTTTGCCCTAGGCGATCGCTACCGGACCATCATAAATAGTGAACAACAGATCAGAGATGAGAATTACTCTTTAGTACAAACTCAGAATCAACGTCTGGAAAAGCTAGTTGAAGAGCGCACGTTGAAACTCAGTGATACCATTGCGCAATTAAAAGCTTCTAATGCAGTAAAAAACAAGTTGTTTTCTATCATTGCCCACGATTTGAGAAGCCCTTTTAGCAGCTTAATCAGCATTTTCTCCTTAAAAGACATGGATCTGCTTTCCCTGGATGAACTTAAAATACTATTGAATGAAAACCGCAAAAATATAGATACCATACACAACACACTCAACAATCTTTTGTATTGGGCACAAAGCCAAATGGAAGGCGTTAAAACTATTCCGACAGCCTTCGACATCAAACAGCTTATTGAAGACCTTGCATTAGTCTATTCACCGCTTATACAAGCCAAAGGAATCACCATCAATCTGGATGCACCCGATCAATCTATGGTATTCGCTGATGAAAATCAGATCCAGTTGGTACTTCGTAACCTCATCGACAATGCCATAAAGTTTACGCCATCTTCTCATGGAATTGATATTACTTTAAAGGCTCATGAATCTTCTATAAAAATTTGTGTAAACAACACCATTTCTCAAACAAATGAACTAAATATTGATAGCATTACCAACCCTGAAGCTTTTGAAACCACTTATGGCACTGGGCATGAGAAAGGTATTGGCCTGGGACTCCATTTATGTAGAGAATACATTAAAGGAAATGGAAGTGAATTAAAAGTAACACTAAGTGGCCGATTAGTTTCATTTTGCTTTAAGCTGCCCCTGCCTCAACTCCAAAACACTATTGTGGCATAATTATCGTTTATAGTTTGTGACGAAAAATCAAATACCTACGAATGAAGATCAAACTAATCCTCTTTTTTTTGCTTTGCCACACGGCGACATATGCTCAACCTTTTGTATTTCCTGAACTTCCAGCTTCTGGAAAATTGCTGGCTTCTCTAATCCCTTCCAATTGGAAAGTGATAGACAGTGTATATGGAGACCTAAATAACGATAATATAAATGATATGGCGCTTGTGCTTGAGTTTTACAGACCAGTAAAGGAGAACAGAGCCTACGGGGATAACGACACTGAGCTGATCACAGAGGTACAAAAACCCAGGATACTGGCCATTTACTTTAGAAGATCGGCTAATGGTGCATACCGATTAGTTACTCAAAACAACGATTTCATGTTAAGATCTGAAGAAGGCGGTGCCATGGGTGATCCCTTGCGTCCAATGCACATTAATGCTAATCAACTTTCACTATCGTTTGAAGGGGGCGGAAACTGGCGCTGGAAATTGAATTATAGCTTTAAATACAAAGAGAAAGACTGGCAGTTAGTCAAGGCTAATAACTTAGCTTATCATTCTAGTTCTGGAGAAATGAATAATAAGCAGTATGATTTCATAAATAAAACGCAAAAAGTAATAACTGGAACGATGAATCAGAGCATTCTGGCAGACACCACTTTTGAGCAGCCATTAACTATAAAAACCTTACGCACCTTTAACAGCTTTAAAAAGCCCTGGACCTGGGAGATCAAAACAGATGAGTTTTTATAAAAAAAGGGCTATTAAATAATTTTAACAGCCCTTTCTATAATTATCAAAATTACTAACGTGAGTAATTAGGTGCTTCTTTAGTAATCGAAATATCATGTGGATGACTTTCTCTCATTCCTGCAGCAGTAATGCGAACAAATTTAGCTTGCTGTAAATCTTCAATCGTAGCAGCACCACAGTAGTGCATTCCGGCTCTCAAACCACCAACATATTGATAAATTACTTCTGCTAATGTTCCTTTATAAGGTACTCGACCAACAATACCTTCTGGTACCAATTTGGTAACTACGTCTGTCTCATCTTGAAAATAACGATCTTTAGATCCTTGTTGCATGGCTTCTACAGAGCCCATACCACGGTAAGATTTAAACTTACGACCTTCATAAATAATGGTCTCACCTGGTGATTCCTCAACACCTGCAAACAATGAACCTGCCATGATTGCACTTGCACCAGCAGCTAATGCTTTAACGATATCACCTGTTTGTTTGATACCACCATCGGCAATAACAGGAATCCCTGTTCCTTCAAGTGCTTTAGCACATTCAAACACAGCATATAACTGAGGTACACCTACCCCGGCGATAATCCTTGTAGTACAGATAGAACCTGGGCCGATACCTACTTTAACGGCATCAGCACCCGCAGCTGCCAAAGCACGTGCTGCATCAGCTGTAGCAATGTTACCTGCAATTACTTGCAATTCAGGCCATCTTTCTTTGATCGCCTTCACCATATCAATTACACCTTTAGAGTGTCCGTGCGCTGTATCAACAGTTACGACGTCAACTCCAGCCTGTACTAATGCTGCTACGCGATCAATATTATCTGCAGCAACACCTACAGCAGCACCAACGCGTAAACGTCCGCGCTCATCTTTACATGCTTTAGGGTAGTTTTTATATTTCTGAATGTCTTTAAAAGTGATCAATCCTGCAAGGCGACCTTCTTTATCAATAACAGGCAGTTTTTCAATTTTATAATCTTGTAAAATCTCTTCAGCTTGTAAAAGGGTTGTCCCTTCTGCAGCGGTAATTAGATTTTCTTTGGTCATCACTTCCGAAACTTTACGCTGCATATCTTTTTGGAAACGCAGATCTCTGTTGGTGATGATACCTACCAGTTTGTTATCGGCATCGATAACAGGAATTCCACCGATCTTAAAGTCTTTCATGATCTGGAATGCATCAGCAACTTTAGCATTTGCATTTAAAGTAACCGGATCCTGGATCATTCCACTTTCTGAGCGCTTTACTTTTCTTACCTCCTCTGCCTGACGTTCAATGCTCATGTTTTTGTGTAGCATACCGATACCACCAGCCTGGGCGATGGCTATAGCCAAACCAGCCTCGGTTACAGTATCCATAGCAGCAGAAACTATAGGAACATTGATACGTATTTTTTTGGTTAAGAAACTTCCGGTATCCACATCACGTGGCAAAACTTCAGAATAAGCTGGTACTAATAATACGTCATCGTACGTTAGTCCTTCGGCAATAAATTTATTGGGATCGAGTTGCATAGCAAATAATTATAAGAGTTACTATTTGCCGGTCAAAAGTACGATTATTGTTGTAATTACACAACTGTTTTGCAAAAATAGGCTGTAGGCTTCAAAAAATTACAATTAAATTAACTATTCATCTGCCAAGATTAAAGCTTATTAACGTCTTTTTCAGTTCCCTGTTATTTAAGAATCTGCCACCTGATTCTCTACGGGTTTGGTACGGGTTCTCTACGGCTCCTCTACGGGTTCCCTACGGCTAAAACCGTAAAGAAGCCGTTGTAAACCCGAGGAGGAATCGTAGTGGGTCAAGACTCAAATAGACAACCATTCTTGATATGGTTAAAAAGATGTAAATTGACCCAACACAAATTGAACTGAACATGAAGCAGCTTTTCTACCTCCTCATCTTTACCACCTTCTTTTTTAATGCAAATGCCCAGGTTTTTAAATATGCATTTGTGACCGATACTCATGTTGGAACAGCAACAGGTGAAGAGGATTTAAGAAAAACTGTGAATGATATCAACAAGCAAACTGATCTTGACTTTATAGTGATTACTGGTGATGTAACCGAAATGGGAACTAAACTAGAGATTAAGCTGGCTAAGAAAATTTTAAGTGGATTGAAAAAACCCTGGCATGTGATTCCGGGTAATCATGATACAGGATGGTCGGAATCGGGTGGTGTTGATTTTATTAAAGCATTTGGCGACGATAAATTTACGTTTGATCATAGTGGCTATCGTTTTATTGCCTGCGCTTCTGGGCCATATGTAAGAATGTCTGACGGTCACATTCCAAGAGATGCCGTTGTTTGGTTGGATAAAGTGTTAAAAAATACGCCCACTACTATGCCAGTGGTATTTATTAACCACTACCCCGTTGACAATAGTTTAGACAATTGGTACGAAGCTACAGACAGGATAAAGAAGTACAACATACAATACGCCATTTGCGGACATGGCCATTCTAACCTTGCCCTTAATTTTGAAGGTGTACCGGGAACTATGGGTCGTTCTAACCTAAGAGCAAAGGATACGTTGGGCGGCTATAACGTTGTCACAATGCGTGGTGATTCAGTATTATTTTCGGTTAAAAAACCAGGTTTATCAATAGAGAAGCCATGGAGGAAAATTGCATTAGGTAAATTTACCCCGACAAGCACCGATAAAGTTGAAAGGCCCTCTTATCAGCTAAACACCATTTATCCAGAGGTTACAACAGCCTGGACTTTCCATGCTCCTGCCAATGTAGTGCTTACTCCTGCAACCGATGGTAAGCTAGTCATATTTGGAAACAGTATTGGTGAAGTAGAAGCTTTAAGTATAGAAGATGGTAGTAAAAAGTGGACTTTCAAAACAAGTGGGGCCATTTATTCTTCAGCAGCAATAGCTGATAACATCGTCGTAATTGGATCAGGGGACGGTAGCATTTATGCCCTTAAAGCTAATACGGGCGAGCGGATTTGGAAATTAAAAACTGGAGCGGCTGTTTTAGGCTCGCCTATAATTGATCGGGATGTAGTTTATATTGGGGGAAGCGATAACCATTTCAGAGCCATTAATATCAAAACGGGAAAACAGTTATGGTCTTTTAATGGTGTGGAAGGAACCATTGTTGGCAAACCATTATTATACGAAGGTAAGCTGATCTTTGGATCTTGGGGCAGACATTTATACGCCTTAAATCAAACCAATGGAGTATTGTCATGGAAATGGAGCAACGGTAATGCGAACCGTATGTTTTCGCCTGCAATGTGCACACCTGTAGCACACAATGGCGTTGTTTACGTAGCTGCTCCCGACAGGGTGCTAAATGCCATAGATGCCAATAATGGCACTTCTCTCTGGAGAAACAAAGAAGCTACTGTACGGGAATCTATAGGTATAGCTGAAGACGGCTCAATGATCTATGGTAAAACAATGAATAATGACATTGTAGCTTATAAGACACAAACAACGGATCCAGGAGTAGCCTGGAGATTGAATATGAACTTTGGTTATGAGCACGCTCCTTCTATGCTGATTGCAAAAGACAAACAGGTATTTTTCGGTACCAGAAATGGAGTTGTTTATGCTTTTGACCCGGAATTACGCAAGACCGTATGGGCACACAAAATTGATAACTCAATGATAAACACCGTAAATGTATTGAGTAAAAATGCGATTTTGGTGGCCACAATGGATGGTGTAGTTACTTTACTAAAAATTAAGTAAATAAATTCTTTTCTTTTCATGATATACGTTATAATTGTATAGACAAATTATCGCTTTCATGAATAAAAGAATCGCACTTATCGTGTGCTTACTTGTAATAGGCACATTTTCATTCGCTCAAGAGAAACCATCTAAACCAAAAACATTTAAATACGGCAAGTTAAGCCTTGAAGAATTTGACACCAAAGTAAGTGGTGCAGATTCCGCGGCTTCTGCTATAGCCCTATTTGATGTGGGTAGAGGTTATTTTGAACTCAGTCCTAAAACGGGAGATTTCGTCTATGTTTTTGAACGACATACACGCTACAAGATCATTAATAAAACCGGATATGATTATGCCAACCTGGAGCTTCAGTTTTACAAACAAAATACCGGAGAAACGAAATTAGATAATATGGAAGCTGCCACCTACAACCTTGAAGGCGGCAAAATTATAACCAGTAAATTAGGTAAGGACGCTAAATTTTCAGAAAAACAAGATAAAAACTATACCCTCAAAAAATTTGCGCTCCCAAATGTAAAAGAAGGATCAATAGTGGAGTATAAATATAAAATCTCTTCTGATTTTATATTTACGTTAAGATCATGGTATTTCCAAAGGGCCATTCCGACCTTATATTCTGAATATGACATCACCATTCCTGAATATTATAAGTACAAAGAGAATGCAGCAGGTTATGTGTTTTTAAATCCCAAAAGAGACATTACCAATCAATCATTTTTCTTTAACGGGCAAACACTTACCCTACAATCCGTTCATCTCCATTACCAGGCAGAGGATATACCTGGGTTAAAAAAGGAAAACTACATTACGACCATGGAAGACTATGTGAGCAAGGTTGGTTTTGAATTGAGTTCAATTGCCATTCCTGGTCAGGTCTACAAAGAGTTTACTTCATCCTGGCCCAAAATTGTTAAGGGACTGAAAGATGAGGAGAATTTTGGATTGTTCATTAATAAAAGAGGCAATAGCAAAACCCTATTGAAAGAAATAATAAAGGGTGAAACGAAACCTGATACGGTAGTGCAAATGATTTTCGATTATGTAAAAAACAACATCAAATGGAATGCTGAATATAGCATTTACACTTCGGAAATCAATCCTAAAACCATCTTTGAAAAGAAAGCAGGTAACGCCGCCGATATCAACCTTTGTTTACTTAACCTTTTAACTGAAGCAAATATTACAGCTTCTCCTGTATTAATAAGCACACGGGAAAATGGAGCACATCCAGGAATTCCCATGCTTACCGAATTTAACAATGTCATTGTTCAGGCTGAAATTGGAGATAAAATGATCCTTTTGGATGCCACAGATAAAGACCATACCACCGACCTAATTGCTTATGAGAACCTAAACCATCAAGGGCTTAAAGTAAATTTAAAAGATGAAACTGCTACATGGATATCAATTGAGGAAAACAGATTGAGTAAAAGAAATATAAATCTAATTCTTACGCTAAGTGAAGAGAACAAGTTAAGTGGAAAGCTGTATTTAGCATCTACACACTATGAAGCCCTAAACCGTAGAGATAGATACCGATCAGCAACTAATGAAACAGATTTCCTGAAAAGCTACAAAACTGATAAACCAGGACTAGGCATACAAAATTACAAAGTTCAAGATCTTAATAACCTTAATGAACCTTTGATTGAGACCATGGATGTAATGCTGGAAGATAATGTGGAAGAAGCTGGAAACCTAGCCTATTTTACCCCCTTACTTTTCGAAAGGACTAAGGAAAATCCATTTAAATTGGAAGAAAGAAAGTTCCCAGTTGATTTTGCCTTTCCTACTGAAGAGAATTATCGCATTACTGTTGATTTCCCCAAAGGATATCAATTGGACAAAAGCCCGAAAAACGAAAAAGTAATATTACCAAATGATGTTGCGTCCTTCACTTTCATTTTTGCTGCTGAGGAAAATAAAATAATGATCACTAGCAAAATATCTATCAAAAAAGCGGCTTTCTCTCCCGAAGAATATTATGATTTAAAAGAACTTTTTAAAAACATAGTTAGAAAACAGGCCGAACAAATTGTATTTAAGAAAAGCTAATGAAAAGAACTATACTTTTTATAACCGCCTTGTTTGCTTTTGCAGAGGTTACAGCACAAGGAATTTATGATGTAAGCAAAATTCCAGCAAATTTAACTCATAATGCATCCGTAGTCATTAGAAATGAGGAACTAATTTATGAAGTAAAAGATCAGGGAACTGCAGTACAAACGTATAAAACGGCAATGACCATTTTAAATAAAGGTGGGGAAAGCTCCTCAAGAATGAGTGAATATTACGATAAATTTTCGAGTATTTCCAGTTTAAAAGCCTCTCTATATGATGAAAAAGGCAATAAAATAAAAGATTATAAAAATGCCGACTTTAAAGACAAAAGCGCTGTTTCTGATGGGACCCTCTATCAGGATGACAGAATCAAGTATCTTGACTTTTTACATACCAGCTTTCCATATACTATAGAGTTTAGTTACACTGTTGACTACAATGGGATCCTTAACTATCCTACATGGTACCCGGCAAGTACATGGGATATTGCTATAGAAAAATCAAATTACACCTTTAAGATTCCTGAGAACATGACTTTCAAATACATGAAAAGTAAGGGACTAAACACAGATTCACTAAAGGTTAAAGACAAAATAAATTACAAATGGAGCTGCCAGAACATATCTGCGGTAGAGTTTGAAGCCATGAGTATTGGCTTAAGAAATATAATGCCCTGGGTAAATGTTGCACCTAATGAATTTGAATTTGACCATTCGAAAGCCAACATTGAAAACTGGAAAAATCTGGGCTCCTGGCTATTTACCCTTAGTAATGGTGGACAAGTGTTGCCAGAAGCTACGAGAGCTAAAATCCAGCTGCTGATTAAGGATGCAAAAACACCAAAAGATAAACTAAAGATCCTTTACAATTACCTACAATCGAATACCAGATATGTAGGTGTGCAGCTAGGTATTGGAGGCTATAAACCGATTCCGGCAGAGAAAGTATCGGCTGTAAATTATAGCGATTGCAAAGGCTTATCGAACTACATGAAAGCCCTATTGCAGGAAGCAGGTATAAAATCTAACCTTGTAGTTATTGGTAATGATCTACCTTCTTTAAATAAGAACTATGCCAGTATGAATCAGGCTAACCATATGATACTTTGTGTTCCTTTTGAAAAAGATACCACCTGGCTGGAATGTACCAGTCAATACAAACCTGCAGGATTTATTGGAAACAGCAATTCGAACAGGACTGTTTTATTGGTTACCGAAGAGGGTGGTAAACTTGTTCAAACACCTACTTATAGTCCGGCCAGCAATCTTCAACATCGCAATACCAAAGTAACGCTAGATGAGGAAGGTTCTGCAAACATCAATATTGAAACGCAATATAAAAATGCGCAATATGAAGATAACATTGGCCTGTTATTAATGGAACCCACAGACCGGAGAAAAAGAGTAATGAACACGCTAAGCATACCGAATATGCAGATTACAACATTGAACATTACTCAACCAGATAAAGATGCCCCCGTTCTTCATGAGCAAATTGAGCTAAAATCTTCCCAGCTATTAACTAAAGGTGGTGACAAACTGTTTTTAACTTTAAATCTATTAAACAGGCAGGAAAGGACGGTAACGCCTTTGGAAGCACGTAAAACATTTTTCAGTATTAAGTATGGTTATAACGATGAGGATCATATCACTTACACCATACCAAAGGGATATAAAGTAGAATTTATGCCTAAAGATATTGCGATAGAATCAGAATTTGGAAAATATACTGCTAAGGTAGTTGTAAAGGATAATACGCTGGTATATACCCGCACGCAGATGATGGTAAACGCGATTTATCCACCAGAAAAGTACAATGATCTTGTTGCCTTTTATAAAAAGATATATCAGGCTGATAAACAAAAAGGTATCCTGGCTAAAATAGATTAGCCAGGATATATTTTATTTTTTACCCACAACAACCTTAGTAAAGCTCTCGGTATTGAGGTATTTATTTGCCAGATCTTTTAAATCGGCAGCAGTAATTGACTTTACTGTTTTAATATAGTTTTCGTAGTAACTGTAGTCCAGTCCAGAGAAATAAACATTCTTGAATTTGTCGGCATGTGAGAACGCATTTTCAAGGCTACCTAACATGGAACCTAGCATATAATTCCTCACTAATGCCAACTCATCATCCTGCACCAAATCAGTCTTAAGTGTACTGATCTCCTTTTCAATTTCTGTAAGAGTATTGTTGCACACATCTACACCTACTTCTGTAGCAATAAAGAAATAACCTGCATCTTTTAAAGAGGCTACAGCCGAACCAATACCGTAAGTATAACCTTTATCTTCGCGAATATTAGCCATTAACCTGGAACCAAAATAACCACCAAGTAAACAGTTTAACACTTGAAAACCTGGGAAATCAGGATGGTTTCTGGTGATAGCAAGAGTACCCATTCTGATTGCCGATTGAATCGCTTCTGGTTTTTCAACAAAAATCTCTCCCTGATGAATGTTGGTAAAACTAAACTTGTTGATTACCGAAGGGGCATCGTTATCCCAATCTTTACCAACAACACTGTTTAGTATATTAAATTCTGTTTCTTCAAACTTACCCGCTACAAAAATGGTACAATTCTTAGGTTTGTATGCCGCTTTAAAATAATCTAAAAGATCTTCTCTTTTTAAATCATCGTAATGAGAAGGCTGAATATTAGAACCGTATGGAGTTTCGCCAAAAAGTGCATTTGCAAAATTCTTCCTTGCCAGGAAATCATTCTTTTGCAAACTTACCTGTAGCGACTGCTTTTGATTCTGGATAAAAATAGCCAGTTCCTGCTCAGGAAAAATACTTTCATTTAAAATTGAACGCAGAATAGGCAAAACTGATTGCAAGTGTTTATTTAAGGTATAAAGCTTAACGCAGGTTTGATCTGCACCATACTCTGTTTGCAGGAAAGCACCATAATAATCCACTTTATCAGCAATCTCCTTGGCACTAAGTGTACTGGTACCATTGTTTATCAAATGGCTAACTGCAATTGCTTCCAACGGTTTTGAAGCATTCCAATTTACATTTTCAAATATAAATTCTATACGAACAAGTTCTTGTTTACCTGCATTGATGGTAAAAACCGGTATACCATTATCCAGTACTTGTTTTAAAGGTTCAATAAAACTAATTTCATCAACCAGTTTCGATTCTGGGGCTAGTGTACGATTAAGCATCTTGGGCAGTTAAATAATGTAAAGTTGAGCATTGTTCATTCTTAAAGGTAGCTTTTGCAGCCTGCTGAATATCTGCAGGTGTTACCGCAAGATATTTGTTGATCTCTGTATTCAGGCCATCAGCATCTCCTAATAATTCATAGTAAGCAAGGTTCATCGCCTTATCTAACAAACTCATTTCCGCGAATACCATGATAGATTCTGACTTGTTTTTCACCTTGGTAATCTCTTCTTCAGTAACCTGTGCTTCAATAAGTTTATGGAGTTCAGCCCAAATTGCTGCCTCTGCGGTTTCTATGCTAACGCCTTCAACTAGTTTACCTTCAATTACAAATAACCCTTCGTCGATACTACTGGTGATATAAGCATGAACATCACTAAATAGCTGCTGTTCTTTTAACAAACTGTTGTACAACCTGGAAGATTGGCCTTGTGAAAGCACATCAGACATCAGATCAAAACTTTGATAGGCTTTATCGTTCCTTGCAGGCATTTTAAAGGCCATATAAATGGCATTTAAAGGAACATCTGCACGTACCACCTCTCTTCTCTCAGTTATCTGCACTGGTTCTTGAGGCAGATCTCTAAGGTATCTTTCTCCAGCTGGAATTGGGGCAAACCATTTTTCTGCAAGTGCTCTTACATCTTCAGTCTTAACATTTCCACCTACTACCATGATGGCATTTTGTGGATTGTAATGCTTTTGGAAAAATGCTTTTACATCTTCCATTTTCGCATCCTCAATTTGCTTTAAATCCTGACCAATAGTAGCCCAGCGATAAGGGTGAGTTGAATAAGCTAAGGGTCTTAATTTTAACCATACGTCGCCATAAGGTTGATTAAGGTAACGTTGCTTAAACTCTTCGCATACTACATTACGTTGTGTCTCCAGACTCTTTTCAGAAAAAGCAAGGCTCAACATCCTATCGCTCTCCAACCAGAAAGCGGTTTCAAGATTTACGGCTGGTAAAGTAATGTAGTAATTGGTGATGTCATTGCTGGTAAAAGCGTTGTTCTCGCCTCCTACCCTTTGCAAAGGCTCATCGTAACTTGGAATATTTACTGATCCGCCAAACATGAGGTGCTCAAATAAATGCGCAAAACCTGTTTTGTCATGCTCTTCGTCTCTGGCACCAACATCATATAAAATATTTAACACCGCCATGGGCGTAGTGTCATCTTCGTGTACTAAAACACGCAACCCATTGGCTAATGTAAAACGGTTAAAATCTACCATATATTGAAAATAATTGGGCCAAATATAGGAATAATGGGCAGCCGAAATATCATCATCTTTAATAAAGGACAAACAAATTATATTGATAAAAACAACTTATGGTATATTTGTAGTATGAATACTGCCGAATTATTACACAGGGCCTTGCATTTCGACTTTTTAACAAAAGAAGAGGGTGTATTTTTATATCATAATGCAGCAACTGCTGAACTGGCTTATGTAGCCAATGAACTTAGGAAAAAACAAGTGCCAAGTGGCAAAGTAACCTGGCAGATAGATAGGAATGTAAATACTACCAATGTATGTATCGCTAACTGTAAATTCTGTAATTTTTTTAGAAGGCCTGGTCATGATGAAAGCTACATCACGGATATAGAAACCTACAAACAAAAAATAGAAGAAACATTTAGATTAGGTGGCGATCAGTTGTTGTTACAAGGTGGTCACCATCCAGATCTAGGCTTAAATTTTTATGCCGATTTGTTTAGACGCCTTAAGGAACTATACCCTGATTTAAAACTTCACGCTTTAGGTCCACCCGAAATTGCCCACGTAGCTAAACTGGAAAGCCTTTCTCATACCGAAGTTTTATCTGCGCTAAAAGAGGCTGGAATGGATTCGTTACCAGGTGCTGGTGCTGAGATATTGAATGATAGAGTTAGACGATTGA
The DNA here is from genome assembly GCF_900100435.1 of Pedobacter sp. ok626. Classification (GTDB taxonomy): domain Bacteria; phylum Bacteroidota; class Bacteroidia; order Sphingobacteriales; family Sphingobacteriaceae; genus Pedobacter. Next base: position 110,442 of record NZ_FNEX01000021.1, on the reverse strand, counting down.
TATCAAAAGGTAAATGTGGTGGAAAGGAATGGCTTGATGTAATGCGGGCTGCTCATCAATTAAATATTACGACCTCTGCAACTATGATGTTTGGTCATGTTGAAACCATAGATGAACGTTTTGAACACCTGGTATGGATTAGGGAAGTGCAAAGTGAAAAGCCTGTTGATGCTAAAGGTTTTCTAGCCTTTATTCCATGGCCTTTCCAGGATGATGGTACTTTATTAAAAAGGTTAAGAGGGATCAGCAATAATGTTTCTGGTGATGAATATATCAGAATGTTGGCTTTAAGTCGCATTATGCTACCTAACATTAAAAATATACAGGCTTCATGGCTTACTGTTGGTAAAAACGTAGCAGAACTTTGTCTGCATGCTGGTGCCAATGATTTTGGCTCTATCATGATCGAAGAAAATGTCGTTTCTGCTGCTGGTGCACCACATCGTTTCACAGCAAAAGGGATTCAGGATGCGATTAGAGAAGCTGGTTTTGAGCCACAGTTACGTGGACAACAATACAACTACCGTGATTTACCTGACCATCTGGAAGAGCAGGTGATTAATTACTAAAATACTTATTGAAATATAGCACCATTATCTGGCTATAAAATCTATATTAGGAATATGCACTGTATTCCTAATATAGCATAGATAGAAAAGATGTACAATTTACTTTCTTTCCAAAAGAAAAGTATTTACTTTACAAATCGAATGAAGCTTCTATTTATGAAAAAAATAACGCTACTAATTATCCTAGTTTCTCTTTGCGGCATCTTATCTTACGTAGTTCCTCAATTACCAATGTATTTCTGGAGAATCTATGATTTGTTAAAACCTTTTAGTGTTGATTTCTTAACCCTAAATATATCAAACGGCAACAACGTACAGATTAATTTTACACTTAATATATTACTTTTAATTGGAGCCCTACTGTTTCAGTTTACCCGCGGTAAAGAAATGCGGCTTATCAGGTTTTTATTCTCGATCATCTTTGCATCCAAAATTATAGAAATAATTACCTCATTCATATTTTTATGTTTGAGTATTGGTGATGCTGAAGCATATTTTTCGTGGTGGACTTTTCTCTTGTCTTCTATTATAAATATCGGTTGGATCTATTTATCATATCGAATACTGCTGGATTTAAACAAATCAAGAGAGCTGGATATACAAAGAGCGAAGTATAAAGAGGCTGTATCCGAATCATATATCGCCGCTTCTTCTACACAGCGTATTTTTCATTTATTTATTGACTTGCTGGTAACCATACTTATTTTTTCCAACTTATTTAAATTATTGATAAAAACAGATGCATTAAGATCCGTTCTGGAAAGTATTGCATCAGTGCTTGGAGAGCGGGGCTTAATTCTATTGATATTTGTCATTTTTAGAGTAATATACTATGTGTTTTTTGAAACAATTTTTCAGTACTCTCCAGCCAAATTTTTATCAGAGACAAAGGTCATAAAAAATGAGGAAGACACTTTAACACTTAAAACAGCAATTTATCGAACAATTTACAGGTTCATTCCTTTCGAGGCACTATCCTTTATTTTTAATCATACCGGATGGCATGACAAGTGGTCAGATACTTCGGTAATCAGGGAAAAAAAAACTGGCGTTAAGGGCAATTATTATTTTCTGCTAATTCCTGTTATTGCGCTTTGTTTTATTGTGACTAATTACGCCTCATTTTGGTATTCATCTTATTTGAGAGAGGTAACATTTAATGAAGCCCACGAGAAAACTATGTTAGAATTTGATCAGAAAATTAAAGGACTAACCACCAACGATATCATAGAATTATATGATAAAGAAGATTATAATACCTTGATATATTTAAAACCCGAAAAAATTAATGGCAATCATATTATTTTTTCATTAGTGAGTCTTGACAATACTTTTGAATATCACCCTGATCAGGAAAGCATTGAGCCTTTTTACGTTAGAAATAAAACAATCTGGCCGGAAATTTCTTTGACCAAAAGGAATTTAAAAAAAGGTATTACTGCTAACAAATATGCAGGATTAAATTACCTAGATCCTGAACAAAAAAGAAAGTCTGATAAAAATGAGGATGAAGGAATTCCTTTAAAGGGGAAAAAATATATCATTAAAAGTATTGAACCATATTTCCAACCGAACCTCAAACTTAAAGACAGCTATGTAAATAACAATTATATCCAGCTAACAATTACCAACATGGGTTGGAAAGCGAATATTCTTAAAATTGATAACGTTGAAGGAGATATCGAATGGAAAGGGCAATTTCCTCAATTAATAGAAGGAAAACGTTTAGGTAATTATTTGACGGGGACAATTAAAAGTGAATCCAATAAAATAAAGTTCGATATAGTTGCACAAGATTCAACACATAAACTACACGTCTATCGGGTTGAAAAGGATGGCCCCGGAGAGATTGAAAATTTTACAAAAATTAAATAAAGAGTAAAAAAGGGAAGAGGATATTGATCCCCTTCCCTCATCTTAAACTTAAACAAACTACAATTTAAATCCTGTTCGAAGGAATAGATTGGCAATCGCAACAACTTCAATTTTTGATAATGTTTCATCAAAAGACTCTACTGCTGCGGCTTTAGTTACCCCTGTTGCAATACCTGTAATGGTAATGCCAGCCTGAACATCATTATTTTCGCGGACATAGACTGCGTCAACAGCACCAACACCTGTGTCATTGGCAATACCTCCGGCACCTAAACTAATCCATGGTTTTAATCCTGTTGCACCATTTGCCGCTAGCATCTGACGAATGTGTGAAGCGTGACGCGCCTCTACAGAATGGATCTGCAAAGCAGTTGTCAAAACAGCATTCCCTTTCAAAGCTGTAGCCTGCCCCTTATATGCCCTTACTCCTGTATCTTCAAAGCCTAAAGCAACTTTAAGAAAAGTGACATAATCATTATATACCAAAGGAAATGTTCCTCCAGCAGTAAAATCTGTCATGGCATAGGTAATTTCTGCTCTTGCCGAAGTCCCTAAAGCTCCCTTTAGCAAGTTAACGTGGGCCATTTCGTGATTACGAATGGTTGTAATTGCTGCTGTCGGTAGACCGGTAGGAACTAAAGTTGGCGCAGCAACCAATGCATGGTTATAATAATGATATTCCAAATATTCTAAGGCTAAAGCAAAGTTCAAAACATCTGTAACAGTACTGGGCGTAGTTTGCCCATAAGCTTTCTGAAACATAGAACCCATTGCCAAAGGCAAAGCAGCTAACGAGATCTTTTTACCAATGTTAAAAAAATCTTTCATGGCAGCCCTTCTCGGATTTAAACGCTCATAAATCTCTCCGTCGACCTTTTCAATTTCTTCTAATATATTTACGATATTCATGATTTCTGATTTTTAGGTTAAAGATTGATTACGTTAATTTTCGTTTTGATGTATTTCCCGGCTATTCCAAGCACCTTATCAGGTGTTAAAGCTCCATCTAAACCGCCAGCATCATTTGAATTAAGTGCAGTTAGACTGGGTAAATCGGCAAAACTACCATTTGAAATCAAATCTCTTATGTATGCAGCATGACGTGCTTCGACTGAAACAATCTGTCCCGCTAAGGTTAAATAGGTATCACTTTTTATCCGCACACCAGCGCCATTGTAAGCTGCAACTCCCAAATCCTCAAAAGCCTTGGCAGCTCCTAAAACGCTCGAACGATCCAAAAAGTTTATACTCGAAAAATCAACTTCTAAACCAGCAATAGCCGCAGGTCCGAGTGCCTTTTTGAAGAATTCTCTGTGTGCAATTTCATGAAATTGAATATCCTGGAAATACGCTTTTTCAGTAGGACTAAAAGTTGCAGGTGGATTTGAAGCTACCTGAATATAAAATGCAGCTTCCAATTGTTCCAAAGCGTATGCATAGTTCAACACACCGAAGTCGTCCTTAAAATCTAAAGTTACCCCTGAAGGCATCATTTCATCCCGGCGATTCTTTTTGCAGCCAGCTGCAATTAAAGCAATCCCTGCTGCTCCGACTCCTGCATATTGCAAAAAGGAACGACGCTGCAAGCGGGCATTAAATATGTTACGTTCTTCCTGCAACGCATCAACTTGTTCATTTTTCTGTAAGTTTTTCATAGTCTTTAGTTTTTCTTAACTATGAGCCCTGCCGTCGCATGATTCACAATTGTTAAATTATTGGTTGTTTCAGTAAGACGTTTTACAGGTTCACTTACGAAAGAAGAAGACCAGTGGTTTTCTTCCCTGCCTTATATTTATTAAAAGCACCTTGTTGTGCCTTTTTTTTAATAAATTCACCGTATTAAATTAAAGCCGTGCTAAATACTATTATTGTAGACGATGAGGAATTTGCCCGTTCTTCATTATACTTTCTTTTACAGGAGAATTGCGAAAGCATCCACATATCCGGAATTGCGAAGTCCGTAGCCGAAGCGCGCAATCTGCTTTCACAACATACTATTGATTTGATTTTCCTTGATATTGCAATGCCGGGAGAAAATGGTTTCGAACTCATCCCCTATGCACAATCAAGTAAAGCTCATGTTATTTTTACTACCGCATACGACCAATATGCCTTAAAGGCGATAAAAGCAAATGCGCTTGATTATCTATTAAAGCCTATCGATATTGATGAGTTGAAAATTGCTGTTGATAAAGCCGAGAAGCTCATTGCCTTAAATAAAAACGATAATAGCCGTGCAGAAAGCATGCAAAACCTTGCGCTAAGTCTTTCGGAAAAAAACGAGATTCGGAAAATCAGTTTGCCAAATGGTCAGGGTTATAGCCTCGTAAATATCGACGATATTATTCACATCGCGGCAGATAGTAACTATTCTGTTTTTTACTTGTTAAACAAGGATAAAATCACGGTTTCCAAAGTCCTAAAAGAATACGAGGAAATATTACCTGACAACCAATTTATAAGGATCCATAAATCAAGTATTGTTAATTTGAATTATGTAAAAGAATACAACTCAAAAAATGGGCTGGAAGTCATCCTTAAAAATGGAGAAAAGATTGCGGTATCAAGGAGACGCGCAAGTGATTTTCTTGAGAAGATAAAAACATATACTAGTTTTGACAGCGATAAATAAACATCTTAACTTGATAGGAAGATTTTTAATCCTCATAACTCTGTTGTTAACCATCAGCCTTAGCAGCTATTCTCAAACCACCAATTTACAGCGTTTTAGTACAAAAAACGGATTACCAAGTAACAATTGCTATTATACCTTACAAGATTCCAAAGGCTATATATGGGTAGCAACAGACGCTGGAGTTAGTAGATTTGATGGCAAAATATTTGAAACCTTTTCTATTGACGATGGCTTACCTGACAATCAAATTTTACAGGTAAAAGAAGATAAAAGCGGTAGAATCTGGTTCTTAGCGCTAAATGGCCAACTTAGCTACTTTTTTAATGGTAAAATATACAACGAAACCAATGAAAAGCTACTTAAATTACTAAAATTTAATGCTGTAATTGTTTCTTTCTTTGAAGACAGTAAAGGTAGAATCTGGTTTGGCACGAACAAAAACATATTGGTAATGTGGGATGGAAAAGCAATTATGAAATACATTTCTGCTGATCCGCAACACCCATATGCAAGTACATTTATACATGAAGACAAATCGGGAACAATATGGGCTTTTAGTAATGAATGTGTGCGTACTTTCAATAATAATACTTTCAAAATTTCGTCTCACGGCACCCTCCCCCTTTCTTACAAAACCATATTGAACCTGCCTGACAAAACACTGGGCTATCTTGATAAAAACGGACTCAATATTAGAAATGCCTACAATCAGCAACTCTTATTAAAGCTCGATACATCGCTGTTAAATAATGACCCAGGATATTTCTTTCTCAACAAAAACAACGATTTATGGCTGAGCAATAGTAATGGAATTTACCATATAGAACCTTCAGGAAAAACAACGCAGTATTTAAAAAACATATCCTCGAGTCAAATCATCAAAGACTCAAAAAATAACATGTGGTTTACCACCACAAGTGGAATCTATATGCTCCCCCAGAAAGGTGAGCGCCTCTATGTTATCAACAAAACAAATGGTTTAAATAGTGATATGGTAAAAAGTGTGGTTCAGGATGACCACAACAGATTATGGTTAGGTTTGGACGAAGGAAATATCAATATCCTTGATTTGAACACCTTCAAAACCTCAAAAATCCAACTAGAGGATAAAAAAAGATATAATGCCATAAAGCATCTGATTTACGATACGCTTAAACAAACCGTGTATTTCGCATCGGATTATGGTCTGGGTAGAATCAACAATATCTACAACACCCACCGTATCGATTATCTGAAAGAAACAAACAATAGGATGTTTGTAATTAAAAGTTTGAGTTTACGTAACGACCGTACATTGGCAATTGCACTCTCTTCAGGTGTATACATTTTGCCTTATCACGTCGATAAGCTAGAGTTCACTTTAATGTATTTTAAACAGGGAGTAGATTTTTTTACCAATAGGGCTTACCGTGTGTTTTATGACAAAGAGCAGAATCTATGGTTTTCGAATATTAACGGCCTATCAGAATATTCCAAAGGTATTTTATACAATTACTCTGGAGAGAACCTACTGCTAACAAAAAGGATTAACGACATTCAGAAATTAGATGATGGCACGATTGTTTTGGCAACAGATGGTTACGGGATTGTATTCCTTAAAAACAAAAAAGTTATTAAAGTAATTACCAGAAAAGACGGACTAGCCAACAATATCTGCAAACGCCTTTTTGTAAAGGACAATTACATATGGATCATTACCAATAATGGCATTAACAGGATTGCCTTAAACAACAAACAGCTTCCGGTAGAATCATTTGAATACACCAATGCTTTACTAGCTGATGATATAAATGATTTATTTATTGATGACCGTTATGCCTATTTTGGGACCAACAATGGCCTCATTTACTTTTCATACCACAAGGAAAATGGCCAGCATGAAGCACCTAAGGTTTTAATCTCCTCTATAATAAATAATAAGACGAAGCTAGCGCTCAATACTGCAATGCATACGCTAGCCCCATCTAACAATAGCATCACCTTTACATACAGTGTAATTGACTTCCAAAATAAGAGCATTACCTATCGCTACCGACTAAAAACAGAGGCCAATTGGACGGAAACTAAGAGTCGACGACTTGAATTCCCTTCCTTAGAGCCCGGAGACTATACCTTTGAGATTAGTGCAAAATCAAACAACAGTAACTGGAGTACCCCTACCAGGGTTAATTTTTCTTTAAAAAAACACTTTTGGCAAACGACATTATTTGTCGTTGGCATTTTTCTGTTGGCCGGTTTTGCTTTTTACAAAGTAGCCGTAGTGGTTACCAAGATTCAGAAAAATAAAGAACAAGAACAACTGCTTTTAAAGAACAAGATTTTAATGCTCGAACAACGTGCATTACAGGCGATGATGAACCCGCATTTTGTTTTTAATGTAATGAACTCTATTCAGCATTACATCAATACGAAAGACACGAATTCGGCCAATAAGATATTAACAGGCTTCGCAAAGCTGATTAGAAAAAACCTGGAGATCTGTACCAAGAGCTTCATCGGTCTGGATGAGGAACTAGAATACCTTGAGCTTTACCTGAGTCTGGAGAAAAAAAGGTTTGGCGAAAAGTTTAAATACCACATATACGTAAATCGCGCAATCGATAAGGAAGAGACGTTAATACCGTCCATGATCCTTCAGCCTTATATTGAAAATGCGATTTGGCATGGCTTAATGCCCAAAGAAGATGGCGGTAAACTGGATATACGTATCGATCTCAAAGGGGATGATCACCTGGTGATCGAAATCATAGACGATGGTGTTGGAATCGACAACTCTTTGAAAAGTAAAAAGGGGCACCATGTCAGCAAAGGTATGAGCCTTACCCGCGAGCGAATCAATCTTTTGAACCAGGTTGAACCAAATCCGATACAGATAGACATTAAACAAAACGGCATTTCGGGCACTTTTGTCTCCATTTTGATCCCATTAAACAACTAATTTACCGTTTACTCAATTATTCATACCACTTACTAAGTTTACATTAATCATTCTAAAATTAGCATTAAACTTGTTATAGATATTAAAACAAACAGAAGTTTGTAAAAGCGTTCTTATAGGATTGATCAAAGATATTTTTACCTAACCTAAAACTATATCTCAATTCAGGTTTCATTTGTGTGTTAAAAAATGGTAAAGTTCATAGCTTTACCATTTTTTTTTGCCCCTATCTCAGGTATTTTTTTTTTAGATTATTTTATAAAAAATTCTTTGCAGAATTTCTTTTTGTCTTACTTTTGATGAGCTAAAAATTTAAAAAAAACATCGTTCTTTTGATTTAAAAAGATTTTTAGTAAATTTAAATTATCAAATAAAACCCTTACGGAATTATATTTTTTGTAATGAAAACTCCAAAAAAACCAATTAACAAAAGCAAAGCAGAAGATCCAGAAAATGATCTGGACGATTCGTATGAAGAAACAACGAAAAAGAAATCATACGACGATGATGAAGATGACGACCTCGACATGCCATTAGATGATCTGGACAACTTTGATAGTTTTGGTTCGGATGATGATGATGACGACACCTATTAACAGGTAAAAAATAATTATTAATAAAGCATCCCTCTTAGGGATGCTTTTTATTTTAATTCCATTAGGAGAAAATGCAAATAACCACCGTATCCGGAAAGCGTTCCAGAAAAGATTTTTTAGCCACTGCCCGTTTTATATATAAAGATGATCAAAATTGGATCTGCCCACTGGATCAGGATATTGAAAACATATTTGACAGCAGTAAAAATCCATTTTTTCAACATGGAAAATGTACCCGGTGGTTGTTGCAAGATGACAATGGAAATTATATAGGAAGAATTGCCGCCTTTATCAATGATAAAAAAGCGTACCAATATGAGCAACCTACTGGTGGCATGGGCTTTTTTGAATGTATAGACAACAAAGAAGCTGCTTTCTTACTCTTCGATACAGCCAAATCCTGGTTACAAGAACAGGGAATGAAAGCCATGGACGGTCCCATCAATTTTGGAGAGAATGATTCTTTCTGGGGATTACTCGTAGAAGGCTTTACACAACCCTCTTATGGCATGAATTACCATCACCCCTACTACCATAGCTTTTTTACAGATTATGGCTTTAAAACAGAATATCAGCAAATCACTAATCACCTGGCTGTACGAAATCCTTTTCCAGAACGATTTACCAAAATTGCCAACTGGGTAGCCAATAAACCAGGATATACTTTTGAGCATTTCTCAAAAAAGAAAGCCTCAAAATATGTGGCAGATCTGATGGAGATTTACAATGATGCCTGGAAAGACTTTGAGAATTTCGTACCAATTAAAAGAGAGACGCTGGAAGAGAGCTTTGAAAAGATGCAGACCATCATGGACGAAAAGCTAATTTGGTTTGCTTACATCAACGGGGAGCCCGCTTCATTTGTCGTAATTATTCCGGATGCCAACCAAATGATCAAAGGATTTAACGGAAAACTAGGACTGATAGAAAAACTTAGATTTGTATATAGACGCTGGAAGGGTGTAAACCGAATGCGGGCAATCGTAATGGGTACAAAATCTGCTTATCAAAAGCATGGCTTAGAATCAGCCTTATTTATTAAACTTAAAGAGTATGTTTTGCCGATGAATCAGTACGATGAGCTCGAACTTTCCTGGGTTGGTGATTTCAATGATAAAATGCTTTCTATTCATCAAGCAACAGGTGCCACTTTTGGAAAGCGACACCTGACTATGCGTAAGATCTTTTAGATCTATTTTTCTCTGATTTCTTCGTAAAGATCAATAACCTTCTTTTGTAGTTTAATGATCTCTTCTTCTCTTAGTGCTAATTTTTCTTTCAAATTATTGATTTCTTCAAAATTAAGCGACTGAGGGTTTTCTCCTTCTTTAGAGATAATATCCATTGTCGAAACCTCAAAAAGGTTTGCGATCTGTGCAAGTCGTGAGATGTTAATATCTGTGATACCTGTCTCGATTTTCGAGAATGCAGGGATTGAAATATTTAGACGTTTAGCCACTTCCCCCTGGCTCCAGCCGTTTTTTTGGCGTAGTTGTCTAATGTTTTTTCCAATGATATTCATATTATAAATTTAGGTGTGTAATCTTGTAATTAAATTCCTTGCTCAACTGTATTCAACTCACGTGCCAATTTAACGAGATCAACTCCGCCAAAATTTCCTGAACTCATCAAAAGTAAGTTCGTACGATAAAAATTTATACTTAGCAAATATTGCCTTAACAGCTCTGAATTATCAAAAAAGTGCAATTCATCACTTTTAAATGCTGTTTGAACATCTATTTTGGTAAAAGGTTCAAGTTTTTTATGCTGAAAAGTTTTTTCATCAATATATACAATTGCTGTATCAGCAGCTTTCATTGTATCCGCATATTGAACTAAAAAGTTTTTATTTAAACTACTAAATGTATGTAACTCTATACACGCTACTAATTTCCTATTTGGAAATTGAGCCTTCACAGCCTCAATGGTAGCCTTTAATTTAGATGGCGAATGCGCGAAATCCTTATAAACGTTAGTCTCACCAACGCTTAACAAGCCCTCTAAGCGCTTAGCTGCCCCAGTAAATGAAGCAATAGCCTGATCAAATGCCTCACTTGAGATGTCAAGTTGCGCACAAATTAATTTAGCTGCGTTAAGGTTCATTAAATTATGATCCCCGAATACCTTAAGCGGCATTTCATCCGGTAATAGATAAGTAATTCCATCCCTGACCGTATGCTCAGGAATTCCGTAACCAATCTTCTCAATATCGGCAGTAGATTTCTCTACGATCTTATTCAGATCTTTATCAGCATTGCAATAAATTAGTTTGCCACACGGCTGAATGGTATCAATAAACAATTCAAATTGGTGGGTATAATCCTCATAAGTTTTAAACACGTTGATATGATCCCATGCAATACCACTTATTACAGCTAGATTAGCCTTATATAAATGAAATTTCGGTCTTCTATCAATAGGAGAAGCTAAATACTCATCTCCTTCAATAATGATTACAGGTGCTTCATGAGTAATCTTCACCATGGTATCAAAGCCCGCAAGCTGAGCTCCAACCAAATAATCAAAATCTCTTTCGTAAAAATTAAGTACATGTAAGATCATAGAAGTAATGGTTGTTTTGCCATGACTTCCTCCAATTACAACTCTTAACTTGTCCTTCGTTTGCTCATAAATATACTCCGGATAAGAATATATCTTCAAGCCCAATTGCTGGGCCTTTAACAGTTCCGGATTATCAGTCAAAGCATGCATTCCCAAAATCACAGCATCTAAATCAGCCGTAATATTAGCTTCATTCCAGCCCATTTCCTTCGGCAAAATACCATGCTTAGCCAGCCTGCTGCTGGATGGCTCAAAAATAACATCATCTGAGCCAGTTACCTGGTATCCTTTTTTGTGTAAAGCTATCGCCAGATTGTGCATAGCACTTCCGCCGATAGCTATAAAATGTATACGCATACGTTATTTGTTAACCAGTTAATCTTTCTTAAAATAAGCCGCTACCCATTCACCAATCTTCTTATGATTAACATATTTAATCCCAAAAGGTTCACAAGCTTGCTTAATCATCTCCAGATCAGGAGACTCATAAAATCCACTGAAGAAAATACTACCAGCTGACTTCAACACATTTGCATAGGTTGGAATCTGATCCAGCAGGATATTTCTATTGATATTGGCCAAAATGATATCAAATTGCAAGTTAGGAATAACTTCCTTGCCTCCGCAAATTGCTTCCAGATTATCGATTCCATTTAATGCAGCATTTTCTATGCTACTTTCATAACAAACTTCATCATTATCTATGGCAACTAATTTTGACGCACCTTTTTTAGCTGCAAGTATGGCGAGGATCGCTGTACCACAACCCATATCAAGAATTTCCTTATCCTTAACATCAGTTTCCAGAATATACTGCATCATCATGGTAGTCGTTTGATGATGACCAGTACCAAAAGCCATCTTCGGGTCTATGACAATTTCATAAGCGTATGCTGGTTTTGCTTCATGAAAGGTAGCACGCACGTAGCACTGATCATCAATAATCAGGGGCTCAAAATTCTTCTCCCACTCTTCGTTCCAGTTCTTTCCTTCAATTTCTGCAACTGCATAGTTGCTTTGAAATTCGCCCTCATATTGACTCAGTACATCTTTAAGCTTACCCTCATCGTAGGTATTGAACTCTATAAATGCAACAAAACCATTTTCTATCTCTTCGAAAGTATTAAAACCTATATCGGCTAGCTCAGCGATCAAAAGATCCTGCTGATACTCCTCAATGGCATTAAAACTGAACGTTACCTGTATATACTTCATTAAGAATTAAAAGCTTTAACAATGTCTACAAAATCTCTTGATTTTAGTGATGCCCCACCAATCAGACCACCATCTATATCTTTCTGAGCAAAAAGTTCGGCAGCATTTTTCGGATTGCAACTTCCACCATATAAAATAGTTGTATTTTCGGCTACTTCAGCAGTATACTTGTTCGCAATCTCATTTCTAATGAAAGCATGGACTTCCTGAGCTTGCTCAGAACTAGCTGTTAAACCTGTGCCAATTGCCCAAACTGGTTCATAAGCGATAACAATTCTGGAGAAATCAGCTGTGCTTAATCCAAAAACACCTTGTTCTAATTGAGCTTTAAGTACTTCAAAATAAATGTCGCTATTTCTTTCCTCTAATGTTTCACCAATACAGAAAATTGGAGTAAGTCCATTTTCCAATACCTTAACAGTTTTCTCAGCAAGCAATTCATTGCTTTCAGCAAAATACTGACGTCTTTCTGAGTGACCTATGATCACATACTCACAACCAACAGACTTGATCATTCCTGCAGAAATCTCTCCTGTAAAGGCTCCACTATCGTTTTGGTGACAATTCTGTGCACCTATCTTAACCACTTCACCACCTAATTTAGCCAGGCTGTTTAAATGAATATATGGAGCGCAAATAATTGCGATCTGATCGCCCTTTTTCTCATCTCTTACCATATTAACGATTTCTGAAAATAAAGATATACCACTGGCATAATCCAGATTCATTTTCCAGTTTCCTGCAACTATTTTTTTTCTCATTGTGTATTGTTATTATTAGGTTTTATATTAATTGGTTTGATTGATTTAAAAACTTAAAAGGGCCTGTATTTGCTGGTCATCTCGAAAATCGCTGATAAAATATCCTTTTCTGTTTGGTCGAACACCATATCTCTCCGTTCGTAAACCTTATCTGCTGTTTCGAACATCTTTTGAAGATTATACACGTCAAAGCCACTTGCTCCACCCCATGCAAAATCAGGGATAAAATTTCTAGGGAAGCCATCACCAAAAACATTGGCACTAACTCCGGCAACTGTACCTGTATTAAACATGGTATTGATGCCGCACTTACCATGATCAGCCATAATTAAACCGCAAAATTGCAAACCGGTTTCACGAAAGCTCTCCAGTTCATAATCCCATAATTTAACAGGAGCATAATTATTCTTCAGATTGGAATTGTTACTATCGGCACCAATGTTACACCATTGTCCCATCACCGCATTGCCCAAATAGCCTTCGTGCCCCTTAGAAGAATAACCCCAGATTACAGCATTATTGATCTCTCCACCAACACGACTAAAAGGGCCAATGGTTGTTTGTCCGTATATTTTTGCCCCCATTTTAACCTGCGAATTGTTACACAATGCGAAAGAACCTCTAATATGACATCCCTCCCACACCTGCGAATTTTCGCCTATATATATGGGTCCTTTTAAGCTATTAAACGTAGAACATTCTGCTTCGGCACCTGCTTCGGCAAAAATATCATCCCCCAAAAAAGTATTGGTACCGCTTAACTGGACACTGGTTCTTCCCTTGGTAAGCAAGTCAAAATCTCTCCTGAGCTCTACATCATTACATCTAAAAATATCTTCGGGAACAAAGATCCTTACAAAAGTCCCCCGATAAGCTTTGGTATGCAGTTGCTTATAAATTCCAGGACGATGTACCTCAGACGCATTGATCTTATAAGCGATAAGGACATCGTTTCTTTGAAGTGCTTCACCAACTTGAAGTGTGGAAATGGCCTCCAGCAAAGCTTCATCCGGACATATTGAGCCATTGATATACAACTCAGCCCCAATAAGTGCTGGATATTTTACAGACAGATACGGTTCAGTAACAAAACCGCATTCAGCGGTCAAATGCTTCTGCCATTTTTCGGCTATAGTTAAAATTCCTACTCGGAGATCTGCAACTGGTCTTGTAAAAGATAGGGGCCGCAGGGACTGCCAGGCATTGTCATCAAATAAATTGATCATCATAAGCTACAAAAATAAAAAAAGTCCCGAAGCAAACGCATCGGGACTTAAATAATTTCTTATTTGTGTATAATTACTTTTTAGCGTAACGAGTTTTGAATTTATCGATACGACCAGCAGTATCAACCAATTTCATTTTTCCTGTATAGAAAGGGTGAGAAGTGTGAGAAATCTCTAATTTATATAAAGGATACTCGTTGCCATCTTCCCATGTGATAGTTTCTTTAGTATCTACACAAGATTTAGTTAAAAAAGAATACTCGTTAGACATATCTTTAAATACTACAAATCTATAGTTTGATGGATGCAGATCTTTTTTCATGTTAATATTATATTATTATATACTTATTTGTCGCTTATTTTTAAGGATGCAAATATCAATAATTTATTTCTCAATAGCAAGCATGTGTGGAAAAATTATCGACTATACTTTTTTCTAGTCTCTACTTTCTCCTTTTGTCTACTGATATAAGCGTCAGCAATGACCTCTGCTGAGGGTAAATTAGAATTACTGATCAAAAGTCCTTTTAGTTTTTCTTCATTAACATCCGTACGATAAAGTATATTCATCATTTTAGAAATGTCATTATCCAACAAATAAGCAAAAGCCTCAACGAGTCGCTCGCGCAACAAAGTTTCCGAAGTAATATCCTCAATCTCAAAATCCGTATTCACTATCTTACTTAACGATTTAAAATCATCCATAACCTAACCTTTCAGCTCCTGACACAACTCCAACAAAACACCATTTGTTCCTTTAGGGTGTACAAAACAAACCAATTTATTATCTGCCCCCAACTTAGGCTCTTCATTTAACAACACAAATCCCTCTGCCTTTAATCGAGCCATCTCTGCTACAATATCATCCACATCAAAAGCAATGTGATGAATCCCCTCTCCCTTCTTCTCCAGAAATTTTGCAATGGGGCTATCAGGGGTAGTTGCCGTTAGCAACTCAATCTTATTAACACCTGTCTTAAAAAAGGCTGTATTCACCCCCTCAGACCGTACTTCTTCCTTTTTATAACAAGAGGTCCCCAACAAACGTTCGTATAGCGAACAGGAAACATCCATGTCTTTAACCGCAATACCTATATGCTCTATTCTATTCATATCTATCAGAACCGTTAAAAAAATGTAAAAATGCATGTTTTAACTATACGGTCATAGCTATTATTTATAATTGTTGGCAATCTTTTTTCGTACCTTTGTCTATTAATAAGAACAAATATATACAATGGAACTTCCTATTTACTTAGATAATAACGCAACTACGCCTCTTGATCCTAGAGTGCTGGAAGCGATGTTGCCCTATTTCACCAACAAATTCGGTAACGCTGCAAGTCGTAACCACGCATTTGGATGGGTTGCTGAAGAAGGTGTTGACTACGCCCGCGAACAAGTTGCTAAATTGATTGGCTGTACTGAAAAAGAGGTGATCTTTACTTCAGGCGCTACAGAGGCGGACAACTTAGGCATTAAAGGTGTATTCGAAATGTACCAGGAGAAAGGTAATCACATCATTACCGCTACAACAGAGCATAAAGCAGTTTTAGATACCTGTAAACATTTAGAGAAATTAGGTGCCAAAGTTACTTATCTAAAAGTAAAAGAGGATGGATTAATTGATCTTCAGGAGCTTGAAGCTGCCATGACAGAGCAAACTATCCTGGTTACCATCATGTATGGAAACAACGAAATTGGTGTTATTCAACCAGTAAAAGAAATAGCTGCTATTGCACACAAATTTGGTGCATTGTTTATGACTGATGCAACACAAGCTGTAGGTAAAATACCTGTAGATGTAAATGCTGATGGAATTGACTTAATGGCTTTCTCCGCACATAAAATGTACGGACCTAAGGGTGTTGGTGTATTATATGTACGTCGTAAAAACCCAAGAGTTAAGGTAACTGCACAAATCGATGGTGGTGGTCATGAGCGTGGTATGCGTTCTGGTACCTTAAATGTACCAGGTATTGTAGGTTTAGGAAAAGCTTGCGAATTGTGCCGCTTAGAAATGGATGAAGAAGCTAAACGCTTATCTGCTTTAAGAGATAAACTAGAAAATGCACTTACTCAGCTTGAGGAAAGCTATGTAAATGGGAATACACAGCATCGCTTACCGCATGTAGCCAACATCTCTTTCAAATATGTTGAAGGTGAAGGCTTAATGATGGCAATGAAAGATTTAGCAGTATCATCAGGTTCAGCCTGTACTTCTGCTTCATTAGAGCCTTCTTATGTATTAAAAAGTCTTGGTTTATCGGATGATCTTGCACACTCTTCTATCCGTTACGGATTAGGTCGTTTTACTACCGAAGAAGAAATAGATTACGCAATTGAGAACACTAAGAAAGCGGTAAATCACCTGAGAGACCTTTCTCCACTTTGGGAAATGTTTAAAGAAGGTATTGATTTAAGCAAAATTGAGTGGGCAGAACACTAATCTGTACACCAATAAATATTATACTAACCCTGATATAAAGGTTTAAGAAGAAAACAAAATGGCATACTCAGAAAAAGTTATAGAGCATTATACCAATCCAAGAAACGTTGGTACTTTAAATAAAGACAGCAAATCAGTAGGTACAGGCCTTGTTGGCGCACCTGAATGTGGTGATGTAATGCGTTTGCAAATCGAAGTTGATGAAAACAACATGATTACAGATGCTAAATTCAAAACATTTGGTTGTGGATCAGCAATTGCATCTTCGTCGTTAGCTACTGAATGGTTAAAAGGTAAAAGTATTGATGAGGCTTTAACAATAGACAATATGGATATCGTTGAAGAATTAGCTTTACCTCCGGTAAAAATCCACTGTTCAGTATTGGCAGAAGACGCAATTAAATCTGCAATCAACGACTACCGTGTTAAAAATGGCATGGAGCCAATTGAAATGCCTAAGTCACACCATTAATTAGATTGAAATCTAAGGTTGGAGACATCTGGTTTCCTATCTAACATTTCAAATAAATCTCTAAGAAAATGATTACGATCACTGATAAAGCAAAAAGCAAAATCGACCAGCTCATGCAAGAGTCGAACATGGATTCCAGCTATTTTTTGCGTGTTTCTGTTAAAGGAGGAGGATGTTCAGGATTATCCTACAATCTCGACTTTGATAACGAGGAAAATTCTGGAGATCAGTTTTTTGAAGATAGAGGCATCAGAATTGCACTAGACATGAAATCCTTCCTTTATTTGGCAGGAACTGAGCTTGATTTTTCTGATGGTTTAAATGGAAAAGGATTTAATTTTAATAATCCCAACGCAAGTCGCTCCTGCGGTTGCGGCGAGAGTTTCTCCGTTTAAAATACAATTATTATATTTACATAGGCCGGCACAGTTTATTCTGTACCGGCCTATTTTTATGAGCACCCAAACCTTTACCAATGGAATTATTTAATGAGCACTCTACGATCCCAACTTTACTGAGAAACGTAGTCGCAAACATTCACAAACCGGAAGAAACCTTCCTCATTCACAAAAAGAATGCAGAATGGGAAGAAATTTCTTATAAACATACCCTGGATTGTGCTGATGCCGTCTCCTCGTTTTTCCTCGCAAAGGGCATTACCAAAGGTGACAGAATGGGCTTAATGATCGAGAATTCACCTGAATATGTTTATTACGATCAGGGAATTCAACAAATAGGTGCTATAAATGTATCTATTTACCCGACCCTATCTGAACAAGAAGTTGCTTATATCGTAAACGATTCGGGGATGCGGGCCATCCTGATCGGGAATACATTTCTCTATAAAAAGATACTCAAAATAGCAGATAATTGCAGACATCTGGAATACATTATACCTGCTTTTCCAGAATATATTAAAGTTGCTATACCTGAAGATTTAAAAGCTCAGGTGATCAGCTTTGAGGAGATACTTGCTACCGTAGGTAAACTAGATGTAGACCAGCTTGAAGCAATCGGAAAAATCCGCAGTACTGTGCGTCCTGCCGACGTTTCTTCCTTAATCTATACTTCTGGCACTACCGGAACTCCAAAGGGCGTAATGCTAACCCATAGTAACTTTGTAGAAAATGTAAAAGTTTGCCTACAGCAAATACCAGTGATAGACGAGACAGAAACTTTTCTTTCCTTTTTACCTTTATCACACGTATTTGAACGCACCGCAACCTATCATGTTTGTTGTGCACAAGGCTGTAAAATCGCTTATGCGCAAAGTTTGGAACTCCTGGCTAAAAACATGGCTGAGGTTAGACCAACAGTAATGAGTTGTGTACCTAGACTTTTAGAAAAGATCCACGACAAAGCCATTAAAAGTGGTACTGCAGGCGGCGGCCTAAAAGCCAAAATATTCCTTTGGGCACTAGAAATAGGTCAGGAATATAGAAGAATCAAAGAAGCAGGTAAAAATCCTGGAATGATACTCAGTGCAAAAAAAGCATTGGCAGAAAAACTGGTTTTTAGCAAAATAAAAGAAAAAACCGGTGGCAGATTAAAGTTCATGATATCCGGCGGAGCCGCACTACCTAAAAACGTAGGTGAATTTTTCGGGAACCTGGGCATTAAAATATTGGAAGGTTTCGGCTTAACGGAAACATCACCGGTGATGGCGGTTACAGAGTTTCACAGACAAATATATGGTACCGTTGGAAGAGTAATTCCAGGGATTGAAATCGCCATTCAGAATGTGGAATCTAAGCAAATGATCAGCATTCAAACCCATGAAAGCTTTCAGGAGGATTTTGAATGTGAAGAGGGTGAAATTATTGTCAGAGGGCATTGCGTAATGAAAGGATACTTTAATAAGCCTGCCGAAACTGCAGAGGCCATTGATAAAGACAACTGGTTCCATACGGGTGATATCGGACGCTTTTACAAAGGAAACCTGCAAATCACAGATCGCTTAAAAAACATGATTGTAAATGCCTATGGCAAGAATGTTTATCCTACTCCGGTAGAGAATATTTATATGAAAAGCCTCAAAATAGATCAGGTTTTTCTAATTGGTGATAAGCGTGAATACTTAACCGCAATCATCATCCCGAATAAAGAAAACCTACAGGAAGCATTCAAACTACCTGAATCGTTCTTCTTGAAACCAGAAACATTTATCTTTGAAAAAGAAATCCTCGACTGGATTGGGCAGGATATCAGGAAGCTTTCCAATGAACTGGCCAAGTTTGAGCGCATTAAAAACTTCATGGTTAAACGAAATCCTTTTAGTCTTGAAGAGGGTGAAATTACGCCAACCTTAAAACCAAAACGTAAAATCATTGAGGCAAGATATGCCGGACCTATCAATGAAATGTATACAGAGGCTGTTGATGCAGATTAAGTAGGTTTAAAATATTTTACGTTTCTTATTCCAATCGACATAAAGAACTAAGGTAAATCCCTATTTTTGCCTAATTTTAATTTTTTAAAAAATAAGCTATCAGGCTTGATGCCAGATACAAAAAATATATGAGTACAGGACTATCAGAACTAGAAGTATTGCGCCGTAATTCGTTAAGCCAATTACGTGAGCTTGGGATCAATCCCTACCCTGCCGAAGCATTTGAAATCAATGCCAATGCTGCAGACATATTAGCGAACTACGAACGGGATAAAACTGCCTATAAGAATATCAGCATAGCTGGCCGTATTATGGGAAGAAACATCATGGGTGCAGCGTCTTTTGCAGAGTTACAAGATTCAACTGGCCGCATACAAGTTTATTTTAAAAGAGATGAAATTTGTCCCGGAGAAGATAAGACCCTTTACAATACTGTTTTCAAAAAACTATTAGACATTGGCGACTTTATTGGTGTACAAGGCTACGTTTTTACTACTCAAACAGGAGAAATCTCCGTACATGTCACCCAATTCACCGTATTGTCTAAATCATTACGTCCTTTACCAATTGTAAAACGCGACGATGAGGGAAATGTTTATGATGGTTTTACCAACCCAGAACTTCGTTACAGACAGCGTTATGTAGATCTTACTGTTAATCCGGAATTTAAACAAATCTTCATCAACCGCTCTAAGGTGATCAACACCATGCGTAATTATTTCGATAGCCAGGGATGGATGGAAGTAGAAACCCCAATTCTTCAGCCTATCCATGGTGGTGCTGCTGCACGCCCTTTCGCTACGCATCACAATACACTGGATATGCCACTTTACCTACGCATAGCTAACGAATTATACTTAAAAAGACTAATCGTTGCTGGCTTTGATGGTGTTTATGAGTTCGGAAAGATGTTTAGAAATGAAGGAATGGATAGAACCCATAACCCTGAGTTTACTTCTATGGAAATCTATGTAGCCTATAAAGACTATATCTGGATGATGACTATGGTAGAGGAATGTCTGGAAAAAGTAGCTCTAGCTATCCACGGAAAATCTGTTGTAAAAGTTGGTGAGCATGAAATCAATTTTGAAGGTCCTTATGAAAAACTGACCATGTACGAATCGATCCAAAAATACACGGGTATTGATGTATCGAACATGACAGAGGAAGAACTTCAAGCGACATGCAAAAGCCTGAACATCGAAATCGATGCCACTATGGGCAAAGGAAAGCTTGTTGATGAAATTTTCAGTGAAAAAGTTGAAGCCAATCTAATCCAGCCAACATACATTACAGATTATCCGATTGAAATGACTCCACTTGCTAAAAAACACAGAAGCAAAGAAGGTTTAGTAGAGCGTTTTGAGTTGTTTGTAATGGGTAAAGAAATTGGAAATGCCTATTCTGAGCTCAACGATCCGATTGACCAGAAAGAACGCCTGGTAGATCAGTTGAAACTTGCAGAAAGAGGTGACGATGAAGCAATGGCAATGGATGAGGATTTTATTCGTGCATTGGAATATGGTATGCCTCCTACTTCAGGTTTAGGTATTGGTATAGACCGTTTGGTGATGTTAATGACTAATCAATCGACCATACAAGAAGTATTGTTCTTCCCTCAGATGAGACCAGAGAAGAAAGCTAAAGTAACTACTGATGAAGATTTCGTAAACGCTGGTATTCCTGCCGAGTGGGTTCAGGTGATCAGAAAGATGAATATCAATACGATAGAAGAACTGAAAGCTGCAAATCCCAACAAAGTATTTAATGATTTGGGCGGAATGCGTAAAAAGTTGAAACTGGAATTAACCATGCCTTCGAAAGAAGATGTAACGGCCTGGTTCGCTTAACATAAAGATAACAATATCTTAAAAGCCTGCTACAATAACTGTAGCAGGCTTTTTTTATTTTTACTCCTATTAAAATTAAAAAGATATGAACAGTTCAATCCTGGAAATTACAGATAACGAGTACTGTATAAAACTAAACAAAGAGGCCTTTGACCTGACTTTAATCCGTCAGTTGATTACAAGGATACAATCGGAACAATTGTTCTTTAGCAAAAGCAAAAATGACATGGAAGACGATATCATTAGCAGAGGGTCTTACTATGAAGAGAACGACAACTTTGACAGATTGAGTGAAAAATAAAAGGCCACATTTGCATGTGGCCTTTTATTTTTCACTCAATCTAATTACCTGTATCTTACTTGCTGTTGTCTATCCATCATTCCCAGCTGATCTTTCATTTGTTTAATCTGGTCAGCTAGCAGCTTACTCTTATCTGCTTTCTTCGCTTCAGATAAATACATTGTTGCTTCGCGTTTATTCCTTTTAGCCATTGCAATTCCTGCAAGGCTTAATTTTGCCAATGCAATGTTATGATCCATATGCATGCCCAGAGAAAGAGATTTCTTAAAATATTTCTCTGACTGCATTGGTGCTTTTCTTGATTCAATCAAACCAATCAATAAATTGTAATAACCGTGTTGTACTCTAATCAATTGTTTTTCGTAATTGGTTATTCTATTTAAATAAGCTTCAGCTTTACCCATATTATCTTTTCTCAGAAACCACTGAGCCAATAACATGTTCTCATTAAAGAAATAAGTAACTATAATTAAGATGCTTATCAAGATGGCCAAAATACCCCAGCCCCAAAAACCGAAGATCATAAGCGCTATTGCACCACCCAACACTGCAAAACCTAAAATAAGACGAACTACATTTGGCATATTCTATTGTATTTTTTTTTCTGCAAATATCGTGTTTAAATACCAAAAATCAGATTTAATTGATAATTTCAGCAAAAAAAGAAATAACAGATGTCCGTTTCCATAGAAGAAAGCTGGTTAAAGGTATTGAGTGATGAGTTTGAAAAACCTTATATGAAAACACTAAAAACCTTTTTGCTTGAAGAAAAACAAAAAGGCCATACCATTTACCCTAAAGGTGAAGATATATTCAATGCACTAAATCATACTCCTTTTGATAAAGTTAAAGTGGTTATTTTGGGACAGGACCCATATCATGGTACCGGACAGGCACATGGTTTATCCTTTTCTGTTCAAAAGGGTATTGCCGTCCCCCCATCTTTAAAAAACATTTATAAAGAATTAGTTACAGATATTGCTGGATTTACAGCTCCCAATCATGGCAACCTAACACAATGGGCGGATGAGGGCGTTTTATTGCTAAATGCAACGCTAACAGTAAGAGCTCATGAAGCCGGTTCACATCAAAAGATGGGTTGGGAAACCTTTACAGATAAAATTATTAGTGAACTGTCTGAAAAAAGAACAGGGTTGATCTTTCTATTATGGGGAAGATATGCACAAAATAAGTCGGCATTAATTGATCAAAGTAAACACACAATTATTGCTGCTGCGCACCCCTCTCCTTTTTCAGCCTACAATGGTTTTCTGGGGACTGGCCCTTTTTCAAGAACCAATGCTAAATTAATTGAACAAGGACAAAGCCCAATCAACTGGCAAATAACCTAAAACAAAAGCGCCTATATCGTATTGATACAGGCGCTTTTGCTTTAATTCTTAATACTAGTATTCCAAAGGAACAATCGGCTCCTTTTTAGTAGTAGACATGATCATCATCGTCTGGAAAGTCTTAACTACAGATATCTTACTAATTTTATCCATAATCAAACGCTCGTAAGCTTTAATATCATTCACATATACCTTCAATAGGAAGTCAGCCTGGCCTGTCACGTGGTGACATTCCGTAATCTCTTTAATCTGATTTACCTCATCCAGAAAAATCTGAATGGTATTGTTCTTATGAAAATCCAGTTGAACCTGGATAAAGGTTTTTATTCCTAAGCCTAGTTTCTCTTCATCAACTAAAGCATGATAACTTTTAATAAAACCCGAAACCTCCAGTTTCCTTACTCTTTCCAATGTTGGGGCCGGTGAAAGTCCAATCTCCTGAGATAAAAGCAGGTTGGTCATCCTACCATTTTCCTGTAACAATTTAAGAATCTTAAAATCCGTTTTATCTAGTTCTGTCGCCATTATTTTAAAGTATGTCCAAAGATAGAATAAGAATGCATTACACACCAAATTTTATTCTAAAAAAAAACCTATTATTTATAGTTTATTTCTCTTCTATTTTTTTAGATTTGTCTAAACATATAGTTAGTCGAACAAAAATGCAATCATTCACTGAAGAGAACTACCTGAAAATCATATACCATTTGTCGCAAAACAACGACGAAGCTGTGCAAACAAATGCAATAGCAGAAAAAATGCAGACTAAAGCGGCCTCTGTTACCGATATGATAAAAAAACTGGCGGATAAGCAATTGATCGATTATAAGAAATATCAAGGTGTTAAACTCACACCAACTGGTAAATCTGCCGCTATTAATATTGTGCGGAAACATCGTTTATGGGAGGTCTTTCTGGTAGAAAAGCTAAACTTTAAATGGGACGAGGTTCATGATATTGCTGAAGATCTGGAACACATTCAATCTATTGAACTGATCGAACGACTGGATGAATTTCTGGCATTCCCTAAAAGCGACCCACACGGCGATCCCATTCCCGATAAAAACGGGCAATTTGATACCATTCCATTTACAAAACTCAACAAACTTAAACCAGGAGAGCAAGGCTTGATTATGGGAGTTAGTGAACATTCATCTATATTCTTAAAGCACCTTGAAAAATTAGGACTAACTCTCGGAAAAAAACTTAAAATAGAAGAAATCACTGATTTTGATGGCTCTGTGGAATTGATATTAGAAGAAAAGAAAATTAGTGTAAGCCGGGAAGTTGCCAAACATATCCTTATTAAACTATAACATGAAAGCCCAACATAAAGACACCCAATCCTTAAGCGAAGTACATCAAAGCGTAGACACCAGCAAACGAACCGGCTGGAAACGGATTCTTTCTTTTATAGGACCAGCCTACTTAGTAAGTGTTGGTTACATGGATCCCGGCAACTGGGCAACGGACATCGCAGGCGGTAGCAAGTTTGGTTACCAATTAATCTGGGTACTGCTTATGTCAAATCTTATCGCCCTACTGTTGCAATCGCTCAGTGCCCGTTTAGGAATTGTTAGAGGACTCGATCTTGCTCAGGCTTCCAGGAATGCTTATCCAAAATGGATCAACATCCCGCTTTTTGGATTGGCTCAAACAGCGATTGTAGCTTGCGATCTGGCCGAAATTATAGGAATGGCCATTGGATTAAATCTTTTGTTCGGATTACCATTAATCTGGGGAATAAGCATTACCATTTTTGATACCGTTCTACTTCTTTTCCTACTCAACAAAGGCATGCGTAAAATGGAAGCATTCATTGTCTCCATGGTATTTATTGTAGGCATCTCCTTTTTGGCCGAAATGTTTATCGTAGAACCCTCGCTTAAAGAAATAGCACGCGGATTTGAGCCTTCTATGCTGTCTGGCGAAGCCTTATATATTGCAATAGGCATTATTGGTGCTACGGTAATGCCCCATAACCTATACTTGCATTCATCACTGGTGCAAACCCGTAAATTTGAACGCGATGAAAAGGGCATCAAGGAAGCTATAAGATTCAATTTCATCGATACCGCTATCGCTTTAAATCTTGCTTTTTTTGTCAACGCCGCTATACTTATCCTTGCTGCTGCCGCATTTTACAAGAATGGTTTACACGAGGTAGCCGAGATACAAGATGCTTATAAACTGCTTCAAAATATATTCGGCAATGTGGCTCCTGCCCTTTTCGCCATTGCGTTGATTGCAGCAGGTCAAAGTTCTACCATTACCGGAACTTTAGCAGGTCAAATTGTAATGGAGGGACACCTTAAATTGCGCATACAACCTTGGCTACGTAGACTGATAACTCGTTTACTCGCTATCATTCCTGCATTTCTAACTATACTCTGGTATGGGGATGATGCATTAGGTGGACTACTTATTTTAAGTCAAGTGGTTTTAAGTTTACAGCTTGGCTTTGCCGTAATCCCACTAATCCACTTTACATCAGATAAAAAATTAATGAAAGGCTTTGCCATAAGACCATGGGTAAAAGTTTTGGCTTGGGTGAGTGCTATTGTCATCGTATCTCTAAATGTTAAACTGGTGATTGAAGAAATAAAAACCTGGGGAGCAAGCGGAGACTGGTATATCTATGTCCTTGTAGTTCCTGCGGCGATACTAATAGGATTACTCTTGCTATACGTCTTTATATATCCGCTAGTTACCCGTTTAAGAAAAGGTAATAACAACGTACCACATGGAGAGGCTTTAGATATTGAAAACATTGAAAAGATCGATTATGCTCGTATTGGCATCACGGTAGACTTCTCCAAAAACGATCGTAACACCATACGTCATGCCCTTATTCAAGGCGGAAAACATGCGCAGTATTACCTGATACACGTAGTAGAAACTGCGGCTGCACAGTATTATGGAAATTCTGCATTAGATCACGAAACAGTGAGTGATACCGAAAATCTTCAAAAATACTGTGATAATCTAGCCGATTTAGGCTATAACGCTAGCCCATATATCGGTTATGGGGGTACTGTAAAAGCTATTGTAGCCATAAGTGACGAGAATAAGCTGCAATTATTGGTTATGGGGGCACATGGTCATCAAGGCATAAAAGATTTAATACTGGGCACTACAGTTAATTCTGTGCGTCATAAAGTATCCATTCCAGTGCTTATTGTGAGATAAAATTGAGATATTAGCGGATTGTTATGAAGAACGACGTCCAAATAAAGAATAAAAGAGCCTTTTTCGACTACCACATTATTGAAAAATATAATGCCGGAATAGCCCTTTTAGGCACTGAAATAAAAGCGATAAGACAAGGCAAGGCCAATATGACAGATGCTTTCTGCATGTTTATTGGCAATGTCCTTTACGTAAGAAACTTGCATGTATCAGAATATACCCACAGCTCTTTTCATCACCATGAAATTAAGCGCGACCGTATCCTGCTACTCCATAAAAAAGAACTTAAAAAGCTTAAGGCAAAAAGTGAAGAAAAAGGCTATACTATAGTTCCTTTGCGAATATTCACCAATGAAAGAGGATTTGCCAAGCTGGAAATAGCACTGGCACAAGGTAAAAAAGAGTTCGACAAAAGAGACAGTATCAAAGACAGGGAATCTAAAAGAGAAATGGACCGGGCAATGAAGGTTTAATCAACCTTACCAAGCCTGGTCGCCCACAAGCGGCACAAATCTAAAAGTATCCAGTTCAATCCGATCATAATCAGTTTCGTTAATCCGAATTACAGTTACCATCTTTTGTGAGTTCTCGTCACCTACCGGAATCACCAATATTCCGCCAATCTTAAGTTGTTTCAACAATGCTTCAGGTACAAAGGGAGCACCAGCAGTTACGATAATCTTATCATAGGGAGCATGCTCAGCAATACCTTTAGATCCATCACCAAAAAAGAAGTGTGCATTATATCCCATTCCAGGCAATACCCGTATGGTATGTCGGTATATACTTTCCTGACGTTCTATCGTATAAACATTTGCGCCTAACTCCATCAGCACACAGGTCTGATAACCGGAACCAGTTCCAATTTCCAAAACCTTATCACCTTTTTTTACATGGAGTAATTCACTTTGATAAGCTACTGTGTATGGCTGGGAAATAGTTTGTCCATCGCCTATAGGGAACGCAATATCCTTATAAGCCTGATTCCAGAAGGTTTCATCAAAAAAGAAATGTCGTGGTATTTTTCCTATCGCTTTAAGTACTTTCTTATCCGCTATCCCTCTCGACTCGAGGTGAACTACCAAACGTTTCCTCGCCCCCTGCTCTCTGTAATTATCAACAAACTTGTATGCCATTTCACCCCAAATTTAACGATTTGAAAACTAATAACTCAATCTTTTCGGGTCTAAATAAGTAAAGGAAGTCTAATCAGCACAGGATCAATCCCAATAAAATCTAGTAAGGATCAACATCAACCTGTATGTTCACCCCCCTATAATCCTTTTCGCTTAGAAATTGTAAGATGGTATCTTTAAGAATAGATTTCACTTTCTGGATGGAAGTATCTTTATCACTTTTGATGATCACCTGTTTGATGTAATAATTCCTTACCCGAGCTACAATAGGCTGCTCTGGCCCTAATACCCGCTTACCCAATTGCTGCCTTAAGGCCGTAGCAAAACGCTGAGCAGCAACATTCAAAAGATCCTGATCTTTGTGTTTTATATTGATAAATATTAACCTCGTAAAAGGAGGATAATGGAACATCTTACGCTCTGCAAGCTCTTCATTATACATTTCAAGATATTTGTTTTCTATCACCTGCTTAATGATACGATGCGAATCATCGTAAGCTTGTATAATCACCTTACCCTGCTTATTTCTTCTTCCTGCACGACCAGCAACCTGAGCTAGCAACTGATAACTCCTTTCAAATGCCCTGAAATCAGGATAATTAAATAACGTGTCTGCATTAATCACCCCAATCAAAGTCACATTATCAAAATCCAAACCTTTGGCCACCATCTGCGTACCAATCAAAATGTCCGTCTTCTTTTCCTGAAAATCAGAAATGATCTGCTGCAAGCCATTCTTGGTTCTGGTACTATCCACATCCAGCCGCGCAATTTTAGCATCAGGAAAAACAAGGCTTAGTTCCTCTTCCACTCTTTCCGTTCCAAAACCTTTTTGCTCGATATGTACCGAGCCGCAAGCTGGACAAATATTAATGCTACTTTGATGATATCCACAATAATGGCAATGCAGCTTACCACTGGTTTTATGATAGGTTAAACTTACATCACAATTCACACATTTTGGTGCGAAACCACAAGTAGCACAAATCAATATAGTAGCATACCCACGACGATTCTGAAACAGAATTACCTGTTCCTTTTGTTCTATAGTATTAGCGATTTCATCGATCAGCTTAGAAGAGAAATAAGAAACCATCTTTTTCTTCTTCGTTTCTTCAGAAATACTTACCACCTCATGCAGAGGCAATTCGACTCCACCAAAACGCTCATTCACAGTAACCAATCCATACTTATGATTAACTGCATTATAATAACTTTCCAGAGAAGGCGTAGCCGACCCCAGTACAGCCTTTGCTTGATGTAAATGCGCTAAATAAACAGCTACATCCCTTGCCTGATATCTTGGCGATGGCTCCTGTTGTTTAAAAGAAGACTCATGCTCCTCATCCACCACAATTAGTTTCAACTCTTTAAAAGGCAAAAACACGGCAGATCTGGCGCCTAAAACAACCCTATATTTACCATTCAGTACCTTATTCCAAATTTCAACCCTTTCATTGTTGTTGAATTTAGAGTGGTATACACCAATAACATCACCAAAATAACGCTGAATCCTTTGTACAATCTGAGTAGTTAGAGCAATTTCCGGCAGTAAGAATAAAACTTGTCCACCTTTTTCAATTGCCTTTTCAATTAACTTAATATAAATCTGAGTTTTACCCGAAGCTGTTATCCCGTGCAGCAGCACTACATCCTTCTGCTCAAATTCTGTTTCAATCTGCGTTAAAGCTTTATCCTGAGCTTCACTCAGTTCAAAGTTTAACACAAAATCATCATCATTTTCTTTTAGCCTGCTTACAGGCAATTTATCAACCTTAAATATTCCTTTATCTACAAGCGTTTTAAGAGCCGCCTGTCCACAACCACTATCTTCCAATAGTTGATGCTTAGGAATTAAATTCTGTTGTCTGTAAAGCTTTATATAGGACAATAACGCATTCAGCTGCTTAGGTGCCCTTTCCAGGATTTCGAACAGCTGTTTTAAATTTTCCTCTTCCTGATAAAATGCATTAAGCGAAACAAATGATTTTAATAAGGGTCTATATTTTTCGACAACTTCTTCGGCAATATAAATTAGGTCTTTTTCAAGTAAGGAATTGATAATAGGATAAACCGTTTTTTGTCCGAGTAATGCAGATACATCATCAATGGTTAAACGCTTCTGGTTATTTAAAGCATTGATCAGAATGTTTTCCTTATCCGTTAAAACCTCTTCAACTGGCTCATCATCCTTCCTTACAATAATGGTCTCGCTGGCTAACTTTAAACCAGTAGGCAACGCAGCCGACATCACATCTCCCTCATTGCACAAGTAATAGCTCGTCATCCAATCCCACAACTGCAATTGATTTGCAGTGATTATCGGATGCTCATCTACTACATCAATGATATACTTAGCCTGATAATGTTCTGGAGCAGTCTGACTAACGCTTTTAACAAGTGCGGTATAGATTTTATTCTTCCCAAACTGCACCACCACACGTTTTCCAACAGCGATGTGTTCGTTTAATTCAAACGGAACACGATACATGTAGTTTTTAGCTAAAGATAAGGGTAAAACAACCTCTACGAAAAGTGTTTCCCGTTCTTTAAATTCCAGTAGCCCATCGCCCATTGTTACTTACTTTTTAATGCACTAACAAATAACAATGTCCATCCAAGTATAAAGCATAAACCGCCTATTGGAGTAATTGGACCTATATAATTCACGAAGGCTATGTTTAAAATAGCTCTTGTAGCCAACAAATACAGCGAGCCTGAGAAAAGCACAACACCAAGAGCAAAGAAAATGTACGACCATTTTACCAGTTTCTGATTACCAGTAGCTAACTGTGAAAGAAAAAGCAAGGCCAATGTATGATAAAACTGGTACTCAACCCCTTTAGCCCAAATCTCTAAACTCCCTGAGCTTAAAACACTCTTTAAAGTATGTGCACCAAAGGCACCAAACATTACGGCTATGATACCAAATAAAGATGCGGTTAAGATAATACGTCTGCTCATGATTGATCGGCTTTTATAGCACAAAATTAACAAACTTGACAGCATTTCCCCAGTATTCACTACGATTAAATTAAATAGTCAAACTATTCAGTTAAATTTGTAAGTAACACATGAAAAAGATTCTAATTAGTATCATCCTATTGCTTATCGCCATTGTTACGATGGCTTATTTATATTTTTCCAAACTCAACGCCGACCACAACACTTCAGACATTGGCCTGTATGCTGCTACTTCCAGCTCAGGTTTAATATTTTCTTTTGAAAATGAAAAAGGCATAACGGATATCTTAAAGGAACAACACCTCTTTAATGAAATTCTAGGCGATGAAAAATATCAACAACTGAGTTCCTTAAAAAAGCACTTGCTCAATTTGCCAAAAGTAAATCAGGCTATAGAAAACCAAAACATATATTTCAGCTTTGTCCCGGGCAGTAAACAAGAAATAGATTTTTTATGCCTCACTCAACTCCATAATCCAAGCCATACCCCACAACTCATCCACTCCATAAAAGCCAGTGGCACGCAGTTAGAAATACTCAATAACCTGACTAAACTTACATTGCCAGATAGCGCTGTATTTTATCTAGGTATAAAAGGAAACCTCGTTGCCCTATCTAATTCTCAGCAGCAGGTAACCACTATTTTAGCTAAAACCTTAAAAGACAAAGCTGATAAATTTGCAGAATACATCCAGGCCAGTAACCGATTCAACAAAAACAGCCTTGCTCAGTTATACATTAACTTCAATACGCTACCCGCGCTGTTAAAAAACATTATTGCTGGCAAACTAAATGGAGAACTCTCCAGCTTAAACAAGCAAAACGCATTTGCAGCTTTAACATACAATTACAGTAATAACAAAATTTTACTAACCGGTACTACCATAGCAAATGACCCCAACAACTACTACAATCTCTTTTCTGATCTACACGCACAAAAAATCAGTATCCAGAATATCCTTCCTATCAACACTGCTTCTTACACAATCTTTGCCATAGACAGTTACCTGCCCTGGAGAAAAAAACTGGATCAGTGGTTTTTAAACAAAAATGAAGATAAAAAAATAACCAAATTGATTGCAGACATCAACGCCAAATATCATCTTAATATGGATGATATCTTCCCAAAATTCTTCAAAGACCAGTTGATCACTTTTCAGCTCAGTACAACGGAGAGAATTGGAGCTATAAACTTAACCAATGGCGACAAACTCATGCAACTTTTGATAGACTTGAGCGAGGATTACACTGACGAAATTAAGCAACTAAAGGAGGCTGATATACTGTACGCTTATTTCGGAATGCCATTTGAAGGTTTCAAAAGGCCTTTCTACATCATACTTGATAATTACATGGTATTTGCAAACAATGCAAGTACGCTAACCGCGTTCTTAAATAATTACAACAGTAACCGCCTTTTAATTAACACCCCTAATTACATCAACGCAAACAATCAGCTTCCAGGCAATTCTAGCATTAGTTTTTATATAGACCATACTAACTCTACCGACATCTTCAGCAAAAACATTTACCTACCTTATAACAAGCATTTGCAGTCAGACAAAGGATTAAAAAAATACGATTCTTTCACTTATCAGTTAAGTGGTGATAATGGTAAATTCCAAACTAACATCTTAATCAACAAACAGCCAGATGTTTTACAAAAAGATTCTTTAGCTTTATAGCACCAATCATCCCTATGTTGAAAAAGTACTTTATTCTTTGCTTTATTTTAAGCTGTAATGCCACATTTATAAAGGCGCAGCAATACGGGTTATTTAATACAAAAACCATGTTCGATGGTTTTGAAAACCCGGCGCAAAAAACATTTGTCTTAGATTCGTCCCGAAAATTCTCCTCGAACTTCTTCTTGCCCTATTTCGGACTAAATGCTGCAAATAAAGGAAATTCAGATTTCATCCGTAAAATCATCAACGAAGGAAAATATAATGCATCAGATCTTAAGTTAGGAACCGGTGACATCAATACCGTTCATCAAAACACAAATATCTACTTACTTACTTTGAGGATATTTAAATCGTATAAGTACCAAAAAGAAATGGGCTTTGCCTGGCAAGTACGCAGTGACGCGCATCTGGATTACACCAATGAAACGCTGGCAATCTTAGATAACTATAAAAGATTCCTTGGTTATCAAAACCAGGACTTTACCAATGCCTTTAACAATGACGGATATGAGCAATCTTACCATCAATTTAGTTTTAGCTACCGCGAAAATTATAATAAAAGACTAGCCTTTGGTGCTAAACTGAGCTTACTAAGTGGTATTGCCTACAATAAACTAAGCATCGTTAAATCTAATTTCAATCCTGGCTCATCAACACAGCCACTTGTTGCATCGCTTAGCGGAACCTATAAAGCCAGTTTTCTCGATGCAGACGACTTCTCCAGTAAAGATTTAATCCCCACATTTAAAAACCCGGGACTTTCCCTTTCAGTTGGTACCAGCTATACCTCAAAAAGCGGTGTATTTTTAATGGCCAATTTAAAAGACCTTGGCTTCATCAGATGGGCTAAAAGTTCATACTATAATAAATTCGACAATCTCAATGATCCTTTAATCATTGACGACCCCGAAATGAATTCATCCGATATCGATAAGAAAATTTCAAATATTGCCACAGAAAACGAAACCCATAAAAGTTTCTTCACCCCAACTAATGCAAAAGTGGATTTTATGGTCTCTAAAGCCTTTGCAATAAGTTACCCACTTACCTATACCCCTAGCATTATTGCATCTAAAAACCTGTTTTACAAAGGAGGGGATGTAGCATTTGTAAACAAAATCAAGTACGAAGAAGTATCCTTAAGTGTTATCCCAACTTATAATTTAAATAACCTGTTTTTAGTAGGAATGCAAGGTATGTACCAAACACCGAACTTTGAAGTCTTTCTAGGTTCAGATAACCTCCTAAAAACAGTTACACAAATTAATGGCGTAATAAAGCAAGACCGTACCATTGGGACTGGTTATAATGGCGCATCATTTTATATGGGACTGGGAATAAAGTTTGGAGATGTCGTAAATCACCCGCAAAATAGCAGTACAATGCCGGGTGTAGGTGACGAAGAAAGTAGTTTTTTCAAACGCTTGTTTAGCGTTTTTTCTAAAAAGAGATAATTAAACCTTTTTCTTTGGCGTAGTTAGCACAAAGTCTTTCAAGTAGAAAGGTTCAAAATACGCTAAATCCTCAAATTGAGCAGTTGTAAAGGCTTTAAATGCCAACTGGCTCATATGAGCTGCAGAATTAAAATTAAGGTCAGAAAAAGCAGCATGATCATTCTGCAGAACCTCAGCACATTTCATTGCACCATCACCAATAAAGGTAACCTTACTTGCTGCTAACTCAGTTGCAAAACTATTTTCATCAATAATCTTAGCTTCCGTAGGTAGCACATAGTTTAAATCTGCATCAAACATTGCGGTAAAGACCTCCATCCTACGCGCGTCTATCATTGCACAGATCACCCCTTCATTGTCCTTCTGCTGCGCTAAAAACCCAGCGGTCATCATCTGCAACGTATCAACTGCAATTAACGGCTTATCCAATGCAAAACATAAACCTTTGGCTGTCGAAACCCCAATACGTAAACCTGTATAAGAGCCAGGACCTTTACTTACCGCCACAGCATCCAAATCGGCAAACTGTAAGCCTGCCATATCCATCACCTCCTTAATAAACAAAGTCAAACTGCCTGCATGAATGTTACTGGCCATCTCCTCTTTTAAGGCAATGGTATTGCCATTTACAGAGATTGCTGCAGAACAAACTTGGGTAGCGGTTTCAATTTGAAGTATTGTGGCCATGGTATTGGAATTTAATGATAATCGAAGATAAAATTAATTAAGGAACAGGATCATGACCATGACTACCCCAAGGATGACAACGGCCAATGCGTTTCAAAGTTAGCCAGCCTCCTTTAAAAGGGCCGTGCTTTTTTATGGCTTCTATTCCATATTGCGAACAAGTAGGTGTAAACCTACAATTTGCCCCCAACAAGGGAGATATAAACCACTGATAA
Organism: Pedobacter sp. ok626; assembly: GCF_900100435.1. Taxonomy (GTDB): domain Bacteria; phylum Bacteroidota; class Bacteroidia; order Sphingobacteriales; family Sphingobacteriaceae; genus Pedobacter. Next base: position 75,919 of record NZ_FNEX01000021.1, on the reverse strand, counting down.
AGCCTAATCAGTGCTAAGAAGAACCAGCCTACAACCTGTTTAATTATTCCCATCTGCTCCTGTGGCTTTTTTAGCTTCCAGATTGGCAATCAACCGTTTTAAAGTAGTGGCCAGTTTTTTCTCAAAAAAAGAAAAATCGTAAATCTTTTTACCAACAAATTGTAGGGAAAGCAGTAATAACTCTTCCGATTCGGGCAATAGCATATACAGCTCCTGCTCCTTTTGTAAACGGTAGGCCTCGCGACTGCGACGCTTGATCAGGTTTCTATCGACCGCCCTTTTGTATCTTTTTTTAGCGACATTAATCACTATCTGTGCCGGAAACTCATGTTCAACCGGAACATACATATAAGATACGCGGAACGGATATAACAAAAAAGAAGAACCGTTCTTAAATAGCAGGTCTAATAATTTCCTGCTACATAACCGTTCTTCTTTATTAAATGTGTTCATCTTTTTGATCGCAAATTTGCAGACATTCTGATCTGCTAACACTACTTGTGCTGCAATCAAAAATTATGCTTTGTGGCGGCCTTCGCTTGAAACCGTTAATCTTTTTCTTCCTTTTGCGCGACGTGAAGCTAATACTCTTCTACCGTTTGCTGTAGCCATTCTTTCGCGGAAGCCGTGTTTGTTTCTTCTCTTTCTTTGCGAAGGTTGGAATGTTCTTTTCATAACTGTATTATATCTTGACTAAATATTTTTAAATAAGAGGTGCAAATATAGGGTGATTTTTATTCAATTGCAAATAGATTTTGCTATAGTTTTTAAATTAACTGTTATTCAGCTAGATCCCTAATGCTGCTTTCAGCTTTATGTACCCGGTTTTACTCACAGGTAGCCATATATCCGATTTTAAAAGCACTACATAGCTATCTTTTTCTTTCAGCTCTATTTTTGTAACCTGCGCCAAATTTATGATATATGATCGATGAATACGAATAAACTGACTACTTTCCAGTGTTTTTTCAAAAAAGCTCATCGTTTTATTCTTCTGAAAAATCCCTTCTGACGTACTCAGTTTTACATAATCATCGTCAGCCTCCAGGTAGTGAATATCAACTACTGCAATAATTTTAATTACTCCGTTCTTTTTTACTACTACCCTATTGCTCTGCGCCGGACTTAGTCCTGCTACATCCAACAACTCCTTAGCAACGGCATCTATATTATTTAATCGTGTGGGTAGTTTTTGCATTGCCAGGTCAAACCGCCCCTGCTCTATAGGCTTTAGTAAGTAATCAATAGCATTCACCTCAAAGGCCTTAATAGCGTATTCATCAAATGCCGTAGTAAAAATAACTGCCGGATGCTTCTCTATTAGCTCTAGCATTTCAAATCCACTAATTTTAGGCATTTGGATGTCCAGAAAAATAAGATCTGGCTGATGCTCCGCAATAGCCTTTATCCCTTCAAAACCATCGCTACATTCGGCTACTACCTCAACATCAGGAAAATTACTCAGGTAATGCTTTACTACATCCCTGGCCAAAGGCTCATCATCAATTAATATCGTTCTAATCATTTTGTTGAGGTATTTTAAGCGTAGTTTCAAACCTGTTCACTGTACTCACATTTGTTTGCAATAACCTTTCATCGGCAAACAATAGATATAACCTTCGCTTGATCGCAGTTAAACCAAATCCTGTACCTTCTGTAGCCTTCATCTCCGGATCATAAGGGTTCTGTACCACAATCACCAAATGATTCTGCTCCAGCTTTACGAATACCGATATGGTAATCGCGGCAGAAGTATTATATAGACCAAATTTAATGGCATTCTCTACAATGGGCTGTAAAAGCGTTCCCGGCAGACGTAAATTTAAGGTTTCTTCGGCTATTTCAAGTTCAATATTTAATCGGTGACTAAAGCGTACCTTTTCTATATCCAGATACAGTCCAATGTATTCCATTTCCTCGGCCACAGTTACCCAAACCTCATCGTCCCTTTTTAAAGTTCCCCTTAAAAAAGCGGCGAGCTTAGTGATCATGGTACCTGCTTCTTTAGGATTTACAATGGTTAATGCATAAACAGAATTTAAACTATTAAACAAAAAATGTGGTTGCAGCTGGTGGCGTAGTTTATTTAATTCGGCTTCTTTAGAAAGATTTTGTGCAGCAAGTAAGCGCTCCTGTGTGGCCGATTGCTCTTCAAGCATGTACCATAAAATATTTGCCAGAGCGCACCAGGCAATAAACACAAACACAATCAAGAAACGTACAGAAAGTGAAAAATTAAGAAAACTGAGGTAAGTCTTTTGATCAGAAAACAATAAAACTAACAAAAATTTGCTCATGAAGGTGATAAAAAGCGCCATGATAACGCTAAGCGCCAGCACAAAGATTTTGGTTTCATTTTTAGGCTGGTAATATCCTAGTAAATTACTCATTAACATGCAAGCAAGTGCAAGTAGGCCATTGGTAATTAGACTATCGGCAATAGCTATCGTCCAGCTAAAATTAAGGGTAAAATAAAAAAGCACAACAAACACTGAGACCCAGCCCAAAAATATGAGTAATGAAAACTTCTTAACGCTGGGAATTGACAGTGGTCTGTTTATCAAAACAACTTAATTGAAGGAGTTGAAAATGGCAACAACTGTTGCAAGTATGTCTTATGTTGATTTACATGATCTAAAAACGCATTCACATCTTCAGGCTCATGCAGTACCGAGGCTACTTCTGCCCCATCGGTAGGAGATTCAATTTCATATAGATCTGCCACACAGATAAAATTCCAGTTTACCATATCGCCATTGCAATTCCTAAAAGGACGATGGAAATCTTCGGCCTGGCGCTCGGCCTTTGCAAGTGCTTCATCGCAATTTGTAGCAATAGTTAATCTTAATTGCTCATCAAATTGAGGCGAATGGTCACCTTCTCCGGTAATTATCTGATAAATATATCTTACTACAAACCATTTCATGATCTTGAATTTTAAAAGTTTCTAATCTCTACCCCTCCAAACATCGTCACCCCTTGAATTTTAATGATTTTTCGTGGCTCTTCACTCACAGGACCTAGCGACCTTTTATCTTCCAATCCGCCAAAAATTGCCACAATTTCCGATTTCACTTCCCAACTTGGAGGAATAATAATTTTCACCCCACCAAATATGGCTACCACTTCAAGCTCTATGGTACCTTCGAAATCTGCCTGTGTTAAATTCACATCACAACCTCCGAAAACAGCTATCGCCTCGCCTCCCTTAAAGTTTTTTGAATGAACATGTTGATGGCTACCACCAAATACACTTACCGACTCCAGAACGTCGTTTCTATCCGCATTGATATATGATGCATATGGTTCCTTTTCCGAGGCTTTGAAATCAAACTTTTTTTCAAACTTACGCTCCCAGCGTTTACCAAAGCCTTTACCCTTATAATCTATACTTTTTGGTCTCAAAATCAGATTTAATCCAGCAACAACAAGCGCTCCGCCAAAGTAGTACTTCGAAACTTCCTGTCCCCAAACGTCATTTACAATAAAGTATCCACCAACCAATACCATAACCAGCCAGCCTGTTCCATTAAAATTGCGCTTAAAACCTATAAGTAAACCAATTGCAATGAGCAACATGGGCCATGTAAAGATCCAACCAGGAATATACAATCCAAAATTCCTTAAAAGGAATACCAGCCCTATCACCAAAATAACCAAACCACTACATATCCTACTCGAACTACTACTTTTGTTCCACTTATCCATCTTGTTCTTTTATTAAAATTTAGACTTACAAAATCTTTATTTGTTTCAAATTTAGATACAATTAAGGCGCTACAAATAACCTCAGCTTATATCCCATCAAATCATCGGTAAACTGCAGCATTTTGTCGGTAAACAAAACACAGGAAACGCAAAAGGCGCTTAGTCGAAAAAATATGTTTCCGAATAAGCACCTTATATATGTGCTAATAAATAGCTAGAGCTATTTGTTTTTTAATAAGTCTCTGATCTCAGTAAGCAATGCTTCACCAGGTGTTGGAGCAACAGGTGCAGCAGGAGCAGCTTCTTCTTTACGTTTTAACGAATTGATACCTTTCACCAACAAGAAAACAGCCATTGCCAATAAAAGGAAGTTTATACCTACACTGATAAAGCTACCATAGGCAAACACTACTGCTTCAGGTACTTTTCTAGCTTCCTCTAAAGGTACGTTAGCTCCAACTGTGCCCTTCAATACCACATAGAGGTTACTGAAGTCTACCGAACCAATAACTGCAGATATCAGTGGCATAATTAAATCTTTTACAGCACTGTCAATAATTTTGCCGAACGCACCACCGATAATCACACCGACAGCAAGGTCCATTACACTACCTTTAACAGCAAATTCTTTAAATTCTTTTACAAATCCCATAGGTATAAATTTATTTATATAATAAAATTAACAACTTTCCCGGAAAATCAAAGGATTCACCAGGCAAAAATTTACTTATATTTTAAATTATTTTGCTGTTTCCTTTATTGCCAATTGGTTATACTATAAAGTTTCCAGCTATTTTTTTTTACACAGATCCCGTAATCAATATTTAGTATTTATGCAGGTCAAATACAAATCGACAGTGAAATTTAAAATATTCATACCTGTTTATCAGTATCGTTCCTGATTTATATTTCCGTAAGTACTTTTATCAATACGAAATGTGTATTTTTGGAGCGGGTACATAAATACCTAGTTATCATTTTATGCTAAAACAACATCTACAACAAAAATTACTTCAAAAGCTATCTCCACAGCAAATTCAGTTTATAAAGCTGTTGCAAGTACCGACAGTTGCTTTAGATACTCGCATAAAAGAAGAGTTGGAAGAAAATCCTGCATTGGAAGATCCAAGCTTAATGATAGCTGAAGAGCCTAAGAGTGAATACGACGACTTAAACGATACACCGGAAGAATACGATGCTAGCGCAAAGGAAGAAAATACGGATGAATTTAACGTTGACGATTATTTACAAGATGACGATGTAAATGACTACAGCACCTCATACAATAACAATGACGATGATGAGGAAAAAAAGGAAACTCCAATAGCTATTGAAAGTACCTTTTTTGAAAGTTTACAGGAACAGTTAGACCTGGTTCCGCTTTCCGATCAGGATTTTATTATTGGAAAGCAAATTATAGGCAGTTTAGATGACGATGGTTACCTAAGAAGACCCATTACTTCTATGATTGACGACCTTGCATTTTCTCAAAATGTTATGGTTGAGGAAGAGGACGTTCTTGAGATGCTTAGGGTAATACAAAATTTTGATCCTCCGGGCATCGCAGCAAGAGATCTACAGGAATGCCTTACTTTACAGTTAAAACGTAAAGACCTCAACAATCCTATTATTGTAAAAGCCATCCTTATTGTTGAAAATTATCTTGACGAATTTACAAGAAAACATTACGATAAACTCGAAAAATCCCTTAACCTGAACAGTGAGGATTTAAAAGAAATTATCGCAGAAATATTGAGGTTAAACCCTAAACCAGGGGACTCTAATCAGGTAACGACAAAACAGTTGCAGATTATTCCGGATTTCCATGTATCCAATAATGATGGGGTACTGATCCTAACCTTAAACTCGAAAAATGCACCGGAATTGAGAGTAAGCAGGTCGTACATTGATATGTTTGACCATTATGATAAAGCAGCTCAAAAGGATAAAAAACTAAAAGAAGCGGTACAGTTTGTAAAACAAAAGCTGGACTCCGCTAAATGGTTTATTGATGCCATTAAGCAGCGACAACAGACCTTGCTTAAAACTATGAATGCCATTATGCAATATCAATATGAGTATTTATTAACGGGTGATGAACGCAAAATGCGTCCGATGATCCTGAAAGATATTGCTGATAAAATAGATATGGATATTTCCACTGTTTCACGTGTCGCCAACTCTAAATATGTACAAACTGAATTTGGTACTTTCTTATTAAAATCCTTCTTCTCGGAAGCCATACAAACAGAAAGTGGCGAAGAGGTTTCTAATAAAGAGGTAAAGAAAATTCTGGAAGATTGTATTGGCAACGAAGACAAACGTAAACCTTTAGCTGATGAGAAACTAACAGAAATCTTGAAAGAAAGAGGTTATAACATCGCGAGGAGAACGGTTGCTAAATACAGAGAGCAAATGAATATCCCCGTTGCCCGGTTAAGAAAAGAGCTTTAATCGGCTTATTTTACCACATTCTTCCGCCACTAAAAACTTCATAAACATTATTAAGTTGCAGGCCCAATACAATTTCGTGGCTGCCATTGCTTACCTGATTCAATCCTGATGTAGTAAAATCGTAAGCATAAGTTAGATTAAGCAATTTGCTGATGTTGATTCCGGCCATTGCCGAAAAGGAATCGTCTTTACGATAGCTACCACCCAACCAAAGCCTATCTCTAAATGACACCTTTAAGTTCAGATCAATTGATGCTGGTACCGGACTCACTTGCTTAACCATGATTGAAGGAGTCGCCGAAACTTCATCATCAATGTATAACTTATAACCAGCTGTAACAAAAAAATGTGGTTCCTCTTTTCCCATATTGTAATTGGGATCACTCGTAAATGAAAGCTTTTGCTGTAAAAGCTGTTGTACGGATGCACCGGCAAACAGCCTTCCGCTATACAACCATACCCCCACGCTCAGGTCGGGTTTCAGTTGACTTGGAATACCATTTGAGATGGAGGGGTCAACGCGGGTTTGATCTTCAAAAGTTAAAGCATTGATATCAAGCGCGATCCTACTTACCCCTGCAGCAACCCCCACAGACAAATTATAAGTATTACTTAGTTTAAGGTGATAGGCATAGGTTAAATTTGCGTCCAGCCTCGAAAGTGGCCCCAATTTATCGTAAACAGCAATAACACCCATACCATGGTGTGCTGGGGATGAGGTATAATTCTGCATATAGCTCCGACTCATTGGGTCATCGCCTTTATCAGGTAAGGACAAGGCATTTTTCCAAAGGTAATCGCCCCCTAGATTCCAATTAGCAGTTACAAAAGATGTCTGTGGTGCATTATCGATACCAGCCCATTGTTTTCTATAGCCTACTTTTACATCTGTATAATTTTCTATACCACTAATCGCCGGATTTAAGAGGTAATTATTGAGCACATATTGTGTATACTGTGGCCGCTGCTGCGCAAAACCACAAAGCCCCAATAACAATTGTAACATAACTAAATACACTGAGCGTCTCATTTTACCTGATTAAAGTTAATGAGCCAGTAATTGTTTTCTTTCCATTTCTTGGATTGATGATATAATAATACGTACCTACAGGCAATTGTTTCCCCTGATAATTGCCATCAAAAGGTATTGAATATCCCTGACTAAAAAAAACTTTTTCTCCGTACCGATTAAAAACATCTACGGTAGCAGCTACATATGTTTCGATATATTTGATAACCCAAACATCATTTACACCATCACCATTCGGACTAAACGCATTAGCGGGCTCAATGCCTTTTATAACATGAACAAAAACATGTTCTGACGTAAAACAGCCTGTTGCGGTTGTGACCCCAAGTGTATATACCCTATCGCTGGTTGCAAAAAAAGTAGGGCTTAACACATTGTTTTTGCTTATTCCTTCAGAAGGACTCCACTCGTAGGTATTTCCAGAACTACTAACACTCGCGTCAATTTGTTTTTCCCCACCTTCAAGAATATACAGGTCCGAAGGTAGCGTGACTACAGGAATGGGGGCAACAGTAATTGACTTGGTCAGAGATTCCTCGCAGCCACCGTTGTGAGCAGTAAAAGTATAGGTGATATCATGTCGTCCTACCCCAGCTACGCTCGGATCAAACCAGCCATCTTCGGTAATACCTGGTCCCGTATATTTAAAATCGCCTGATATGCCAAGCGTTTCTGAGCCTTGTGTAAGCTGAATTTTGCCAGCATTGATGCAAACTGCAGGGATATTATCAAAAGAGATTATCGGCGAGGGGTTTAATAAAATATCGAAAGGATAAGTATTGGAACAGCTCTCTCCAGAATAGGCTACCATTTTTATGGTAAAAGTTTTCGGATCAGAAGTCGTCAATGCAGGATACATATGCTCGTACGATTTATTGAGCACAGGATCATCATCTTCAATAAACTCATTTGGTTTATTTAAGGCATCAAAATAAATACGCAACTTGATAACAGTCCCAATAGTTTGTACGATGGAAGTATTGATGATTTTGACTTTTTTGTTACTGCATAAATTATCTTTATTTTCCACATCAAACTTAGCCAGAACGTCTGGACTATTGACTGTAAAATCGCTGGTGATAAAATCCGAACAACCATTGGCATTGGTAACCGTAAGTTTCACGCGATACAGTCCCGGTTGATTATATTTATGTTTGCCATCAACATCAGTAGATGTATTATTAACACTGCTATTATCACCAAATTCCCAGTAATAATTTGTTAAAGCTGCTGTAGTTCCATCACCATCAACAGAAAGATTTTTAAACTCCGCAATATTATCCGAAGAGCATATTTTAGGCAAGGTAAACTTAGGTATAGGTAAAGCAATGATGGTAATTTCTTTTGAATAAAGTAAACTCATACAACCAGTTGCACTTTCCGTAACCAATGTAACTCTAAATTTGCCTAATGATGTATAAGTGTGATGAACAATACGAAGAGCTTGATCCGTTGGTATTGGTGGTGTATTATCGCCAAAATCCCAATGCCATTTTACGATAGTCGCACCAGGCTCGACGACAGACTTGTCTTCGAAGCTATGTAGTTTATTGATACATCCTACTAAATCCGTTGCAAAACTGGTTGTTATTTTAGGCCCTATAGTTATTGTTTTAGATAGTACATCAGACATACAACCTTCATCCAGACCAACAGATAGCTTGACGTCAAAAGGCCCTGACGCGCTAAAAATATGCTTAGGGTTTTGTTCAGTAGAAGTTGTTCCATCACCAAAATCCCAGAGCCATTTGTTTAGGTCTTTACCTGGAATATTGGAGACACCTGCATCGGTAAACTGAATTTCAGTATCGGCACAGTTTTCCATGGGGAACTGAAAGTCGACTGTAGGCAAGGGATACACATCAAATGTATAGCTAAATTCTGCCTCTCCGCTAAGGCAGCCCGTACCATCATTTGGTAATTCTACCTTTATAGTGATCCGGTGCGATCGGAGTTCAGTAAAGGTTTCGTCTCTGCCATACCTGTATTCGTAAGTTGATGTACCATCGGCCGCAGGAATAATTTCATGATCTAAAGAACCAGGTTCCTCAGGACCATCATCAAGCTTCCATGTAATTTTAGCCACCAGATAAGGAAGAATAAATTTAAAATCAGACACCTGGCCAACACATGCATTCTGCGCATCGCGTTGCGTAATTTTATTGGTAACCAGGAAGTAAGTAGTCGCCGCAAGATTGGTACCTGCCGAATAAGCATAAGATTCGTGATCACCGAAACCATAAGCTATTGCATTAAACCCTTCATTAGCTGTCAAATAAGAACTTGCAGCATTAATTTCAATTTGTGTGTAACTGTATTCAGGATTTAAAGGAACTGGAGTCCACACTGTATTCACAGGCGTTCCATCTATTTTAAAAGTAGAGTTAGCTGATGTTTTTATCAAGACATTAATGTATCGCTCAGTGATGCGCTCCTTGTCGGACGAAAAGAGCGTCGTAGATTTTACATTAAATTCGATTGGATTAAGTAGCACCATTTCGGGGTCACCAAAGATTTCGGTACCTCCAGTAGATGAGCAAGCTTGAGTTAAAGAATATTGCGCCACACTTATTCTTTTGTTTGCGGTGACTAGCGCACTATTGCTTAGCTCGCCACTCGTATAGAATTCACCTTTATTAAGATTATAGACATTACCATCAAACTGCACAACGGTATTGTCTTCCTGAGCCAATATCCTTATGATATGGCGCCTGTTGATAAAAGGTACAATCCCATAGATCTTTCCCCAACTCCCCGTCGGATAAAGCTGTTGAAAAAGTGGATCACGAGATCCATTACAAGCTATTTTAAGTGAGGTACTACCTGAATAAGCGGCAAAACGTTTATTACAATTATCGGGAGATGTTTTGTCCACCTCTACATACATACCGGTAAGATCTTCCTGGTTCGTAGGTGTATATTCATACACATCTCCCGCATTCGCAAAGTCCACCTGAAAAGAACTCCCGTCCTTTTTATGAACTAGTAGCGTAGTATTGGCATCCGCCGCAACGAGGACTAAAAAATTTTTATTTACCTCTCCATTACTTATATCCTGTGTGTAATTCATGGAGTAATATTCTCTCCCCAGTGCCTCCCGGGGGAGAATAAGTGAAGCGGCAGACCGTGCCCCTGCATAAATATGTTCAAATACAGCTACCTTATCATGCCCAGGCGTAACTTGTACATGAATCCCCTTGTTCGCAATTACACGGTTTGCATCTCCTACAACTACATAGGAATCCGCTCGGGGTACATCGACCCAGACAGCAGTGTTACCGGGTATATTTACCGGTCCAGAATTAAAACTACCACAAGTAACCGTTACTTCTGAACTGGTCTTTGTGGTAATGTAAATCCGAACATTAGCTAAATTAACCGTCCCATTATTGTTTCTTGAAGGGTCATGTGTTGGAAATACGGCCCAGAAATCTGTGCCTTCATTCGAAATATTTTGGGCTTTCGCATTAACAAATAGAAAGCACAAGAGCGCCCATATTATTAAAACCCATCTATACATATCTCTTAGTTATCCCTTTAGGATAACTAAGATAATAGATTTTGCCTTAATAAAAATTCAAGTTGCTGATTTGCTAATAATAATTTTGCAGTAAGATCTCTATTTTCTTTTCTAAGCATATATATTTCATATGCTTTTTCGATATTAATCTTTAAATCTGCTTCCATCCAGGGCTTCTGGATATAGCGATATACCTGTCCTTTATTAATGGCATCAATTACTGCATCAATGTCCGTATAACCAGTAAGAATCATCCGAATTGGATCAGGATGCTTCTCTAAAATAGAGGCCAAAAACTCTACTCCAGTAGTTTTGGGCATTCTCTGGTCGGTGATGATCACATGAATTTCTTCCTTATCTAAAATAACTCTGCCTTCATCTGCAGATTCCGCGGTAAAAATATTATACAACCTTCTATAAGTGGCCTTAAACGCACTTAAATTGTGAGGTTCATCATCAACATAAAGGATATTCACATTCATTTGTCTGGAAATAAAAGTTAAAAATACTTTTTTATTATTACTCTTAAAAGCCTATTTTTAGTTCTTTCAATAATTTACCTATTTTTTTTTATTTTTATAGCATACATATATTAAAAAAATGCAGTCTCAAGCTCATACTCATTTAAATTTTGAAGCCTCAATTAACAATACGAAACAATTAAACGCTCTCTACAAGCCTGTATTATTTAATACCAAAAACAGTACCGAAAAACAGAATCTCGCTGATCTTTTAGCGAATAAACCACATATTCAGATTTTTGATTGCATTGAGTCTCAAATTGAAGAGTTAATTAAATGTTTAAAGCCTGGAATCCCCCCTACTGAATTAAAAAAAGTTGCTGAAAATCACCGCGGCTCAACCTCATTATTTGACTACGGAATATGGGTATATTATCCATGGTCTGATAAATTAGTTCATCTACTTGATGAAGAAGAATTTGTTGTTGTACGTACCAATAGAAACAAGCATAAAATTACCGCAGAGGAACAAACAACACTTTCGCAAAAGAAAATAGGTGTTATGGGATTGTCGGTTGGACAGTCGGTTTCTTTAACATTGGCCATAGAGAGAGGCTTTGGAGAATTGCGCATTGCCGACTTTGATGAACTTGATCTTTCTAATTTAAACCGCATCAGAACTGGTATCCATAATATACATCTTCAAAAAACAGTTATCGTCGCCAGAGAGATTGCCGAGCTTGATCCATTTTTAAAAGTAATTTGTTTCCATGAAGGAATTACTGATGATAATATTGATGCTTTCTTGACTGAAAATGGGACGCTTGACCTTTTAATTGATGAGTGTGATAGTTTTGATGTAAAGATTAGTGCAAGAGAAAAAGCTAAAGCATTGGGCATTCCTGTTTTAATGGAAGGTAGCGACAGATGTACAATTGATATCGAAAGGTTTGACTTAGAACCTGAAAGACCTGTTTTACATGGGTTCGTAGAACATATAGATATGAGCGTTTTTAAAACGCTTAAAACATTGGATGAGAAAGTACCTTACATAGCTCCGGTAACCGGAATTGAGACTTTATCACCAAGAATGAAAGCTTCTGCAGTTGAAATTATGAGCACCATATCTACCTGGCCCCAACTTGCCAGTGCCGTTACTTACGGTGGTGGAATTACAGCTGACCTTTCAAGAAAAATATTATTAGGCAGCTTAAAAATATCAGGCAGATTCTTCATCGATATTGATGAATTAATTACAGACGATGTCCCTGCTCCTGAAGTAGTTGAAGAGCCTCGCAATAAGCATTTAGATCCTTTAGAGCTGAACACCTATTTGTCAGTTCATAAGATTGGAGATGGTACGAAAGGTGATCCTATCCCAGAGTCCCTAATTCATAAATTGATTGCCTCAGCAAGTAAAGCACCTTCAGGAGGAAACAATCAGCCATGGCATTGGCATTATAAAAATGACACGTTACACCTATTTTTAAATAAAGAGGTATCTGGTGCTTATTTAGATCCCGATTACATTTCTTCATATGCGTCTTTAGGTGCTTCAATAGAGAATTTACTTTTAGAGACTGCTGTAAATGAACTAGGTGTGGAATGGAGTTTCACGCCTGAACTTTTCCCTGATCATATTGCTTATTTCAATTTTAAAGGAAAACATGAAGTAAGCGAGGATGAAAAGAAACTTGCAGCACAAATATCAGAAAGACATACCAACCGAAAATTTGGTAAAACACAGGAAGCTAATACTGCTGATCTTGATCAGCTAAAAGCCGTTATTGAAGCCGAAGAAATCGGCTTACACTGGCTTACTGCTGCTGAAGATAAAACCGTATTGGGTGATATATCAGGACAAGCAGATCTATTACGCATGTTTACCCCTGCTGCTCACAAAGATTTTATAAAAAAAGAAATGCGCTGGAATCAAGAGCAAATTCTGGAAACGGCAGATGGTATCGGAATAAATACCCTCGACTTAAGCAATCAAGATCAGATTGGATTAAGGCTGATGAAAGATGAAAGAGCTGTTGAATTTCTAAAAAAGATAAAAGGTGGTAACGCCTTTAAATACCTTGCCCTAAAGCAATTCCAATCATCCCCCGCTATTGGCTTAATTACTTTACCGCAACACAGTCCCCTCGATTACTTAAAAGGAGGCATGGCAGTTGAGAAACTTTGGCTTACAGCCACAGCATTAGGCTATCAAATTCACCCCGTAAATGTTCCTTTAATTTTCTTTTACAAGAATAATGTTCAGGAATTAAACGACCTTCCTGACGAAAGTAGAAAGCAAATTTTCAATTTACATCAAAAATTAAAGCATTTATTTAAAATAACTGATAATATTGCAGAAATATTCATGTTCAGAATATTTAAAGCAGAATCATCACCTCAACGTACAATTAGAAAACCCTTAAATAAAACTTTATCCATTGGAACAGCATAGACCGCAGATCACCAAGCTTTATTTTAAAGCGTTTAGAGCCGTAGATAATCGCGCGGCTTGTATGAAATTTATTGAAGGGCACACGCATGTATTAGAAATATTCGGTATCACGAAAATCACTTCTGCAAAAATAGACTGGGTACTTAACCCTGGTGTTTATGTGGTTATTGTGAGTGCCGAAGAGGATGGAAAAGCATTGGCCGGCAGTAGGGTTCATGTTGCCGATGGAATTACCCCGCTCCCTATTGAGGGTGCTGTCGGCGATATGGATGATCGGATATATGGTATGGTGGCCGACAGAATTCCTAACGGAACCGGAGAGCTTTGCGGCGTATGGAACTCTTGGGAAATTGCCGGATTAGGTGTTGGTAGTTGGGTGTTAAGCCAAATTACTGTGGCACTATCCAGCCTTATCGGATTGCAATCATTATTTGGTCTTACCGCTCCTGCAACCTATAGAAATGCTGTTAGAGGTGGTTTTAGGGTAGTTAAAGAGATTGGTATCAATGGAAAGTTTTATTACCCTAAAGAAGACCTTACCGCCACTGTTGTCTTGAATGACGAACTAGATACTTTACCTACTGCAACACAGGAGTCTCATGATTTTGTAATGGCTTTAAGAAAGAATCCAAAACAAATTATCCCTATCCCAAACAAAACAAACGATGGCTTTATAGACATGCATATTGATATAATTTTATGATAAAACATCTTTATAAAAAGCTATTTGTTTTCTTCTTATGCCTAACTTATTCTTTTCTTTTAAAAGCTGAACCAACTGAAAAAAGAGATTCGATCATTAATGTCACCCAACATTCGTCCATTCTAACTGATTTTCCTGACACTGCCTCAATCGGATGGATCATTAAGGCCTCGGATAAATTCAAGCCCTTAAAAGCCCCCTTTATCAATTTTGCTGAATTGAGCAAACCCATATGGTTAAGGGCCGATAAAACACATCTGATTACGCTTTCCGAGCCCAGTATCATGATTGATCAGGCAAGAATGAAGGTCTCTGATATCTACTTTGTAAAGAGCGATAAGGTTATCTATAAAATTACGAGTACTCCTTATAGTACAATTGCTGATCTGGACTATCCGGGTAATGTCAAAAGTTATATTATCCCTCAATACGTTGTGGCGCAGCAACCCGATATTATCCTTAAATTATATTCAGATGAGATTGTAATCGCACCGGTTTTTGTAGCCTCAAAATATGAATTTGATAATATTTTTGCGCAACGGGATATACTTTTCGGTATGTATGCAGGGGTAATGATCATCATGTTTACCTACAACCTGTTCTTGTACTTCAGCATCAAAGACAGCAGTTACCTCAACTATATTTTCTGTATCTTTTTTACCTGGGCAACCCAAACGGCGTTACAAGGTTATTTCACAAAATATTTGCTGTTAAGTGATGGGTGGTTAAATAATATTTCGGTCTGCCTCTTTGCCAACCTCGGTCTCGCAGCCTCTATTATGTTTACCCAGTCTTTTCTGAACACGAAGGTAAATGCACCGAAGAGCCATAAAATCATCAATATCCTGCTGACACTTTCTATCTTCAATACTTTATTGTTGCTGGTCGGATTTAAGCAATTCTCTTTTATAGCCATGCAGATTCTTATCCTCGCAGGCTCTATTATTGGTACTTCTACAGCATACCAGGTTTTCGTCCACAAGAAATTTAAGCCGGCGGGTTACTACCTCGCTTCCTGGTCATTCTTGTTTTTCGGTATGCTGGTCTTTATTCTTAAAGATTACGAGATATTACCGTACAACGTCTATACCACCTATGCGGTACAATTCACATCGGTAGTTGAAGTCATGCTCCTTTCATTCGCCCTTGCGGACAGGATTAACTTCTTTAAAAAGGAAAACGAGCTTGCCCAGAAGCGTGCCTTGTTGATTTCTAAAGAAAATGAGCAATTGATACTGCAACAAAACATAGAACTGGAGAAGAAGGTCAATGAACGTACTGAAGCCTTACAGGAAACAAACACCAACCTGAATGATGCGCTGAGCAACCTTAAGGCGGCACAGTCACAATTGGTAGATGCGGAGAAAATGGCAGCGTTAGGTCAGTTAACGGCTGGCATTGCCCATGAGATCAATAACCCGATCAACTTTGTTACCTCGAACATTAAACCTTTACAACTAGATATAGATGATTTGAAAGAAATCATTACTAAGTATGAAAATGTTGATTTTTCAGCTGAAAATGTGGAAGAGCAGATCAGGGAAATAGATGCCTTTAAAAAGCAAATCGACCTAGAATTCGTCAACAATGAGATTGATTCACTGCTGGTAGGTATTACCGACGGAGCAAAAAGAACAGCAGAAATCATCAGAAGTTTAAGAAATTTTAGTCGTTTAGATGAAGATGATTTAAAACCAATTGATCTTAACGAAGGCTTACAATCTACCTTGGTTTTGGTAAAAAACACCATGCCAGATAACCTTAAGGTATATAGAGAATTTGGAAATTTGCCTAAAATCGAATGTCTGCCAGGTAAAATAAATCAGGTATTTATGAACCTGATATCCAATGCCATACAAGCAATAAAATCTAACGGAAAAGACAGAGAAGAAGAACAACTAACGATAAAAACCTGGTACGAGGACAATACGGTTAAAATTAGCATCAAGGATACTGGCACTGGTATGACTGATGAGGTTAAACATAAAATATTTGAACCTTTCTTTACCACTAAAGAAGTTGGCGAAGGAACGGGTTTAGGTTTATCAATTGTTTTTAGTATAATTGAGAAACATAAAGGTCATATCGATGTTCTATCCGAAGTAGATCAAGGTACAGAATTCATCATTACATTACCTGTTAATACACAATAAGCAAAAGCGTACTATGAGTGCACCCAATGTAAGAGTTCTATATATTGATGATGAGGAAAATAATCTTCAGGCTTTTAAAGCGAGTTTTAGGCGACAGTATGAAATTTATACAGCTATCTCAGCTGCCGAAGGTTTAAAAGTCTTACAAAACATTTCTGTTCAGGTTATTCTGGCCGATCAAAAGATGCCGGGTACTACAGGTGTAGAGTTTTTTAAAAGTATTACAGAGTCCTATCCTGATCCAATAAGGATATTGCTAACTGGCTATACAGATATTGAAGCGCTTGCCGATGCGATTAACCATGGCGATATCTACAGGTATATTACCAAGCCCTGGAATGATCTGGAACTACACAATTCCATCAAAAATGCTTACGATGCTTATAAGGCAAAAATTGACCTTAGGAACAAAGTAGCTGAATTGGAAAAGACAAATGATGAACTCAACAGGTTTATATATAGTATTTCTCATGAATTAAGAGCTCCCCTTGTATCGGCAATGGGTATTGTGAACCTGGTTAAAATGGAAGGACTTTACAACTCCAGTGGCGAATATTGGAGTTTGATTGAGACCTGTTCTAATAAGTTGGATTACTACATTCAGAAAACACTTCAATACTATAAAAACAATAAAACCATTTCGGAAAACACGGCTATTGACTTTCATAAGCTGGTACCTGAATTGGTTGAATTGTACACTTATTCGGATCATGAAACGACTTTTAGTGTAGATATTAATCAGAACGAAGAGTTTTATGGGGATGTTTTTAGAATTGAAGTGATATTGGGCAACCTGATCTCCAATGCGATAAAATATCAGAAAGAGACCGAAGTAAACAAAAGGGTAAGTGTGAATGTTAATGTTAGAAGAGAGCAAGTTGAAATTTCTATCACGGATAACGGCATGGGCATTTTGAATGAGCATTTAGAAAAGATTTTCACTCAATTTTTCAAGAGTAAAGTTAATCAGGGCAGCGGATTAGGCTTATTTATTGTCAAAGAGGCATTGAATAAGATTAATGGAAAAATCACTGTAAGTTCTGATCCGGCTGAAGGTACTACCTTTAAAATAACCATTCCTAATGTCAAATAATCATAAAACAGTTTTATTAATAGATGATAATGATGTTGATTTAAAGATCAATTCCAAAATCATAAAAATATCAAACTTGTTTGAGGAAATCATTACTTGCCTATCAGCTGAAGAGGCGCTAAATTACCTCCATACTACCTTAAACAATGGGGGTAAACTGCCCGATTTTATATTGCTGGACATACAAATGCCGGATATGGATGGTTTCGAATTTTTAGAAGTTTACAAAGATCTTCCCAAACGGTTAACCCAAAATTGTTCAATTGCAATGCTTTCTTCAACACTTGATTTTGGAGATCTCAAAAGAGCCGAAGCAAGCCCACATGTGGTCAAATTATTGAAGAAACCCCTGTTGCCCAAAGAACTTGCCGAAGTATTGAAGAAACATTTGCATTCATAATACGCACTAACTATTTCCCCAAACCTTCAGGCTCAAAATCCATAGCGATAGAATTCATACAGTAACGCTTGTAGGTTGGTGCTGGGCCATCATCAAAAATATGTCCTAGGTGAGAACCGCAGCGACCGCAGAGCACTTCTGTCCGATGCATCCCTAAAGAGTTATCGTTCTTGTAAATGGTACTTTTTTTACGGATAGGCTCGAAAAAACTTGGCCAGCCGCATGTACTGGCAAACTTAGCGTCGGACTTAAACAGAGGATTGCCGCATACTTTGCAGTAGTATGTTCCTCTGGTTTCCGAATCCCAATATTTTCCTGTGAAAGGCTTTTCTGTCGCGGCCTCTCTGGCTACAGCATACAGATCTGCAGGCAGTATCTTTTTCCATTCCGCATTGCTCACATTTAGTTTTTTAGTGTCCGTTCTGGAATAATATGAATTTTTCATAGCTTTATTTTGTCCGTAGCTACCGTTAAACAATAGTACAAGGATCAATGAAGTGAATATCGTTTTCATTATTAAAGTTCTATTATAACTATATATACGAGAATAAGCTGACCTTGGGTTTTATACACCACTATATAACAACGTTTGGACATTAAAGTTGTAACGCGTTATTATTTATTTTGTTGCGAAAACAATTGATCCGTAAGGTCCAAATTTATGCTGCTGCTCAGGGTATTTATCCGCGTAAGGCCCATAAGGCGCATCAATTGGCTTCTTTGTCAAATCAGGATAGTCCTTTTTCTGCGTTCTATGCGGTCTGGGTTGCGAATTAACAAAGGCCGCTAAATCCCATGCTTCCTCATCGCTTAGTTGCGGATTATCATAAGTTGCACCCAAGGGCATATTGTTCTTCACAAATCCAGCAAAATTGCTTAACCTGTACTGCCCTGCCCCATCGTTATAACTATCCTTACCCCATAAAGGTGGATAAACATAACTGAGTTTATCTTCAGCAATTATCCCTTCTCCATCCCTGCCGTGACAGCTCTGACACTTGTTATTATATAAGATTAACCCCAGTTTGGGGTCTGCTGCCCTATCCAGATATTTCAATTTTTCCGTGCTATTTCCAAAAACTAGATCTCCTTTATTCAGGCCTGTACCAACCCATGTCATATAGGCCAACATTGCCTGGATCTCTTTGCCTGATTCATCTGGTACTTTGCCATTAAGACTGCGTTCAAAACATTCTGCTATGCGCTCGGATGGCGGCTCTATCTTGCCAGACCTGTTGCTTTTTTTAGGATAACTGGAAATAAATACAGAAAAGTTATTAGCGAATGGCTTTGTTCCTGCTTCAAGGTGGCAATTTTGACAATTCATCCCATTGCTGATTTGAGCAACAGTTCCATTCGGGCCGAAATATTTAGAGGTATTCACAACCAGATCTTTTCCATACTTAATCATATCACCATATTTACCAGCGGGAATAGTACTTTCATGGGGTGCCTTCCATGAATCCACAGGCGTAGAACGTTTTTGTAAAGGCTCAAGAGCTGCTCCAGCTTGCACTAATTCTGTCTGAACCGATATAACTCTATCAGTTGGACGATCGTTCCAGAAAAAGAGGCTAATTATGATAAACCCGCAAATCACAAACAAGATGGCTACAATAGCTATACTTCTGGCAGTATAAATAAGTGCTTTGTCTGATGATTTCATTTTTGGCTTGCTCAATTGTTTCGAAAAATACTTAAAAAGAGTTAAATACGGTTAAGAACCTGTAAACAATAAGGCTCAAAACCGTAAAACAAGTTTACAATATGTAATGTCATTCAGAAATGAGCTTATTTTATAGGAAAGCAAAATATCCCCATATATTATAAAAAAACTAAATGTAATCTGCTTTGTTCTTACAAATATTACTTTAAGAAGCTGTAAAACTGTAAAGAAGGAACTTGTCAAAATGGGTAGTTGCTATACACTTGCGTAATATTTTGGACTATCTTTAAACAAGATAATTTAACCTCAAAACATGGCACTATGAAAGTTGTAATTTATGGAACAGGAAAAATGGCGGAACTTATATGTTACTCCTTTAACAATGACAGCCCTTATGAAGTTGTCGCTTTTTGTGTTGATGATGCATATATCCCTTCGGAGGAAACCAAACTATTGGGACTACCTATATTGAGCTTTGAACAGGTATTGAGAAAGTTCCCAAAGGAAAATCACAAAATGCACATTGGCATTGGCAGAAATAGTGCCAGAGAGGTTGTTTACAATAAGGTTAGAGAAGCTGGCTATTCTTTTGCAAATTACATTTCTTCAAAAGCTAATTTATGGCCAGATTTGATTACAGGGCAAAACACTTTTATCGATCAATGCTGTGACATACAACCTTTTGTAACTATAGGTAATAACTGTATGTTAATGGGTTCACGTATTGGCCACCATTCCACAATTAAAAACAACGTACTACTGTCGGGTAATACGATGGGTGGAAATGTAACTATTGGAAATAATTCTTTCCTGGGAATCAACTCCGCTGTAAAGGAAGATGTTTGTATAGGAAACAATAATATCATCGGTGCTGGGGTATTCATTAATAAGAACACTGAAGATTATGCGATAATTTCAAGCTCAGCTATTCCACAGCGTGTAGGTGATTCAAAAAGATTTATTATGTTCAATAAATCACAGGAAGTTAAACAAGCGTAATAGTAATTTGAAATCCAAAATTCATAGCTCATGGAAACTGAACAAATTTGCGACCACATCAAAAATATTAAAGAATTAAAACTTCCTAAAGATCTCCTGTGCGAAGAATGCATTAAGACAAACAGTACCTGGGTACATTTGCGAACTTGTCAAACTTGCGGTGTGACATTGTGCTGTGACGATTCCCCAAATACGCACATGACAAAGCATTACCACGCCACAGAGCATCCTGTTGTGAGTTCTGCTATGCCCGGCGAAAGGTGGTTATGGTGTTATAAAGATCAAGTTTTTGCAGACTATTAATATTCCAACGATTCTCTATCCCATTTTGCCAGGTCGGCGCCAATACTATAAGTACTGCGCAAGAATTCAATTAATTTTTCTTCTGGCTTTCCCGCCCCCTGCACTGCTGAATAAGGCAAAATAAATTCGCCTAACGTCTGGTGATAGTAGGCTTCGTCGGGTTTAACTCTTGCATTCTTGTATCCTTCCGGTTCAGGATACAAATAACAATAAAATGCCGCTTCATTCACACCTCCCCCTCCCGTCCAAAAGCCACAACTGCTCACCTCTTTACAATATGCGTCTTCTGCAACCCAATTGGGCATACCAGGTATTCCACCTGCATGTTTTGGAGCTGTAGCACCGGAAAAAAAAGACAATGCTAAATCAAAACTTCCCCAAAAAAAATGGATAGGGCTGCATTTACCTCTAAATTCAGCTCTGAATTTCATAAAAACATCCTGAATATTTAACAAAGCTTTATGAAAAGCGGTGACCTGTTCGTCCTCATAGGTCGCATGAATAGTATCTTGTTCGAAAGGAATAGGATCAGCGAGCTCAACAGGCACAGGTCTGATTGTTACATTAATTTTTAAATCATTTAATAGTTCGAAAATCTTTCCGTAAAAATCAGCAACAGAAATCCCGTGTAAATCAAATTGCCGGTTTTCTCCATTGCTGGTTGTAATTTTCAATTGATGAGCTATAAAATCAAAATCTATTTGAAAGTTTTGATCATTATAACGCATAGATCCTGTAGTTAAGCCTGTCGTTGTAATGTGCAGTGTAATATGCCAGGAATGGTTTACCCAGGGGAGAACCGCAAGTTTTATCTTTCCAACAATCTGCGACCATAGTTGCAAAGTTTCATAGGTAGCCTTTCCTTTTTCATAAGAAAGTATTGGCCAATGCTGTTCCATAGTAAGGGCTTTAGTTCTCTAAAAAGTAACTACAAACCATGGCCACAATTGTTTGATTTTTTACCTATGGATCCATAGGCTCATCATAATCGATTTGTAAAGACATCACATTTGGATAAAATTCCAGAGCGGTATCTGACAAACGATCCCCGATCCGATAGGGTTCGTACCCAAGTTCTTTCATGCAGCGTTTAGGCATAACATCACTGATATACATACTTTGTGACTTAACAGTTACGGTAAGTGCTTTCTTATCCATAGGCATACCATACCGGAACATAATTCTGGCTGCATTACGCAAGTTTGTGGTTGTATGCCTGGCATGAGGTTCCATAATAATTGCACTTTCAGGAATCTGTAGCGTTTGTATTAAAAACTTTTTCATTTCATGCGCCTCACTGTATTTTGTTTTATAAGGATGTACCCTACCTCCTGAGACCATAATAAAAGGTGCAACACCTCTGCGGTACTGTTCTACAGCAAGGCGACAGCGCAACATCCCACCTGCACTTAATTCAGTATCGTGCTCTTCGGGCCCCTCACCTGGCACCAATATCAAGCTATATTTATAGGCTCCAAAGTTTGTCTTTTTGATGGCCAAAAGACTTGATTTGTTTACGGTGCTCATCATGGGCTCATAATCTGCTGCATCATTCCGTTCGTTAATTTCCAGAGCAACCAAGGCAAACTGCATAGATGGCTCAAAAAATAGTTTATTTTTAGTGTTCACACTTAATAAAGCGTTAGTATTAACTAGCTCCGGATAGCTTTTATCTTTCACATTGAACCCTATTGAGTCTATTTTCGGGTAATTGGGTTTTGATCCCTCTACATATACCCCAATAGCAAAATTAATTGCCTTAGCGTCCTGTTCCCATGCTTTAAGCAACATATCTATTGGTTTCAAATTACTATACATGTTATAACAGCCTGAAGGAATAACCTGATTCTTTACCATCATTCCTAATGCATTACTCTCTTTAAAAAGAAAGCTTAAACGCTCACTTACAGCGGCAATTTCATCTTTAGAAAACTTAAAAGCAGCGCTGAAACAGGCTATATTATGCTGACAACTTTTAAGTGCATCAGTTATTTTTGCTTCCCTCTCTTTAAATAAATCACTCATCACAAGATCATTTTGAATAAGCTTTTTTACAGCCAGATCTTGTTGTAACAGCGTAAGTAAATAGTAGTTTTTATACTGCACAGCGTTATGGGTACTTTGGAGCACATACTGCCTGCTTGGCCCCTGACTTTGTGCCCAAACATTTATGCTGCAGAACCAACAGCAAATCAAAAAGAAGAAAGATCTCATATAGGGTGTTTTATATTCAATTCAAAAATATTAAAAATAAAAGGCCGGTACGTCAAGGTACCGGCCAAATTGGTAAACAGGCTTAATTATAGCCCGTATTTTGCCATCCATTTTTATTGTTAATATTGTCAATTTCTACCTGCGGAACCGGATATATACTCCTGAAAGCAGGGATACCAGGAAAAATTGAACTCATCTGATTTGTTCTCACAATATCAAACCAGCGATCCGCTTCCAAAGCCAGCTCTAATCGTCTTTCCAAATATACAGCGGTCCGGAACTCGGCTTGCGAAGTAAGCATTCCTGGAGTTTTTAAAGACGCTTTTGCAACTTCACGCACAGCATTAAGTGCTTTAAAAGCCTCCGCATTTCCATAAGCAGTTTCATTAAGTGCTTCAGCATACATCAATAAAACCTCGGCACAACGAAGAACCGGAAAATCACCACTGGTTTCATTGTTCACTTGCGGAGCGTTAAATTTCCCTGGCCTGCCACCTGTTCCTGTTATAGCAACCAATGCCTTACGGTTATCACTAGCTTCAAATAGAGATTGGGGAATGTTAATGATGTTCGTGTTGTTGTTATTTCTATAGCGATTATCCTGGTGAACAAACTCTTTTACCCCACCTAGTAGATATTGAACCGCAAAAATGACATCCTTGCTTGTTTTAAGGTTATTAGGGAAAGTTTTAGCCTGCGGAACTGTATCCAATATTGTTTTGGCATAAATAGCTGTCACAACGGTTCTTAAAGCAGGGACTGCCAGATCAAACTTTTTCTGATATATGTAAACCTTGCCCAATAAACCGCTCGCTGCATAACTGGTTGCCCTTCCCCGCTGCGCATCTGGCCAGGATGTTGGGAGTTTTACCGCAGCATCCGCTAAATCATCAATTACCTGCTGGTAAACCTGTGCAGTTGTAGCACGAGAATTTTGCCTGGCTTCCTCTGTTTTTTGAACTTTTAAAACCAAAGGAACGTTACCCCAAAGACGGGTTAAATTAAAATAACTTAATGCCCTTATAAACTTCGCTTGCCCAATGATCTGATTTTTGATAGTTTCATTCATGCTTATTGCGGGTGCCCGATCTAATATGATATTGCAGCGGTAAATCGCTCTGTAGTTTCCAAGCCAGGCTCCTGCAAGAATGCTATTGGCAGATGTTTCGGAAAACACTTCAATCTGGTTGCGGACACCTGCTCCTGAGCCAGGATCATTATCGATCAGGTTATCCCCCCTAAGTTCGCCCAAGGTCAATAAGTTATTTCCATAAAGACTGTCCGTTTGCAAAGCATCATAGCAACTGATCAGGCCTCCTTGTAATCCTTTTTCATCATTATAAAAGGTGTCTTCCGTATAAGAATCAAGCGGCTTTAAGTCCAGAAATTTTTTGCAGGATGTGGCGGTTATCATTAAGCCACATGTAAGGATTGATATGATAAATGTTTTCATCTTTCTAATTTTATAAAGTGATGTTAAGGCCTATTGATGTTGTTTTAGCTGTTGGATATACCCCATAATCTTCTCCATTTGTAGTGGCATCAGAACGGTTGGTAACCTCCGGATTATACCCTGTGTACTTGGTAAAAGTAAAAGGATTTTGCATGGACACATATACTCTGACTTTAGTTAAGGATGCTTTCTTAATCAGTCCAACAGGTAGTGTATAACCCAAAGAAATGTTACGGATGCGTAAATAAGATCCATCTTCAATATGCCAGGTAGATGTCGTGCCATTACTGCCCTTAGCTGCACGGTTGGCCCTTACATCCTGGCCACTGCCCGGATTGCTTTCTGAAATCCAGCGATCCAATGAGCTCAGCATATTATTCATATTTCCTTCCTTATTGGCAAAATATCTGCGGGAAAGGTTAAGGATCTGATTTCCATAAACTCCTTGCATAGATACACCTAGATCTACCCCTTTGTACTCCGCTGAAGTGGCAAAACCATAAGTAAATTTAGGTAGGTAATTACCTACGATCTCCCGATCTTTCGTTAAATCAATAACGCCGTCACCATCCACATCTTTAAATTTAAAATCGCCCGGTTTAGAAGTATTCAAGTCATAGTTACCCTGAGTATCGGTGTAATGAGGATATGCATTTACTTCAGCCTGATTTTTAAACACGCCTAAAACTACCGGCAAATAATAAGAACCAATAGGCTCGCCTACTCTTGTGATGAAGTACGCATTGGCTACAGAACCTGTTTTAATGATATCTGCATTGCCTGGCCCTAACTCTACAACCTTGTTTATGTTTTTAGAAAAGTTTCCACTTGCGGTCCACTTCACTCCACCAAATTGCTGTTGAGTACCTAAGTTAATATCAATTCCCTTATTGTTAACCTTCCCAATGTTTTTCAATTCGGTAGCAAAACCGGTAGAGATAGGTACTGGTACATCCAGTAGCAGGTTGTTGGTGTTACTATTGTAAACATCAACAGATAAAGTAAGCTGATTTTTGAAAAAAGCGGCATCAAATCCAAGATTTAGCTGTGCTGTTTTTTCCCATTGCAGATTATCATTCGGTTGAGCTATTGGGGCTACTCCATTAATAACACCAGGAGTTGTACCGCCAAACACGTATCCATAATTGGTCATAGTGCCTAATGCAGCATAGTTCGGGATATTAAAATTACCCGTTAAACCATAACTAGCCCTTAACTTCAGATCAGAAATTGTTTCCGACTTCTTCAAAAATTCCTCTTCCGATAATCTCCAACCAACAGAGGCAGATGGGAAATATCCCCATTTGTTATTTCTTCCGAATTTTGAAGAACCGTCAGCCCTTATCGAACCCGTAAATAAGTACTTCCCTTTATAGCTGTATTGCAACCTGGCAATACCTGAAGCCAAAGCCCACTGTGTTTTGGTACCCGTTCCATTCGTTACAATACCTGCCTTTATAAATTCTACCTGGTCGCTGATGAAACCTTTAGAAGCAAAAGCATAGTTACCACTTAGATCATCTTTTTGTGTAGACCAACCAATTAAAGCATTGATATTATGATCACCAATCGTTTTAGCATAATTTAAAGTCTGCTCTAACAACCAGTTGGTTTCTTTTATGGTGCGGGAAGAACCTGTTGCATCCGACAATGGATTTCCTGCGGTATTGGATTGAGGGAGAATAGATGGCCTGAAAGTATCCTCTGAACTGTTAAACAGATCAATTCCCAACTGAATTCTGTATTTTAAATTTTTTACTACTTCTGCTTCCAGAAAAGCACTACCAGTCATTCTGGTAGCAGCAACATCATCTTTTTGCAACATCGCCAATGCCACCGGATTCCAGGCCTGTGTTTCTCCGTTACCACTTGCTGTTGTGTTGTTTGGCAATGTGGTAATGGTTCCCGGACTCCAGGAGTTTTGAGCAAAATTGTAGCTACCATCAGCATTATACACTGGAAAAATTGGTGAGTAATGTAATGCCGATGCAACAATACCTCCGCCATTTACACTGTAGGCACCATTGGCGTTTACTTTTTTTTCATTGATGACCGAGGGGCTGAAATTAACGCCATATTTGAAAACTCCTTTTTTCCCTTCCAGGTTTAGCCTGCCGCTATAACGTTTGAAACCACTGTTCAAAATAATTCCATCCTGATTAAAATATTCCAGGGAGGCATAGTATTTTAACAACTCGCTACCCCCTGCTGCAGAAATGGAATGGTCTTGTATAGGGGCTGTTCTAAAGATCTGGTCTTGCCAGTCGGTATTGGTTAAGCCCTGCTGTCCTTGCAGATATGGCAAAACCTCTAAGGGCATTACCGTATTGGTATTGTTGGCTGTATTGAACAGGCGGACACCGTTATTGTCGTTTACACTAAAGCCAACTACAGGTTGGCCAAGCGCGACGTTCTTTCTATTTATGGCCTCCATCGCATCGGTATAAGAATTGTTCCTTGAATCCAGCACCATTTGCGCATACTGGTAAGCATCCATCATATCTATTTTATGCGCTAGTGTCTGCCATCCTGTATAGCTGTTTACACTAATAGTCGATACACCATTCTGGCCTTGCTTTGTGGTGATCAGGACCACACCATTGGAGCCCCTTGAGCCGTAAATTGCCGCTGATGAGGCA
The DNA here is from genome assembly GCF_900100435.1 of Pedobacter sp. ok626. GTDB lineage: Bacteria > Bacteroidota > Bacteroidia > Sphingobacteriales > Sphingobacteriaceae > Pedobacter. The sequence goes on along the minus strand of NZ_FNEX01000021.1, from coordinate 48,668 downwards.
TCCTTTAAAACTTCAATGGATGCAATATCGTTTGTATTTAGCGTATTGATGTTATCATTTGAAATAGGCACACCATCAATAACATACAATGGATTTGAGCCGGCAGTTATGGTACCAACCCCACGAACTTTAATAGATAATGCACCACCAGGAGCTCCAGATCCCTGTGAAACCTGGACACCAGCCATTTTTCCAACCATGGCCTCGGCCGCATTACTAATAGGTTGGTTCTCCAGATCAGCAGCTTTGATACTGGAGATGGAAGTGGTTACATCCTTCTTTTTCTGACTCCCATATCCTACAACAACCACATCTGTTAAGGTAGTTGAAGCAGGGTTGAGTTGAATCAGCAGAGTCGCCTGTTCTCCGGCTTTGAGCACATAATTGTCAATGGTTTTCGTAACGTAACCAATAAATGAAGCACTGATACTGTACGGTACGTTCGCAGAAAGGCCCTTTATTGAAAACTTGCCTTCTCCGTTCACCATGATCCCCTTCTTTTCATTGGTTTTTGTATTGAGTAAAAGTATGGAGGCCCCAAGTAATGGCTGGCCGGCTTCATCTTTTACAATCCCTGTGATCTCTGATGTTTGAGCCCAGGTCTTCGCCGATACTGATAACATCAGCAGGCAAAAGAACAAATGTGTAGTAAATTTTCTAAGCATATTCTATTTAATTTGATTGGTTTTTGGCAAAAGGATTCCCTTCCCGCTTTTATTTGCAGGTTAAGTATATTTTAATATGGTTCTGGTTTTACTTTCTAATCAGGTAGCCTTCGGTTGTTTTAATTTGATTTAGTTTGTTCAACTCGGCAATTTCTTCTAGTATAGTATCTATGGATTGCGTTAATTTTAAACTTCCAGTAAACGACATCTCGGCCAAATCAGCTCTGTCGTAAATAATCTTAACTTTATATTCTTTTTCGAGTTTAGCGAAAACATCAACTAAAGAGGCCTGTGTAAAGTTTAATTCCTTCAACACATTTTCCGTCTTGATGGATAAAGATTTGAAATCTGAAACTTTTACTTTATTGATCAGACTATTGTATACCAATTCCTTTCCTGGCAATAGAATCTTGCTAAATGCCGAAATATGATGCATTGAATCCATATTTTTCACCCAAACCTTACCTGTATGCAGCTGTACTTTAATAAACTTGCTCTTCTCTAAAGCTGTGATCGTAAAAGATGTCCCCAAAGCAGTGGTAGAAATACCTTTAGCATATACTATAAATGGATGTTTCTTGTCCTTCGTAACCTGAAAGAAGCCTTTGCCATTTAAATACACTTCTCGCTTATTTTTCACGAATGGAATAGCATATGTCAATTCTGCTCCCGGATATATTTTTACAATAGAACTATCAGGCAGGGTAAATAACTGGTTATGCTCTGTATAATTCGTTACCGATTTCCACTTTATTGGGCTTGTTTTTTTAATGCTTAAAATCTTATTTTTCGCCAGAACAGTATTTAGGGCAGTTCTGTTTAAATTTAAAAGAGTAACTGTCAACACTGCCAGAACAACTGCCGCCACAGCTGCAACTTTTATCCATTTTAAACGATAAACCTTGGTGATGGTCTGCCTTTTTATCGCATTAAGCATCTCCTCAGTTTTTGCCTCATCTATTATCGCATCATCCGTCTTATCCCATTCATCTTTACTTAACAAATGCGTTGGTAGCTCATCAACTTTGTTCAAATAGTCTAACACCTGCAGCTTTTCTTCTGGGCTACACTGTCCTTTAAAATATTTATCTAACAACTGATCAGATACACTCATACTACTAATACGATTGAATTAGAGATAAACCCGTAACGGGCAAAAAATATATTTTAAATTAACGGAGAAATTTAAAAAGAAGGATAAACACTGGGAGATAAGCATAACCATTCAGCTGCTTTGTGGCCAGTGAAATATGTTTTTCTACTGTTCTGGGAGAAATAGAAAGCTGCTCGGAGATTTCTTTATAGGAATATCCCTGTAGACGATTTAATATGAAAACTTTTTTACGTGTAGGTGGTAGCAGACTTAAAGCAACTTCCAATTGCTGGTTGGTTTCAAAATTTTGATTCTGATCGTCTGCTTCTTCAGAAATCCTGTTATAGTAAAGTTTAAGATTCCGCTCATCATTTGCCAGCTTTTTAAAATAATCCAGCAGCGTGGTCTTGGCTATTCGGAACAATTGATGGTCAAGTTCATGCGCTTCCGATAGCGTATGCTTAAAATTCCATAATTTTATAAAAGCAAGCTGAGTTAGTTCCTGAGCAAGATCTTCAGAAGCCGTCTTCTTCAAAAAATATGCATATACTTTTTTGTGACATAGTTTGAAAACTATTTCAAAAGATACATGATCGCCCTTTTTTATATTTTGGATATAGTTTAACATCGCTGCACAAAACTATTTGCTATATGTTACCTAAACCTAAATATAGTATTAATTCTAATCAAAAAATTTAAAAAAGCCATACGATTTATACCCCAATTTACTCAGGTTCCATTATATTATGTTAGCTTTAGCAAATCCAAAGGGAAAACACCTTCCTTCCTACTCCAATTACCCTTTGCTTATTTCCACCGCTTTAAAAATATGGTCTTTTAGTTAAGGATATGAAAAAAAACGATTCTGATGAATTAATTATTGCCAATAGAGAGATTGCATTCCAACTCCAGGAAAAAGAAGACCGGGCGGCAGAATTAGTCATTGCAAATAAGGAGTTGGTTTTCCAAAATGAAGAGAAGGAAAAAAGAGCTGAGGAATTAGTGATTGCGAATAAAGAGCTGATTTTCCAAAATAAGGAGAAAGAGAATAGAGCGGAAGAATTGATCATTGCTAATAAGGAGCTGGCTTTTCAAAACAAAGAAAAAGAAAAAAGAGCTGAAGAATTAATCATCGCCAACAGGGAACTTAAAAATGCCGAAGATGATATTCGCAAATTAAACGATGAATTAGAGCAAAAAGTAATTGAACGAACGGCTCAATTAGAATCGGTAAATAAAGAATTAGAATCCTTTTCCTATTCTGTATCACATGATTTACGTGCCCCAATCAGGGCAATAAACGGCTATACAAGGATTCTGGTAGAAGATTATGCCGAAAAGCTAGATTCAGATGGGATAAAAACCCTTCAATCCATTATTAACAACTCTAAAAAAATGGGCGAATTGATTGATGACTTACTTGCATTTTCCAAACTGGGAAGAAAACAGGTAACTGTTTCAGAAATTAATATGGCTGATCTTGTAAAGCTGGTACAGGAAGAATTGTTATTTGAGGACTACGAAAACATACCTGAATTTAATGTAGGTGTACTTCCACATGCTAAAGGAGATAAGTCTCTGATTAAACAGGTATGGGTCAACCTAATTTCCAATGCCGTTAAATATTCAAAACATAAAGAAAAAACGAGTATCGAGATTGGTGCTTATCAAAAAGACAATCTCATTGTATATTATATAAAAGATGAAGGCGCTGGATTTGACATGCAATATTATGATAAACTTTTCGGGGTTTTTCAGCGACTGCATTCCCAGGAAGAATTTGAGGGCACAGGCATTGGTCTTGCCATTGTGCAAAAAATAATAGACAGACACAATGGAACCGTTTGGGCCGAATCGGCAATAAACCAAGGTTCTTGCTTCTATTTTAGCCTACTCGCATAAACCATTAAAACAAAAAACATGAGCTACCATAACGTTGAAATATTATTTGTTGAAGACAGTGCCGATGATGCTGCACTCACCATTCGTGCATTGAAAAAGAGCGGTTTTACCAATAAACTTCATCATGTAATTAACGGTGTTGAAGCCCTGGATTTTATATATTGCAGAGGGGATTATGCTTTAAGGAGTAGCAATGAATTTCCAAAACTGATTTTATTGGACTTGAAAATGCCAAAGGTATCTGGCCTACAAGTATTAGAAAAAATAAAATCTGATCCAGACCTTAAATCGATCCCGATAGTGATGTTAACTTCATCTAATGAAGGTCCGGATATCGAGAAATGCTTCGAGCTAGGTGCAAACAGCTATATCGTAAAGCCTGTTGACAGCGATAATTTTTTCCATGCAGTAAAAGAAATTGGATTGTACTGGATGATATTAAACCAAGCCCCAAATTAACATTTGAATAAAGCAATGGCACCAAAGCTGAAAATACTTATTCTCGAAGACAATGAAAGTGATGCTGATCTACTTAATCGGGAATTGAAAAAATCAGGATTAAGTTTTACATCTGAAATTGTCCAAACACGTATAGCATTTGAGCAGGCCCTCCATGGCTTTAATCCAGATCTCATATTATCTGATTATTCCCTTCCCTCTTTTGACGCAGTTGAAGCTTTCCGCATCAAGCAGAATAAACATCCACACATTCCATTTATTATTGTTTCTGGTATTATTGGAGAAGAAAATGCCGTTGAGCTGATTAAGGCTGGCGTTACTGATTACGTATCAAAAAATAAATTATTTACGCTATCGACCAAAATTGACAGAGCATTAAATGATGCTGAGATCAGGAAAGAAAAAATACTGACTGATAAAAAGTTAAAACTCCTTAACCAGGAGCTTCTGGAGCTGAATCAGGAATTGGAAGCCCGGGTAGTTCACCGTACAAAAGCACTAGCTGAAAGTGAAAGCCGATTCCGAAGCATGATGGAAACCATTCCTCAAATCGCATGGACCAATAGGATTAATGGCAAAGTTGTTTTTTACAACCAACGGTGGTATAATTATACCGGATTGGATAATGGACAAACTCAGTTGAGGGGGTTTAAAACAGTGGTTCACCCTGAAGACCTTAAGACTGGTTTTAAGCAATTCAGTTCGATCTTAAGGACAAACGATGGTGGTGAGTTCCAAATTCGCGTAAAGCGCATGGATGGGCTCTACATGTGGCATCTGATCCGCTTAATGCCAATTACCGACCAACATGGCGAAATGCAGCTTTGGGTGGGGACAGCTACAGACATTCAGGAACTTAAATTACTGCAGCAACATAAAGATGATTTCATCATTATTGCTAGCCACGAACTCAAAACACCAATAACCAGCTTAAAGGCATCTCTTCAATTTTTGGACAAAATAAAGGATAATCCACCCACGCCCATTTTATCCAAACTTATTGGACAAGCGAATAAAAGCCTAGGCAAAGTAAATTCGCTTATAGAAGATCTGTTAAATTCAAGCATGGCTAGTCAAGGGCAACTTCACATCAATCAAAAACATTTTGTCCTATCTGAGACCATAAAAGAATGTTGCCTTGATATACAGACAGAGGGCATGTATACGATCAAAACCGAAGGAGATATGCAGGTCGAAGTGTATGCTGATATCATTAGGATTGGACAGATCGTGATTAACTTTCTCAATAACGCCATTAAATACGCCCCTAAATCAAAGGAAATACGCATCTCAATTGAGAAAGTAAACGATATGGCGAAAGTCTCGGTGATCGACAATGGACCGGGCATACCCCAAGAAAAGTTACGCTATCTATTTGATCGTTACTACCGTGCAGAAAATAGTGGAAGCCAATATACAGGCTTAGGACTAGGACTATACATTTGCGCAGAAATCATCAAAAAGCACAACGGACAGATTGGTGTTGAAAGCGAATTAGACAAGGGCAGCTCTTTTTGGTTTACCTTACCCCTTCATACACAATCGATTCATCCCAGCAAATAATCTAAATCCCAATTCTTCTTCTACCCCAGCAACATCAATTGTAATCTTTTGATGCATCAGATTATTAAGTATTTGCTCCACAAAGTAGGTAGCCTCCCCCTTTCGGTAATGGTACTCCGGAAATATCCTGGTAAATGTTATCACATTGCTCACAAATCAAATTTCATCATATCTTTTTAATTATCATTCACCTTTCAAGAATTACAGACCAATACATTTAACATAACCTTAAACCTCCCACAATATTAGCCCTGTAGCTTTGATGTAGAAAACAAAAACAAACTATGACTAAAAATCTATTCAAAAGAAAAACATTGGCATTTGCTATTGCTGGCTTTGTTGCCGCTGCAGTTGCAGTAACAGCTTGTAAAAAAGATAAGAAAGATAATTCAGAAAGCAATGAGGTAAAATTGGATAACTATTCGAAAACACCCGTGCTATTGAATAAACTTTCAGGATTTGAAAATCTGGAGTTTTTCTCCCTTTTCAGCAGTGAAGATAAATTCCCTGAATCTCCGGACTACGTATTTGGTGGCTCAGCTGATGGAGCTGGAATTATAAAAAATACAACAGGTGGCTTCATTATGATGGTAAACAACGAGGATAACTACTCTGTCTCTAGAATTTCATTTGACAAAACCTTTAAACCTGTTAAAGGTGAGTATACTTTAAATTCGGATGGCGGTCAATGGCGCTTATGCTCTGGAACCATGGTTACAAAAGAAGAAAATGGCTTTGGTCCATTTTATCTTAGCGTTGGGGAAAGTGCATCAGAAGCACAAACACATCGCATTAACCCATTAGTTTCAGGCAAACAAACCAAAACAGCTACTGAAGGTCTTGGCCATTGGAGTGGCGAAAATGCTGTCCCATTAAACAAAGATGCCTATCAGGGAAAAACAGTAATGATTTTGGGCGAAGATGCTGATGATGCTTCTGGAGGTCAGGTAGTAATGTATATGTCTAATACTGTAGGTGATTTAGATAACGGAACACAATACATGCTTAAGCGTGTAGACAACAACCAGAAGGAAACTGACATGCAAGTTGGAAGTTCTTATGATGTTGAATTTGTAAAAATTGAAAACCACAAAACAATTACCGGCACGCAAATTCAGGCATTGGTAGACCCATTAAAAGCCATCAAATTTGGTCGTGTTGAAGATGTAGATTATCGTAAAGGGAATGCAGCAAACTCTCGCGAAATTTACTTTAATGTAACCGGACAAGCAGCAACAGGTTTTAATGCAGATAATTCAAGAACAGTTTTTGGTCGTACTTATAAATTAGTATTAAATGCCGCTGATCCTACAAAAGGTAAATTGGAGTGCATACTTGATGGTGATAACAAAAACGGACCAGCAAAGGAATTTCAAAACCCGGATAATATTTGTGTAACCACAAACTACGTATACATCCAGGAGGATTCGAATACTTATGGCGGAGAAACTCACGATGCTTATATTTATCAATACAACATCGCTACTAAAGAATTAAAAAAGGTAGTTGAAATTGACCACCGCAGATCAGATCCTAAATTTAAAGCTACTGCTGCAAGAGGAAACTGGGAATATGGTGCTTTAGTAGACGTGTCTGACGTAATTGGAATCCCTAATACCTTTACCTTATGTATTCAGCCACATACCTGGAGAGAAGAAGCTTTTAAAGGTAAAGATGGTGGATCTAAACGTCCTAGCGAAGACCAAGGCAGCCAGGTGGTACTGATCAAAGGCCTACCAAAATAATCTAATCCAATTTAATTATAAAAAATTGATATCCTCTGATCTAATCAGAGGATACTTTTTTATGTATACAGATGAAGAAAACATCCATTTTTATAACTTTAATGACATTGATTACCTGGATGGCATGCATGTCCAGACAAGAAGATTCAAAGCCGAAGCAAGTACAGAATTACTACCTTAAACAGATTGCCGTTACAGATAGTCTTGTCAAACAATTAAGCATTAGTATTGAAAAGAATGCCCCTAACAAGGAGCTACAATCACTTTTCAAACAGTCAAGACTTGCTTATAAAAAAATAGAGTTTCTGGTAGAATATTATAATCCCTTAACTGCTAAGTCTATTAACGGAGCGCCTATACCTGCCATGGATGACAATGATCAACATAAAATCGATCAGCCCGAAGGTTTTCAGGTAATTGAACCATTTTTGTTTCCCGAAGTTCAGGCCTCAAAAAAAGAGGAGCTACTTAGAGAAGTTAATATACTCATCGCAAATTTCATAAGGCTCAAATCAGTAGCCGAACATCAGGAGTTGGCCAATACCCAGATATTCGATGCGCTAAGACTTGAAAGCTTCAGAATCATCACATTAGGCATATCCGGATTTGATGCTGCAATTGCACAAAATTCTATGGCCGAAGCTGCCCAGGCACTTCAATCTGTTAAGGAAGTATTGGGGCTCTACAAAACTGACTTCGTAAAAAAAGATGAGAAGGTGCTGGCAAACACCCTTGATCTTTTGCAAAAGGGAATAAATAACCTTCAATCCGGCAAAGATTTCAACTCGTTCGACCGCATGTTTTTTATCACCAATTTTGGCAATCCTATTTCAGCAGCAATTAAAGCCTGCGCCACCTCGCTAAAAATTGCCCCCTCTAAAGACCTCAGGGCGCTGCGTGTTGATGCCCCAACCCTATTTGATCAAAATGCCTTCGATGCTAATTTCTATACGGCTAATGCTGAAGCGCATATGAGCCCAGCGAAGGTCGAATTGGGTAATAAATTATTTTATGATCCGATCCTTTCAGGTACAGGTAGTCGGTCTTGTGGATCATGCCATAAACCAGAGATGGCATTTACCGATGGACTTATCAAAAGTGCAGCTCTCGATGGTAAATCAAAATTAAAAAGGAATACACCTACCCTGTTAAACTCAGGATTTCAACCATCCCTTTTCTACGACAACAGGGTAAATTATTTGGAAGATCAGGCAAATGATGTGATCAATAATAAAGATGAAATGCATGGTTCACTTCCTGCAGCTGTAGGCAAACTCAAGTCCGACAGTTTGTATTTCCCTTTATTCAAAAAAGCATTCCCAGATTCAAAAGAGCCAGTTAGTGATTTAAATATCAGAAATGCGCTTGGAAGCTATATCCGTACATTGGTTAGCTTAAATTCGTCTTTCGACAAATATGTAAGAGGAGATCACTCAAAATTAAACAAGGACCAGGTTAATGGATTTAACCTTTATATGGGTAAAGCTAAATGTGGGACTTGTCATTTCACACCACTGTTTAATGGAACTGTCCCCCCAGATTTCAGAACAATCGAAACTGAAGTTATCGGTGTACCCGAATCAGCAAATTCTAAAAAAATAGATGCCGACAAAGGAAAATATGACCTAAGAAAACTGTCACTCTACAAAAATGCATTCAGGACGCCAACAGTAAGAAATATAGCACTCACTGCACCTTATATGCACAATGGTATATACTCAACCTTAGAAGAAGTGATTGATTTTTACAATGAAGGTGGCGGCGTTGGCTTAGGAATGGATATCCCCAATCAAACACTTCCATTTGATAAATTAAACCTTACAAAAAAAGAAAAAGAGAATATTATCTCTTTTCTAAAAACGCTTAACGATCAATAGCAAAAACACCTTCCGAAACATTCAGCAGTTTTTACTGTTTATTTTGAAGTCTAACTCAGGTACGAAATTCTAAGATTGGACGCTTCAAGTACACCTAACGGAATCGACTATCAAGTAATTGAACAAAACAGAAAAAGGGTGATCACCCACGATAATCACCCTTTGCTCGTTTATAAAAATACAAATTAATCTAAAACCAGCTCGCCAAGTGCAGCTTTAGTAAAACCCTTTAAAGCTCCTGTATTACCCTCTTTGATTTTCCTTACCCAGTTTGGATCTGACAACAATGGTCTTCCTACAGCTACAAGGTCAAAATCTCCTCTATCCATACGACGCATTAATTCTTCTAATGAACTTGGTTCAGAGCTTTCACCAGCAAAAGCAGCTAAAAACTCACCGTTCAGGCCTACAGAACCTACAGTAATCGTTGCTTTTCCAGTAACCTTTTTTGCCCATCCAGCAAAGTTCAAATCAGAACCTTCAAACTCTGGTTCCCAGAAACGACGTTGTGAACAATGAAAAATATCTACACCTGCATCCGACATAGGATTTAACCAGGCTTCCAATTCTGCCGGTGTTTTTGCCATTTGATTGGTATAATCAGCAGGCTTCCATTGCGACAAACGAAGGATGATTGCGAAATCTTCTCCAACCTGCCTTCTCACCTCTTTAATCACTTCAATCGCAAAACGGCTGCGCTCTGGTAAGGTTTTACCACCATACCCATCCGTACGCAAATTTGTACCTTCCCAGAAGAACTGATCAATCAGATAACCATGGGCACCATGAATCTCAACAGTATCAAATCCCAAACGTTTTGCATCCGCTGCCGCACGACCATAGGCAAGAATAGCCTCAGTAATGTCGCTTTCAGTCATGGTATTTCCATTGTTAAAACCAGGTCTGTTTAAGCCTGAAGGACCTTCAAAAGGTTCAGATGGTAGCCATCCGGAATGATGGTTATCCATAATCCCCATATGCCAGATCTGAGGACCCATTTTTCCTCCTGCCAAGTGAACGTTCTTAATCACGTTTTCCCATCCCGCTAGGGCCGCTGTTCCATAAAAATGAGGAATATTAGGATCGTTAGAAGAAGCAATCCGGTCGATCACTGTACCTTCAGAAAGGATCAGGCCAACTTCACCTTCCGCTCTTTTCTGATAATAAGCAGCTACATTTGAAGTAGGTATGCCATTTGGTGAGAATGACCGCGTCATAGGGGCCATTACAATTCTGTTTTTTATATTCAATGATTTCAGACTAAAGGGTCTGAATAAATTGTCAGTATTCATATTTATTATTTTATTTAAATATCGGATTGGATAATTTTACCTAACTCCTCAAAAGCTGCCTCATTACGTTTGTAATAAGTCCACTGCCCCACCCTGGTAGATTCTACAAGACCAGCACGTTGAAGAATAGATAAATACTCGGAAACTGTAGATTGGGTAAGTCCTGCTTTTTTTTGGATTTCCCCTACACACACACCAACTTCAAAGCCCGCATGAATTTGCGCTGGAAAGCTTGCTTCAGGATCTTTTAACCATTGCAAGATTTCCAACCTTGTTTTATTGGAAAGTGCTTTAAATATTTCTAACTGTTTCATAGCACAAAGGTATATCGACTTTTTCCGATATACCAATTAAAAGAAAAGAGATGACACCTTGATGATAATATCGGATATTCCCGATATATCTATAGATGTTCTCTATGAATAGCTTATCTTAGCATCACAATCCTTTTTAGAAATTTAATCGACAGATAAAATGACTCGTCCTTTACCATATAGTCGCGCTTTCCTCTCTGCCTTAGTTTTCTCGTCCTTCAATCTATGTGCAACTGCACAAAGGGTAATTCCAAAATCCTTATCCCCTGATTCTGGAGCCATAAAGGCAATAAATAAACAGAGTTTCGCCAGGCATATTCGCATTCTGGCCTCTGATGAATTTAAAGGCCGTAAACCTTTTACGATTGGAGAAACAAAAACCATCAATTACCTGAAAGTAGAGTTCGAAAAGTTGGGACTTCAACCTGGCAATGGAAAAAGTTTTTTCCAACAGGTTCCTATGGTCGATATTAAGTCCATACCTGAAGAAAGCCTGGTGATCAAAGGAAAAAACGGAACTGTTACAGCAAGTTATCTGAACGGATTTCTAGCAGGAACAAAACATGTGGCAGCGGAAGTCAGCATCACAAATTCTCCCTTAGTATTTGTAGGGTACGGAATCGTAGCTCCTGAATACCATTGGAACGATTATGCAGGTTTAAATGTCAAAGGCAAAACAGTAGTTGTCATGATTAATGATCCCGGACTATCCGATGCTCATTTGTTTAAAGGAAAAAACATGACTTATTATGGGCGCTGGACCTATAAGTTTGAGGAAGCCGCCAGACAGGGTGCAACTGGCGTCCTGATCATTCATGACGATATTCCTGCTGGATACCCTTGGTCTGTGGTGAGAAGCGGCTGGTCCAAATCTAAATTACAACTGGAAGCAGCAGACCAAAATAAATCAAGAGCTACGGTAGAAGGTTGGATCAGTCTTGATATTGCCAAACAGCTTTTCGCACTGGCAGGTAAAGATGAAAACCTATTTAAGGAAGCCTTAAAACCAGGTTTTAAACCTATCGACTTAGGGCTTACAACTTCTCTAAAGATAAAAACCTCCATCAAAAGGTCGGTATCAAATAACGTGCTTGCACTGATTCCCGGAACAAAACGTCCAGATGAAGCTGTAATCTATTCTGCACACTGGGACCATTTCGGTGTTGGAGAAATTATAAAAGGAGATTCTGTCTATCATGGTGCGGTCGACAATGCAACCGGTGTAGGCGCTTTATTAGAACTTGCCGCAGCCTTTAAAAAAGCGAAAATAAAACCGGAAAGGTCTATCTTATTTATCTCTTTCACTGGAGAGGAACAAGGCTTACTAGGCTCCGAATATTATGCAAAATACCCGGTATTCCCAGCAAACAAATCTGTTGCGGACATCAATATGGACATGATGGGACTTGCAGGGAAAACAAAAGACATTGTTGTTTATGGCTATGGGCAATCAGAACTGGAAGATTATGCCGCCTTATCTGCAAAAAAACAAGGACGAATCATTGTTCCAGATCCGGTCCCTTCTTCGGGCCTATATTACCGTTCAGACCATTTCAACTTTGCAAAAATAGGTATCCCCTCCCTATTTACTGGTTCGGGCGTAGACAATGTAACGCATGGTAAAGAATGGGGCATGAAACAAGCCGAAGACTATATTAAAACGAGGTATCATTCTCCACAAGATAGTTTTAATGAGAAAACCTGGGACATGAGCGGTATGGTAGAAGATGTTCGTTTGTTGTTTGATATGGGTTTCCGCCTGAGTACAGAACACACTCTTCCGGAATGGAAGACAGAATCAGAGTTTAAAGCCATTAGAGAGAAGATACAACCAAAAAAATAACTATTTATTTAGAATTCTAAGCATCCAATTGATACAATCTATAGGTTCAACAAGTGACCATGAATGAGGATGCCTGGCTCCATCAAGACGATACCCCTTTCCGATTGCCGATATAAACTCAGCTTCCTTATTTCCATTAAGATTTAAGAAATTAATCATTGCTGATAAATTTGCCGCATTCATATCATAATAGTCCCTATTTCTTTCTTTTAGCGCCCATAATATATCTGGGTCGCAATAGACCCGCACAGGTAAATCATTTAAAAACCTTGCGTTGCCCCCGTCTTTTTGCGACCTGGAATACATAGAGCATTGTATATACCTTTTTGGATATTGATCTGGTGCCCCACCATAAATTTTATCATACTTCTCAACAATCCATTTTGCCTCTCTCAATCCATTCATCTTACCGGAACTTAGGCCTGTACGGTCACTATTCATTATCAAATCACGTTTAGATGTATTGTAAAGTCCCGCTAAATCTACTGGTGGATCAACACCAAAAACAGCCGCGGGACTGATATAAGTTTTATCACTCTTATCTCTGGACATTTCAGTATATCTTAATGCAAGCATACCTCCACCAGAAAAACCACCAATAATAAATTTATTCTTTGCAACTTTATATTTTACAACTACTTCATTCAAAATAGCATTAAAAAAATCTAATGCTAATTGATCATCATCCAGTCCTCGATCATTATTAATTGATGGTACAATCATTAAAATACTTTTTTCTGAAGCAGCCTGTATTAATGCCTTATTACAACTAATTACACTTTCAGCATTTTCACCAGATGATGGAAGCAATACTAATGCACCATTTACATTCCCCTTCGGAATAACCGTGTAATAAAAAAGTGATTTTGAATTGCCATCACTTATGTAAATATCTGTACTATCCAGAAATACAGTTTTGTGCTTTTTGAGCTGCTTTAAATAAGATTCATCCAAATTCAGGAACTCATCATCAATATAATTCCCTTCCAACTTAAGACCTGTGGCAAAAATTCGCTTTCCTCTTCCTTGCAATATGCCATCAATAAAATTTCCCTCGCTTTCACCATTTCCTACATAGGTATATTTACCATGGCCATTGGGTTTTCCTTTTTGCATTATTCCGACATAACTAGTGGTTTCTTTGCCATTTTTATACCAAATCAAAATCCCAGAACCATCTGCATACCCCCCCTTACATGTACCTTTCCAAGTCACACTGTCTTTTTGTGAATAATTTTCAGCCCATATCTTACATCCAGTTACTACATCATGAACATACGCCCCAGTCGCTTTTTGTCCAAAACTTATTAATGAGTTAAAGCAGATAATTAGGGTAAAAACACTTTTTGTAAATCTCAAAATCATATTTAAATATTCCTCAATGTTTAAAACTAAAGTATTTTACGATTGTAACCGGACAAACTGAATATAATCTGTATTAACTGGTTTAATATTATGCAACTTCATTTCTTTTGCTATCTGTGCGCGGTGATAAGTACCATGATTAAAAACGTGCAGCAAAATATCAGAAACTGAAGTTTCATAATCATCACCAGTTGTGGTTGTGTACTTTATGATCGGCGATTCTGTCCTTTCCGAGTACTCCACTTGCGATAAGGCCATTGCACTTCCCTCGAGCATCACCTTACAGGTTTCCAGATTATTTACTTGCCAAACACCCACACTTGGGGTAATACCATTAATTCTGGAAGCCCATATGGTTTGTGCATTTACAATGTGACTGAACAGGGAAACACATGATTCGGGCAGCAATGCAGAATTAGCCATCAGTGCTTCTAATAAAAGTGAATTTGCCCAATTGTTATACTTACAGAATTTACTCAACATCTAACTTACTTTTAGGTATCTAAATGTCGCAATTTTAGAAGGAAATATAAATTTTCAAAAAAAATAAGGATATTTAGCCCGCAATCACACCCTATATATCTACCATAAGGATTCTTTTTTTAGTTCATTCATCGTTTTCACCTGATGGAGATTATGCAAGGGCAATTGCTTAGCTAATATGACTGAAAATTACTTTGAAAATCCTTTCGTAAAACTACACTACTATAAGTTTGGAACTGGAACACAACATATGTTGTGTTTTCATGGGCTTGGCATGCATGGAAAACAGTTTAAGCAGATTGCCAATCAGCTTGGACATCAATATACTTTCTGGAGTTTTGATCTATTTTTCCATAAGGAGACGCAACTGAAAGACCAAAGCCTGGCGACCATAAAAAAAGGACTGCAAAAAAAGGAACTTGCCGCATTGATTAGCGCTTTCTGTAAACAGGGAGGAATTGAATCCTTTTCTGTAATCGGATATTCGATGGGTACCCATTATGCGACAACAATTGTTGAAGAGTTGCCTGCAATGGTCAAGGAATATATTGTAGCGGCACCATCTTCCATAAATCCCGGTAAACTAGTCCGATTTTTCGGAAAAAACAAAGCGGGTAATAAGATCCTGGAAAAGCTGATGCTCAGTGAAAGGGCGATGATCAGAATCATAAACTTTTGTACAACACTTGGACTCCTTGATGTCAAAAGCCGGGACATTCTTCATAAAGAAGTAGTTACTTATGAGATGAGGTTTGCTTTATATGCCTGTTTCACCTATCTCCGACTGTTGGAAACTAACGAAGAGCAATTGATTAAATCATTAACGGCACACAAGATCAAAAGTATATTTATATTTGGGCGGTATGATAAAATGTTTCAGCCATCTATCGGAAAAACCTTCTTTGCCAAATACAAACATGGAAAGGTGTTGGTATTAGATGAAAGTCATGAAATGATCAATCAGAATTTTGTAAATCAATTAATAGCTTCCCTATCATGATTATTAAAGCAAAACCCTTAAATCCGTTTTTTTTTAAGTGTGGAGTTACGATTATTGGCTGGCTATTTAAAAGACGGTTCAACAAGATCATTCTAAGGAATATTGAAATCAAACCTGATCATTCTTACCTACTGATGTGTAATCATTTCAGTTTCCTCGATGGACTTTTGGCCTATTACCTCTGCGATAAGGCGCTCCGAAAAAAAGACGGAATGAAGCGGCTATACATCATGTCATTGAAAAAGCAGATGGAGAAAAACAAATGGCTTAGATACTGTGGCAGTTTCTCTGTCGACCCCGGAAAACGCTCCATTATGGAAAGCTTCGAATATGCTACAGAAATCCTGTCTAAACCTGGAAACGTGTTACTATTCTATCCACAAGGGAATCTGGAAAGTAGCCTGGTACGACACATAAAGTTCCAGGATGGATTAAAGCAGATCGTTCCTAAAGTAAAAGGGAAATGTCAACTCATTTGGAGTAGCAATCTGATGGAGTATTTTGAAAGCACAAAGCCATCCCTGTATTACAATCTACTGGATTGTGGCACCAACGAAGAGTTTGATTTTGAATCATTAAAACAGCAGGTAAATCTGCATCACCGCAAATCAATCGAAAAGAATATCAGGTTTACTAAAGAGCCTATACCCTACCCAGCTACTTAATTCTTGTGAGTCCTTCCTTGGCTTGTGTATCAATGCTATTCTGATATTCATGCCCTTTCATACCCAAGGTCATATTGTAATAATATTTAGCTTTAACATCATTATTTTTCTGCTCATAAAGCATCCCTAAAAACAAAGCGGAATTGGCTGCAAAATAGAATGTTTCATTCTTACCTAAATTGATTGCCTTCTGGTAGTTTAACACAGCTTGATTAAAGGTATCCAAACGATCATAGATCCTACCTAATCTGTAATAAAGTTCTATCTGATCACGCAAAGACTTTAGCTCAGCTTGGGACTTATCTTTAATTTGTTCTAAAGCCTTAATGTAATAACCACCATCAAAGTAAAGCCTGGCTTTTAAAAGATCAACGTCTGGCTTTACGTCATTCGCCTCCTTCAATGCTTGTTTATCCTTCTCATCAGTTGCATATCCTTTAGTACGAACAAGTTTAAGGTAATTTGAATACCCTAGCATATCCCCCTTTAAAAGGTAGTAGTAGGCCAATTTTAAATAGGTGTCTTTAATGTAATTTGTACCATTATACGCTTTCAGATAATTGGTCAGAAAAGCAGGCGCATCTTTGTCCATTCGGCACAATTTGGCATTACCCAACAAATACTGAACAGTTGGCATTTCGATATATACATTAGATGTTGGAATATTCTCCAGATAAGAGATCGCTTTATCGTTTTTTCCACTCTTAAATGCAACATAACCCCGCAAGTACGCTTTTAGTAAACTCTTGTCACTCATATCATCCAGAAAAGAACTGAGCTTCGTATAACTATCTCTCTTGTGCAAAAGATCTATATCCATAAAGCATAATAAAAAAATCGCCTCATCATTATAGTAACTATATTTTGTCCCCTTAATATTTGATCTAAAGGTTTCCAATCGCTTTACTCCTGCCGAAATATCGCCTTTAACACCTAAAAAACCAGCTATCCCTCTTAAGTTAGAGGGAATGGCCCCAAATACCACTTCAATTAAAGCCATGCTTTTTAGATTGGGTAGAAAAGCGCCAAATTTTTCATTGTTCTTTTTAAGTAGGCTCTGCGCTTTTTTAAAATCCATCGTCGAAGAAGTATAATCCCCAAACTTTGCTTTAATCAAACCCCATTGCAGATATACTTCAGCCTGGGAAAACAAGTAATATGCTGAATTCTCATCATTATCTTCTAAAGCATCTATCCTTTGTGCGCGTCGGTCTTTAAACTTGATATAATCTGCCTTATTCTCTGAGGTCAGTAAATGAAAATAATCCACATAATTATCTAAGAGTATAGCTATACCATTTTGTGGATTACTCTTTTTTTCCTCTGCGATATACCTTCTTGCATCATTTAACCTAAGATCAAATATTGCTTTATAGGCCTCCGCAGCATTAGCTGTGAATGTAAAATTGGCTTTCAAAGAGAAGTGGCAAAAGGCAAAGAATAGAATAAGGAAGAATTTACGAGACATGAAATCTTGACAAAGATGATTAAGAGAAATAAGCACCCCAATATACTTATTTTTAAACCAAAATGTATCCAAACCGATTTTGTATCAAATGGCTTTTCGCAATCGTTTCAATTTATCAAGATAAAATAGCACTTCCTCATCCGTAACCTCATTGAAATTTTCGTAAAAGGCCCCAACTCCATAAAATGTTTCCGGAACCAATAGTGTTACCAATTCATCTACTTCAGGCGATACTTTTTCGACAGCCTCTTTCGATGCTACCGGAACGCCGATAATAATTTTACCTGGCTGGTCTCTGCGAATGAGTTTTATTGTCTCCAACAGGGTATTGCCGGTTGCCATTCCGTCGTCAATAACAATCACTGTTTTCCCTTTTATCTTTTCAGGAGTTTTATCCCCCATAAATTTCTTATACATTTCTTTAAGCCGCTCACGTATAACCAACAGTTCCTGTTCAATATACTTCTCGGAAACGTCTGCATGGGGTATGACAAAATAATCCGACAGGCTTGCAGCACCAATGGCATACTCCTTTTGCCTGGGATGCCCGATCTTCTTGGTAAGAACAACCTCCAAGGGAAAGCCCAACTCTATAGCAATGATATAAGCTATAGGGACACCACCCCTCGGCACAGCCAGAATAACGCCCGAATCATTCTGGTATTTTTTGAGTTTGACGGCCAGTAGTCGACCAGCCTCTGTTCTATCATGAAACATCCTCTTCTGTTTTAATTTCTATCCCAAATAGGTTGTTACACCGTAACTGCCATTAAATGATCTTTGAACCACCTGGCGGCCAACACTCCCACTTTTTCAAGTTTACCTGGTTCTTCAAACAAATGCGTAGCACCCTCAAGTATCTCCAAATGTTTTTCGCATTGCAATTCCTTATACGCTTCCCTATTAAGATCGAGCACTTCCAGGTCTAAACTACCTACAATCAAAAGAGTTGCTGCGCTTACCAAGGCTAAATCTTCCATGGCCAGATCGGGCCTACCGCCTCTGCAAACCACTGCAAATATCTCTGGCAACTTTGCCGCAGCTTTTAATGCGGATGCTGCGCCAGTACTCGCGCCAAAATAACCAATGCTGGCACCCTTTGCTGCGGGAAGTTTTTTAAGCCATATTGTTGCAGCTACCAAGCGATCGCTAAGTAAATCAATGGCAAAACGATTGTTATAATCTTTATCCTCTTCTGGAGTCAACAGATCAAACAACAAGGTACCAAAGCCATACTCCTGCAAGTATTTGGCGACCTGCTGGTTTCTTTTACTCAACCTGCTGCTACCACTACCGTGCGAAAAAACAATGATAGCCTTTGCTTCTTTCGGCATCAACAAATCGCCCTTTAGCCTTATACCATCAACAGGTATACTTACTTCATTTTGATAGTTCACTTCCATTGCATTAATTATAAAATCAATTAGTCCGGCTATTTTTTATGCATTGCTCAAGCCTTACAAAACTAACCACATGATGGTTCAACACGCATGACAGCAATCACGTAAACAGATGATTATCATCATCATATATTAATCCAAAATGTATTTACTTTATACTAATTACCCTAAAAATAATCGCCTGAATAAAAAAATAAGATGAGACATTATTTCGAGGAAAAAAATCCATTAGATGAGACTGGTATCTTAAATTCTATAAACCAGCATGCCCAACCATTGAAGAACGTAAAGGATCTGCAACCATTACTTGACCGTATTGGGGATGCAAAAATCGTGATGCTAGGGGAAGCCAGTCATGGCACGCATGAATACTACACATGGAGAGCTCAACTCTCAAAAAAATTAATTGAAGAAAAAGGCTTTAATTTTATTGCTGTAGAGGGCGACTGGCCCGATTGTTACCGACTGAACCGTTTTATTAAAGGATATGATACCGATAGTAAAAATGTATTTAAGGTGTTACATGAAGTGCCGAACAGAATGCATTGGTGGCAGTAAATGCCGAAAAATATTATCGAGCCATGATCGGGGGTGGCCCAAATAGCTGGAACATCCGTGACCAGCATATGGCCGACACACTAAACCGTTTGCTAACCTTTCATGGTAAAAATGCCAAAGCCATCGTTTGGCAGCACAATACCCATATTGGTGATGCACGAGCAACCGACATGGCTTTAACCGGTATGTTTAACACAGGAGAACTCGCGAGAAAACAGTATGAAGATAAAGATGTCGTGTTGGTAGGCTTCGGCTCATACAAAGGAAAGGTAATGGCAGGAACCAGCTGGGGAGCTCCCATGCAAGCCATGCAAATGCCTGATGCAAGAAAAGATAGCTGGGAATATTTATTACATCAGGCTGGAAATGAAAACAAACTATTAATCATGAATAATTTTTCAGGAAATCCTCAGCTATTGGAAAATCATATCGACCACAGGGCCATCGGCGTGGTATACAACCCACTGCATGAGCGATACGGAAATTATGTTCCAACGATATTGCCATTGCGCTATGATGCATTTATATACCTTGATGAGACGACAGCCCTGCACCCGCTACATATTAAACCCGATGGGAACCAAATACCAGAAACTTATCCATTCGGTGTATAAACTACATTTTTGCAGCTGACATAATCTACATCAATCCAAATTTCAATCCCATGAAGAATGTCCTTGGTCTTCCGGGGCCATAAATGTAGTTACTGTCCCTATTTTTTCCGATGTCAAAATCATTTTGGTATTGATTAAACATATTTTGAACACCAATATTAAATTGAAGATCTTGTTTGATGTTTTTTAACGTAAAACGATAAGAGAGCTTTAGATTATTTTCAAGGAATGTAGCTGAAGTATTTAGCACATCCTCTTCAATACCAGGTGCACCTGCAAAATGTGGAACTTTCATTGGACCAGTCAACACGCCTGATAATACTGCATTAAAACGGTTCTGAGGCCAGAAACTCAATGTATAATAACCATAAAGATCTGGAGAACGTAAGTATTTTTTGGTCCCCGGCAGTTCAGATGACCAGGAAACAGCCTCTTTATAGGCGGATTTTTGGAAGGTTATCCCCGTCTCCAGTTGTATTTTTTGGTCATAATTCAATCTACCTTCCAGCGTAAGCCCTTGTACAGTAGAGTTGCCTCCATTTTTTCGCAACAACTGCTGGTTACCATTCTGATCTTCACCTACCTCTTCCAAAACAAAGGTATTGTATAAGCGGGTAAAGAAACCGTCTACAGTAAAGCCATAGATAAAATGTTCACTTGCTTTATTAAAATCTAAAGAAGCATTAAAACTATTTGAGGTTTCCTCTTTTAGACTTGGATCGGTTTTAATCACAGAAACCCCACCACCGGCAAAGGCCATGTGCATATCTGTTTCCAAAGCCTGGGGGGCTTTAAACCCCCTGGCATAAGATGCACGCAATTGAGTTTCCGCATTTAATTTATATAGTGTACTCAACCTTGGGGTAAGCACAAGCTTATCGATGCGGTTAGATTTGTTTAATCTCAGTCCGGACAACAAGGTAAACTTATTGGTTACTTCCCAGTCACTCTGTAAAAAGGCACCTAACAAATTTACATGCTGATCTATCAGGTATTCATAAACTTTAATTTCATCAAAGGTATATTCGTATTGATTCTCAAAGCCAGTAGTAAAGGTGTTTTTTCCACCAAGAAAATTGCTTGCAGTATAGTTGTACTGAATCCCGCCCTGCATGGAGTAATTTTTAGTACGTCCCCAGGCATCAATTTGATCAATACCAGTATAATGTGTTCTTTTCGTGTTTTGGGCAGAGCCATACACGCTAAAAGAGCTTTTCTTATCTTTTGATTGATGCTCATAATTAAAACCTCCAACTAAGATATTATGTAACCGGTATTCCGACTGATCTGCTTTATCGGCCTGAAGATCCAATTTATTTCCACCCTTTCTCTCTTCATAAATACTCCAGCCATTTATTTCCAGTTTATCCTGAGGAGTTAATTTGAAAAACGAATTAAAACCAAAGGAATTGTTTTTTAACATGGGCATTTCGGAGAAACCATCACCATTGGCATCATACGAATTACGGTCGCGGTGGGAAGCGAAAAAAGAAACACCGGCATTTTGTGCTTCATTTACCGATGTTAAATTGGCATTAAAAAAGTGATCCCAGGTTTTTCCAGCAATTAGCGAACTGTTATTGGACAAAGTAAAAGAGCTTTTTTTAGGCTCTTTTGTTAATATATTTACCGTTCCTGCTATAGCAGAAGAACCATATAAAACTGATCCGCCGCCTCTTACAATTTCAACCCTGTCAATCATGTTCGCAGGTATCTGCTCCAATCCATATAGGCTCATTAAAGAGCTAAATACTGGACGACTATTGATCAGGACCTGAGAATAAGAGCCTCCTAACCCGTTCATACGTAACTGGGAATAGTTACAGGTCTGACAATCAGTCTCCATCCGCAATCCAGGCTGAAAACACAAACCATCAGCAAGTGTATTAGACTGGGTGATATTAAACGTCCTGCTATCCAGAATATTTACAGCTACCGGACTTTCCAGCCTTCTGCGATTTGTCCTGGTACCGGTTACAACCACACTGTTTAAAGTATTTATAGACGATGTCAGCTCCACGTCCACAATCAGCGATTCAATATTGGCCTTCACCTGTAGATGTCTGGTATTAAAACCGATATAGCTGACCACCAACTGATGAGTTCCATATGGAATATTTTTTAGCTCATAATAACCTGTACTATCGGCCTTGGTTTTAAGCGCTAACTTAGGAATCATTATGGTTGCCGATTCAACAGCCTCGCCATTTTTATCGATAATATTCCCTTTTAAGAGCGTAGTCTGGGCCGTAGCAACCAAAGCCGCTGTTGCGAAGATGAATGTTAGTAACGTAACTTTTGTTTTCATTAGTGTAATAATTGTTTCATTCACAAACATACAAAAGTTAGGTTAATCTAAAAATTAATTTAGACAAATAAATATTGATAAATTAGCACTAACTAAATAATGCTAGAATCTATCCTAATGAATTACTTAGAAATCCAAAAAATTGTACAACAATCAGACTATGGTTTTCCCCATTAATTTTCCTTATATTAGAAGATTGTTGATGCAAACCACGATATGAAATAATGACATTTCTCAACACAATTATTCAAATCAGGTAGCGTTAAAGTTGATAATAGTTCGATGTATTAACCTTATTAATAATAGTCCGAATTCAATGAAAAAACTGAGATCAAAAGTAGTAAAAGCGCTCAAAAAAGAATTTACCTTCGAATGTATCATCTCTGCTAGAATGAACCAGGTTATCTTAAACGTTAAGAACATAGATTTCGAACAACATCTAGGACAATTAATACAGCAGACTCAACTTATCATTGACAAATACTTCCCTCAAAGAGAAGATCATTTGTGTCTTGTTATTCGAGAAATCGGAGGAACAAATGAGAATAGATTTAAAATCTGGAAGCCTACTTATTAGTTTCAACCAGCATATTTAATAAAGTAGTTTCCTTATTTAAGCCACATCACGCCTAAATAAGGAAACTATTTTTTTACCAATTGTTAAAATTGCTATCGCAATTAATCCGGCTACCACTCCTATCACTAATTCTTTGATTATCGAAGCTACATTAGGAACTAAATGGTGTAAATATTCAATGTTATGAACAAAAATGCCACCTGCAACCAAGATCAAAGCAATTGTTCCAACCACGCTTAAGATCCGGATAATAATAGGCAAGGATTTGACCAATAAAAGTCCCAGACCTGCAAATAAGCCTTTATTATTGGAACGTTTAATTAATTTATAGCCAATATCATCCATTCTTACAATCATTGCAACGATGCCATAAACACCAATTGTGGCTAGTAGGGCAACAATGGAAACTGTTAAAATCTGCAACATTAGGCTTTCTTCCAAAACAGTTCCTAATGCAATAATTACGATCTCTACGGATAGAATAAAATCAGTTGTTATTGCAGATTTCACTTTTGCTTTTTCGGCATCAGCGCCATCCTCTTTAGCTTCTGCAACCACTTCATGGCCTGTCTTTGAACGATGAAAAAAATATTCTATTATTTTTTCCATCCCCTCATAGGCCAAATAAAACCCGCCTAAAACCAAAATAACTTTAATGGCGACCGGGAAAAATACATTTAGCAATAATGCAATAGGAACAATAATAAGCTTGTTAATTAAAGAGCCTTTAGTAATTGCCCAAAGCACAGGTAATTCCCTTGAAGATAGAAAGCCAGTAGCTTTTTCTGAATTCACGGCTAAATCATCTCCCAAAATACCCGCTGTTTTTTTCGTTGCCACTTTAGCTGCCACCCCGACATCATCCATTAAAGCAGCTATATCATCTAAAATCGCAAAAAAACCTGAAGCCATATCTACTCTCTCAACACTAAAACTTAATCAATAAACCTTCAGAAACCAATTTTTCGTTGTTATAATATTCGAAAAACCATTTCCCGTCTTTTTTCAGGACGATTCCTTTGGATTGGCCACTATCTGCAATAAAACAATCCTGCACCGAGGTTTTATAAAGAGTTATCACTTTTTTCGGCGTGGTATCTATCAGCTGAAAGCCATTTGCGGTGGCCTGAGCATATAGTGTCCCTGAGGCTTCGGTACTTTCAACTACTGCTGCTGCAACGGCAACTGGACTATTTACAGGGGCTGCAACAACTACTGGAGCTTTTACACTTTCAACCTTTACAGCTTCATCGGTAAAAGTATAGGGAAGTTCATTTAGAGAGACAAAGGCATTTCTCAAAGCTTCGTTATAGGCAGCGCTAAATTCCTTTTCTCTACTTTTACCTTCCTTACTTTTAAAAATCACATTACCTTGGCAATCCTTTAGGATCAGTGTAAGTGTGGTGGTAAACATCCCTTTTTTCTCAATAAGATCGGCATTCAATGCCTTACATTTATTGTTAGCAATCTCAGTAGGCAAATCTTTATTATCAAAATAGGCTGTAAAGCCTTTTTCTTCCAGCATATTCTTAGCAAGGCTGTTTAGACCATACTGATGCGCTTCTTTAAAAAAACTATATTGCTCTGGCACCAATACATATTTGTAGTTATTGATCGTATTTTGAGCATATCCCGATAATGTCGTGAATAATAAAAGGAGTAAAAAATATCTTTTCATAGTATACAAAATTCTTCGATTATAAAGATAGCGCATTTTTTCAGCCCGTCAATATCTTTATTTTCTTCCTATAAACGAACCTTTACCTAGTAAATAACTAATAGCTCTTTCAATATTTCGAGTTCTACTTTCCTCTATTTTTAACGAAGAAATATATCTTACCATCTCTTTTTGCATTGAAGGGCTGAGACTATCAAATTTAGACTTTGCTTCTAAATTATTTTCTAATGCCTCTATAAACTTAGGATGTGGCTTTATTGTTTTATCCGACGGATCAAATTCAATAGTCACTTCAATGTTTTCTCCAATACGTTTGGGAGAATTTTTAAGCATTAATGTATTAATATAAAGTCGCCAAAGACCACTGTACTTTAGTAAGGTTTGTTGATACGGTAAACTGTTTACAGTCCCAGTAACTGGAATATGTCCTTTATCTTTACCTGCTTGAATAAAAATTTCGGTCAAAATAGTTTCCGGGACTTGCACGTATGGATTAATCCCTATTATTTCTATCGTTGCATGGAAGGAATAGCTTTTCATTTTCTACTGTTAAATTTAACTCATTCTCTGATCGCGGCTTAAATATAAAGAAACTGACCAATGCAAGGAAAACCACTCCAATTCCGCCAAACAAAGTCAGCAGTTGAAAGCCACCAGCCAATGCATGATGTGTAATATCGCCAGCAGGATCTAGAGTTGCAATCCTGGGATTTTTTTCCAGGAGGCCCGCAAAATTACCTGCTGCGATTTTTTCTGCCGCTGAATGGAGCTGAAGGTTATCCAAAGCTCCTGAAAATGCTATCTTTAAATGGGTAAACACCCCCTTACTTAACAAGAATCCCATGAGAGCAATATTGATTGCCAAGGTGATCAGTCTTGCACTCATATCTATACCCGAAGCCATACCTGCACGATCCGCACTCACAGCACCTGTGGTGGTATTGGTAACTGTAGTATTAGATAGTCCCAGTCCAATGCCAGACAACAACATACCTGGTATCATAGTCCATGGCCCTATATGGGCAACACGGATGCCAAACCACATGAGTATAAATCCTAATCCGATAATAAAAAGTCCTAATGGGATCACAATACCGGGACGGTACCTCATCAGCAGTCGCTCGGCCAGTGGCGGAACCACTAATGTAGGCAAAGTATAGGCCAGCAGCATCGTACCTGCCATAAGACTACTGTAACCCAATACACCCTGAAAATAGATAGGAAGGTAAATTATAAAGGGCCAAAAACAAAAGTTCATGCCCACAGAACCGATAATGGCCCCGGAAAAGTCCCGTACCTTAAATACCGTAAAATCAAACATCGGCTGAACGCTTGTCTTTTCTGCATATAAGAAGAGCAGAAAACAAGCTACAGATCCCCCCAGGATCAGTAGCGCATAAAAGCTTAAAAATCCCATTGCGGGTCCTTGAGTAATGTAATAAATAAGTCCAAAAACAGCCAGGGAAAGACTGATCATACCTAAGGTATCCAGCCGCTGTATTTGAGCCGACCGTGATTCCCGTATTCCAGCCCATGCAAGTCCTAGGGTAAGCAGGCTAAGCGGAACATGCACCAGGAACACCCATTTCCAACTTAAAAATGTGAGGATCATACCCCCAATTAGGGGCCCGAAGCCCAACCCTACTCCAAAAACAATCCCCCAGGCGGCAAAGGCCAGGCTACGTTCGCGCCCGTCCTGGAACTGGTGAGAGAGAATTGCGACCTGACAGATCAGCATAATCCCGCCGCCAAGGCCCTGCAAAAAACGCCCGACAATGAGCAGTGGCATTGCCGTGGCCAGCCCACAAAGCAGGGAGGTTACACCAAAAAGGACTAGCCCCGCTATGAAAACAAGTTTGCGACCATAACGGTCAGCAAGCGTGCCGGATGCCATTAGTACCGTAGTGCAAGCAATGGTATAGGCATTCATGATCCATTGTACATCACTGAAATTGCCCTTTAATAATTTTTCGAGCGTTGGCAATAATACCGGCACACTCGATATTTCCAATCCAAACATCAGTGAGGAAAGGCAAACGGCAGCCAGGGTCAGTGTATTCTTTTTGTCTTTAAACATAGTTTTTATTTTTGAGGTCATTTTCAACAAAAGTAGACCGAAAAAGGTAGGACTATTCGGTTCATTTCTATGATAAAAAGGTATGTTTGTATTATGGTCAAACAAAATATGCACCAGCAGGTAGAGCTGGAATACCTCAAAACTGATCACTGCCCCCTGGGTGACCGACAGTATAGTTTCTTTGAAATGGTGTACCTCATTTCTGGTAAAGGCACCGTCTGCATCAATGGCAACCGGATGGCCTACCGTGATGGCAATTTGTTACTGCTCACGCCCAACGACCGACATACTTTTGAGATCACCGAAGTAACAGAGTTCCTGCTGATCCGGTTTAGCGACAGTTACATTCGCAGCTATCCATGGAAAAGTATTCACCACCTGGAATGTCTGCTCTTCTATGCCACCCATCTATCGGGTTGCGTAATGCGCTGCAAGGACGACAGCCGGCTGGTTGAAATGATTGTCGAATCGATGCTGTTTGGAATGAAGCTGGGTGGTGTTTACCAACAGGATCTGGATATGAATCTTGTAAATGCACTGATCGTTATCGCGGCAAGGAACATTTCAAAGATAAGGCCTGAAAACGTCCGTACCAATACAGACAAGCGCATACTCCAGATCATCAACCATATCGAGCGCCATATTTTTATGCCAGATCAACTGACTGCGGCTGTGATAAGTCAGACTTTTGGGATTTCCCAGGCATACCTGGGTATTTATTTCAAGAAACAATGCGGAGAAACCATCCAGCAATTTATTGCTAGCTATAGGATCCGACTGATCGAATGGCGGTTAAAATTCAGCGACCTCCGAATCAATGAACTGGCCGATGAATTCGGATTTGCAGACGGCAGTCACCTGAACAAGTTTTTTAAGAAGCAAAAAGGCATGAGTTTGACTGGATATCGGCAGCACTTACTCTAAATTTTTCAATGGTTAGTACAGGTGTTTCAACTGATAGTGAAACACCTGTACTAAATGATAAAAAGATCAGCGTTTTTTTAACCGCTTAGCCTCATTTGAAATTCTAGCAAAAGACTTGTCTCTTTTACGTTTTTCATGTTCTGAAGTAGAAAAATGCCAAGATTCTTTTCTCAACTTGAGATAACTACTGTACACTTTCAATTCCAAAAGACCATTGTTTACAGCTTCGACAACCGAACAGCCGGGTTCATCGACATGGGTACAATTCTCAAAACGACAGGATCCTGCAAAATCAGAAACATCGAATATATCTGCTAATACCTCGGGATTGTCAGAAGCTAAACCAAATTCTCTTACACCAGGCGTATCTATTAAAATACCCCCATCATCCATCAGCACCATTTCTCTTCGGGTTGAGGTATGTCGCCCTTTGCCTGAGGATTTGCTTATTTCAGATGTAAAAAATACTGTCCGTTCACACAATGCATTGATTAAAGAACTTTTCCCAACCCCCGATGATCCCACAAATACGATGGATTCTCCCTGGTGGATAAATTTACGCACAGGAAGTATTGTTTCGGGAGAAAGAATGCTTGTGAAAAATATCGGCATTTGGCGGGCAATATGTTTCAGTGATTCATCCACTTGATGGCGACTAAACTCCAAATCAGATTTAGTAAGTATCAATGCAGGCTGAATATTTTCCTCTAACACCTGGACCATAAAACGCTCCGTTCGGCGAACACTGAAATTTGCATCAAGGCTTTGTACGATAAATGCCTTATCAATATGGGATGCAATAGCCTGCCTATCGGATATTGTACCGCTCTTTCTTCGGTACAGTGTATGTTTACGCGGTAAAACATCAACGATTATTCCTTTATTATCGTCAAAAGGTTGAAAGATAATCCAATCTCCTGTACATGGAAGTTCAAATGAGGAGCTTCCATATAGTAAATTACCGCTTAGCTCGCATACCAGCAGGCCGTTTTCGGCAATAACTTCATAATTAGTTTTGTTTACTGCAGAAACGCGACCATGAAAAAGATGTTTGTATTGCGAGATTTGTTTAAGTTGAAACAGACTGTCGTTCCAACCATATAATGATAAATTATTCACTACATATAATTTAAAGTGATGAAATAAAATTGCTTAATTCTCTATCATCCGAATGGTTTGTTCCATACAAATCACTGTTGGTAATATAGAAAAACCAAGTAAGCAACTTTAGAAACAAGACACCCGGAATCAGGCAATCATTCCAATCGCTAAACTATAATATGTGAATAGTTGTCTTTGCATAAGATACAAAGATATAAAAAACAAGAAGGCTGCAAAAGAACTCGCTTTGTCTTTTAACATTTAATGTAGAATTTAGCGTCCATGAAAATAGAAGTTCACCAAAATGAAGACGTAAAAATTGCAGAAGTAATTTCCGATTCCGTTATAGTGACCAATGCAGAAGAAGGTCTGCAACTAATGGTCGATTTATATTATCAGGACTTTGACAAAATCATTATCCATGAGCCAAACATTACGTCTGATTTTTTTGATCTAAAAACAGGTATCGCAGGTGAAATCCTGCAAAAGTTTTCCAACTACAGGGTACAATTGGCAATAGTTGGTGATTTCAGTAAGTATCCAGGGCAGTCTATTAAGGATTTCATCTTCGAAAGCAATAAAGGCAGGCAGGTCAATTTTCTGGGTTCTGTTAAAGAAGCTGTTGAGCGATTATCTAAGTAGGGACCTTTTCTTTATAGCGATGGATTAAACATAAGTCTGTACAGAAAAAGCCGTTCTTCTTATCGAAAAACGGCTTTTAAGCTTCGCCCTAGCTGGGCTCAAACAAAAAAATTATAATGTAGCCATATCGATTACGAACCTATAGCGTACATCGCCTTTTTCCATGCGTTCATAAGCAGTATGAATATCTTTCATATCAATCATTTCTATCTCAGAAACAATATTATGCGCTGCACAAAAATCAAGCATTTCCTGAGTTTCAGCAATACCTCCAATACCAGAACCTGCAACACTCTTTCTGCCGCCCAACAAACTAAAAGCCGGGATTTCTGCTGGTTTAGATGGAACACCTACACAGATCATTGTACCATCGGTTCTCAATAGAGATAAGTACATTTTAAAATCGTGCTCTGCTGAGACAGTGTCCAGGATAAAGTCAAATGTACCCATTGCTGCCTTGACCTGTGCCTCATCTGTAGTAACTACAAAATTATGGGCGCCCAATTTTCTTGCATCTTCTTCCTTTTTAGGTGACGTGCTTAGCACAGTTACCTCAGCACCAAATGCAACGCCAAATTTGACAGCCATATGGCCCAATCCACCAAGGCCTAATACGGCAAGTTTATGACCTTTACCAACTTTCCAATGTCTTAAAGGAGAATAAGTAGTAATACCAGCACACAATAGAGGCGCTACAGCAGCCAAGTTTAATTTGTCTGACACATGTAATACAAATTCTTCCCTAACCACTATAGTATTAGAATAACCACCATAGGTTGGTGTTTTACCGTCTCTTTCTAAACTGTTATAGGTACCTGTACTACCTTCTAAGCAATACTGTTCCAGATCTTTCTTACAGTTTTCACAAACCTGACAAGAGTCCACCAAACATCCTGTACCAGCAAGGTCACCGACCTTGAATTTTTTCACATGGTCACCCACTTTAACTACACGTCCAACAATCTCATGTCCGGGAACCATTGGGAATATACCTGGAAACCAGTCGTTTTTAATCTGATGCAGATCTGAGTGACAAACGCCACAAAATAAGATATCAAACTGTACATCATGCGGGCCAACTTCGCGGCGTTCAAAAGCCCATGGAGCTAAATCTGTATCTGCGCTTTGCGCTGCATATCCTTTTGTTTCTATCATATGATAAATATAAATAATTGTTAAAGTATGCTAACAGCAATTCAAATATTTGAATTTACTGTGACGATGATAGAAGTGTTTTTTTTAACAAATGTTAACAAAAGCTGACTTTTTATTACATAACTAGAATGTTACAACCAAGGATTTCAGTCTAAAAGTTTCCTTTCAGTTAATCCTATAAACCCGGCCTATACCCGGCATTTACCCGGACATTACTCGGACATTGCCCGACTGGAGCCGAGTAGTATCCGCTTAACATCCGTTAATACATTGTGAATTAAATTGCTTTAAAGTGCAAGCAATCAAAAGCATGCGAGTTGACAATCAACAGCTTAGTGCATACTTTTAGAAAAAAAACAAAAAACTATGGCAAGAATTAATAACGGTATTTTGGGTGGCTTCAATGGTAATCTCGGTCCAGTAGAGGGTTATGTAAGGTATGGAGTAGCTTATGTTAGGTCAAAGAAAAGAAAGCGTACGAGTCCCCCAAGCCCAAAAGAGAAAATTCAAAGGAAGAGAATGGAAGTAGTGAATAATTTCGTCAACAGTATGACGGATTATGTTCGAATAGGCTTTGAAGAAGCTGCCCAGGGCAAACCCATTTCGCCCAACAATGCAGCGAAATCCTACCAACTCTTACATGCAGTTCAAGGCGAATATCCTAACATCAGCATCAACTACGCTGCAGCGCGTTTAACTCAGGGAACCATCGAACTGCCATTAAACCCAGAGGCAACAGCCGAAGGCAATGGCGTTCGTTTTAACTGGACTTACGACACCGCATTAAACTGGAGCGACAGAGGCGCACGTGCAATGTTGTTGGTTTATGCAGAAGAAACAGGAAAATCATATTACCTGTTTTCTGGTGCACGCATGACAGAAGAGACAGATTTTTTAGAATTACCTGCAGAACTAAAAGGTATGAAACTTCATGTCTATATGTCTTTTATTGCAGATGACAGAAGAAGTTTAAGCAACAGTATTTACCTTGGCAACCTTGTTATGGAAACATTGGATTTAAGCACCATTGAAAGATCAACAGAACCTGATTCTTGTGTTGTTTTACTAAACAGAAAAGAATATGCCGAAAAAACAGCCTCATTACTACATGAAAACGGAAAAATAATCGGATTAAGCCAATTTATTAACCAATTAAATCAAACTTAGAACATATCCTAATCCAGCTCCCCCGAGTATAACAAAGGCGCTGTTAAGGCGTTTAAATTTGCTCGTAACAGTGAAGCCAACAATTGCAATAAGTATAGTTCGCCAGTCCACGATAGCGGCTTTGCCCATTTCGATACAGACAATTATAATCAATGCAATAGAGACCATATTGACTGTATCTAAAAAGGCCGACATCATTTTAGATTCCCTGAGTTTAAGTATTAACGGAGTTGAAAAAGTAACAAATAAAAAAGAAGGAAGAAAGATTCCTATGGTTGCAGCAACCGCTCCCATAAATCCGCCCAATTGCCAACCTATAAAAGTAGCCGCGGAAAAGACAGGCCCTGGTGTAATCTGACCTACCGCGATGGCATCAATTAGTTCCTGCTTACTCAAAAGTCCTGTTTTCACCAATTCTGTATCCAGAAACGCAAAAAGTACATAGCCACTTCCATATAAAATAGCTCCGATCTTTAGAAAGATCCAAAATATTTTCCAATTAAAATCAGCGGATCCGCCCCTATATCCGGGTAGTAAAATAAGTGGAATAAAACTTTCCATAGTACTTTTCCGGTTCTTTAAGACCTGTATTAAAAGCCCGATCAGTCCACCGCCAAACAAGATATAAATCTCGTTAACCCCATAAATAGCCAATATAACAGCAGCTATCCCGATCAAACCTAACTCAAGTGACTTTAGTGCTTTCCTTGATAATGAAAGCATCATAGCAATTACAACAGAGATAATAGCAGGTTTGACCCCATATAAGAATGGTTGTACTTCGGGTAATTTTCCATACGTCTGGTAGGCAAAAGCAATTCCTCCGGTTATAATTACTGCCGGAAGAATAAAACAGAGCCCTGCTACCACTAGTCCCTTCCATCCGGCTCTTTCCTGCCCAATATGCATGGTCATTTCAGTGGAATTTGGCCCTGGAATTAAATTGGTAGCACCAATCAGATCTAAAAAATATTCCTGGCTAAGCCATTTTCGTTTTCTGACTACTTCCTGTTCCATCATGGCAATGTGAACAGCAGGGCCACCAAAGCCAATACACCCCAATTTTAAAAATAGAATAGCGACTTCTTTAAGGCGTAAATTGTCTGGAGTCATAAATACCTAAGGCATATGTAAATTATCTATTTTTCACAAATTAACCATTTGTAAACCATAACTTTAAATTAATTCTCAATGAAAATTAAATTTTTAAGCTTCGAAAATCCGGCCTCACTACAGTTCTGCATTGCAGAAGGAAGCGCTACTTGCCCATAGTCTAGCTTACAGGAATACCAAAGCATTCAAAAAGGCGCGCGCTCTTTGAATGCTTTTTTTATTTTCCCCAAAGTGCCTATCTTATTGCCACAACACTAAGGATCGTGTTTAATCAAATAAAATCTTCAACAAAATTTTATTTTTTAAAAAGGTAAAGACATATGAACCATGACACGGTTTCCAGCAGATGCTCTGCCTCCTGCAAGATTCTGCGACCGTACATTTTGGTAATTGGCACCGACTGAAAGGCCTTTCATTGCAACCTCTACACCGCCAACAGCAGATAAAGAGTAGCCCCCAGAAACAGCCACATCATATTTTTTACTTTCCACATCTTTTTCAGCCGTTTCATATAGTACGCCAATATTAGGCGCAACTGTAACTTTCTGAGCGACCCTGAATTTATGATAAACCAGTAAATTTGAAGTGAATTTATTACCGTACCGGTATTCATATTTGTTTTCTGTATTGATCTTGTAGTTGACATTGGCATTCAGTCCCAAATCATTATAGCGGATATCATATGCCGCATTAAGGGTAAAATCTGTACTGGCGGTTCCCAACTGGAAATTATTCGGGGATTCACTTACAGCCAAACGCTCTGTAGGTTCATACTTCCCTGTGGGCACTTTAATTCCCCCACCGATCCATAAAGACTGAACCAATAAGCGTTCGCCCAAAGTACCTTTATGGTCAAATAGTTTATAATATCCCATTACTGCAATATCTCCTAAACCTGTCTTAGTGCCATTTCCAGTCTGGCTTTCCCGCTTATTAAAATTGTAAGGCAGAAACGCCAGCACCCTAAATCTGGTTCCAAAATTCCAGCCTCCCCAAAGCTCTGCACTCTGGTAAGTTTCATCGGCTGTTATTGGCGTGCGTTCTCCGAAAGGGCCAAGGTGTGTTCGTAATGTTTTATGTTGATAACGCAAGCCGATGAAACGCTTATTGTACTCCGGTAAAATACCCAAATAATAGCTCCCAACGCCGCAGCCACAAATGTCACATGCACGGGTAGCAGTTATACCAGTGATAACCAGAACCAGTGCAATCATTATTTTCT
The DNA here is from genome assembly GCF_900100435.1 of Pedobacter sp. ok626. Lineage (GTDB taxonomy): Bacteria > Bacteroidota > Bacteroidia > Sphingobacteriales > Sphingobacteriaceae > Pedobacter. Next base: position 14,398 of record NZ_FNEX01000021.1, on the reverse strand, counting down.
TTTTCATATCTATTGTTCTGATAACATTTTATTATTGATAAACTCCGTATCATTCAGGGTATTCAGGAATGCGGTAAGTTTAGCTTTCTGATCTTCTTTTAGTGCGATGCCTAGCTTTCCGTTCTGGTTCAATACCGGATCCAAATTAGGCGTAGCCTGAACTTCTGAATGGTAATACTCCAGCACACCAGCCAGTGATAAAAACCTGCCGTCGTGCATATAAGGCGCAGTATACTGCAGATTCCTTAAGGAGGGCACTTTAAATTTATACTTATCCGTCTCGATCAGCGTTGCTCCGTATAAACCTTTGTCATTGATCGTGCTAATTCCCAAACCATTGTTACGGAAAGAACCATCCGTAAATAAAGGCTCGGAATGGCAGGAAGCACATTTATCCTTAAACAGTACATAGCCTGCCTGCTCATCTGTAGTAAAGGCTGCACCAGCTTCCTTACGCATCACCTTGTCATACTTAGAATTGCTACTGACGCACATTAGCATAAATTGAGACAAGGCTTTCATGAAACGTGCAGTTGTGACCTCTTCGGTGCCAAACGCACCTTTAAACATGGCTGTATATTTAGGTAGTGCCCTGATCTTGTTCAACACATTTTCCAGATTTTCGTCCATTTCTTCATGGGTAGTAATGGGTGTGATCGGCTGCAGATCCAAATCATAAACCCCACCGCCCCACATAAAGGCCTTATTCCAAGCCAAGTTCATAATTGGCGGCGAATTACGTGTTCCCAATCGATCATCAATACCGTGACTCACATCATGACCATGCTGCGTAAATGCAGAAGATTGAATATGACAGGAACCACAGGTAATGGTATTATTTCGTGAAAGTCTAGGCTCATAAAACAAAGCCCTACCTAGTTCGAAACCTTCTTTGGTAACCGGATTATTGGCCAGATTATATACAGGCTCAGGAAAGTTCGCTGGCTTCCGAAAACCCAGGAACTGCTCTATCTCTTCTTTAATCGGATTGTCTTTCTTGCAGGCCAAAATAAAAAGGCCAGAAAGACACAATACGATCCAGTGTTTTTTGTTCATGTTACTTAATTTTCAGTATGGTCATGCCTAAACATTTCCGGGAAATTGGCCGCAATTTTAGCACTAAAATCATCGAACATCACGTTCGGTTTCTCTGCTATTTTAAAAGCGTTTTTACCGTTAAATACCTTCATCAGATCTACAAAAAGATGGATATTACTCTGGCGGTCTTTTCTCACTTTAGCGATTCCCGCTGTCCTTAAATCCACATTAATAACTTTGATGTTATTCAATGTTGGTGCACTGTAGCCACCAAAAAAGCCAATATGGTATTTCATCTGCTTCTTACCTGTAGGATCTCCATTTACGTTATCTGAAATGACCGCCGAATTACCCTCAAATTTAAAGAAGATATATCCGCCGTTCCATCCCCAGTACATGCCACCATCTTCCATACCACCACCCGCTGCCGGATCCAGCACACCAGTACGTTTGTCTATCGGCATGGTACTGCGCAAACTATCCACACCTAATGTGAAAGTTAAATTGGTATAATCGCCTTCGGGAACTTTCACCTTCGCAAAACGGGTAGCCTTGTCATCACCTTTAATCAAGAAATAACTGCTGTCTGGATTTACGGTATAGGTATTTCCAGCTGCTGTGGTTACCTTAAGGTTGCTGATAAAATACTGAATTCTGGATACCGTAAAGGGCTCGCCAGCTGCATTTTTGTAAGGACTGCCTGTATTGTCAAAAGTTAATGTCCTTTCTCCAACAATATTGTCGAATTCAACCGAAAGCGGCGCAAGGTTTTCTTCCTGAAAGTCTGGCGTAGGATTGTCTTTCTTAGAGCAGGCCGCAAGTACCAGCATAAAGCTGAACAGCAGCATTGATTTTATTTTTTTTCCATTTATAGGTATCATAATTTATGGATTAGGGTTATTCATTTTTTTGTTTGTGATAAATTCATGATCGGTAAGCGCAGCCAGAAAGGCAATAATAGCCTCTCTTTCTATTTTTGACAGTGGAATGCCCGTCTGATCCTGATAAAGCAACTGATCTGTGGTGGGGGAGATTTTAATCCCAAACTCATAGTGATCCAATACTTCATCAATGGTTTTAAATCTGCCGTCATGCATGTAAGGTGCAGTGAGCATTACATTTCTTAGTGAAGGTGTTTTGAATTTGCCCATATCATTCGGATCAAAACTCACCCGGAAACGGCCTTGATATATCCCTTCATGATCGTCGCTGAATGTTGCATCAATACCATTGTTGTGGTAACCATCATCTGTGAACAATTCACCACTGTGGCAAGCTTTACATTTACTGTTCAGCAGGTTCATACCCAGCAATTCAGTCGCTGTAAGGCTGGCACCTGCTTCTCCCCTTTTGTACTTATCATATCTGGAAGTACCGGAAATCAGCGTACGTTGAAATTGTGCTAATGCCTTAACCACATTTACAGATTTAATATCTTCGTTAAAAGCCTTTTTAAACCTGGTTACATAATCTGGAACCTGTTTCAGTTCAGCCTCTAATACCAAAAGATCCTGATGCATCTCATCGGCACTGGTCAAAGGTCCAAATGCCTGAGATTCGAGGTTTTTTGAACCACCATCCCAAAACAATCCTGTTTTTGCCCATGCCAGATTAAATAGTGCAGGAGCATGCCTGTCAAGCATTTTTCCAGAAACACCAATCGTACTCAAAGCTAGCCCATCGGTGAAAGCAAGATCCTGACGGTGACAAGAGGCACAGGAAATCCTGTTGTTGCCAGAAAGTCTCACATCATAGAAAAGCATTCTGCCCAGTTCAATACCTTCAGCGGTTAAAGGATTGTCCAAATCCTGTTCAACTGTCGGGAAGTTACCCGGTACCTCCAGCTTTACAGCATGAGGTACCGGATTGATTTCTTCGAGGGGAACATCCTTTTTACAGGATGAAACCGCAGTCGGCAAAAGAATACAGACAGTAATACGCAAAAATGCGATCTTACCAGTCATTGGATTAGTTTACTGATTTAACTGAAAATACTTTTGTAGAATAGTTGGTTGCTACTGCGGCCATTATCGTTGCTTTTGAAGCACCAACAACAGGATTGGTTACCACATCCACACCGTCGATGGCTTTCTCCACATCAGCATTCAAAACGATCTTTGTTTCCTTAGCAGAGCTAATTTTAACTGCCTGAGGTAAATCAACTGTTACTGTTTTGTAATTTGCGTTTAAACCTGTCTCTACCAACAAGGTTTTCGATGTGCCATTTTCAGTCACCTTACCTCCTACAGAAGAGAAAATATAACTGGTCATCCACATCCAGGAAACATTTGTCATCCCGTTTAATTGAGAAAGTTCAGCTGTTTGCAAACTTAGATTATCATTGTATTTCTGATCTACACCGATAGAGAATTTAATGGCTTTGTAATCTCCCAGCGGGATATTTGGCAGAACCACATCTTCACGCTTAGTAGCCGGATAGGTAAATGCTCCTTCCTGAACAGGAACTGCACTGGTTTCTTCTACTAAAAAGTATGAGTTAGGTACTTGGTACGCTTCGCCTTTACTATTTACAAGGGCAACATTACTCACCCAATATCTGAATTTAGTGAAATTAAAGGTCTTAGTTCCGGAAGTAAAGTCTTTATTCAACGCAAAATCCTGAGCCCCGAATACGGCATCAAAAGAAACTGTTACTTTACCATCTGCTTCTACAAGAATGGTGTCATTGTCTTTTGAACATGAAGTAAATAATAAAGCAGATAAACCTATGATAGATAATAATTTTTTCATTTTTAAGTATATAATTTATGATGATGAAGCATTTTCGATAATTACGAACGCTCCATTAAATTTAGTAAGCGCACAACGCTACAATAATGTACGTTACGCAAAAGCCAAGCAATACAATTCCATTTATCGGAATATGCATTACCTGATTACATTTTATATTATAAGTCTGTGATTAAGAAAAAACCTTGGCAGGTGGAGGATGAAGTATTTCTGAACTGATTTTAGGAAGTTGGAAAGAAATGAAAGCCGGCTCTTTCTTTTTAGGAGTGAATTCGTAAAACGAAACGATCAAAGGACTGTTTAGAACAAATGCATCTTGACCTCCTTTTTTCTGGCTGGCCTCCTCCTGCTTCTTTTCTTTTTCTTCCGCCTCTTTAAGCTTTTTCATTAGGTAACATTTACCATTACAATGCATTTGTGGCTTGTCTCTGTTCTCGCAAAGTGCCGCGGCAATGTATTTTTGATTGGCTTTAAATTCAGCATACACGAAAAACCGTGATAAGTTAGTACTTATCAATGCTAAAAGTAGGGTTATAGCAATTAAGCGGTTGATCATTTTGGGGCAAAGGTAGACTATAAATTTATAGTTTTACAATATAGGCGAACGAATTTGAGATGACATCCGGAAGTTCTCCAAATATTTCTACCAGACCAAAAACGTCCAATGTTTCGAAATTATTAAATAGAATAATATTTATAATCATAAACAATCTGATTGAATTAATCCATCACTTGATTTATTTATCTTACACTATGAAAAAGCTGCTATTTTTATTTACCATTAGTTTGATGCCTTTTATTTTACAGGCGCAGCAAGCTACACTAAGAATTAAGGTTTTAAATGCCAGTAATAACAAGGTCAGAATTCAACATCCGGTTGATGGCACGTGGTTTCCCGAAGCTGTTGATGAGCAAAAAAATGGCATCGACAGTATAATTAAGTATACGTTGACAGTTAATAAAACTACCTGGCTGAGAATCAATGGGTATCCATTTATTATTGAGCCAGGAATTACCAATATAGTATTTGATTATGGCAAAAAGGATGTTTTAAGGCACACAGACCGAAATATGGAAGGGATAATTCTCTTCTCAAAAAGGGATAATCAATTTTATCAGGATAAAGCAAGGACATTTTATAAAAATGACACAAATACTGTAGCCTTACTAAAGCGAATTGAACAAGAGAAAGAAGCAGAATTAAAACCCTTTACTGATTTATTGGTCGCCAAAAAAATCTCTTTAAATTTTTATGAAGCGGTACAAAATTATTTGAATGTTAATGCTGTCATTATAGAGGCCGCCATTCCTATGATTGTTTTTTCGGAAACTAAAAAATTAAATAGTGAATTAGATGCGATGTGGACAAATGCTTATAAAAAACATCCGTTAACAAATATCCAGGATACATTTAACCCGGATTTTTATTACCATGCCGACTACTACGTATTTACCTATTTACAATATTATTTAGCCCAAAAGAGAGGCATTAAGTCAGATATTAAAAATGAAAACGATTACTTCAAGTATAAGTATCAATGCTTTGGAACAACCTTTAGCGGAAAAATGCGAGAATACCTGATGGCAAGCTTTCTACAGAACGAAATGATGCAAAATAAATTTCAGCCTGTTTTGCTTGAATTATTTAATGATTTTGAGAAGCAATACCCTCGCAGTCATTTCACCCCCTATTTACAAACCCATGCAACGCAGATTGAGGCATTTAATAAAGTAAAAAAAACTAGTTTAAATCAAAAGCAAAAAATAATAGCCGATTATGGGAAGATTGACTCATTTGAACAGCTGCTTCGCCAATTTAAGGATAAAACCGTCTTTATAGATATTTGGGCAACCTGGTGCGGGCCATGTAAAGAAGAATTTCGGTATAACAAAGACCTAGAGCAGTTCCTCACGTCTAAAGACATTGATATACTTTTCATTTCTACAGATAAGGATGAAGCCGATGAACAATGGAAAACCATGATTAAATATTACAATCTAGAAGGTTGGCACATCAGAACCAATAAAGCGTTATTACAAGACCTAAAGAACAAATTTTGGGCTGGTAAGAATGGCTACGCCATACCTCGTTATGTTTTAGTCAGCAGAGGAAAGGTTGTTAATGCTAATACCTTTAGACCCAGTGATAAAGAACAGCTTTATAATCAACTGATCAGTGAGCTTAAAATTGGTTTATAATTAAGCTTTATGCGTTCCAAATATTCGATCCCAAATAGAAGTATAAAACCCAAAGTTTCTTTTTTCGTTTAAATGATGTTGGTTATGAAATTTTGTAGTCCCTAAAAATAATTGTTCTGTCCATCTTGGGAAGAATTCTCGGTTTAGGTGACCGATAGTTCCCCAAGTTAAGTTGATGAACAGATAAATCGTAATGGAAAAAATAGAAAAATCATACCGCATAAAAACAAAGATCATCATCAATCCGAAACCTAAGGTTTCAAGTGGATGCAGCACGAAAAGGCTCAAGAAATTAGTACTCTTATGTTCGTGATGTTTGCGGTGTAAAATTTTATAAATAAACGGATGATGCGCTAGGTAATGGAAAATATACATCAACAGATCCATCACCAAGATAATGGCTACAGTTTCAATAAGAAGTGTCAAGATAGTTTTAGATTCGTTTAATGTAATCCATCCAGATTTCCACAAATAAACGCCAATCAACATCACGACGCTATTGAGAAATAAGGTTAAAAAACTTACATACAAGTCAGATTTTAGAAAAGGATGATCAGTCGTTTGAATCTTATGCTTCGAACAGGTTTTATCAATAAAAAGGTAAACCCCAATCGAAAACAAATACAAAAATGTATTAGATATCAAACTGAAAATAATCCATTCCAACCAAGACAGATTTTCAAAAAATAACAGAAAAGTCAAAGCGCTGGTGATTTAAACGTTAACACATATTGATTTTTCGTACTAAGGTTGAATTGACGAAATGATTTTTTCGCGGTGATTAAGGCCCCATTGAACCAACATTTCGGTAACAGGTAATACCGTTTTTCCGTATTCTGTAATAGCATAAGCTATCGTAACAGGTCTGGTTTCCTGGATATTTCGGCTAATTAACAGGTTTGTTTCCAGGTCCTTCAGTTCCTTGCTCAGCATCTTCGCAGATATTCCCTCAATTTCACGTTCCATTTTATTAAAATGAATAACATGATCTGTTCTATTAGTTAAAAACCTTAAGATCATTAGTTTCCATTTACCTCCCAATACCTCAAGACTATCGCGCATTGCGATTAACTCTTCGGTACACTTAGCTTCCCTAAGTATACCTTTCTCATTTATCATTGCCATGGTGCTTTCATATAGGTAAGTACTAACCTCTAATATACCCATGACAAATGTAAATCATAATGGCTTTACATTTGACTATTAAATCAGGTAAAATGAAAGCAATTATATTAAATGATCTAGGCGAGTTACATCTGGAAACCATAACTGAGCCATCACCCTTAGCAAATGAATTACTTATCAAAATTATTTCCTCAGGTTTTAACCCTATTGATTATCAAATGCGGGAGAATGAAATGGAAAGAAAACTATTACATTCTCCTATTTTAGGAAGGGAATTTTCTGGTATTGTTAAAGCCGTTGGAGCATCGGCTACAGATTTTAAGATTGGGGATGCGGTATTCTGTGGTTCCGGAAATATGGGTTCCAATGGCACCTATGCAGAATATATCTGCGTTCCTGAGACAATTGTTGCGTTTAAACCCAACTCAGTTTCTTTTGAAGAAGCAGCAGGAACACCTTCTGCAGGTTTAACCGCGTTGCAATGTTTTAACAGAATGAAAGTCAAGAAAACAGATAGCCTATTTATATCGGGAGCTACAGGCGCCGTGGGCACCATGCTGATCAAAATACTTTGGTATAATGGCATACAGAATTTTATTGTAACAGCAGGAAATCAGGAAAGTGTAGCCGATTTAATGGAAATTGGCCTCCATCGGAGCCAAATCATCAATTATAAAACGACCGATATCGAATCATCAGCATTATCATTTAACCAGCAAATGAAATTTGATTTTGTAGTCGACCTTGTTGGAAATAAAATGGCTGAAACTTCTGCCAGGCTTGTAAAAGTGAATGGTACATATTTAGATGTAACTGCCCTTTCGACTACTGAATCCAGGGAAATTCTATTCAACAATGGCACTACTATTCTTAACATATCGAACTATGCCCCATCCCTCATCAAAAAATTCGATTATTATCAAGATGGTTTAAACAAAATCGCTGAATTACTAGAACATGGATCTATAAGGGCGCCCAAAATTGAAGTTATTGGGGCATTAAATGTAACTACGGTAGAGAAAGCGCATCAAATTCTCCGTAAAAATGAAACGAAAGGACGAAAATTAATCATGAAAATTGCAACTGTATAACTACAATGTTTAAAAAATTTAAGTCCATGCACAATATGCTATGGAAAACCATGGCCATACACGTTGCAATCACGCGCAAAATCCTTCCCGGGAAAGAACAGGAATTCAAAGATTCCCTACGGAATTTTCTAGGGCAATCGTTTATCCATGACGGCGTGCATGGGGCAGCAATCATTTCCTCCTTTCCAGGGGCGGACACTAACGAAATTGGCATCTTAAGAACTTTTAAAGACGAAAAAGAACGGGATGCATTTTATAATTCTGAGCAGTTCAACAGCTGGGAAGCCTATGCTTCCACCCTCACTGAACCGGCTGTCTACAGGCAACTAACAGGTCTGGAGGCATGGTTTCGTTCCTCAACTCCACCACCAAGATGGAAGATGGCAATTGCAACCTTATGCGGCGTATTTCCAACGAGCCTTTTTCTGTATTACGCTACCGGCTCGTTACTAAAAGACCTGCCAACACCATTTAGGTTACTCATAACTGCCACATTCATGGTCGGCATATTGACATGGGTAGTGATGCCAATGGTTACTAAAATTCTGAAAGCCTGGCTAACCAGGACAAAAAACACACAACAAATTCACACCTAAATATCCAAATTCAGATATTTGAAGACCTCTTTGGTGATCAGCCGTATATTCGCTGAAAGCTGTTCATAACTGCAATGCCGCAGCCCCTGAGGGAAAGGTACACCACCCTCCCGCTTTACCAAATCTATAGTAATCACCGAATCAACAGAGACCTCATGGTCTGCAAGCAGGGAAGCGTAAAGCCTCCGGGCAAAAGCCTCGTCATTACCAAGGTGAAAACAACCATAAGTTTCGATGCCTTTAAGTGTTTTCATGTTCAGAGATATTTCATAGCTTGTTTCCATAACAATAAACAAATTGAAATAAAAGAGCCACCCGAAGGCAGCTCATTGTATTGGTATAAATCAAAAACGCATTACTTGATTTCAATCTGGCGGCTCTGCATTTTAGCCTCCTCACGTTTAGCGATATCAACGCACAATACCCCATCCACATACTTCGCTTCAATTCCATTCTCATCCGCAGCATCAGGCAGTGTGAAAGAACGCACAAACGAACTGTAGCTGAATTCCCGTTTATTATAATTGCGCTCCTGAACACCGTCTTCCGAACTCCGCTCTACAGAAATATTCAGCACATTCCTTTCCAAAGAAAGTTTAAAGTCTTCCTTTTTCAGACCCGGAGCCGCAAGCTCCAGATGATAGTTGTCTTTACTCTCACTGATGTTGACTGCAGGCACACGCGCCATCATTCGATCAGAAAAGAAAGTGTCAGTGAAAATAGAATCAAAAACGCCATCAAAGCCAGTCATCAGGCCATTTTTCTTCACATTGCCATTTGGATTAAATTTAACCAGTGTCATAGGTCTGTCCTCCTTAAGTTGATTTTTAATGATTAAAACTTATAATTAATTAAACTTGAACTTCGTGTTCGTACAAGGTATATCCAATGAAATGCCAAAGCAGTTTTAACCTGAATCATCTGAAAATTTTGCAGAAAAAATGAAAAAATTTCAGATTCGAAATGTCAAAAATTCATTCCGACCCAGCCAAAAAGAAACGGCGAAGGATCATATCGACCTTTCCCTGTCATCAAAAGCTAACTCACAGTAAATTAAGGTAGAGATACACCCTATTTTTGTCGTAAATAGGTGACACAAAAGTGAGAGGGGCCGATATCCCTCATACTGAAGCCATGCGCAGTGTCTACCTAACACTAGTTCTTGAGACACCGGAAGAAGCTGAACACATCTATAGCCTATTGTCCAGTGAAGGCGAAGTGTTCATGAAAATGGAGAAAACTCCCTTCGCCAACCGCTTTGCCATGCTCCGCGATAAATTCGGAACTTCCTGGATGCTGCTCAATGAGAATTAAGTAGGCCTGGTATATACAAATGCCAAACACAGAAGATGCATTCCGCGTGAAGGGAAAAATAATTATATTTAGGACATAAACGAATACTAGTATAAGATACCTTAAATGAAATCTTTTAAATTCATAATCACGATATTGCTGATTTCGGTCTTTAGTATTGCCAAATCACAACGGTCACTCATCATTGCAGACAATTACAATAAAAAGAAAGATGAAACTACTTTAGTGATAATACCCAATGGAAATATCGTTTTTCCTGGTAAGTGGCATAAAATAGCATATAATCAAAGTAGCAAACAACATTTCTTTAGAAATGCAGACTCTACCTTGCTGATCATCGCGAAAGCGCCACAGAACAAATTTGACTTTTACGTCAAAAACAATAGCAATAAGGAATTTTCAAGCGCATACTATAAATGGGAAAATGATTACTGGACACAAAAAGGCTTGAATAGTAAATTGTTTAAAGATCAATCAGATCAAGGTTATATTTTATGGCAACTTTCTGGTCAAAAATATAAAACAACCACTTTCTTATTAGGTGCAAAAAATGGATATGGGTATAATCTTTCTACAGTTTCAAAAATCTGGGATGAAGAAAAACAACAAAAGTTTCTTGCCGACATCTTTCTAGAGAATTAGGAGTCAGATCTACAGCAAACTGCTGTCTTATATTTATAATTTCTATCCGAGACCACATGGGTTATTATATTGAACGAGTATATGCCTTTAAATCTTCATATGGTAATTCCAGAACCATTGTTTTCAAACGGAATACTCCCCCTTCTAATTATTTTATAGAAAAAAGCTATCTAACAAAAACATATAATATGATTATAAAAAACAATTTTCACATCATAACCGGTGGCCCAGGAGTTGGCAAAACAACTTTAATAAATGAGTTGCAAAAGAAGCAAATGAACTGCATTCCTGAAATAGCCAGAGAGATTATCAAAGATCAATTAAAAAATAATGGCCAGGCCCTACCTTGGAAAAATGCAAAAGAATATTCTAAATTAATGCTTTCACATTCTGTTCGGGATTATGTCAAACTACTAGATGCCCCTGATCTTTATTTTTTTGACCGTGGTATTCCAGACACCTATGCTTATGAATGCCTAATGAGCTTTGATTATGATGAGAATTTAGATCGCATTGTAAATAAGTACAGATACAATAAAATAGTTTTTATCCTCCCTCCTTGGGAAGAAATATATAAAATGGATAGTGAGCGAAAACAAGATTTTCAGCTAGCTAAAGAAACATATCATGTAATAAAAGATACTTATGAATGTTTAAATTATGATTTGATTGAAGTACCACGCTTAGCTCCTGCAAAAAGAGCCGATTTTGTTAAAAAAATACTATTTCATTGTTATGATTTCACTTAAAAACTTTCCGTCCCAAGTATATTTTTTCTGACTTTTTGTTTCTTTATATTTTGGAGCATCCAGATTCTCGCTGGTATTTTCGGCCTCAATAATGTTTTTGTAGATCATTGATGGATCACCTTTGTGCTCGGACGGGAAAAAGATATTCTCCTGGTGATAAAAAACACCGGCATCAGACACAGACATTTTTTCGGGAAAATGAATGAGGTTGGTCCCATTCCAGGCAAAGTAATAATACTGACTTGCAATGCCACATGCTTCGCCTAGAAAACCTAAGCGGTGAATATTTTTGATATTTTGTAAGCCCATTCCAGGCAATATTTTGGTCTCTATTCCCGACTGACCATTTATATTAGCATGGAAAATCTCTTTTGTAATGAACACTTGTTCTTTATCGAAAATTTTCAATTCCGATTCATAATAGGAGGAAGAATATGCTGTAGAAGGTCTAAATTTCTTGAAACCACAAATAAACAATTCCCCTTCATTATTCTTAGAACCATTAAGAGCTAAAAGCCCTAACCAAACAAATCCTTTTTTTTGTTGATTATCTTTCATATAAATAACCTCATGCCATGGGGCATAGAAGCCTCTAATGGTATTACCACGGTATGCAGCGCTTTTAATGATAACTTGATTTCCTTGTGTTAAAGAATCAATTACTCGTGCCTCAAGATTTGGGTAGTCACGGATATAGGCTAGATCTGCAAAAATATAAGCGGTATCTGCTTTCCGGAAGTTCCATAAATTATACTCCTCATCCAAGGCGTAGGCTGCAGGTTTTTCCTGGGCTTTAGCAAATATGGATAACACACAAAACAGTAGTAATAATGATGATTGCATATCGCCAAATCTAAAATTTATAATCTGCTAATGAAATAAAATACATTTAAGTTACAACACATCAAGTTATACCCGATAAGGTATAATAAACTCTGTTTACATATAAAATTCTACGTTTCGCGAATAAAATATTACCTATATTTAACAAAATAAAGCGTTATTTTAATCTCTGAAAAACTGGTTTCTATGAAATTTTGGAATGGTTTTAGTATATTTTGGATCATCTTTTTGTTGTTTTTTACGATTGGATTACCACTCATTCTCCATTACGCAGGAAATCATCATCAAAGCGATTATCAGATGATTAATACATCTGCCAGCGAAGCATTCGTTTTGCTTGGCCTTGGTACAGCACTTTGGTTCATCGTATTTATTTATTACATCAAGCAATTTTTGATTAATCTTCTTTTGAAAAAAAATGGTACTATTCGATTGTTAGAGCATGGGGGAAAAAGAAAAGGAACGGTTTCGGAGGAGTTTGATTTTGCGGACTTAAAGTCATATCAACGCCGCTTTGATGAGGGCAATACCACTGGGATTATGCTGGACAGAGAATTTAAATCTACAGACATTGGAATTGACGAGCAGGGGGTGAAATGGAATACCAAAACCATAGTACTTATTGTGATTGGGCTGCTACTATTGATTGGTTTGGCAGCAGGAATATTGGTTTATACCTATATAAATGAAAGCCGTGGCTATGGTTGGCGGTATCTGTATTTTTGGCATCCCTACATCATTATTCCCGGCTCTTTTATTCTTTATTCATTTTTTTTATTTGACATTACCAATGGTTTTTTTTCAAAATATTTGGGCACATCCGTAAAACCATAAATGTAACTTTTCGGGAAACGAGCCGAAGTGGTAATAGAATCCTGTAATTTCTTAAAAAATTAACACCAATAAGGGTACCAAGTTCGTTGTCTATCAGGCTACATAAGTAATCCTATTTTTATATATTCACAATTAAAAAAATGCTATGAAACTATCATCAATTATACAACCTGAGGAATTGGTTATACTAGATAAAAACGATTTCATCCTTTTTGATGTAAGTGCAGGATCGAAACCAAGATATGATGAGCAACACTTAAATGGCGCCTTTTTTTTAGATTTAAATACTGATCTGGCCGATATTAAAGATTTCGCTCTTGGTGGTAGGCATCCGCTACCAACTTTTGGCCATTTTGCTCAGCTTTTAGGGAAATACGGTGTTACAAAAGATACGCATGTAATTGTTTATGATGATAAAAACGGATCTAATGCTGCGGCAAGATTCTGGTGGATGTTAAAGTCAATAGGTCACGAAAAAGTTCAGGTTTTGAATGGTGGCTATGCTGCTGCAATTAAAGCCGGCTTTGCTGTGAATGCTGAGGTTCCATCAGCGAAACCGGCAGAGTCATATCCAATTACAGAATGGCAGTTGCCATTGGCAGAAATAGATGAAGTGGAGGTTGCTGGCAACAGTGATAATCATTTAATTATTGACGTCCGTGATGCGAATCGCTTTGCAGGTTTAACCGAACCTATAGATTTAATTGCTGGTCATATACCTAACGCAATAAATATTCCTTTTACTGAGAATCTAGATGCTGATGGAGCTTTTTTAGCTCCTGAAATTCTAAAAGAAAAATATTCAAAAGCGCTAGCTGATTATAAAATTGAAAATGTAATTGTGCATTGTGGTTCTGGTGTGACCGCTTGTCATACACTCTTAGCGATGGACTATGCGAGTTTAGAGATGCCAAAATTGTATGTGGGTAGTTGGAGCGAGTGGAGCAGGAATAACAAGAAAATGATTTTGGCTTAGATTTGCTGTTACGATGGTATGTTTCAGTTCCCACAGGTCTATATGCTGGGATTTAGGTGTAGACAAAAAAAGCCGCTTTTCTTATCGAAAAACGGCTTTTTTGTTTGTGGACCCAACTGGGCGCTTCTCGAACCATTTCTTGTCTGATTTAGGTTTAATCAGTGATCTGGTTAAATATGCGCTATAACAAATGTTATCTAATTCGATAAACTACTTTATGTGCCTCCCACAACGCGGGTA
>NZ_FNEX01000014.1 GCF_900100435.1 Pedobacter sp. ok626 | reverse complement strand
TCGGATCAATCCCAAAACTTGTGGAGCAAGAATGATTTTTCTGTTTTTAAGCATACAATTGCGTTAGTCTGTACAGGAAGAATTCTATGTTTTTTACACCTCTAAACAGGTTTCTAAAAGCCTTTATTTTTGCATTAAAAGATTCCGCTGAAGCATTAGTAGATCTGTTATCAAAGTAGTTCAATATAGTCTGATAATGGTTCTGTATCGACCTGGCAATTGTATTAAAAGATTTGAATCCCGTTTGTCGTACTTTTTCATGCCATTTGGCCAATCTCGCCAAGGCGAAGACTTTATCTGTTGTATTTTCAAAGATTTGACTAAGTCCAAAACTGAGTCCATAGGCTGTTTTAAGGTCAGGAAACCTTCCGAATAGGAGTTCTGCACGATCCTTTTGACTGTCTATCCAATCAGAAGGCTTTTTATATAATACATATCTGCTACGAGCCAGCAATTGCTTTATCGTATCTCCATTATGGAGTACTTCCGCTTGAAATGGCCGGCCTGTCTTTTTTGATCTTTCTATAGCTTCATTTTCCTGATCCATAGCTTCCCATCTGTGTTTGATCCGCATTTCCTGTAGCGCCTCGGTGGCCAGTTTCTGTACATGAAACCGATCTGTCACTCTGGTTGCCTGCGGAAAACAACGTTTGCAGATCAATTCCATATTACCTGCCATATCCAGGGTAACTTCAGTCACTTTTTTTCTTGCTCTTTCTGGAATTCGTTTCAGTACTGAGATGACTGTTTCGGCTTTGGTGCCTGCTACAATGGCAACAATAGCGCCTTTCTTACCTTTCGCTGATTTGTTGGTAAGGATGGTGTAAAGCTCACCATGAGATAGACTGGTTTCGTCTATAGAAAGCTGTTCACCTAGGTTTTCAGGATACAGCAGCCATTCTTTTGCATGTGATTTCTGATCCCAATTTTTAAAGTCACTGAGGTAATCACGATATTGACGAAGTAGATTCTTAGCTTTTACACCATAGAATGAACTGATGGCATCAACGCTACTCGGTGCTGTATCGATTGATTTCTTTTAAAAAAGCCGCGAAATCCCCAGTCATTCGCGTTCCCTTTTCTACTAAAGTCCAATTCCGATAAATCACCTTAGAAGTTTCTGTATTGAGCCATCGGCGTCTGCGGATATGAAAAAACACTTTATGTCCACGGATAGGAAAGTCTTGAATTACAATCTGAGGGAAAAAGCCTTTAGACAAAACTTTGATCCCATCCCATTCTAAGGGGGGATTATTCAACTCTTCGAGTTCGATATGGAAGGTTTCACTATCCTCAATAACCCCTTTGAATTCAAAATTCTCTAGTATAAAATCTGGCAGAAATAATCTGAGCAAGGATGCAGTAGCTGATGGCATAAATATAAAACGGTATAGAAATACAAAATTATAATTTTAACTCCTGCTCCACAAGTTTTGGGATTGATCCGTTTGTTCTGGAGAATTTTAGGTTTTGGTAAAAACAAAAGCCTGCAATCAAAATGATTGCAGGCTTTTGTACGTTGTGTTACTATTCTCTGTGATCCCGCTGGGATTCGAACCCAGGACCACTACATTAAAAGTGTAATGCTCTACCAGCTGAGCTACGGAATCAACATTCTTATTTGAACGTTTACACTAATCGTTTCCTTTTAGAGTGATGCAAATATAGGACTACGATATATATTGTGCAATTAATTAATTGAGAAAACATATACCATGCTGGTTTTAAGCCAGATTATTTACAAAAACCTGCTTTCAGAGCTTAATTTAAGCGCAAAAAGTGGCTATATCCTACAAAAATTTAAGATGGTTTATCAGAATGACCAAGATCTTTCTCGGGGCTCACTACATCACGTATCAATTGCTTCAATTCCTTAACTTCCGGAAAACGACCTTTCTCTTTCCTGTCAAATACAACGACATCATCAATACTGATCACATAGGTTCCTCCTATTTCCGCTGGCTTTAACAATACGCCATTCAAGTCATCGGTAAACGTACTCAGCAGTTCCTGTGCCATATATGCAGCTCTAAGCATCCAGCCACATTTTGGACAGTATTCAATAGTTACAGTAGGTTTCAATGTTTTCATGTGCGAAAAATAAACAATATCATTACAAGTCCCTAATATATAATCAGATCCAAAGCCCTTTATTCGTATTAATTTTTATAAATTAAACCCATGCTATCTAAACAAGACATTTTCGGTTACGAACCCAATCAGCAGTATAGTACTGCGGTGGCTTATTTTTCTATGGAGTTTGCGGTACACCAGGCGCTAAAAATATATAGTGGCGGATTAGGTTTCCTTGCCGGATCCCACCTAAGGAGTGCCTATGAATTGAAACAGAACCTACTTGGTATTGGAATACTATGGAAATATGGGTATTACGACCAATCCAGAGATAAGGATATGTTGATGAAGCCTGATTATACAGAAAAACAATATAGCTTCTTACAGGATACGGGTATCACCTTTAAAGTCCCGGTGCACGATGCTGAAGTACACGTCCGGGCCTACTTATTGAAACCAGAAACATTTGGCACTGCCCCTTTATTTTTGCTAAGTACAGATGTCCCAGAGAACGACTTCTTATCACGTACAATAACCCATCGTTTATACGATCCCCACGAAACTACCCGTATTGCCCAATCTATCATACTAGGCACTGGCGGAGCGATGCTGTTGGACATTTTAAATATGCCTCCCGACATATACCATATGAATGAAGGTCATTCAGTGTCCCTTAATTTTTACCTCTACAGCAAGCATAAAAGCCTGGAGGAAATAAAAAAGAGAGTAGTATTTACCACACATACACCGGAAATGGCCGGCAATGAAGAACACAGGTATAGCTTACTTAAAGAAATGTCCTTCTTTTACCATTTGCAGGAACATGAAGTAAAGTCGATTTTAGGTATGGATGGCGATAACTTTAGCTATACGCTTGCTGCACTTAAATTTGCCAGAAAAGCCAATGGAGTATCAGCCCTACATGGTAAAGTGGCCAGGGACATGTGGAGCCATAACTCAGGAATATGCGAAATCATCTCTATCACCAATGCTCAAAACCAGAAATATTGGGAAGATCCCACAATAGGTAAAGCTATAAAGTCTGGTGATGATCAGGAGATTATAGTTCGCAAAAAAGAAATGAAAGCCGATCTATTTAAAGTTGTGGCCAATCAATGTGGCAAACTTTTTAATCCAGATGTATTGACTATTGTCTGGGCAAGACGATTTGCAGGTTATAAAAGGGCTGACCTGGTGATGCAGGACTGGAACAGGTTCCTAAATTTGATTAATAATGAAGCATTTCCGGTTCAAATCATTTGGGCAGGAAAACCTTATCCAGAAGATTTTGGGGCAATCGGCCTATTTAATTCCATCATCAATCGTGCACTGCCTCTAAAAAATTGTGCAGTCCTTACCGGATATGAGCTAGAGTTATCAGCCTTACTAAAAAGAGGTTCCGACGTTTGGCTAAACAATCCAAGGATGTACAGAGAGGCTTCGGGCACCAGTGGTATGACAGCAGCGATGAACGGTAGCATTAATCTTTCCTTGCCTGATGGCTGGGTGCCAGAATTTGCTAAAGACAATGTAAACAGCTTCCTAATTCAACCAGCGGCTGATGGATTGCCAGATCAGGAACAAGACAATCAGGAGAACACCAACCTGATGAATGTGTTGGAACGGACTGTAGTACCAACCTACTATAACGACCAGAAGCAATGGTTAAGTCTGGTAAAAAAAGCAGCCATGGATGTGGTACCAGCTTTTGAAGCCAGCAGAATGGCCAAGGAATATTATGAAAAAATGTATAAAGGATAAAAAAAAGAGCTGCCCTTTTGGGGCAGCTTCTTTCCAAAACACTTAAACTGAAAAATTCTTATTTGCTTTTGGCTTTCAATAGCTTCACCTCATTCTTTAGAAGCTCTATTTCGGCCTGTTGCTCCTTAATTGCGGCTACCAATACAGGAATCAAATTCTCTGTCTGTACGGCATTGTATTTCGCAATTTTTGAGTTGTTTTTACCAGACTCATAAACTTTTGAAGCCTCGTAAACCATTGTAGGAAATTCGGGCTGGACATTGCTAGCCAAAAAACCATACTGCTCACCTGCAGGCAGCTTAAGATGCTTATACTTATTTACATCGTATTTGAAGGTTACTGGCTCCAAATTTTTTAGATGTTGCGTTGAATTAGAAATTTTGTCGATATTAACTTTAAGTTCTTGCTCGTCAATTTTTTGAGCACTTACAGTTAAAGTACTTGCGCTTAATAAAAGGGCCATAAAAGCGCCTTTGAAAATTATATATTTCATAAAATTAAATTATTGTATAAATACTGACATGCGGGTTAGTTTCTACAACCCAAAGATGGAATATGCGTACTAAAGGCCGTTGGGAGGCGGGTACGGTAAGGAAATATAAGGAGCGCTAATATTGGCGACACCCGAAAGAACCAATTTCCTGGAAAGCGTAAAGAAAAACGGACTGGAAATTAGATGAGAAATGTAATCTTCGTCCATGATCTCCAACTGCTTGCATTCTTTTTCAAGGTCGGGTACTTCATCGGTTTCTTGCTCCGATGCGCAAACAGATAAGTATTGCTGATGTTTGTCCACAGCAAATAACGAGGTACTTTTTACCAATAAAAATGAAAGTAAAATAAATATGCCCGTTAATCGTCTAAACATAAGTAGCTGGATCGTATAAACTTGTAATCGCTCTTTTCACAAAGATAAGAAATCTTAACAAATTTTATTTGCCAACAGGCTTCATATTTTTGTAAATAAAGTTATGAATCGAATTTGTGGTGGCTTTTAAATCAACGGTTAGATACCAGATATTGTTGATTCTTTTCCCCGCACTTTGCCCATCAAGTGGAAACCTTGCCTGATCAATTACTTTATTCTCCGAGTTCAAAACACTTGAAGCAAACCTCATAAGCGTCATATTGGCCATACTCGTTTCGAGATTAGGCAAGATCTGCGAAGCAAAAACAGGGAACACTTCTTGTCCGGAGCTTTTCAATTTACTAAACAAAGCAACCAGCACAGACCGTTGTCTCTCTGTCCTTTCGTAATCACCATTCCCCACTCCCCTGATCCTTGTATAAGCTACTGCTTGTCTTCCTGTTAACTTCTGTAAACCTGCACTTTTCACATGCACAGCAGGTATTTTATCGTATATAGCGACTTCATTAAGGTAATTATTTAGATATGGAAGTTCTGGATCTTTTACATTTACATTAACGCCACCCAGTGCATCTACAATTTTTGCCGCGCTATAAAAATCAACGTTCATATAATCCTTAATATCGAGATCAAAGTTTTGATTGATGGTTTTTATAGCCAATTGAGGCCCACCAACGGCATAAGCTGCATTGATTTTATCCATACCATGTCCTTCAATATTTACGTAACTATCACGCATAATTGACGACATTTTAATTTTTCCAGTTTGTTGATCAATAGAAATCACCATGATCACATCGGAATTTGCCCGGTCATCATTCTCACGCCTATCCACAGCAAAAAGCGCAATATTAATCGGGGGATTAGTCATGGCTTTTACCCAGTCTCTTGTTTTTTGTGATATTCCCAATGCTTCAGGAGTTCTGTTCAATTGAACTGCGCTTCGTTTTACAGCAACTGCTGTGGGTGCGGCTACAACTGAGGAATCCTGGGCCTTTGCATGATAG
This sequence comes from Pedobacter sp. ok626, assembly GCF_900100435.1. Classification (GTDB taxonomy): domain Bacteria; phylum Bacteroidota; class Bacteroidia; order Sphingobacteriales; family Sphingobacteriaceae; genus Pedobacter. Next base: position 211,582 of record NZ_FNEX01000014.1, on the reverse strand, counting down.
GCAAGTATCAAAAGGATCAAGGCGAACAAGTGCTTTTTCATTGTTTAAAAAAAATTGGTTAATGGTATATCTACAAAATAATATGCAATATCCCTGCCGTTGTTTTTTAAGCGACCGTTAAAAAATGTGTTTGGAGATTTACCTAAAATTTAATCATCTTTATATAGCTAAACTTGTAATTAACCAGGCCTCCTCATTAAAAACCAAAAATATATTATGAAAATTTTAAAAGGACTATTACTCTTAATTGTTGGGATTGTAATTCTGGCATTAATTGTTGCGCTCTTTGTTAAAAAAGATTACGCAGTTGAACGGGAAGTTACCATCAACAAGCCAATAGCAGTGGTATTTGATTATGTCAAACACATTAAAAATCAGGATGAGTATAGTGTTTGGAATCGTTTGGATCCAGCTTCAAAAAAGACTTATACTGGTACAGATGGTACTGTTGGGTTTATCTCGGCTTGGGAAAGTACCAATAAAAATGTAGGGAAAGGCGAGCAAGAAATTACAAATATAACTGAGCGTGACCGGATTGACATGACGCTACGTTTTAAAGAGCCCTTTGAGGCTGAGGATGCTGCTTACATGACTACGCAAGCTCTAGGCGAAAACCAAACTAAGGTAAAATGGGGCTTTAAAGGTAGAATGGCCTACCCAATGAACATCATGCTGCTTTTTATGGATATGGAAGGAATGCTGGGTAAAGATTTGCAGGGTGGTTTAGATACCTTAAAAACGACATTAGAAAAATAAAATAAAAATGGCCGGTAACCACCGGCCATTTTATTTTATTTAATTACTTCTGCCAGTTTCTTTTCTAAGGCTTCGCCCCTTAAATTTTTAGCAATGATCTTACCTTGCGGATCGATTAAGAAGTTGGAAGGAATGGCTTTAATTGCGTATAGATTTCCTGCCCCCTTAGGATCATCATGATTTGGATCTACCAATTGCATCCATGGCATCCCATCATCTTTTATTGCCTTTAGCCATTTCTCACGATCTCTTTCCTGATCAACCGATACGCCCAATACAGTAAAGTTTTTGTTCTTAAAAGCATTGTAAGCTTTCAATACTTTAGGATTCTCTGCTCTGCATGGACCACACCATGATGCCCAAAAATCGACAAGCACATATTTACCTCTATAATCAGACAATTTAACGGCTTTATTCTCCGTATTCATTTGCGTGAATTCTGGGGCCATCCGACCAACTGCAGTAGATTTACTCGCCTCTATTAAAGCTGCAAAGTCCTTACCTGCTTTAGAGTTACGGTTTTTAGCTGACAAACCATTAAACAATGGTTCTACCTTGCTTGCATCAAAATACGATCCCGCTATTTTTTGCATAGCCTCAAAGCAGAAATAGGAATCGGGATTTTGTTTAACAAAACTACTCAATGCCTCTTCAGATTTGCCTACTGCCGTGTACTTTTCAAATTCAGCATTGATACCAGCTCCACTAATTACTGCTGTTTTGATAGAATCGACAGCATTAATAATGATTAGGCCTTTGTCCAAATAAAGCGACCTTGCATCTGTACGACCTTTAACCCTTCCCTCCTTACTATTAAAATTCATGTAGACTTGTTGCGGACCTTCTGATGGACCTTTAAATTCGAACACACCATTTGTAACCAGAGCGCTATCTCTTACAGTTTTTCCGCCTTTGTAATAACTGATGTACATTTTCCCGTTTTTACCGGCGGCTGCAAATTTACCCTTTACTTGATAGGTATTATTTTGCGCCCATCCCAATACAGGAATTAGGATAAGCGCAGTTGTAATTAACTTCTTCATCTTTTCGTTATTTAAAACATTATGGTTTTATTTTTTTTTTGAATAGGACTTAGTTCCTTTGGTTTGGTGCCAATTCTGGATTCAAATTTGTTAGCTTTGGCGCAATTGGAAACAAGTAACGATAATCATTGGGCTTCAATTCAAAATTCTCCCCATTGTAACTATGTGTAAGTGTTTTGGCAAAACGCGGCTCTTTATTTAACCTTTTCAGATCAAACAAACGAAGCCCCCTAAAGCACAACTCTCTCCTCCTTTCGGCTAAAACCTTTAACAATGCATCGTCTGCAGAAGAAGCCGTTAAATCAACATAACTAGCTTTAAGAATGCGCTTTTTACGCAATAGGTTAACATCCTGCATTGCTCCACCTGCATTGTTAGCCCTGGCTTCACATTCGGCACGGATCAGGTACATTTCCGCAACCGTTGGCCCAACTGTTCTGGTATCAAAGGCAAGAAATTCACCCATATAATAGACATAACCAACAAAAGGATCCTGAGTGGTACTAAACAAGATCTGAAAACGAAGGTCGCCAACTGAACTAGCAAACACATTTTGTAAATCATGGCTCATAGAAAACCATGAATATGAATTGGATACATTCTTCAACAACAAGGTTTCAGGATTATTCCTGCTCAGTGGAAATGTAGTGGCTGGACTTGCGGCATAATCATTATAATCTGCCAAAGTACCTTTAAGCTCCAAAGTTTTTGAGGCGTATTGTAGTGCATCCGGATATTTTCCGATCTGAAGACTAGCGCGCGCAAGTAAGGAATATGCAGCAGGAAGCGATGGCTCATAGGTAGAAGTACTTGTTACAGATAGCAAGGTTATAGCCTTATTTAAGTCAATAAAGACCTGATCATATACCGCTTGTACACTTGCCCGAACTAACTGCGCAGTGGTAGTTGGTTCTAATAACAAGGGCACTCCAGGATCTGCACTAGCTGTAGAAGCATCATATTGAGTCGAATAAATATTAACTAGTGAGAAGTAGGCAAAAGCACGGTGAACCATGGCTTCACCGATCAACTGGTTCCGTTCTTTCTCTGAGCCACCCGTTGCGGTTTTCATTCCATCCAAAACTACGTTGGACAGATAAATCTGTTTATATAAATTACTCCATTGCGAATCATTGTCTGTACTTACATAAACATTATTCTGCCAGGTGTGCAGTTTATAGCTGGAATTCCCCAGATAACTAAGTCCCTGAGCTTCGTAGAATTCCACATTATCAGTAACAAACTCATCCTGTCCATATGAGGATGCCATGTTACTTGTACTGTTCAGAATCAGTCTGAAATCTTTATAAATCGAAGGGATCACTTTCCCTTTTGGTTTGATATCTAAGTAATCTTTTTTGCAACCGGAAACTATGGCTACAAAGCATAAAAGATATAAATAAGTTTGTCTCATAATTCAAGATTTAAAATTAAAAGGAAGCCCTCAGTCCAAGCGCAAATGAAGCCGGAGTTGGGAGAATGGTATAATAAGCTGAAGGCACAAAATCAGGATCAATTCCTTCCTTATTTTTAGCCCAGATCAATCCCAAATTGCGGGCGTAGGCCATCACAGCCAATTGACGCATGTGCAATTGTTTTACGATAGACGGTGCCAGACTATAAGATAGAGAAAGCTCTCTAAATCGAATATGGGATCCGCTCTCGATCAGCTGATTAGATGAGGTATACCAGTTAGCACTGTAATTAACCCCATTGCTTGGCATTACAGGCACATTAGTTTTCGCCTCATCACCAGGTTGTCTCCAACGCTGGCCAACATCACTATGTATTGATTTTTGCGTAAAGTAGCTAAAGTAATCAATCGAAGGTCGGCGGAATACATAGCCTAACTTATAGGTGATCATGAAGGACAAATCAAACTGTTTATAGCGAAATGTATTGGTAAAGCCTCCAAAATACTTAGGAACTGTTGTTCCGCTATAGGTTAAGGTAGAAAGATCATTAGAAATGTCATTCTCAGTAAACATTTGTTTTCCATCGCCCGTTAATACCGTTGGTCTTCCTTTATTGTCCAAGCCACCCCAATTGGTACTATAGATCCCATCAATAGACTTCCCTACGATTGGGTTATTTCCGGCTGGACCACTATTAAGATAATAACTTACATTATCGCGTTGAAGATTAGAAGACACCACCTTATTCTCATTATACCCGAAGTTCAATTGGGATTTCCATTGAAAATCGCCACCCCTCAGCACGTCAGCCGTAAGATTAAGGTCTACTCCATGATTATCGAGTCTTCCTGTGTTTACTTTAAGTGAGGTAAAGCCATAAGTCGCATTAAATTCGGCTGGACCAAGCAAATCATAACTTCTTTTCTTATAGATATCAAGATTAAACTCTAATCTGTCCTCCCAAAGAGATACATCTGCACCAACATTGAAAGTTTTTGTTTTCTCCCAACGAAGTAATGGATTGGCAGGATTCGTAATCGAAGCATAGCTTAAACCATTGTAAAAATCTGGAAATCCTGAAACTGTTGCTGTAAGGAATGGACTGGTTGTTTTATCTACATTTCCATTCACACCATAAGTCACACGCAGGTTTAGGCGATTTACAAAAGGCAATTGAAGAAAATCCTCTTGTCCCAATTTCCACATCCCTCCTAATGACCATAACGGCGTGGCCCGGTATTCTTTACTGGCTCCAAAAAGATTAGAATCGTCTAACCTCGCACTTCCAGAAATCACATACTTTTCTTTAAAGGTATAGTTGGCATTGGTATACCAGGATAAAAAGCGGTCTCTCACATCTGAAAGTGTATTCGGTAAAGATGGTGTAGTTTTATTACCTGTAACTGCCGTGGTATATTGGGTTGCGTAGTTTACAGGCATAGAACTCAATGTCCGGTCGTCATAACCGTACAGCCTGGTGGTAGCACCTGCAGTCCATACCTGCCTCATTTCTATACCAGCTACCGCATCCACGCGATGATCAGTACCCAATTTTTTATTCAGAACGAATTGTCCACGCACGTTATACTGTTCCATGTCACTATTGCCCTGATCCAGAATCGCACCTAAAGGCAATCCGTAAACTAATTTTGCAGGATTACTTCCAGCAAGTATAGAAGTCGCGGTGTTTATTGCATTTCTTGTGGTATAGGAATCTTGACTATAGTAATTTCGGCTGCGTTGAAAAGAGCGTTCATACAATCCACTTGCCTGAGCACTTAGGCCCTCTATAATTTTATACTGTAAACTTCCATTAATCCTAAACTGGCTATATCTGACCGTGTTGTCCGCATCAGAAAGCGCAGATAAATAGTCATATCTCCAAGGCAAATAGCCTTGTTTTTCTAAAGGATCAAGCGTTGCTGCATTAAATGCACGTGCGTATTGTACAGGCTTTCCATCATCGCCCACGATTCTGTCGTAAGGCAAAAAGGTGCTTATGCCAGGCTGTAGCGGCGTTAAGCCAAGACCATTGTTTTTGCTATTGTTCATCATGAGCATTAGCCCTGCTGAAGCATCCAACCTTTTAGAAAGCTGGAAATCATTTTTAGAATTTAAAGTAAAACGCTCTGTCTGATCACCTTTAGCCACAGGCAACTCCTTGCTATAGGAGCCTGAAAAAAAATATTTTGCCAACTCATTTCCGCCAGAGGCAGATAAGTTATATTGTTGTATCTGTTGTTTTTGCAACAGGTATTCTGAGTATTGCGTTTTATAATCATATCCACTTAGTTGTTGTACCAATGCATCACGTTGTGCAGCAGTAATCTCACCGCGTTTAAAGCGGAAAAAGATATCGGCACCCGATGAAATCGCAGGCGCTGATTTACCTTTTGGATCAGGAATAAGCAATTTATTTACACCTTCAGCTTCAAAATCAAGGTAATCAGCAGAACTGGCAACTGGCCTATAACCTAAATCTGGTTTTCCACCTATAGTAAAATTGGTAGAGAAAGTGATTTGAGGTTTATTCGCTTTACCCTTCTTTGTTTCAATGACAACAACGCCATTAGAAGCTCTTACACCCCATATCGAAGCCGCAGCTGCATCTTTTAGAAAAGTGATCGTAGCGATATCTTCTGGATTGAGCAAAGATAAATCAGATTCAAAAGGGAAACCATCCACAACGATTAAAGGATCTTGTGCAGCACTGATGGTACTACGTCCCCGAATGCTCAACAGCGAGCTTTTAGTAGGGCGTCCGCTCGAGTTAGGGAGGTTACTTGTGAGCAGTAACCCACTAGCCATACCTTCCAATTTATCCACCAGATTTAGCGTAATTTTCCGCTCCAGATCCTCCTGTTTCACTTGTGAAAATGAGCCTGTTGCCCTATCTTTTGCGATTGTTTGATATCCTGTGGATACCACAACCTGCTCTAAAAGCCGCTCATCTTCTTCCATCCTAATGGTGAAGCTTACAAAATTGGACAATGCAATTTCCTGAGTTTTAAAGCCTAGATAACGTATAATCAAGGTTTCAGCACCATTAGGAACATTTAGGCTAAACTTACCCTTTCCATCTGTTTGGCTTGTCAGCTTAGTGCCTTTAACCAACACAGTGGCACCCGCTATTGGAGATCCATCTTTTCTGTCCATAACAGTACCTTCTATCCTGCGATCTGGCGCGGTAAATCCATCAGTCCGCTCCCTGATCACTATAGTTTTATTCTGGATTTCGTAGGTAAAGGGTTGGTTAAGAAAACACTTTTCCAACACATCAGTTAAAGATGCATTTCTGACAAAGATATCTACTTTTCTGGCGAGCTTAATTTGTGGAGTAGCATAAACAAAGTCATACCCACTTTGTTTCCTGATTTCTTTAAAAACCTGGGTTAAAGAGATGTTGCTTTGTGTGAGGTTAATTTTCTGTGCAAAACCACCTGCACTTACCTGAAGTAAGGACGCGGTTAACAGAATTACGGTTAGGTTGATTCGCATAATCAGTTTTCTTTTATCTGTATTATGAATCAGCCGTGAAACCGAATCCATAATACGCAAAATTGGTTGTGCCAAGCGGGCTAAATGCCTGCATTTAAATAGCGCATAAAATTTCATACATTTGAATTTTAGCCCCTGATTAAGATTAGGGGTTTAGGTTTGGTTTTAGTTAATTATCGTGTGCGAAACATTGTTATTGAATAAATCAGCCTTTATAGCCAGGGGTGGGTCCAAGCACTCCTGGTTTTTTTATACTGAATTACTGATAGGTTCAATACCTACATAAACTGTAGAGTTATGGCATAACAGTAACCCTCCTTCCTTCGATCTTAAAATGAATTGTTCTGGTTGTTTCTAATACTTTTAGCACTTCTGATAGTTTTTTGGTCCTTGAGATTTCGCCACCAAAATCTATACTTGGTATTTGGCCTTTATAAATAACGTCGATATCATACCAACGGGCCAGTTTGCGCATAATACTTTCAATATTTTCATCGTTAAAGTAAAAATTGCCATTCTTCCAGTCGATGGCTTGCGTAACATCAACATTCATCACCTTCAGCGTATTATTTAAAATGGCTTGTTGTCCCGGCTTAATCGTAACATCTTGAGCTGAGGCAGCTACTTTTACAGATCCTTCCAACAAAGTTGTTTTAGTAGCATCTTCATTTTGATAACTATTGATATTAAAATGTGTTCCCAGTACAGTTACATCTTGTGCTTTTCCAGCTCCGTTTGTAGTTACCACAAACGGTTGATTGGGATTTTTAGCTACCTCAAAATAAGCCTCACCAGTTAACACAACCTTACGCCTGGCAGCATTAAAAACTGTTGGATACCTTAAAGAAGATAGTGCATTTAGCCAAACTGTAGTTCCATCAGGTAGATTGATCTGATATTGCCCCCCTGCCGGAGTGTTAATGGTATTGTACAGGACTTCAGTAGCGGCCGCATTTCCTTTGCTAATTTCATAAACCAATTGTCCGTCTTTTGTCTTAGTGACAACAATTCCAGCCTGTTTAGCCAGTTCTCCATTTCCAGCATCGGTTAAGGAAATTTTAGAGCCATCGGCAAGCGTTAGTATGGCTTTGTTTCCTCCTGGATTAACATCGTTACCTTGATGTTGAGCGGTTAAGTCGCCTTGTTTTGCTTGTCTATTATCATTGATGTAAAAGTAAAGTACCACTGAGAAAACAACAAAAATGGCCGCGGCAACACTATATTTAAAGTAATTCCTAATCGGACGTAATATATTATCTTGCTGGCTTCTAGCATTTAAATTAGGTTTTAACTGATCATAGATACGTAACATATGGTTATCAAGCTCGGCTTCATCTGCAGCTTCTTTGGTATCTTTTTCCAATTCTGCCGTTATCGCTTCTCTTAGCTCGGTTTCACTCTCTACTTCCGTAAAATGCTGCATCAACAATTTAATTTCCGCTACGGTACAGCCATCGTTTATATATTTGCTAAAAAGTTTACTTAAATCATCCATCATATTTACATAGCTTTGAGTACGGGCCCTATATTAAACCAATACGGACCTAAAGGGAAATACATTGATGCCTTTATTTAATTATTTACAATTATTTAATAACAAGCTCACAATCAACACAATAATTTCAGCTACGTTGTAGCTTTCATAAAACATATTGAATACTAAAAAATATTGTATATCATTGAAAAATAACCAATCCAACCATTACCATTGAAAGTTTTTGTAGAAGAGGGAGCGTTACAGCATTTGCTATTGCAGTTAAAGCAGGGCTACGAGTCTGCATTTAATACAATATATCTTGCTTACAGTAAAGCGCTCTACAAAAAAATCAATGGAATTGTGAAAGATGAATCCATTGCTGATGAGCTGTTACAGGATTTATTCTTGAAGGTATGGGAGAAAAGACAGGATATTAAACTGGAGCAGTCATTTACCGCTTTTTTATATACGATAGCCAATAATCTTGTTTTTGACTATTTCCGTAAGGTTTCTAAGGATAAGCGCTTACATGACCGTCTGCTGATCAATGCTGTAGATTATTACCTGCACACTGAAGAAAACCTGATAGGTAAAGAAACCTGGGGGATTATTGAGGAAGCCATTGACAAGCTTTCTGATCAACGCCGTAATGTATTTAAACTTTGCAAGATTGAAGGTAAATCTTATCAGGAAGCTGCCGAAGCCTTGGGAATTACCGTAGCCACAGTAAACAGTCATATGGTAAACGCTATGCGTTTTATTAAAGAATATTTACACAAAAATCAGGAAATTGGTGTTATCCTAATAGTAGCAGCCATTTTAGGCCGCAGCTAATTAATTTAATAGCATACCATGAGTATACAATCTATCAACCCAACCAACGGAGCGGTTATCAAATCCTATAAAGAGGACGCTGACAGTGTGGTTATTCATAAAATTGAACAAACGCATAGTGCCTGGTTGAAATGGCGCGAAACCAGTTTTCAGGAACGATTGGCCTGCTTAAATGAGCTTGCCGATCAACTGTATAAAGAAAGAGCCAACCTTGCCAATCTGATGGCCATGGAAATGGGTAAACCTGTAAAAGATGGGGCTGCCGAAATTGACAAATGCGCTGGTGTTTGCAAGTATTATGCGGAACATGGGGCCAACTTTCTTAAAGATCAGCTAATTGCTACAGAGGCTTCAAAAAGCTACGTTAGCTTTCAGCCTATTGGTGTTGTATTGGCTATTATGCCCTGGAACTTCCCCTTCTGGCAGGTTTTCAGGTTCCTTGCCCCTGCTTTGATGGCTGGCAATTGTGGATTGCTAAAACATGCCTCTAATGTTCCTGGTTGTGCCTTAGCGATTGAAAAATTGGTAAAGGATGCGGGCTTCCCTAATCATGTGTTTCAAACATTAATGATTGGTAGTAACGCTGTAAGTCAAGTCATTTCCCATCCTAATATAAAAGCAGTTACGCTTACTGGCAGTACTGAGGCGGGGATGAAAGTTGCCGCGCAGGCGGCTTCAGTTTTGAAAAAGACCGTATTGGAACTTGGTGGCAGCGACGCTTATATTGTTTTAGCTGATGCTGATCTGGAAGAGGCCGCAACCATTTGTGCGAACAGCAGATTGATTAACAATGGACAGAGCTGTATTTCTGCAAAAAGGTTTATCCTGGTAAAGGAAATAGAAAAGGACTTTACCCGGCTGTTTATGGAAAAGATGAAGCAAAGAAAATTGGGCGACCCGATGGATACGGAAAATGATCTGGGGCCCATGGCCAGAGCAGACTTACGCGACGAACTTCATCAGCAGGTATTAAAGAACATAGAAATGGGTGCTAAATGCATACTAGGTGGACAGGTACCCCTGTTTAAAGGCAATCACGCTTTTTATCAACCAACTATATTAACCGGAATAAAAAAGGGAATGCCGGCTTATAGCGAGGAAATGTTTGGTCCCGTAGCGGCTATTTTAACGGCTCAGGACACGGAAGATGCCATCGCCTTAGCGAATGATACACAATTTGGATTAGGTGCTGCAGTGTTTACTAAGGATGGCTCAGTTGGAGAAGAAATTGCCAGAACAAAATTACAGGCAGGATCATGCTTTGTGAATTCGCTAGTCAAATCCGACCCTCGATTACCTTTCGGGGGCATCAACCAATCTGGATATGGTAGAGAACTCGGATCATTTGGAATCCATGAATTTGTGAATATCAAAACGGTGTATATTAAATAACCGTCTTATCGTATACGAGGTATATTAACCAGTAAGCATGTGCGCTAGAATGGGTTCACATTTTTCGCGACATGGTGGATAAAAATGGCCGTGTTTCCAATAGCTGGATTTGGGCGACAGACCCCACCAGAATTCTGCCAGTGCCAATGGCTTCATTTCGTAACGAAATGCGTATTGCAGCAATTTAGGTGCAGCGCACTCCCCTGCTCCTGCTGGTGGTTTCTGAGCAGCGGTATGCTCAAAAGCTTCAAGGAGACTTTTTGATTCGCCTGCTTTGTTCAAAAAATGATATTGTTCGAAAATTCTATACTGTAAAGCGTTAGAATAGTTTTTTCTGGATGTTTTTAAGCGTTCAATCTCCGAGGTATAGACTCGATCTTTGAAGGATTCCAAATGACTAATTTCCTTATTCATTTGGGTAAGTTTTTCCATACCTATATTTAGGAATCCTCCTTCTGTAAGCCCGTCAAAAATTGGTGGCACAAACTTATCATGATGATTTTTACCTGCTAATTTCCCAGAAAATGCAGCCAGATAGCCTAATACACCTTCTTTTGTCCGAACGACAAGTACTCCAAACATTTTTCCAATAACCATCCCCTCTGCATCGGAAGACAAACCGAAATTATGCGACCATTCTTGTTGTTGCTGCAAATGAAGCTGTAGTTCATTTGCAGCAAGCAGACAAAGTGGATGCTGCTCCTCAGTTAAAGAAAAGTTAAGTCCAACTGCCAATGCTTCGATTTCTAAGGAATCGCTGAAGGGACAGAAGGCTGAATTCTCATATACTGGGTCAGACATTATATGTGCTTGTATGATGAATAGCTAATTAAAAGCACAAAGTTAAAGAACTTATTTCAGCTCCCAGCTATCCGTTCTAAATGATGAGGCTGGCAAGTTATGTTTGCCATCCTTTGTAAGCTGGGCTTTTGCAGGATAAAATACCTTATCATTACCGGCAACTTCAAAATTGACACTTTCTTTTTCATTAAAGTGTAAGCCATCAGCGTCTGTAAATTTCAATAGAGGGATCGAAAGTAGATCGAAAGATCCACTATTGTATGCTTTATTGAAGTAAAAAAATCTGCAGGTAATTGCCTCCAGCATCTTTTACATAGCGGTTATAAGTCATGGTCTTGCCATCCGGGCTCCATATTACAGCACTCACAGGTCGGCTATCGTCACTTGAGTTTTCGGTTAATTGTTTGGATTCCCCGGTAGACAGCTCCGTAATATAAATGGCATTTTGCGCAACATAACTAATGTATTGATCATCGGGACTAAAATTCAGTCCACTTTGAATATCAAACAAATGAAAACTAACCTGCTTTACCCGTCCGCCATTAGGCGAAACTACAAAGGCATTTATAAAGCCAGAAGGGTCTTTTGATAAAAAAGCAATATGTGTACCGTCAGGACTAGATCTGAGCCAATGACGTGGACCTTGGACACCTTTTCTCGTAAACGTAATCCTTCTTTGTTTTACACCCCTCGGCACATCTGGTCTACGGTTAGCGGTTCCGGCAAGGGCTTCACCAGGATTAGCTTCAGTTAAATCCGCCGGCAAATCAACCACAAAGATCTCTGTTTTAGTCTGACCGGTCTCGTCCTTCACATTTCCCTGAAAGGCAATTGCTCTTCCCTGCCAGTTTCCATCGGCTTTCTGATAACCTTTTTTCCCAATCCAGCATTCATCAAAAGCCTTATCGATATCATCACTACCTGCAATTGGATTTTCTATAACCTTTGTAACCACTACAGAAGACATCTCACCGCTGTTGTTTTCGCCATTTGCGTCATCAGTGACCTTTACCTTTCCAGGGAACATAACGCCCACAGTTCTGAGGTCCTGAACATCAGGATTAGTTTTACTCAATTGCGCGATCACCTCATCATTGTAGGTAAAACTCAATCTTTGCCCGTCTCCACTCCATGAATGCGCATGAGTTCCGCCACGTAATGCACCTGATGTATATGGTGCTATGATATCCCTTGCATCCATAAAAATGGGTACCTCAGGATTATTGACATCAATTGCTACGCCTGTTCTACGGGTAAACCCATATGGATTTTTCTCATTAGCATTTCTTATTCCATGGATAAAAATCACACGGTTAACAGCTGGTGAAAAGGAAACCGCCCCAAGGCCCGGGCCATATTCAGTTTGATTTTTTGTGTGGTAAAGTTGCTTCATTTCTCCTGTAACTACATTTACCATCTCAATACTACCAGTACTACCTATTTTACTATCGTCATTTCGGGTATCGTAAACCAGCCATTTCCCATCTGCTGAAAAACATTGATTGGTATTTAAGAAATGACCCTTCGGATCAGTCGTTAATTGTTTCTCCCGCATTACTTTTTTTTTACAGGGTTAGGTAAATAATAAAGGTGCCCGTCTTCTGCGCCGACTAAAAGATCAGGAATACCGTCTTTGTTCCAGTCCACCGTAGTTGGACTAGTGTCATGACCAGCTAGTACTAATTCAGCAAGGAGTCCTTCATTTTTAAGCTGTACCAGGCCATTTTTCGTTCCCATATTTTTCATCAGGCCCACATTGACACTGTTGACCAAAATATCAGGTTTTCCATCAAGGTCCCAATCTGCGATAGCGAATTTCCGACGCCCACTTGCACCAAATTTCAAAGTATTGAGTCTCAATGGGCCCGCCAAGCTATCCGTTACTTTGTGATTACCTTCGTATCCAGCAAAATCGGTTGCCTGAAATATTCTTTTAGGCTGTTTTAACAACAGCTCATTACCCTTCTTAAAGCGTTCATAATAGGACAGATAACCACCTGTATCCAACATAATCAAATCCGTCAATCCATCTTTATTCCAGTCTATGGCATAAGGAGTTGTACGCCATTGTGTAACCAATTCTTTAGGTTGAGGATTCCACCAGTTCCATGATGGCTTGGGAATGATCGAATTCCCCCAATCAACATTAACCTGCTGTTCTTTCGCAAGTTTAGGTGCTGTTTTAGTTCCAATATTCTTATACCAAATTACTTTACCCCATATAGAATTTACGATAAGATCTTTAAGTCCATCTCCATCCCAATCCGCAACAGATAGTGTGGTATAACCCCACTTGGCTTCCGCAGGACCTTGTATAGAGGCATTATTTCCTGCTTGTATGCGGATCTCTTTTCCATTACTTTGCAGCAATTTAGGTGCTGCCCAGCGCGGCATTCCATTATAAATTCCAAGGTTTTCTATAAAAGCAATATGACCTGCTGAATTACCACAAATGATGTCCTCATCGCCATCACCATCCCAGTCTATACCGAATGGGGTTACCAGCGCGCCAAATTTTACATTATCCGCTTCTTGCTTAAAATATACTGGCGACTTAAACTGAGGCATACCATTCTTTACCTTTCCTGTATTTTCAATAAAGGCTACACGACCATCTTCATCTCCAACAACCAAATCTGTATGACCATCTTTATTCCAGTCTACTGAAACAGGAATGATCATTTCCAGATCCATTTTAATTACCCCAGCATCATTAGCCAAATATCTTCCCGCTGCATACTCAGGCTTTAGCTTTGTGCCGATATTTTCAAAATAGGTCAATTTATCTAAAAATTCTCCGCAGATCAGGTCAAGGTCTCCATCACCATCAAAGTCGGCAAAATTAGGCGTTGGTGCTCCGAATACGTCCAATACCTTCCCACCGGCCTTCATCCGGCCTTTATTTACATACGTTCCATTTTGGTTTTCAATGAGATAAACATAACCATGAAGTGGTCCGTTTGTCCAATTTCCTTTTTTATCATAAGCATTATCCCAACCATAATCAATCCAATCATCCACCCCTACTACAATATCAACATCCCCATCATGGTCATAATCCACTAACTTCCATTGGTTAAATCGGTTTCTCCCTTTGATATCCTTCATGATAGAGTCTGCAGGGAACAGCTTTTTCTTTTGCTTAGCAAAAGTTTTAGTAAAGTTGATTAGCTCTGCTCCTGGAACCGTATAACGTGGTTTTCCATCTACATAGGAAACCTGGATATCTTTTATTGATTTGGACAGCAATACAGGCTTTGCAAACACAGGGTTTTGATCACCGCTAGTATTTTCAAACAAATAAACACCATTAAATGGTTTCCCCTGACTGGAAACCAGCAAGTCCATGTCACCATCGCCGTCATAATCAATCGGAATTGGCCATGCCCATAATCCCACACCCAAATCGACAGTTAAGCCAGGATTGTTATATTTCAGGTGCCGAAGATCTGCACCTTTAACCTGTGCAATTAAATGTATTGGCTTATTAATTAAGACGATAACAGTCAGGAAACTTATATACAAAACTCTATTTATACTTCTAATGTTCATATTTTTAAATAGCTCGTTAGCGGTAACCTAAATTAACCTTATGCTAAGATAGGCTTGTTATATATTTTCTCCACTTACTGTACTAAATTATCATATTCTGAATGTTTCCTTGTACAAACAGCATTCTGTTTAAATAGAAAAGGATCGCTGGCAAAGCGACCCTTTTCTATCCGTACTAAAAACTTTTTTAAACTAAGCTACTTCGAATTTTATTTCCAGTTCACCTTTTAAAATGTCATATCTGCCACTCAATGCATCTATATCAGTTTTAATTTTTGCATCGAAAATCCCCACGTCATTTCTTCTTGTAAAAGTAGAGATATTCAAACCTCTCTTTTGCAGATAATACTTCGAAATTATAGGATATACATTATGCATCACATCCATATTGTCGATAAAGAACTGCTGTACCTTGTCCACCTCAAGCTTTAAATCATTGTTGTCGTAATTATTGCATAACCACACAATCAATTCAGGAAAAAAGTTTCCTTGTATGCAAGAGAGACCTGCCGATCCGGCTTTTAAAGAGGCCACTGCATGCGCCATATAAGCATCGTACAAACCAAATTTATGACCTTGAGTTGCAGCAATCTTAGCTTTCACCTGTTCTATATCCAAACAAGTGTCTTTATGATAAGTCACCCTGCCCGTAGCTACCAGACGACCGAGTTGTGCTGGAGAAATTAAGCGTTTGTAAGGAACAGGGCATTCATAAAATCCCATAGGAATTTGCTCCGTTAAATCTAATAAGCTGGCTACATTTGCATCAAACACATCATCACCATCGTGCTCGCCCGCCAATAGACCAGTAATACCAATTACAGCCTCTACACCGCAGTTATAAATCTGTTTTACAAAGTCGGCCTGTTCTGCTATCGGACCACCAAAAGTACCTGTTGCCACCACCGGAACAGCGCCTTGAGCAGATTTCACAACATGGTCAACTACTTTAAGCCTTTCTCCTTCGGTAAGTTCAAACATTTCACTTGATAGGCAATTTGCAAATAAGCCTGCCGCACCTGCTTCAATATATAATTCTGTTAGTTTTGTCAGTCCATCAAAATCAATCTCGCCATTGTCTTTAAATGGCGTAAGCATTACTGGTATAAATCCTTTTTCTGATTTGTTCATTATATTTTTTTTTTCATGAGATATCAATCCTTGTTTAGCTATCATTGCTTAGCATCGATGCGCTACTAATACAAAAGTATCAGGGTAAAAGCGATATCATATGGTGCATTTTCTCCAGCTTATGTATGATCTTATCAAAAATGTTACTTTTCGATAATCCATGACAAATTAATTGACAATGAATACGTCAGAGATAAACCCTTTTAAACAGAAAAAGCATTACTTACATAATGCTTTTTCTGTTTAAATTATTTAGCCACCATATCATGGTGTTTCGAATGTTGGATTTTACGCTGCTGCCACTTTCCCTTTGAATCGTGTAATAATTGTACCCGTTAAAAAGATAGAGAGCGTACCTACCACAATGATCATATTGGCATTTAATGGATTTCTGAGGTAAGCATATTGCTCAGGGATTAAATAAGAAAGCGACATCCATAGGATAACCATTAGACCGACTATCGTACCTGCAAAAGCTTCCATATTACCAGATTTCTTGCTGATGATCCCCAAAAGGAATAGACCAAGCATCCCCCCCGCAAATATCCCCGACAACTGCCACCAGATATCCAGAATACTTTTTACACCAATCATAGCAATACCACATATCATACCGACCACACCAAACACCACGGTTGAGATATGCAATAGCCTCATGTTTTGCTTATCATTAATGCCAGGCTTAAAATAACGTTTATAAATATCCTCAGTAAATACGGTGGCGGAAGCGTTCATTCCTGAACTGATGGTACTCATTGCCGCAGAAAGAATAGCCGAAACAATCAGGCCAACTAGCCCAGTCGGGATCATTGTTACCATAAAATGTGGCATTACCTTATCTCCATAATCTGCAGGTTGAAGCGTTGCTGCCAAATTCTGGATGTCTATTGCCGATACCCCCGCGCCTAAACGCTCAGCTGCCACCTGCAATTTAACAGGCTCTATCATCTCCGGATTAACCTGATAGTATGCATACAGACAGCTTCCTATTACAAAAAACAATAAGGACGCTGGTACATAAATCCATACACAAAGCCATACAGATTTAGAAGCCTCTTTTGCAGAGGAAGCCGTATGATAGCGTTGTACATAATTCTGATCCATTCCAAAATTATTAAGGTTAATAAAGAAACCATATAATAATATCACCCAGAATGTAGTTTGCGTAAAATCAGGACTAAAGCTCCCCAGACTGAACTTATTGTCTCTACTACCAATTTCCATAATCTTTGACACCCCACCAGGCATATTGGACACAACCAGGTAGATGATCAAAATTGCACCAAGCGTTTTCAATATGCCCTGTACAACTTCGGTCCATATTACGGCTTCAATACCTCCCATTACCGTATAAATAACAATACAGATACCTGTTACCAGCATGATCACCTGCATATTGTAGCCGGTTAATGCTTGTAGTGTTAGGGAGATACCAAAAAATATCGAGCCCATACGAGCCAATTGCGTAAGTAAAAAACAAACTACGGCATAAGTACGAGCCCATGGTCCGAAACGCTTTTCGAGGTTTGTATAAGCCGAAACCTCACCGGTATTCCTATAAAATGGCACAAAATATTTAGCGGCAACCCAAGCTGCAAGTGGCATAGAAATACTGAATACAAAGGCATTCCAATTGGAACCAAAAGCTTTACCCGGTACACCTAGAAAGGTATTACTGCTTAAAAAAGTAGCATAAATAGATAATCCAATAGCCCAGCCAGGTATGGAACCCGAGGCTTTGGAATATTGTTCAGGGTTTTTGTTTCTACGGGAAAAGTAAACACCAACCATTACCATGCCCACAAGGTAGGCGAGTATAATAGCTAGGTCTAATATTGGTAGGTTTTTCATTGTTAATTTATATAAGGTTATACAAAAGTATCCCGTTAAGAATACGATCATATTATAGATTTTCTCTACATTATGTAGTATCTTATCAATAATTAAAGGTTAACATTCTGTTGCCATGGAATAAAATCATCCTGTCTCAGCAATTGAGACTTGGTTAAATAATCTCCGTTTGCAAGTTTAATACAATAATCCAGTAATTCCTCTGCCTTTTGTTCAATTGTAGATTCCCCTCTGATGATTCCACCACAATCAAAATCTATAATATCTGGCATTTTTTGAGCTAATATAGAATTGGTGGCTATTTTTACGATCGGGCAAACCGGGTTACCTGTTGGTGTGCCCAAGCCTGTTGTAAATAAAATGATTGTTGCTCCACTAGCCGTCTGTCCCGTTGTTGCGAGTACGTCATTGCCGGGTGTACACACCAAATGTAATCCAGGTGCTTTAGGAAGTTCAGTATAATTTAGTACACTTTTAATAGGCGCAGTTCCACCTTTTTTGGCAGCACCAGCAGATTTAATGGCATCTGTAATTAATCCGTCTTTAATGTTTCCAGCAGATGGGTTCATGTCAAATCCGGCATGTTGAGCTTCTGCTATAGCAACATAAGAGCGCATCAAGTGTTCGAACTTAAACGCAGCACTCTCCTCTTCACAACGATTAATTAACTCCTGCTCCACACCGCAAAGTTCTGGGAACTCGGCGAGGAGTGTCTTTCCATTCAAGGCGACCAGCAAATCTGACAAATGTCCCAAAACTGGGTTTGCCGAAATACCTGAGAATCCGTCACTTCCGCCACATTTCAATCCGATGGTTAAGGCCGAAAGCGGTGCTGGTGTACGTTTAACTTTGTTTAATTCTGTTAAGCCGATAAAGGTTTCTTTTATCGCCGCCGAAAGCATTGCACTTTCGGTACCATATTGTTGCTGCTCAAAAAACAATATAGGTTTGTCAAATCTTGAATTACGTATTTTAACCTCTTCATGAAAGTCTTCGAACCTTGTTTTCTGACACCCCAGGCTTAAAATGGTAATCCCGCCAACATTTGGATTACAAGCATAGGCAGCAAATAGAGCGGCCAAACGCTGCGCATCTTCATTGGTGCAACCACAGCCCATTTCATGCGTCAAAAACTTAATACCATCCACATTGGCAAAGAGCTTCTCCAGATTTCCAGTACCAGAAGCGCCCTTTTGAGCGGCAAATTCTTTTGGCTGATAAGCCTTCACCAACTCTAGTCCGCCAACCTTGTAGCTTGCCACTAAATCTGCCACCTGATTTTCATAGGCTTCAGTTTGGCCAAAACCCAGCGCCTTATCAAATGCATCCCTAAGTTTAAGGATATTTTTATTTTCACAGAAAACCAATGGAATGACTAACCAGTAATTAGCCGTCCCAACCTTTCCATCCGATCGATGATAGCCGTTAAAGGTTCTGTTTATCCATTTGTCTACATTCGGAGCTTGCCACTTAGGTAATTGTTTGCGTTTTGCAACAGAAAAATCTTCGGCATCATGTTTTAGATTGGTGGTGCTTATACGTTGTCCGATTTTAATTTCCTGCTGAGCCTTGCCAACCAGAACCCCATACATGATCACTTCATCTCCTACCTGTAGGTGTTTCGTTACGAATTTGTGTTTTGCGTCAATATCTTCCAGTAGAACAAACTCCTCATTGTCATAAACAACAACTTCGCCTTCCTTTAAATTCTGAAGGGCAACAATAACATTATCTGCTGGATGAACCTTTAAAACCCTTTCCATTTCCCGTTAATTTTCCTTGTAATGTTTAAAGGATTGCTATCCTTAAGTTCTGCTGGCAATAACGCCTCAGAGAAGCCCTGATAAGCAACGGGTCTTGTAAAACGATAAATCGCGTTTGTCCCTACTGAAGTACTGCTAGCATTGGTAGTCGCTGGAAACGGTCCACCATGTACCATAGCGTGTGTAACCTCTACACCAGTAGGAAAAGTATTAATGATCAACCTTCCAGCTTTCTGCTCCAAAATATAAAGTAGTTCTTTGTATGTTTCAAGGTCTTCTGGCGTTCCAAAAACAGTAGCCGTTAGATGTCCCGATAATTCTGAAGCTATTTTCAACAGGTCTTCCTTTTCTTCTGCCTGAACAATTATACTTGAAGGCCCAAAATTCTCCTCTGCAAGCGATTCATGTTGTTGAAGGTTCTGCACATTGGTATAGAAAAGTGCTGGAGTAACACCAGTAAAATCTTCAGAAGTTTTGCCCTCGGCCAATAATTTAACCCCATTCAGCGATTTAGTCTGCGCTGTACGTTTGGTATAAGCACTTTGTATCCCCGGAGTCAACATAGTACCGCCTGAAGATGCAGCAAATTCTATAGCAACCTGATTAAGGAACGAATTACTTTCAGCAGATCTTTGAAGCAAAAGCATACCCGGATTTGTGCAAAACTGACCTACACCTAAATTTACAGAGTTACTAAAACCCTGGGCAATACTATCTGCTGTATCTTTTATCGCACCTGGCAAAACAAATACCGGGTTTACACTCCCCATTTCGGCATACACCGGGATAGGTTCTGCTCTACTTGCAGCAGCGTCAAAGATAGCCTTACCGCCTGTGTACGATCCTGTAAATCCAATTGCCTTTATTTCTGGACGCATCACTAATGATGTACCAATTGCGATCCCTCCATGTAACATAGAAAATACGCCATCTGGCATATTGGTTTTCTTTGCTGCGCTGATGATTGCTGTAGCGATTAATTCACAAGTTCCAGGATGGGCAGGATGTGCTTTTACAATTACAGGGCAACCCGCTGCCAAAGCCGAAACGGTATCGCCACCGGCAACTGAAAATGCCAATGGAAAATTACTTGCACCAAATACAAGCACAGGTCCCAATGCCTTTTGCATAGAACGAATATCTGGTTTTGGCAATGGTTTACGATCTGGCATTGCTGTATCAATTGTTGCCTGTACCCAAGATCCTTCTCTCAAAAACTGCGCGAACAATAGCAACTGTCCCATAGTTCTACCACGTTCGCCCTCGATACGGCCAACAGGCAATCCTGACTCTGAAACACAGCGCTCTATCAACTCAGGTCCCAAAGCTTCTATTTCGCTGGCAATGGTTTCTAAGAAAAGAGCACGTTCCTCTCCGCTCTTAACACGATATAGTTGAAAAGCCTGACTAGCCTTAACTGCTGCCGCTTCAACTTCTGTTGCTGTTGCTTCTAAAAAAGCAGTAGCTAATTTTTCTCCATTTTTTGGATTTATCGCCTGAAAGGAATTTGTTCCGCCCCCTGCAAGATCATTCCCAATGATCTGTTTTCCTGTTAAATTCATTATAATTCGATATTTTTAAATGAGACCGTATTGGTCAAAGTGCCTATTTCTTCAATACTGATGTTAACGATATCTTTCTCTCTCAACGTAAATTCATTAGGTGGCACCAAACAAGTGCCTGTCATTAAATAAACGCCATGAACAAAGCTGGTCTCCCTAAAAAGGTAGCCAATTAATTCAGTATGACTACGCTTCATTTGGTTGATGGAGATCTCGCCCTTAAACACCTCCAGGCCATCCCTTTCAATATTCATAAGGATTTTTGTATCTGGATCAATCGGCTGTTCTGGAACATATAAACAGGGACCTATAGCTGCAGCATTATCATAGCATTTTGCCTGTGGCAGATATAAAGGATTCTCGCCTTCAATATCACGAGAACTCATATCATTTCCAATCGTATACCCCACAATTTTACCGCTTGAAGTCGCAAACAAGGTTAACTCAGGCTCTGGAACATTCCAGGTCGTGTCTCTTCTGATATGAACCGATTTTCCAGTGCCTACACAACGTGCGGCTGTTGATTTGAAAAAAAGCTCTGGACGTTCTGCATGATATACTTTATCGTAAAAATCAGCTCCACCACTTTCCTTTGCCTCTTCCATCCTCGCTTCGCGACTGCGCAGATAGGTAACGCCTGCAGCCCAAATTTCTTGTTGTGCTATAGGAGCCTCCAGATCTGATGCAGCAAAAGCATCATCTTGAACTGGTACTAAGGAAGATATAAGAAATTGCAGGTAAGTATACAAATCATCTCTATTGATTAAATTGTCCCAATTATGGTTTTCAATAAGGTAATTGGCATCACCTTTTGAAATAAATATGCCTTTTAGCGTTTTATATAATTTCATTCTATTCTTTATTGTAATACTGGTTTTTGCTCAAAAACTTCTTCAGGTAAAACAAAATCCTGGATCAGATCACCTAATTTTTTATACTTCCTGTACAGTTGCTCATAAATCACAGCGCGATCTTTGTCTGGAAAGTATTCCTGATCAAAACCACTGGTCATCATTTTTTGTGCAGTACTGATGTCCGGATGTATACCGCTAACCGTTGCGGCGAACATAGCAGCTCCCAATGCACATACTTGCTCACTAGTTGCGACGGCAATCTTTACGTTTAAAATATCTGCAAGGGTCTGCATGATGTAACTGGACTTTTTAGCAATCCCACCAATGGCAATCACCTCATTAATTGGCACATTTTCCATTTCAAAGCGCTCAACAATAGCTTTGGAGCCAAATGCTGTAGCCTCTACAAATGCTTTAAACAAAGCGGGAGCATCAGTCCCCAGGCCAAGTCCCATAATTGCCGCCTTTAACTGCTGATTGGCATCAGGTGTACGACGGCCATTGATCCAATCTAAGGCTACAACATCCAATTCTGTTACAGGGATTTTACGAGCCTTCTCGGCTAATGCCGGAAGTATAGCTGCAGTAATCTGATCAATTTCAGCAGCAGATAAAATGCCGGCACTAAGCTCTTTTATAGGAAATGAAAGTACCTCCTGAAACCAGAAATAATAATCGCCAAATGCAGATTGTCCAGCTTCCATACCGATCATCCCCGGAATAATGGATCCGTTAACCTGTCCGCATATTCCTTTGATCAGCTGACCATCAAAATCATCTACAGGGACTGTTAACATATCACATGTTGATGTACCCATTACCTTGACTAAGGTAAAAGGCTTGATTGCAGCCCCTACTGCACCAAAATGAGCATCAAGGGCACCAACACCTACTACGACGTCATCAGGTAGTCCCAATCGATTTGCCCAGTCAGCTGAAATTGTCCCAACACTTTCATCAGAAGTATAAGTTTCTGAATATAAGCGCCCACGAATTCCAGATAAGCAAGGATCTAATGCGCTCAGAAAGTTCTGAGCAGGTAAACCCTCAAACTCAGGATGCCACATGGCTTTGTGTCCAGCCGCACAACGACTACGTTTCAATTTCAGCGGATCGGTATTACCAGTCAATAATGCCGGCATCCAGTCACAATGTTCAACCCATGAAAAAGCACTTTTCGCCACCGCTTCGTCAACTCTGAGGATGTGAAGAATTTTAGACCAGAACCATTCCGAAGAATAGACCCCGCCAGAATATTTTGTAAAATCAGTCTCCCATTTTTTAGCAAGTGCATTAATTTCCTGCGCTTCTGTATTTGCCGTATGATCCTTCCACAATACGAACATGGCGTTTGGATTATCTGCAAATTGAGGCAGTAAGGCTAATGGGCAACCTTGCTCATCAACAGCTACTGGAGTAGAACCTGTCGTGTCGATAGAAATCCCCTTAATATTCTTCCGTACTTCCGGAGAAACCTTAGCCAACACCGTTTTAATCGTAAGCTCCATCGCTTCGATATAATCCAGTGGATGTTGGCGAAACTGTGACACTTTCGTATCACAGTATTTCCCCGCTTTCCATCTGCTATACGAATGAACCGCTGTAGCTAATTCTTTACCCGTCTGTGCGTCAACGAGCAGGGCCCGGGCCGAATCGGTACCATAGTCCAATCCAATTACATATTGAGATTCCATCCCAGACTTAAGCATATTTTTTTCCTTCGTGATCGACATCACCGCAGAAATGTACTGTGATTCCCATTTCTTCTAACGCTGCCGCTTTGATACGGCAAGCTTTATGCGATGAAGCCTCATCAGTAGTATAAACAACATGTATATGGTTTGCCTGGTGACGTGCCATCATCTGATCGCGTGATACGCCACTAAGGGTAGCATGCATAATCGGCCATTGAGGGGTGGTATTTTGCCAGCGTCTCTCAGTTTCTTCTGCTGGTAAAAATACGGCATCACCTACACCCAAATCACAATGTAAGGCATTGTTCTGGATATAAATTCTACTCCAAACCAGACTTCCAGGTTTACTGATACCTTTCAAACTTCCACCACCAAGATGGAAAAACATAGGTGGTTGTCTTTCACTACTTGCGCCAGCATATCCATTGATAAAATGTGCCGGTGGTGCAGCTCCTGAAATCAGGAACAGCCATACAAAATCATCGATACCATCCCCTTTAAAATGCTCACCCCAACGAATATCATGTAAAGTGTTTTCGCCAGGCATACCTAGCTCCTTCCACAAATGATAAGTCACCAAGGCATCTATACCCGCACACTCATCAACTTCATTGAAATGTGGCAAAGCTTCATTTGCATATAATTCTTTCCCTGATTCTGAAAATACTGGCGGTCTGTCCTGATTGTTCAATAAGCCTTCAACCAAATCACTGGTGGCGGTTAAATCTTTTAAACCTTGTTGATACTGAATACCAATGGTATCGCAGCCAAAATCGTCGGCCATGCGCATTGCAGCAATATACATTTTGCATTGGTCGAGGGTTTGCTCGCGGGTAAGTTCTGTTAAACTCTCAGTTCCCCATTTAAAGGTCATACCTTTTTGCAACAGCCATTCAAGTACTTTCTCAGCTTCCTGTTCAGTCACCGTCCGCATTTTAGCATAAAGGGCAGATTGACTTAAGCGTTCTTTAAATATTCCTGTTTTATGCAACAGATCATCTGGAACAATTGCATTAAACATCCCCATGCAACCTTCATCAAAAACACCCATTATCGCTTTATTATCACGTAGGATACCTCCAAATTTACGTCCAACAGCTTCATCAGCCGGTGGTATATTTACTGCATTAAAGGCCTTTACATGACTGGCATCATGAGTAATTTTCCCCGTAGACAACCATTCGGCTAAACCCTTATTAAAAAAATCATCGCTAAAATCCTCACTCCATAAGCTGCTATAATTTACTTCAGCTTTGGTAAGAGAACCATTAAGATTCAACATTCCTACCAATCCAGGCCATTGGCCGCTCCAGTTGGCAACAGTTAAAATAGGCGCTTTATGGGTAGTCAGTCCAGCCAGGACATGATGTGAGTATTGCCAAACACTTTCGGCTACAATAAGTGGAACGTTAGGATCTATCGCTTTAAATACTTCGATGCCCATACGCTGAGAATCTATAAATCCATGCTTCTTCTTTTCGTCATAAGCATGGGCTCTTTTTACTGTCCAGCCCTGCGCATTCAATGCTTTTCCCAATAGGTCTTCCATTTCTACCTGCGCCGCCCAGCAACTCAAATTGGCCGACAAACGCAAATCTCCACTACATACAAGGTAAACTTGTTTTTCAGTATATGTTGTCATGTTAAAAAGTTTAAATTTCGCTTGAATATTATTTGTCGTTTTGACAGATAATATACTTCACACCATCAATTCAAAAATTTGATTTACGCAAATATGGGGAGTGTTGAGTTGAAATCTCTACGAGTATTTGCCTAGTTTATGTAATATGTTATCATGTAATCTTTCTTTATCTTATTGAGGTTGATTTTTCAAAACCAACTCAGATCATTTTGATCATACATCGATGTACTATCTTATCATACTAAAAAGTTCAAATAAGATCACAATATTATTCGTCATTTTGACGGATAATATATTCCATACCTTCAATTCAAAAAGTAGCATAACATAAACACAGCGAGCATCGGGCTAAAAACTTTGCGATTTTTTGCCCAATTTATATGATATCTTATCATAAAATCGTTCTTTAACATTTTTTTTATAGTAATTTAGATTATCCAGTAAAGACCGCATTCTGGTAACCGATGAGCCAATATAAATTTTTGATATTTTAAAGTAAACGGATATAAATTATGAAGCCACATTTTCACAAAGTACCTGTTAAATTGGAAACTTCTTATAGTATAAGACATGATGTTTTGGCGAATTTTGGAACGCTCTGGCATTACCATCCCGAGCTGGAGCTTCATTACATAAAAAAGGGTGAGGGTGTCCGTTTCATAGGTGACAATATCAGCAATTTTTCGGATGGTGAAATGGTATTGCTGGGAGAAAACCTGCCGCATACCTGGAGATGTAAAGACAAATATTTTGAGCAGGGATCTGATTCGAATGTTGAGGCTATCGTGATTCATTTCCTACCTCATTGTCTGGGTTACGACTTATTAAATCTCCCAGAGGCCTATAAAATTTCGAAATTATATGAACGCGCTAAAAAAGGATTAGTTATTAAAGGAGAAACCAAAGAAAAACTGTCGGAATTGATGAGCACAGCTTTGCATGCAGAGAATCTGAATCGACTGACCATCCTTTTGTCTATCTTAAGCACACTTGCAGAAACAGACGAGTATGATACGATTACCAACACGCACGCTTTTTACCAAAGTAATAAGGTTGACACTGATCGCATCAATAAGATTTGCAATTATACGCTGAGCAATTACAAAAGAGAGATTAGCTTGGAAGAAATTTCTTCACTCAGCCATTTAAGCGTCACTTCTTTTTGCAGATATTTTAAGTTGATGACTAAAAAAACATACTTTGATTTCCTGACCGAGATTAGAGTGAGTCATGCTTGCAGGATGCTGATTGAAGACAACCTTACGGTAGAGACTATTTGTATGGAATCTGGCTTTAACAACGCCTCCAATTTCTACAGGCACTTCAAAAAAATTATAGGTAGTACGCCTGTAAAGTATCGCAGCAAATATTTGAGTAAGTAACTATAGCCCTGCAATGCAATTTTATTACGGGCATAGAAGCTAATGATAGTATAAAACTAAAATATAATTTGTGTCTTGCGCTCTACAGAAATTTCCGATCCTTCAGCTAGCATAACGGATACTGGATTCTGGTAATTTAAAAACTTAAAACGTTCCCCATAAGTCAAGCCAAAATCTACTTCGATCTTGTAATTTTTAACCTCATAATGGTCCCATTTCGGATGTTTTACTTCGTACTCATTGGTTTTAACATCGCTATACTTAGCGTATCCCCAATAATGCTCTGTAATAAACTCAGTCGCACTTCCTTCCTGAATTGATGAAAGCTCTTTTTCTGCTGTTATGCTAAAACGCTGCCATTCTTTTTTGCACTTCCATTTATACTCCACGATCCTCTCTTGCTCAGTTTCAATCCAACTATGCGCCATAGGCATAGCGACATAATTCTCATTGTAAATTGTATTAGCAACAAATGAAAGGGCAAACTTTGGTACTATTTCTTTAATAAAAACTACACCTCTTTTCCAGATTCCCTTATCCTTATATCGCACGTAAAAGCGCAGATTGACTTCTTCAAAGTTAGAATGAAATGGCACCCGAATGCCCATAAGCCTGGTGTTTTTAAACAAAAAGCCAATCAGACTAACATAACATGTATCGTTCCACATATCTAGTTCCGTACCAATAGGAAGGTAAGGCGTTAAAATCCGGGCATCTATTGCATAATTTGCTATAGCCAACTTTCTCCATTCTGCCGTTAAAAAACTCATGGGGAGCAAGATACGGATATTTTGATTTTAGGAATTTCTATTTTATAAAATTCGATCTTGCTTTTTCTGAGAAAAGGAAGTTGATGTGTAAACTAATAAGAGAAGCGTTAATAGAATATTCTTCATGTTATGCCGTACCTTGATATACAAAGTTGTTTAAATTAATAATTTTACACCTAATATATATAATATCCCCTATTATATCTTGGTTCTCATATTTGTATTTATCTTTGAGCAAGATCATAACACATTGAAATTTTATCACTTACCCCATATAGACAAAGTACTTAAGCAAGGTATAATGCTATCATTAGCTTTATTAGCTGGATTACAGTACACCTATAGCCAAACTAAGCCATCAGTAGATTCCCTAAAGAACGTTTCTTTAAGAAACGATTCCACACACACTCAGTATGACGTTGGCGATTTGTTTACAAGTATTTTTCATCCAAAAAGAAAACCAGATCCTTTTAAAAAGAAATCGCCAATTACCATTATACCCAATTTCGCCTACAATCCAAGTATAGGTGCTCAGATTGGCATAAAGGCGGTTGCAGGTAAAGTCTTAGGAAAAGACAGGAATACGCTAATGTCAATTGCTGCTACATCAGCATCTATAACTACTAAGGGTATCATTTATTTTTATCTCAATCATAATGTTTACACCCCAGGCAACAAATGGAACCTGCAGGGAAGTTTAGTGGCAGCGAAAACTGTTTTGCCTGATTTTGGATTAGGAATAGGAAATGCTTCCCATGCTAGTGATGCCAATTTTATACTGAGTAATCCAGACCGTAAGCCTTATGTACTTCATGCTGAGTATTACAATTTCAGAGAAAAGATATATAAACAAATTGCGAAGAGTCTCTTTGTTGGCGCTGGTGTATCCTTCGAAATTAGGAGAAAAATCGAAGACCGGTTAAATACGAGTGACCTAACACCATACAATATTTATAGTGATCGCTATGGTTTTAATAGAGATCATTACCAGTCTAATGGCTTACTTTTAAATGTACAATATACTACGCGCGACAATCAAAACCGGGCCTATAAAGGCATTTATGTTGATGCTGGGATTCGTGTAAACCAAACCTGGATGGCAAGTTCTAAAAATGCGGTACAAATTACTACGGATTTCAGAAAGTACTGGAGTTTGTCTGACAGCAATCCTGAACATGTACTTGCCTTTTGGAACTGGGGCTCATATTTAATTAGTGGTGCCCTGCCCTATCTTGAGCTCCCAGGCACAGGAAGAGATACCTACTACCGAAGCGGGAGGGGATATACTGTGACTTACTTTAAAGGCCCCAAATATTTTTACTCGGAATTGGAATATCGCTTTCCAATCTTAAGAAACAAGTTTATAAGTGGGGTAACTTTCGGTAATATCCAAACTGCAAGCGATGATCTAGGTACCAAATTATTTCAACGATGGCAGCCCGGTGGCGGAGCAGGTTTACGAGTGCTATTCAATAAAGCTACACGTACCAATCTATGCCTGGATTATGCCATCGGAAAGTATGGCTCTAAAGGATTCTTTTTGGGCTTAACCGAAGTTTTCTAGTTTCAAAAATTGATCCCTACATATTCAGGTTAGGCATAATTTTTCCGCCTTTAAAATTAAGAGACAAAGTATAAGATTGCTCGTATCTAATTTTAGTACGATCCCATTTGGGCGCCTTTTTTAATGTCTTTAAAACCTCTTCTCTAACCGCTTTGGACAATTGATCGCTTGTTGCCAAATTGGTAAGAGAACCATCTTTTTTGACAACGAATGAAGCAACTAACCAACCATTAGTTGAAGTTGGAGCCTTACATTTCCGCGCCAAATATTCGTGCAATATTTTTAATTCGTCGCTTTTGGGAATCATTGCAACCTTCCCCATGATAAATGACCTATCATTATTGCATATCGAATCTACCCGTTTAGGAACAACAACTTCGCCTAATTTTATTTGCGCATTTGCTTTCTGTCCAACCGTGCCAATGCCAAGAAATACCATAGTGGCCACGCCCCACCTTTTCCAGTAAGGCTTATTTACCGATTCCGAAGAAGCTAATTGTTCATTGCTAAATCTGCCACAAACCTTATCACTGTTTTCCTGCATAATTTTGATAAAATAGGCCGCATTTTTATCTGTCATATCGTATACTTTCTTCTGGCAAGTATTACAAAATCGCCCATCATCTTCCGATTTCATCGAATTCCAATCCTGATTACAGGTAAAACTTAGCTTTGCATTGTTGATTTTTTCTTCCATGATAATATTACTTTAAAACAGGATGCCTAAAAAATATATATTCCATATATTGAAGAAATATATTTTATAGCACTATCGAAGATCTACACTTACGCCGCTATATAAACTCCTATCAAAAATGACAAGTGAAACCCCATACATTCATCAACATAAAGACGAAACTGAACATCACTACCAAGCCAGTCCACTTTATAACATCTTTTTGTTTGAGGGAAAAGGAAGGATAAGTATTGACTTTACCGAATACGATTTCGCCGGCAATATTGTATTGTTTAGCTCTCCCTACCAACTTGTTCGCATTATTGCAGAAACACCCATAAAAGTACGCTCTTTGCAATTCCATGGAGATTTTTACTGCATTGAATACCATAAAAAAGAGGTAGCCTGTAATGGTCTTTTGTTTAATAACATTTACGCAGAGCCATTTGTACAGCTCAGAGAAGAAGACTTTGATGAAATGCATTTATTATTCGATAAACTGGCAGCTGAACTGAATTATAAAGACGATTATTCTAAAGCCGTAATACGTGCCTATTTACAATTAATCCTGGCCATAAGTAGCAAAGCCAAAATAACGAGCGTAACGGTTCCTGAAAATAATTTTGACAATCATTACATCGCTCAATTTAAAGAACTTTTAGAAACCTACTTCCAAAAGGAACGACAACCCTCTTTTTACGCGGCACAGTTAGGTGTTGCAGCGAATACATTTTCTAAAAATTGTAAGACGTATTTCATGAGGTCACCCTCCAATATGATACAAGAACGTGTTATTTTGGAAGCCAAGAAACTGATTCATCTAACCCGCAAAAGCATGAAAAGCATTGCCGCGGAGCTTAACTTTGATGACGAAAACTATTTTAGTCGCTATTTTAAAAAGCATACTGGTGTAACTCCTAGTACATTCAGAGAAAAAGTAGGTATATCTATTGTGGCAGATCTGTCCAGATAATATCCATATCTGTCCATGGTAAAAGCAGTAAAAAACATTGAATTTTGTAATAGAATAAATTTAATGGATATGTTGACTTTTTTAGCAAACGCGCAAGGCCAGTTCTTTAACCTGATGAGAATAGCCATTTTTATTGTAATGGCCTGGATTGGCGGCCTAAAAGCTTTTCAATACGAAGCCGACGGAATTGTACCTTTTGTTGCAAACAGCCCTATAATGAGCTTCTTTTACCACGAAAAAGCACCTGATTATAAAAACTACAAAAATAAAGAAGGTGAAGTCGTTGAAAAAAATATTAAGTGGCACATAAAAAATGGCACCTACACATTTTCTTATGCATTAGGTGCAGCAATCGTGATCATTGGTTTGTTAACCTTTTTAGGCAATTTCAACGCAAAACTAGGACTTACAGGAGCTTTACTCACCTTTGGAATGTCACTAGTTACCCTTAGCTTCCTGATTACCACTAAAGAAACCTGGGTTCCGGATTTAGGCGGGCCAAACCATGGCTTCCCATACCTATCAGCAGCAGGGCGTTTGGTGATTAAAGATGTGATTATGATGGCTGCTGGATTACTCTGTGCATCTGACAGTGCAGTTAAAATCCTTAAAAAAGCATAAGCCGAAATTACTTCCTATTTAGCAATCACATCTAAAGAGAACTGCATATAAATTGGTACATGATCAGAGATTAACCGTGCTGCTCTGAGATCTTCAAAGTCCTGATAAAAATAAACTATTCCTGTTCTCAGTACATTTATGCCTGAGGCTTTGAAGTAGAAATTATCATACTCCGAAGCCAGGCAATTGCCATTAACACATTTCTGCTTTAATGATGTTTTCTGGCCTTTAAAGGCAGAAGTATGCCCAGTCTTTCGCAAAGGATTAAACACCGTATGAGACTGAGGAAGATTAAAGTCACCGCAAAAAATAAGGTTATCAGCGGGATAAAGATCTGGCAGGAATTTAAAATACTTAATCTCTGTTTCTGGTTGCTTTGATATAGGAACTGCATGGAAATTGGCCACAGTAAACGTTTTACGTCCAACAGTAAACCTACAATAATAGGGCTCTCTATCAATCAGAATCCCATAAGTATCTTCCAACCATGCCGCTCCGCTTTTTTTAACTTTACCGGTGTTCCAGATAAAAGCATAACGCTCTTTTGATTTGCCTGTTGGACTTGATGTAGGGTTGCTGATTACATAATCCCAATGGCTCCCCATGCGGTTTAACTCATCTGCTAATCGGGCTACAGCCTGACTACCACCATAGCCTGCTACCACTTCCTGTATAGCGATCACATCGAATTTATTAACGACTTTGGCAATGTAGGCCACCTCATCGTCGTTTTTGGACTTACCAAAGTTTTGTATGTTCCAGGAACCAATGGTTACATTTTGGGAATACGTGGAAAAGCTTATGAATATAAGCAGGAGGAAAATATACTTTTTCAAAATCTGGATCGGAATAAAGCCGCAAATATAGCTTTATTTCATATGATTTACCAAAATCAAAATAGCCCCACTGATCAACAAAGCAGCTGCTATAATTGCCAATACCAACTTAAATACACCCCGATTAAACTGCTTAATCATTTCAGGCATATCCTTTACTTCCTGAATCAACTTTAGCTCTCCACTATTTAACTTTTGAAGTACTGCCTGTGCATCATCAGGCATTGTTTTCAGCAATTCTGTAACAGTATTGATCAACTTCATTCCGTTCTTTTTCAGATTTTCCGGACTAAGTTTCCGCATTGCAATCTGAAATATATAGGGCCTTAAGCTTTCAATAATATTCAAATCGGGTATCAACGCCCGACCAATTCCTTCAATCAATACAATTCCAC
Organism: Pedobacter sp. ok626; assembly: GCF_900100435.1. Classification (GTDB taxonomy): domain Bacteria; phylum Bacteroidota; class Bacteroidia; order Sphingobacteriales; family Sphingobacteriaceae; genus Pedobacter. The sequence goes on along the minus strand of NZ_FNEX01000014.1, from coordinate 179,100 downwards.
GAACCAACAAATAAAGATGCGCTGGCATTAAGATTTCGTTCTGATTTAAAATAGCAGAGAACCTTCCTAGAATTTCTTTCACATCAATATGCTGAAGGGAGGCCCCATCAAGTAGATTAAAGAAATGCTGGATATCTTTCTCCAGCTTGCTTTCATCAGGAATATTATAACGTAAAGCCATCTTTTTCAGGGTAGCGATCAGTCTTTTGCTATCCTGCGATATAAAATGAGAAATAAAGTCTTCGAGTAATTCCTTTTCAACCGGCATGATACTGCCCATTGAACCAAAATCTATAAAAGCAATCTGCCCGGTTTTTAAAACCAACAAGTTTCCGGGATGAGGATCGGCATGAAAGAATCCATGTTCCAACACCTGTTTAAGATAAAGATCTAAACCTCTCCGGGCAATGACTTCTGGATCATGCCCCATCTTAATCAAAGCATCCAGATCAGTGATCTTTACCCCCTCTATAAATTCCATACACAAGATGGCATCATTCGACAATTCAGGGTAAACACTGGCCAAATAAATAGACCGATTCCCCTTAAAATCTCTGGAGAAACGTTCGATATTGGCCTGTTCATTTAAGAAAGACAGTTCCTGAAAGATGGACTGCTCGAAGGCCTCTAATACTTGCACAAGGTTGATTCTACGAAAAAGATCACTATAACTAGTCAAAAGACGTGCAACGTCCTTCATGATAAGCATATCGGCGGTCACTACCTCCCTGATCCCCGATCGTCTGATCTTCAAGATCACGTCCTGTCCACCCTTAAGTCGGGCTTTATATACTTGCGAAATGGAAGCAGCAGCAAAAGGTACAGTATTGATCTTTTCAAAGTATTGACCAGGAATAATGTTCAGCTCCTCAGCAATCAATTTTTCTACATCCATCAATTCTGGCTCCACCTTATCCTGCAGCTTTTGCAGCTCAATGATCATCTCAGCAGGTAGTAGGTCTTCCCTGCTACTAAAGGCTTGTCCAAACTTTACATAAGTAGGTCCCAATTCCTCCAGTACCATCCTAATGCGTTCATAGACAGTCAGTGCTGCTGGTACCGAATCTTCTGAACCATTAACAGCTTCGTCGGCAGGCAAAAAACTGCTAAACTGACTCCTGATCAACAACTCCTTAAATCCGTACTTACTAAGTATCCTAACTAGGGAAACAGTCCTCTTGAGTTTGATCTTTTGGTTCTCCATCATATCTATTTAAACACCTTTTAACATGATATGTTACAAGATATGGATAATATGATAAAATTCTTAAGCTTAGTATAGCTGCTTAAAGGACCTCATAAAGACTTCATAATCTTGTGTGGAAACTACTAAGGCAGTTTGATAAAGATTAACAGGATCATTTGACTCATCAAATGACTCAAAGATCAATTTCATGGCATTACTGCCTGCCCTGAAATCTTCGTGAAAGGGAATTACCCTAAGTGTTTTATTAATTTTACGAGTCTTCACAGACAGCTTAATAAAGCCATAGAACTGCTGATAAGTCAGTGTATCCTTTTTTAAAGTGATCGTTTCTGATCCGTAAATATGCCATATGGAATATCTTATAAATAAGATTTCGAAAGCTAAAATGAAGAGCACAATAACGCCTACTCCACCAACTGTAAACAATATGATAACGGCTATCAATAAGATATTTAATAAATACAAAGAGATTTTAAGGGCAAGAGATGGTTGTACTGTAATTGTAGCTGAGAGGCTATCTCCATCGTTATTTACCTTAAATTTCCCTGGTTTCATGCTTATTAAATTAACTGATTATTTTTCGGTCAAAGCTAATAAAACCTTTTAGAATACCCGGTGCAGACAGCTACAATTGTTTTCTTACCATCCTATTCCGTAATCTTCACCATGATTACTTGATCCTCCCCACAAACTCCCATGTTTCCAGTCGAAATAAATTGCATTAATCGGGCCACTGGTCCGATCACCAAAGCTTAAGGTATAGCCCATTTGTTTTAATTCATTCCTAACAGCCCCATTGGTATTCGTGTTCAGTAAAATCTGACCTGGTTTAGGTTCCCTATCGGAAGTCTTAGTTCCGCCCAGCGACAACCACAATTGATTTGAATTAAAATTAGCAGCTTCGGCAGCCTGCTGAACATTCATACCAAACTCTGCCACGTTTAAGAAGAACTGCAAAAGATTCTGATCCTGCGTATCACCTCCCTGAACTGCTGAAGCCAAAAATGGTTTCCCATCCTTAAGTGCCATTGTCGGAGATAGCGTAACCCTTGGTCGCTTACCGGGTGCAACAACATTAAAAGGATTTAATGTCGAATCCAGCACAAAACTTTGCATCCGCTGACTCATCCCTATTCCTGTATTCCCTGCAATACAAGCCGGCAACCAACCTCCACTAGGTGTAATAGAAACTACCCAACCTTCTTTATCAGCTGCCTCCACGGAGGTAGTTCCTCGCCATAACCTATCTTCATAGACTTCCTTAGGAGAATAATTACCCATATCATGCTTAGGTGCAAAATTGCGTTTGGAGGTATCCATCTCGAATCCCCGGTTTTTAAGGAGATTTTTATAAGGATTGACTAATCCCTCAAATGGATAAGGGTCGCCTGGACCTATACCAGCATCATTCTTTACAAACTGAATTAACGAAGCCCGCTGTTTGGCATATGCCTTACTCAACAAGCCCTTTATTGGTTCAATCGGCTTAAAATATGGATCTCCGTAATAAAAATCGCGATCGGCAAATGCAAGGTTCATAGCCTGATATACCGTATGAATGTATTTAGCACTGTTATACCCCATGCTTTTAAGGTCAAAATTCTCCAATATATTCAGGGCTTGTAGCATAACGGGACCTTGCGTCCACTGCTGCATTTTGTACACGTCAATACCTTTATAGTTCACCATGAGTGGTTGTTCTACTAAAGGCTTCCATTTTGCCAAATCTTCCATGGTAATTAATCCGCCTTGCTCCTGACATCCCCTTACAAATTCACGTGCAATGTCGCCCTTATAAAATCGGTCATACGCGGCCATCAAAGCGCCTTTCCGATTTTCACCCTTTTTGTGTGCCGCTTTTTCAGCATCCACCATTTTGTTCAAAGTAAGCAACAGGTCCTTTTGCACAAAAATCTCCCCTGCTTCAGGTGCCTCTCTTTGTTCATTAGCACGTGTTAGAAAAACCTTTTTACTATAAGGCCATTGTTTAATCAATGATTTTTGACGTTCGATGTAATTGGCTGCCTGGGCTTCTATCGGATAACCAGCAGCCATTTGAATGGCTGGAGCAAGCACTTGCTCCAGGGTCATTGTACCATAATTAGCGAGCATATAGATGAGTCCGCCTGGGGTTCCCGGCGTTGTAGCCGCTAAAGGACCGTATTCTGGAGGGAAATTATAACCTTTACTTTTAAAGAATTCTACGGTTGCACCTGTTGGCGCAAAGCCCATCGCATTAATGGCTATTACTTTTTTGGTATGGGGATTATAAATCAATACCTGAGTCTCTCCGCCCCAACTCAGCGTATCCCACATCGTACAGGTAGCTGCCAACATCGCACAGGCAGCATCCACTGCATTTCCTCCGTTTTGGAAAATCATGGCGCCCGCTGTTGCGGCTAATGGCTTGCCAGTAATGGCCATCCAGTTACGTCCATGTAAAACAGGTTTTTGAGTTTGCTGAGCAGATATGGATATAGAGCAGGTAGCAAAAAGAAGCAACAACAGATATTTCATACCAACAGTTATTTATCCTAATAAAGCTAAGATAAATAACTGAAATTGATATTATGTACTAATTAAGCTTTCTTTGGAGGAAGGTCGAACGCAATTGCTTCGTGTTCAAAATTCCCACCATGAGAACCATCGCAAAATGGCTTATTTTTAGAAAGACCACAGCGACAAATACCTAGTGCTGTTCTTCCCTGTAATCCATAAACATTGCCGTTTCTATCAACGATTTCAAAATCGCCTTCGATCTTTACTGAACCGTTATTATTAATTGTAAGTTTTGTTTTTGACATGTAATATTAATTTGTTGCAAAAATAGAATAATGACTAGAGAGTATGGGATCTCATTTTAATTTAGAACCGTTATCTATTGCCCATTATTACGCATACCATCAATTGTCTGTTTTTGTAATCCAGATGAAGGAATAAAATATGAAATTAGCAAGATGTAATTATTACACTAAGGTGTTAAAAAATATATACCATGGAATTTTGAAAGGCTAACTTTGACCCGTCAAAATAACATCACACATACTTTGAGCAACATAAAAACACTTAAAAAAGAGCACCAAGGAATCTCCACCTTACTTGCTTTCGCTTTACTACCTCTATCTGGTTTTGCTACAGATATTTATATACCGTCATTACCTACCATGGCTACAACTATGGGGGTGAGTAGCTTGCAGGTACAGCTAACATTGAGCTTATTTTTAATCAGCTACGGCATTTCTCAGCTCTTTATAGGTAGTGTACTAGACAGCTTCGGTAGGTACAAATTAAGCCTAATTTCTCTCGTAATTTTTGCAGCAGCCAGTATTATCATTGCCAATACCCACAACATTTATCTGATTTACCTGATGCGAATCATACATGGCTTTACGGTTGGTACAATTATCGTTGCCAAGCGTGCCTATTTCGTAGACCTGTTTACCGGAGATAAACTAAAACATTACTTAAGCCTTTTTTCCATTATATGGTCTACCGGTCCAATTGTAGCCCCTTTTTTAGGTGGCTATTTACAAACTGCATTTGGTTGGGAATCTAACTTCTATTTCCTGGCTATACTAGCTATCGTATTAGCTATTCTGGAACTTATTTACAGTGGTGAAAGTCTAAGTCACTTTTCTGAATTCTCTCTAAAAAAGATTACCGGTATATATATAACCATGATAAAAACAGCCAGTTTTAGTCTTGGTATTGTGATGCTTGGTTTAGCCTACAGTATGGTGATGATCTATAACATGACCGGTCCATTTATTATAGAACACCACTTAAACCTTACTCCGGTAGTTGCTGGCTATAGTTCTCTGATATTGGGTTTTGCATGGATGGTTGGTGGTTTCATTGGCAAGGCAACGATAAACAAGCCTTTCTTTAGAAAGATGACTACAAACCTCTTATTTCAAGGCATATTTGTACTCAGCATGATTGTTACCATTCAGTTTATTTCGAGTCTGTATAGCCTGGTATTATTTGCCTTTTTAATTCATGTAACAGCGGGTTACATATTCAATAACTACTTTACTTTTTGCCTGGGCTTATTCCCTAAAAATGCAGGAATTGCCAGTGGTTTAACCGGTGGCATTACCTATGTAATTGTATCCTTTTTAAGTTATGGAATCATTTCGATTTTGCCGGCGAAAGATGAGCATCACCTTAGTGCGAGCTATTTAATCATCACCATTTTATCGGCAATAATTATGTTCACAATCTTTAAAATGGCGAATAAAAAGACAGTGCTTAATGCATAATCGGCTAAGTATTATTACTTAGTGATTTGCATGTGAAAATAGCGACTGCCAATGAAATCTCTTTCTTTTACAACTCTAAAGCCTAAGCTTGTATACAGTTTTTCGGCTTTAGGGTTTTCTTTACTTACCAGTAGGCCGATAGCACGATGACCGTGGGCAGCGGCATAATCTACCATAGCCTTAATCAATTCTTTTCCAATACCCTTACCCTGCTTACCTGGAGCAACACTAATGCAGTCGATATAATATTCTCCTGCTTGCGTTTCTGCCTCCAGATCCTGCTTAAAGCCATAAGTTTTTTGAATGTAATCTAAAAAAGGAGCTCTTAACACTTCGAGATCGGCACCGTCATAAGCATTGATCATTCCCCCTATTTCTCCTTCCTCCTCATACACCAAAGTATTTTCATAGCTGTACTGATTACATGGCAATGCAGCAAATCTTTCAAATAAAGGAACCGCCTCATAAGGGTCTGTTGAACCTATGAATTTGGCAGCAAGTCCATCCATTGCCTGAATAATCAATTTAGCCAGTTGATTTGCGTCAGTGGGAAGTGCTTCTCGAATTATCATAAACGAAGCTAATTAAAATCAATGTAAAAACAGTGATAGGTTTTAATTGTTATCCCACAAACAATAACTAACATGAAAGCAGTTCAAATCTATAAATTCGGTGGCATTGGCGAATTAAAATATGAGGATGCACCTAAACCTGAAATCAAGCCAGATGAAGTACTAATTAAGGTTTATGCAACAAGCATCAACCCAGTGGATTGGAAAGTCAGAGAAGGACACATGCCGGGCTCCGAGAAAAGAACCTTCCCCATCATTCTTGGCTGGGACGTATCCGGCACCATAGAAATGGCAGGATCAGAAGTTAAGGGATTTAAGAAAGGTGATGCGGTATACGCCCGTCCAAATGTATCCAGAAATGGCACTTATGCTGAATATGTAGCCGTCAATCCTGCTGAAATTGCACTAAAACCTAAATCAATAGATCATATTCACGCAGCAGCTGTTCCATTAGCCGGTTTAACCGCTTGGCAAGGTTTGTTTGATCATGGAAAGCTTGAAGCCGGGCAGAAAGTGCTCATACATGCTGCTGCAGGTGGTGTTGGTACTTATGCCGTACAATTAGCCAAATGGAAAGGTGCCTATGTAATCGGCACTGCATCACAAGAGAATCTGGATTTTTTAAAAAAACTTGGAGTTGATGAGGTAATAGATTACAAAAATGAAGCCTTTGAGACTAAATTAAAAGATTTGGACCTGGTATTTGATCTTGTTGGGGGCGACGCGCAAATGAAATCACTCGAAGTACTGAAACCTGGAGGAATTTTAGTAACCACTGTGGGGCTAAGAGATGAAGCCGCAGTTACAGCAAAAGGAATGATTGGAGCACAATACATGGCACAATCCAGTCCAGAAGATTTAACCAGTCTAGCAAACCTGATAGACGAAGGAAAGCTTAAACCCATTATCGCAGAGGTATTAACTTTACCACAGGCAGCGGAAGCGCAACAAAAAAGTGAAGCTGGCCATACCCGAGGCAAAATAGTATTAAAAGTTGCTCAATAAGCCGTTTAGCTATAAGCTGACCGGAAGAATCAGTTCTGCCAGTCAGCTTTTTTTTAATTCAAAGCACTAATGTGCGTCGTATATAATTACTTTTTCAAAAAGTACTCTAAACTGGTCTAAAAATGCTTTGTGTACTTCATGCACCTGGTATACATCGTGTCCAGCAAGATCATCAAAAAACAAAACCAGCGAAAAAGTATAAGTTGTATCTACAACAGCGCGCTCAATTGGTGCAGGTGTACCAATATGAATGGTTTTAATCACTTCAATATTTTCAAGTGATTCTAAACCTTTGCGGAAAGCATTTTTTTGATCTTCAGATGTGTCGGCTTTTAGCCAGAATAATACGTGATGAGCTATCATTTTATTTCTTTTTTTTGGCGAATATAATCACTTACAATCGGAATATCTGCTTCAGCCCAGTCTAAGCTTAATAATTCATCTATCGCTACCCAATGGCACATCTCATGTTCTCTTAAAACAATTTCTCCATCCTTTATCCGACAGATAAAAGGAATCAAATTAATGGAGAAATCTGAATAGCTATGCTGGTTTGCTGACAGGCTAGATATGATTTCAATGTTCACATCCAGCTCCTCCTTAATTTCCCGGATCAAACACGCTTCAGGGCGCTCCCCTGGTTCCACTTTTCCGCCAGGAAACTCCATTTTCAATGGGAGCTTCATCTGTGCACCACGTTGGGCTACTAAAACTTTAGCAGCCTCATTTTCTATAATCGCACAGGTTACATCTATAAAAACAGCCATTATTTTTAACTAACTGTAAACATAATCGGTATATTAAAGGGTACATTAACAGGAATTCCCCTTTCTACCCCTGGTTCCCAAGGTGGAGACACACTCATTACACGAATAGCTTCTTTTGTCAGACTGGGATGTGGACTACTTAGCACTTTTATATCGCTAATAGTCCCATCTTTTAATATCTGAAATCTTAAATACACCTTGCCTTGTATGCGCTGAGTGTAACACTCTGATGGATATTTAACATTCTTTGTCAGGTACTTGTAGAATTCTTTCATCCCCCCTTTAAACTCAGGCTGGATATGAGTCTTTGTATAGGGATACTGCTTACTAGCGCGATCGGTACTTTCGCCCGAAACCAATTTACCAAGGGCATAAGTCTCGGTATAATGCACACCACTCTTCTTCCAACCACCTCTCCAAACTCCATCATAAACCCCGTCCTTTATGGCTCCACTTTCAATGATCTCTTTAAAATCCTTGTCATAAAACCCACAAATGCCATTCCCATTAACCACTATACTCTTCCCTGTCGAATCGTTAACAGTCTTAATATAAGTCTTTACCTCATCTTTGATATTTGCATAGGCAATTTCAGTATACAAATTCCCATTGGGGTAATAATGATATACCGTATCTACCAACTTTCCTTTACGGTAATTCCCCAGCAGTTTCTTCTTTCCATTTTTATAATAAGAAATATACTGTCCCTCATAAACTGGGGGATCTATTTTACTGGAAAGTCCTTTACTTTTGGTGCTGCCATCCAGATAATGCTCATTTACAATATATAAAACCGATCCCGGATCAGGTTCCTGTACAATTCGTAAATAATCAGCGCTATCGCGGATTTTCACATACTGCCCGTTATTTTTTAAGAAGTAAAGGTTTTGTTTTTGCGCATTTGCGCTTAAACCAATTGCCATGAAAGAGAAAAACAGAGCGAATATTTTATTCATACATAAATTAATAACTACTGTAAGGTAATACATTTTTCATTTTAGGGAACAATATTTGTAAAGAAAAACTAAGTAAATCAGTCAAAAATAATAAACTCAATGTTTAGTAAACCCTTGAATATTCTATTTATAACAGGCTTAATCAGCCTATCTAGTTGTAGTTTATTAAAGCGAGACAGGGTTACCCGACACAATGGAATACAACGCTCCGATTTCGATTTGCCAGTATTTGCATACCCAGCACCAGATAGCCTTAAAAGCAACACCTTAGTTTTAATCCTTTCAGGAGATGGGGGCTGGATGGATTTCGAAGATGAGATCTCCCTTAAATTTTCTGGTTCAGGATTTAACACCGTTGGCTTCAACTCCCGTGATTATTTTTGGGAAGGCAAGACACCAAGAAAAACCGCAGAAGACATTGCTATGTTGCTGATGGTCTATGTAAGGCAATATAGACCCGAAAAGATCTTTCTTTGTGGTTATTCTTTTGGTGCTGATGTTATACCATTTATATACAATAGACTTCATCCCCGCCTAAAAAGCAGAGTTGCGGCGCTTGGCATGCTCTCTCCATTTGCAACATCAGATTTTAAGGTCCGTACCTCCGACTTACTTAACATTGCCAAGGACAATAAAAAATATAATGTAAAAACAGAGGTGGACAAAATTAAAATACCAATCTACTGTTTCTACGGAAAAGATGAAGACCCTAGAGCATTGGAAGGAGTCATAAAATCAAACTTTTATGTTAAATTAATCCCCGGAGATCACAGTTACGATCAAACCTCATTTAGCGAGATCATAGCCACCATAACTAGAGGAGTAAACCAAAAATGAAACTTATAGCCGTACTTTTTTTAGTGTTTTTTTTCAATTTTGTTCAAGTCGATGCCCAAACAACTGAGTACCCTATTCACGTACAGCTTAAAAACACCAATAAACCAGTTCTGGTATTCTTAACAGGCGATGGTGGCTGGAATACATTTTCTAAACAGCTCGTAGATGAGTTTGGTAAAAATGGATACTCCGTAATTTCATTGGATACTAGAAAATATTTTTGGGAACAAAAAACACCCGTTCAATTTGGGGCAGATATGAATATCATCATTACCAATTACCTAAAGCAATGGAATAAAGATACTTTCGACATAATAGGTTATTCTTTTGGTGCAGAAGTGGCAGCATTCCTGCCTTCAAATCTACCTGCTTCCACGGCAGAGAAAATAAAAAGTCTAGTCTTACTCTCTCCTGGTTTTTCAAATAGCTTCGAAGTCAAGTTTATCAATATGCTAAACGCAAAATATACCAATAAGGATAAATACAAAGTATACCCGGAGCTCCTAAAAATAAAAGTTCCTGTATTTTGTATTTATGGAGATGACGAGCGAACAGATAGCAGTCAGGAATTAAAGGAAACCAATAACATCCGGAAAATAACCATTCCAGGCTCCCATCATTATGGAGATGATATAAAAGCAGTAGCGGGTAGTGTAATAAAATGCTTAGTAAACTAGCTTAATTACCTTCAGAGACTCTTTTTAAAGCTGAAGGCACTTGTAAAAGGTGGTAATTATGACTATAAATCAAATACTTCTTGTTCCAGTTTGGGTAGAATTTCTCTTTATATTTTCTTAGGCCTTTAAACTGGCCAAACATTTTAAAATTCTCGTAGGCATATTTAATCGTTTTCTGGGTGATGTTCACCTTCTCCATGCCAGACAGCGGTGCAAGTCCCATGTTTACAGCCGTGTATCCCTCCTCTTTCAAATAAATAAAAGTCTTAGCCAACAGCATATCCAGGACACCATTAGGTGCATCACATACCTTTCTAATCAAATCATAAGTCGCCTCACCTGGTACATAATCTGGAATTAAGTTCAAAAATGCGTACACCTTCTCTTCTTCATCCTCTACAGTAATAATGGTTTGCGCTTTTAAAATACTGGTATCAAAAACACCTTGTGTAAAAGCTACCTCCTTTTGCTTCAACTCATCCAGCCAATTATCAGACACCTTTTCTAATTTCTGCAACAAACCTTCTTTTATGGGTTCCTTATATACTTTGAAACAATAGCCTTCCGCTGTCAGCCTGCTTATCGCACTTCTGGTGGTTTTCATTTTACCACCATCGAGTGTAAAAGTGGTAAGATTCAATACGGCCTCCTCGCCAATAGGAATATGCTTATATTTCATGGCAGTATACATGCCTAAGGAATGTTCAGGAACTCTATAATAAGCGCTTATAAAGCCATTTTGCGCACAGAATTCTTCAAATGAAGCAATCATAGCTGTTTGCTCAGCCTCGTTCTCAGCAACAGGATTTTCCAATACTATTGCAAAATGACGGGTAAGCTTAAAGCTGATAAAAGCAGTTTTACTTGCGTTAAAAAACAGAAATTTGTCAGGGTATACCTTGAAATAATCCAAAGCTGATGTGCCGTATTTATCTAATAACCTCCTGGCGAGATCAAAATCTTCTGTTGAGTTGTAGGGTTTAGAAAAGTAAGGTCTAAATACGCTAAAAACAACAAAAAGTATCACCGCCGCCCCAGATATGTATATAGAATCCTGAAAGCGCTCACCAAATCGGGTAAGCGGCGTCATGCCATGATCATCAATTAAAAAGAACAATTGCAATACAGCCTTCAACGCCTGCATAATATGAAAATCAATCCCAAAATGTCTTTTATCTATAAAATAAAAGCCCAATACACCATATGCCAACACAGCAAGTATGGCATATATTAAAACCATGTAATCAATAGCAACCAATCGGGCATTTGGCCGAAGTCTATAAGAGTTACGCGTATATATCAACACAGAACACGCTATAAATGCCAACACTGCTTCTTCGTAATCTGCAGCCTTAATCAAGTGTCCAAATAAAGAGAAAACCGTTAGAAATATAGCTGCATACCAGGCACGCTTAGATCCTTGCAATAAAAATATACTGATGATAACCAGGATCAAACCAAAAACTAATACAAGTGTATTACTGGTTACGATTAAATCTTCTGGCAACAAGTTCTTAACCATCCGCAAACGTGTAGGTATAGCTGGGGTAATGGCAGATATGATATTCACAATACCCAAAACAAGGATTATACAGGCGGGTAATATCCTAAGGATCACATTGTCCTTCTTTGTAATAAAGCTGAACAAACCAGCAAGTAAGGGCAACCAAAATTCGAAGAACCTAAATAACAAGGTGATGGTTGCTGCAGCGAGAATGGGAAAACCAAACTGCTGCAACACAAAGGTGAGTGACACTTCTATTGCTCCTAAACCTCTTAAAAAGGGCGAAGCTATCAATAGGATCACCATCACAATATAACCAATTATTGCAGCAGGCCAGCTGGCATCAAGCCCCAGTGCTAACATAGCTATATAAAGATGAATAATACCAATTACTTCGATGCCTATAGAAACAAAAAGGGTAATCCAAAACTGCCTTCTAATGATCTTTTCATTAATCATATCATCCAATACAGTAGATAGTGAAGGTCTTATTCTGGAGAGCCAACCATAAGCTTTACCTTTTATAGATATAGAATAAATCAGCAAAATAAATGCAGCAGTAAGTAGCAAAAGAAACACAAAACTCAACAGTTCAGCTGTTCCAATTTTGGTAAACAATAAAGCTATGGCCAATACAGGAATAGCCACAACAACCACAGATAAAATACTACAAAAGCCAAATAATGTAGATGCCAGGTGTATTTGCGACTTGGTTATTCCCTTTTTTTCAATCTCCTTCGTAAAAAAAACCAATGAAGAAAATCCACCGGCGGGTAGAAAAATGCTTACCAAATTCCTCTTCAGAAACAATTGTGTAGCCAGTGTTAGTGGCAAAGGCTTGTTTAGGGCCTTAAAACTGTGCACATACATTAAGCCCTGTGCTGCAATGTACACAAGAGTTAAAACTATGCCCAAAAATATATACAGTGGATGGCTCCTACTCAGCTGGTCTTTAATCTTGATTACTTCAATGTGTTCCTGTCGGATAAAGAATATTGCCATAGCAATCATAAAAATCGCTACAAACAGCTGCCAAAAGAATTTATTATAAACAAGTTTAGATATATATAACTTGGCTTTATTCATATTGCAATTGTAAAAAAAGAATATCAATTCAGTATCTTTTTTCTAAGCTTTAATTTGCCCGAATCACTAAAACTCTTAGTAACAACGACTAAACTTAAAAATAGTTATTATCAGGCAGTATACAAAGGCGACCAAAGGGCTTTAAATGAGAAACGGGAATAAGTCGGAGAGACTATTCCCGTTTATAAGGTCGATCCACCACAGATCAACCTAAACCAAACTAAACCGTTTCATTAAAGACAAACTCTGTGCCAATAATTAAAAACGGATAAAATTAGCTTTAATACTATTTTAAGGACAGATATATGTAGCATAAGACATCAGTTTGTCCAGAAAAACTAACGGCCTATCTAAATGTCCTATTTCAACAACTTATCAATAGCCAGATAAGTCATAGGATGATAATTTGGTCTTGCTAATTTGTAAATATCTCTTGCTCTTTTTAATCCTTCATGTGTAGCCATCATTTCTTTATACAATGGAATAATGTGCCACATCCTTCCATTCTCGAGCAAGTAAGCCTTAATGCGTGCATCGGCAGCTGTATAATGATGACGTATAGCCAACTCATACCAAGCCAATTGTATATCTGTATTGTTAGAAGTGGTAAAACCAAATTCAGCATCCAACGCAGCCATATCTTTAGCGGTCAGCGTAGCTGGTAGCTGACTAATGAAATAACGTCTTTCATTGCTCGATACGATTTCCTTACTCAAGCCTTTTACAGCGCCAGTTTTACGCCAGTTGACAACTGATGCATCAATAGCTTTAAAGCGCGCAGAGCCAACCGCAGCTACATTAGCTGGAATACCAGTACCGTATACCCATTTCTGAATGTCGATCTTATCCTCAAGCGCTTTATCACCCTTGATCAGGTTTTTATTGAGGTAATCCAAAAACTGTTCAGTAGTTAAAGACTGGAAAGCATGACCATCAAAATATCCTCTTAAAAAAGCATCAAACTTTTCTCTGCCTACAGCCGCTTCAATCGTCTTTAAAAAGAAAAAGCCTTTTTCGTAAGCAATATCGTTTGTTCCTTCATCTGGATTGCGACCAGTGTAATCCGTTTTTAAATAGGTATCTTTATTATCAGCCCCCATATCTTTCACAGCAGCTTCCAAAGCTTGTTTTGCAAATACTTCTTGCATTTCAGCTTCGTTTTTACCGTATAACTCTTCATCCATCCGACGCTCGAAATAATTGGTGAAGCCTTCATTTAACCAGAAGTCATTCCAGGTAGCATTTGTAACCAGATTGCCACTCCAGCTATGGGCCAGTTCATGACATATAATACTCACCAATGAACGATCACCAGCTATTATAGTTGGAGTTATAAAAGTTAGGTTAGGATTTTCCATCCCTCCAAAAGGAAAACTTGGGGGCAATACCAACAAATCGTATCTACCCCATCTGTATGGGCCATAAAGCTTTTCTGCAGCATGTACCATTTTGCCCATATCAGCAAATTCCCATGTTGCTTTTTCCAATACTGAAGGTTCAGCATACACACCAGTGCGTTCATCTACAGCCTTAAAGGCTATATCCCCTACTGCAAGTGCTAATAAATAAGAAGGGATGGGATGTACCTGCTTAAACTGATAAATACCGGAACTATTTTTAGCCTGTGGATTTTCAGCACTCATTAAAGCCAGTAAATCTGCCGGTACTTGTACCGTAGCATTATAAGTAAATCTAATCCCGGGACTATCCTGACAAGGCACCCAGCTACGTGCTGCTATGCTTTCTGATTGCGTAAAAAGATACGGTCGTTTCTTTCCGGCGGTTTGTTGCGGATTAAGCCATTGTAAAGCACTTGCATCTTTACCTGTTGTATAGTAAATATTGATCAACTTAGTTTCAGGAGCGATTGCGACTTTTAAAGCCTTACCTAAATATTCTGTTTCGGAACCAAATGTAAAGGTCGTTTCCTTCTCGTCAGCTCCTAATGTAATTTTTTCAATATTCAACTTACTATCATCAAATATAATCTCCTGAGCCTTAGCCTTGTTATTAATTGTCCAGATTGCCTTTCCAGTGATTTGCTGTTGCTCAAAATTAACCTTTAAATCAAGGTCAAGGTGTGTTACATAAGCTATTGATGGCTTAGAAAAGGAATGCGGATCATCAACCATAACCTGGTTTTCAGTAGTAGTTTTTTTAGTATTCTGCTGACATGATAAAATCATCAGAATGGGAATCATTAAAGTTAGTCGTTTCATGAAATAAGATTTGCCTACGCAATCTATAATTTTTTTTATTGGGGGAATACCTATTTATTGCTTACTTCCTGCACATCAATAAATTCAGGACCACCATCAATCGGATAACCAGCTACCTTCACACCTTTTACAGTTACCTCTTTTCCTTCATAATCTTTAAGGTTAACTCTAGTACTTTTTAATGCATAAGTTTTATTAGCGGAGTTTATGGTATGTGTTCCATACTGAAAGGTAGTCATCCCCAAAGGCTCAACTTTTCCCTGTAAAATTACCAGATTCTTATCTGTCCCTGATTTTACGCTAGAGCAGCCTGCTATAGCAAGGCCAACCACTAACAACAATACAATTTTTTTCATATTCGATTTTTTAAGGTAAAACAATTTATTAAAAGTATTCAAATGTCTGGATATAACATTTACAAAAGATCGTTAGCAAGGTTTGCCAGCTCACTTCGCTCTCCTTTATCTAAAGTAATATGTGCATACAAAGCATGATCTTTTGCATTTTCGATCAGGTAAGACAAGCCGTTACTCTCTGCATCCAGATAGGGAGTATCGATTTGGTAAACATCACCAGTAAAGATGATCTTAGTATCTTCTCCTGCCCTTGAAATAATGGTCTTGATTTCGTGTGGTGTTAAGTTCTGTGCTTCATCTACAATAAAAAAGATCTTGCTTAAAGTTCTACCTCTAATGTAAGCCAAGGGCGTAATTACGATTTTCTCCGTACTTACAAAGTCATCAATCCTGGCTTGCATTTTTGGATCATCATTGTATTGTTCTTTTATAAATCTTAGACTATCCCATATTGGGGCCATATAAGGATCTATTTTAGACTTTACATCTCCTGGTAAAAAACCAATATCCTTATTGCTCAAAGCCACAATTGGCCGCGTTACATAGATCTGCCTGTAATCTTTACGTTGTTCCAAAGCACTGGCAATGGCAAGTAAGGTCTTTCCGGTTCCGGCCTTTCCTTGTATGGTGACCAATTTAATATCAGGATTGAGCAGGGCATTTATGGCAAAAGATTGCTCGTCGTTTCTTGGAGATATGTTAAATATAGTTCGGGGAGCGACAGGAAAAAGTCTGCCTGATTTTGTATTGTAATAAGCGGTTGTTGTTTTGCGCTTACCTTTCAAAATGCAAAAATGGTTAGCCTCAATATCAACAATATCCAGGCCCGTTGCATCAAAACTACCCTCTGCTTTAAGTGTTTTAAAAACCTCATCCGCAATATTTGTCAACACAGCCTTTCCGGTATATAGCTCTTCTACATTTTTAATTTTGCCTGTTTCATAATCTTCGGCATGCAGCTCCAGTGATTTTGCTTTTAAACGCAGACAAATATCCTTCGATACCAACACCACCCGTTTTTCCGGAAATTCCTGTTTAAGGCTCAAGGCGGCATTTAAAATGCGGTGATCGAATTTACCTTTGCCAAAAACTTCCTCCGCATCAAGTTTATCAGGCTTATTATCCATTACTACTTTAAAACGGCCGCTCTTACTGCCATTCAAAGGTATCCATTGGTTCATAATCCGATCCCCAGAGGCATTATCCATTAACCGGATAAAACTGCGTGCTTCGGCATTACGGGTTTCATTGCCATTTTTCATGTTATCCAGTTCTTCCAATACCTGTATTGGAATGGCTACATCATGTTCCTGAAAGTTTTTAAATGCATTATGGTCGTAAAGAATAACAGAAGTATCAAGGACGAAGATCTTTTTCTCTAAAGAAGGATGATTAGCAGCTTTTTTCATGGTATATAAAAATAGCAAAAAAGATTTGTATTGATAAGGCTAAAACAATTAGGGCATCCAAAAGGACGCCCTATAGTAATTTAGCTAAATTTTAAACCTCCATTGAACTTAGTTCGTATCAAAAGAAACACGGACTAACTATTTAAATCAGGGAGCAGCCTCTGCATAAGTAGATGCGATTTTTAATCCATGAACCCTATTTTCTATCAACTCAGAACTTGCTCCATATACCCCCCATTTAGGATCACAGTACTCTGCATCTAATGTACGTCCATAATACCTTTGTGTACCATTACTCAAATTCTGCTTCACTCCATTGAACCAAAACTCCATAAACCCTATCGCTGCATCACGAGAAACCTTTATTCTTAAAACAAAAGTATTCCAGTTGTTCACACTTACTGGTGCGCTCCATATAAATGTGTTTGCTCCGCCTGACGCAGTATGCATTAATTTAAAATTACCACTTACAGTTTTAAAAACAATAGGATAATTCTGCGTCATATTCGCACCATAAGCCTTCCACTGAAACAATGCATTTGTTGTAACAGATGAAGTCATACTCAACTGCGACCTCCAACCCAAATAAATATCGTCACCCTCTACTGCATCAAAATTTTGGGCAGCGTGTACTTCACAACGGTTACTTCCTATGGCTTTTGTAAATCTCCATATTTTACCGTAAGTGGCATTGTTCACTGCCGCCAATGTAGCCGGAGCATCCACATTTAAAGTTTTAAAAACACCTGTACCCAAATTAGCATCCCCATCCCATAGCGTAGATAGTATACCAATGTTACTGGATGGATTGACCGCACTAGCGCTGGCCTTACTCGTAATTAGCTCTTCAGACATCGAGCTTGTTTCTTTTTTACAGGAAGAAACTAGAAATGCAAAGCAGCCGAGAATTCCGGCTATAATCAATTTGTTTTTCATTAAAATTTAATTTAAGGTTAGCAAAAAACAAAGCCTAATTACAGGCAATGCTATTAGTAATAATGCTTTGATATTTAAGAGGTTAAAAAAAACATTACTAATATAGCCGATAATAGAGGAAAAAATTACACGCTATTAGCCTAGTAATAAACCATATAAGCATTTCCAGAATAATTATGAGATTGGCATACAAAAAGAAAACGGAGCCTCTCTTCTTTCGATTTAAGGTCTCCGTTTCCACTCTTCCTGCAGCCTTAGCTGTAAGAAAAGCATCAATCCGATTTATTACTTTACATTTCGTAGTGTTCTTAGTTCCTAAGAACTTTGAAACCCGTCTAAATTACTCTCTTGATTCATCCCGTAGGCTGTTTCATTTGATAATAATGTCTGTTCCGGATTCGGCTGACGTCCCTTTGTCTTTCGACTCATGGTTATCTTAGGTCTTCCTCGCAGTTTCCTTTGAATCTGATCCCTTGCTGATCCCTCGAAATTTCCAGAAGCTTTTGCCCGGAGGCCAAGTATTTCTTTTTGGTGTATTTCTTTCAGACTGTCAAAGTACTTCGTAATTGATAGATCTAATTTACAAACTTTATTCACTTAAAACAAACATATTTAAGTCAAAATACAAACATCTTTTCAACAGTCTATCAACAGCTTATCAACATGTTATTCACATTTCACATAGCTATTTGGCCTGTAATTCTTCAATTGTGAATGCTTTCTCTCTACCCTTATGTCGCTTACGAACCTTGCCCACTTCCTCAATACTAACTTTACCTGCGTTATTTTGCCATGAACCCCGGATAAAACTAAGTACTTGCGCCACGTCATCGTCAGATATTTCCTCGCTATGCGCGATACCAGGCATATCACCTGAAATTTCTGGAGATTCATATACATGCCCATTAATCTTAACAGGCCCGGTCAGTCCATACAACACAATTGAAATCAATTTCTCTTTATTTCCCGTCACCCATTCAGATTTATTCAAAGGTGGTGCAAGTGAATTGACTCCATTCCCATCCGCAGCATGACAGGTTTGACAACTAAAAGCAAATAAAGCAGCACCTTTAGGATATAGTTTAGCCTGTATTAGTGGATCTTTATTCTTCTGTGAATTTCTAACCCTGGTAATCAGCTCTGTCAATTGTTTATTTATCCTCAAATTCGTATCCGGCAGTAAATAAGCTATGGAGTTTGCAAAAACTTCTTCAGAATGAACTAAACCGCTAAGCACCGCACTAGAAACGTAAGGGTTATTGGGATACTTTTTAACCAAACTGATCAAGAGAGATTGAGCGCCCTCTGCATTAAATGGCTTAATATAATTTGCTGCATAAGCTATATATGGAGCTGCCAGCTCATCATTTTCATGTAGTAATTGCGCAAGCGCATCCATATAATATCTATAAGAAGTTCCATTGATTACAGATGGTAAAACGCTTAAGGCTTGCATTCTCAACGGCCAGGTTTCTGCTTTTAGCAAAGCCAGCACTTCGTTGGTTTGCAAAGCCGATAGTCCCTCTAACACCCACATCGCATGAATTGCCCTCAACGGTTGGCTTGTGCTTTGAATTGCGGCTCTTAAAAAAGGAATAGCGGCTTTGTTTTTTCCATCAATCAACATTTGCTGAGCCATATCGCGTACCTGACCATTACCGTTCCCTAGTAACTCTACAAGTGCCTTAGGGTCTTCGCTAAACTTTACAGCAATAGCCTGCTTGTTTTTTGGAACTACCTTATAAATCCTACCACAACTTAACGGTTCAGTTAGCTTTCTGCTTAAGATCTTGTCGCGCAAATAAGGCGTAACATAAGTTTTATGCTGTATGATACCGCGGTACATATCTACGACATACAATGCTCCATCCATTCCATTATATAAACTGACTGGCCTGAACCGTTCATCGATACTGGCCAAAAACTCTTTTCTGGAATAGGCTTGTTCACCACTTACTATGTAACCTTTTTCCTTTAAGATATCTCTCTTGATTAAATTCGCTACTGGCTCTGCAACAAATGCATTAAAATCATATTCAGCACCAAATAATCCAGCACGATAAATAACCGGACCACATGCAGCTGTAAAATTTTTCAAACGCAAACTATCATCCAACACTCCCGGCATATAGCCCCTATTTACACCTGGGGTAGGTCGGGCTGGATAAACCCTGTTGTCTTTGACTATCCTTTCCGAATAACCTTCAACGTTACGCTGATTGCTATTCGTAGCCCCAAAACCCGGGCTAAAGTAGTCACCCACCAGGTTGGTGGAATTATCATTATAGTACAAGCGTCCATAATTATCCTGACTAATCCCCCATTGCCCCCTAAAATGCGTATCCTCTATCACCCATTTATCGCCTATTTTTCGGTATCTTTTGCTCGACTTTGCATTATAAATCCAATTGTCCATGGCTCTTAACAAACCATTAGGCTGATGTTCCACATTCCCCTCATCGGCATACTTACCGTCTACCAATATCCGTTTACCAGGATGATCATTTTTAATCTCATAAAACCATAGGTTTGGCGACTCTGCCACCAATATACCACCGTCAACCAAACAAATGGCCCTTGGTAAAATCAAGGAATCCAGAAATACTTTCCTATCATCCATTAGCCCATCACCATTCTTATCTTCAAGGATTACAATTTTCCCGTTCGGCTTATCTTCACCTTTGCCATTCACATCAGGCATATAACCTACCATCTCGACCGCCCAAATCCTACCTCGAGGATCAAAAGTTAATGCCACTGGAGCTACAACAAGTGGTTCATCCGCGACAAGCTTAACTTCAAATCCATCCTCTACGCGCATCAATTTAATCGCTGCAGCTGCTGAAATAACCGGTGAGTTGGTGGTATCAGGAACAATCTCCTTATTAACTTCAATCGTCCTTTTATGGGTTTGGCATTGATGAAGCGTAAAAACGGCAAGCGCAAGCAAAATATACTGGTATAATTTCATCTAAATTCTAAAGGTTTTCATTCTCAATTGCCGTAATTTTTGCTAATCTTAAAACATGGCGTTCCTCGCCAGTGAAGGTGGCGTTTAAAAAAGCAAAGACAATGTCTTTTGCCAGTTCAATCCCAATTACACGTTCGCCCATGCAAAGAATATTTACGTCGTCATGCTCCACAGATTGATGAGCCGAATAGGTATCATGGCATACTCCTGCCCTTATCCCTTTAAATTTATTGGCGGCTATACTTACACCGACGGCGCTACCACAAATCAATATCCCCCGATCGCCCTTTTCATCAATAATTGCATTGGCTACATCAGCTGCATGATCTGGATAATCAGTCGGCGACTCACTATTTGTCCCTAAATCAACTACATCATAGCCCTTTTCCTTTAAAGCCACAATCAATATGGTTTTATAATTGAATCCGGCATGATCTGAACCTATAATTACCTTCATTTTGTGTTTTATTTTTAGTACTCAAACAGCATTTCACTGGTTAAAGCTCTAATGTAATCAGATTTTTTAAATTTTATTGTAGCGTTAGCATGACATTGTACGTCTTTATAACAGTTACATTCACAAATCTTAAAACTTAAACATGAACATCTCTATTCAACCGACGATCAAAAATCTTAAAAGATTTAGCGCATTTACTTTATTATCTATCAGCACCTTAATCCTTAATTCTTGTTCAAAAGATCCCGCACCGACACCAGAGGTAGCTTTTTTAAGTATTACGAATACTTCTCCTACGACTGCCACCTTTAACATTTATATGGATCAAAGTGTGATAAATACTGGTGGTGCGGTACCTTATAATGGAACGACTGGTTACTTTCAAACTAGCCCTGGTACGCATAGCGTTAAATTTACAACTGCAAGTAGTTCAGCAAGCATCATCACCAAAGACGTTGCATTAGAAGCAAATACGGTTAATTCACTTTTCCTTATTGACAAAGGCGCAAACATGGATTTCTTTAAAGTCAAAGATAATCTGGGTAGCATGAGCTCTACTAAGGCTTTTGTTAGGTTTATCAACCTATCTCCAGATGCACCAGCATTAGACCTTGCCGTTAAAGAAGGGAGCGTTCTTATAGAGAACAAAGCTTATAAAGCCAATAGCGAATTTATCGAAGTAGAAGCAAAAGCATATATTTTAGAATTTAGAAATAAAGCAACCGGCGCTACATTAGGAGATCCATTAAGCAGCATTGAACTTAAAGCTGGTAAATCTTACACTGTAATTTCAACTGGTTTAATTGCTCCAGGTGATGCCGAACGAGGTTTCGGTGGAAAAATCATTACCAATCAATAGCATTTAAATCGTTATTAAACATTAAAAAAAAGGGTGCATACGTACAGCGTAGCACCCTTGGTTTAATTGTGTGTTTACTAATGTCTTCCGCGACCGTGATCTCTACCACCTCTATCGTGATCTCTACCACCTCTGTCGTGATCATCACGATCTCTACCATGTCCTCTGTCACCACGATCCCATCCTCCATGGTCTCTATCGTTACTTCTTGAATAGTACTTTTTAGCTTGTCCAGGAGGCATTCCATGCGGATGCCCTTTCACTACATAATATCTTGAATCATTACTGTACCTGATTACCTGCTGACCTCTAACCGATCTGTATCTGGCATAAGCAACCCTATCTCTGTCAAAATTCCTGTACGGATCCCTAGAGTTTACAACTACTTTGTAACCACTATAAAGATCGTACCCTCTATATCTTGAAGGAAGAGAAGCAGAGAAGATCCACCTGCTATTGTCCAAATAAATGAACTGCCTTCTTGGTACATTGTAATAGCATTCTATTTCTGGTAAATAATAATTATCTACATAATCATATCCTACAGGTCCCCATAAAGGCTGAGAACCAATATTTACACTTATGCTTACCTGTGCCTCTGCCTTGAAAGGCATCCATCCTATTACACCAAGGATTCCTAATACGATTAACTTTCTCATGACCTTAATATTTAATATTTCATTTGTGTGTTGTTGAATCAAATCTCCAAACCGAACATGAAATCAAGATGAAATTTTGAAATTATTTAATATATTTTTCTTTTTCATCTTAATTTCATCTTCAGTGAGCAGCTTTGTAATAGTAGAAATGGGTACCTTCGTTTTCTGGCGCTTTATTATATTTACAACATGAACATTAATCTCTTATTTCGGTCATTCATTACAGCCCTAGTTATCATATGGCTTCCTATAGGCACTTTTGCCCGTAATTACTATAATACATCCCGGAATTCCAGCTCTAGTTTTTATCAAGATAAAAGAGATAAGAAAAAGGACACTAAAAAACCGGAAGTAAAGGAAGTACCACAATCCAGAAAACAAGAAAAACCAGGCGAGGTTAAACCTTCTGACAAGAGAGAGAGGCCACAGGATAACAAAAGAAGACACTAGGAATGAAAGTTTTGATTGTAGAGGATGAGAAAACGCTGGCCTATGAAATGGAAGATTTCCTAAAAAAGGCTTTTTACATCTGTGATCTGGCACACAATATTAAAGATGGCCTTGAAAAGATGGAGATGAACAGCTATGATTTCATTCTGCTTGATCTTGGCTTGCCTGATGGAGATGGCCTAAGCTTACTCCCAAAAGCGAAAAAATACAATCCAGACGCTGCATACATCATTCTTACTGCAAGAGGTAACCTGGAAGATCGTATTGCTGGTCTCGACCTTGGCGCAGATGATTACCTGCCAAAACCTTTCTCATTACTAGAATTACAATCCCGAATGCAAGCCATCGCGCGCCGGAAATTCAATGTTAAAGAAGAGCTATTGCCATTAGGTGATTTTAACCTGGACCTGCAAAAAAGGCTTATCCTGTTTCAGGAAAACCAGATTGAACTGTCACGTAAAGAGTTTGATCTACTTAGCTACCTGTTCCTCCACAATAACCGGGTATTAACCAGGGCACAGCTAAGCGAACACATCTGGGGTACTTTTGCAGATGATGATTACGACTCAAACTATATTGATGCTCATATTAAAAACATCCGGAAGAAACTAAACGCCTGGGCCCCTACAGATTTCCTGGAAACAGTACGCGGAGTAGGCTATAGAATAAAAAAATAACGTGAAACTATCCTCAAAATTAATCCTGTTCATTACCGGTTCTAAACTGGCTGTAGTTTTACTTTTCATTGTTTTGTTACCTTTTCTGGTGGATGGCATTGTTGCCGAATACACGACGTATTCTTTACGCAGACAACAGGATAAGGTGATCAAAATAGTGCAGCAAAAAGGCATTAATCATTACCTGCAGAACGACGATAGCTATGGAAGTTACACCATGCTTAAAGAGGAGTATATTGCTTTAGAACCTGCACCAACAGGCGTCGAAATCGACACCATAAAAACGGCTCAACGGGTAGTAGAGCAGGATACACTAACCTACAGAATCCTGATGCATACTTTTAATTTCGATCAAAAACCCTACTTACTCGAAATTGGAAAAACGATAAACAGCATCAATCAATACAACAAACCATTGCAACGCACAGCGCTATATGTGCTTATTGGACTGATCATTGCCAGTTTATTATTCGACCTCCTCTTTACACGTACCCTCATTAGTCCTTTAGGAAAAATCATTAAATCAAAACTGATCAACAGGAAATTCCCTTTTAAAGATTACTCCCCTCCCGTTCGTACCTCTACATTTGATTTTAAATACCTTGATGAATCGTTGGTATCCTTGATGGATCAAATTAATGAGGCATTTGAAAAAGAACGTGAATTTACAGCCAATGCTTCCCATGAATTGATGACCCCGATCAGTATCCTTCAAAATAAAATGGAGAACCTTATTGGTGACGAGCAATTGAGTGATACTGTAATACTCAAGATTGTGGAAATGATGAAGACGCTAAACAGGCTAAAGAAGATTTCAAATTCATTGCTCCTGATATCCAGAATAGAAAATGAGCAGTTCGTCAAATCAGATGCTGTAAAACCAGCGGACCTTGTCAATGAAGTTATTGAAGAAATCAGTCATCGTTTGGAAGAAAAAGGGCTTAATATTGAAATTAAACTGGCTAAGAATCCATTATTAAAAGGCGTAAATCACGATTTACTATTTCAATTGTTCTATAACCTGATCAATAATGCCATTAAGTATAACGTAGATCAGGGAAGTATTACGATTAATGATGAATTGACCAATAAAGGCTACTTAATTACTATTTCTGACAGTGGTATTGGCATTTCGGTAGAAGAACAGGGATTTATATTTGACCGTTTCAGAAAAACCAACCTATCAGAAAACGTAGGACATGGACTCGGTCTTTCTATTGTAAAAAGCATTTGCCAATATCATGGCATTGAAATTAAGGTCAGCTCTGAAGTACAAAAAGGCAGCGCCTTTAGCTTGCTTTTCCCTTCAGAGCTGTACACAAAAGGCATTTAAAATACTATAAGATTCTATTTAAAAGGCTATTTATTTATATTAGTAGCCGTATTAAAATCATCTGCTATGAAACAACTATTTATTGCCTTTATAATTAGCCTAAGTTCGCTAAGCCTTTCTGCACAAACACCTACTCCAGGCACAGCAATGCCTAAAGCAGTTTTTTATAAAGCAGATGGAAAGACTTTTACTACAGATCAAATTCCTAAAGGCACAAAATCGCTTATTATATTATTTGATGCCACTTGTGAGCATTGTCAACACGTAGCATCGAATCTCTCAAAACGAAGTAAAGAACTGACTGACGTGAACCTTTACCTCGTTTCGCAAGATGAATTTCGCTCCATCAATTACTTTATGGATAACTTTGGAAAACCATTAAAGACTATGAAAAATGTTACTGTATTACAAGACCGTGACTACATCTTTATCCCCTTGTTTCACCCTAAACAATACCCATCATTGTATTTGTATGGAAAAGATAAGAATCTTGATTTCTATTCCAGCAATGAAAAAGATGTGTCTAAGTTTTTCAGCAAAATAAATAATTAGCTGCTAGCTGCAGGTTAATAGACATTACATTTCATAATGGCTTAACAATGCAACTATATTTTTGTTAAAAGCAAAAATACTATGAGCAGCATTTTCAATTTCTTTAGTCCAAAGGACAAACTATTCCAACCTCTTTTTGAACAGGCAGGAAGTAACCTTGTAAAAATATCAGGAGCATTGGTGGATACCGTAACTTCAAAAGACCAGGTTAAAAGAAGAGAACACATTAAGGAAGTTGAAAAGCTTGAACAGACTGGCGACGACATTACGCACGCTATTTTTTTGGGATTGGGAAAAACCTTTATTACGCCCTTCGATCGCGAAGACATTCACGCATTGGTAAGTGCCCTGGATGATATCGCAGATTACATCTATGCAGCTGGAATAAATATAGATCTGTACAATATCAGAACGATAAACAAAGCCATGATAAACCTGGCCCAATTACTTTTTGAGATGTGTACAGATCTGGAAAGTGCCATTAAAGAACTAAGAGGTTTTAAAAATCCTCAATTAATTGCGGAGGTCTGCCTAAGGATAAATGCAGGAGAAAGTAAAGCAGATCAGATTTGTAATACTGCTATTGCCATACTATTTGATGATGAACAAGATGCCATTGAACTCATCAAACAAAAAGAAGTATTACAGATGCTTGAAATGGCCGCCGACAAATGTGATGATGCTGCAAATGTATTAGAGTCTATACTAATCAAGAATGCATAAGAGCATTCTTGATTAGTAATTGACCTTAAACGCGCGTCTGGCCAGTAATTTCCATTCGCCTGCCTCTTTTTCCCATACCAGTACTATACCAAGATTAACTTTCCCTGGGATTCCCCCATCGTTCGTATCGCCTTTTAAAATGTGACGAACTATTGCCGTTTTGCCTGCAACAGTAATAGATTGTTCTGACAATTCGATACTTTTAAAATCAGATGCCTTGGTTGATAAGGCGGTTACAAAAGCCGCTTTATCTTGAATCTTTCCTGTCGAATGTCCGTAAGTTAAATTGGCGGATGCTAAGTTTTCCAGTTCAGCCTTATTGCCACTAATCATAGCTAAACGCATTTTTTCAGTTAATTCTGCAACTTTAGTTTCGTCCTTTGATTGTGCCGAAGCATATAAAGTCATAATGGTAAATGCGATTAAGATAATTGTTTGTTTCATGTTATGCTTTTTTAATGAACCTAATATAGTCAATTACTGTAGCGGTTTATAAACCAGTCCCATGTTGTAGAACATAAATGCCCACTTATCTGCAATTTCTTCAATTGCCTTATCGGTTGGTTTTCCGGCCCCGTGTCCGGCATTAGTCTGAATGCTGATTAGTACAGGAGCATCGCCACCTTGATCTTTTTGCAACGTAGCGGCAAATTTAAAAGAGTGCGCAGGTACTACACGGTCGTCATGATCTGCAGTAGTAATTAATGTTGCAGGATAAGCAACCCCAGGTTTTAAGGCATGCACCGGCGAGTATTTATACAAGTATTCAAACATCCGCTCACTATCTTCTGATGTGCCATAGTCGTAAGCCCAACCAGCTCCCGAGGTGAATTTATGATAGCGCAGCATATCCAGCACACCTACTGCCGGAAAAGTGACTTTAAATAAATCTGGTCGCTGTGCCATTGTAGCCCCTACCAATAGACCACCATTAGAACCGCCCATACTGGCCAGATACTCCTTAGAAGTGTATTTCTGAGCTATCAGGTATTCCGCAGCAGCAATAAAATCATCAAACACATTTTGCTTTTGCAATTTTGTGCCTGCCAGATGCCATTGTTCCCCATACTCACCACCGCCACGTAAATTAGCCACAGCATAAATCCCACCCTGCTCTAATAAAGCAACGACAGAAGTGCTAAAAGCGGGTGTAAGACTAATGTTAAATCCTCCGTAACCATACAGGACAGTCGGATTTTTACCGTTTAAGGAAATTCCCTTTTTATAGGTGATGATGATTGGCACTTTTGTTCCATCTTTAGAGGCATAAAAGAATTGCTTTGACTCGTATTGTAAAGGATTAAAATCTACCCCAGATTTTTTATATAAAGTTGATTTTCCATCCACTACATCATATTTAAAGATGGTAGTAGGATATACATAAGAAGTAAAAGTATAAAACAATTCCTTTTCTTCTTTTTTACTGCTAAAGCCTATAGCCGTTCCCAAGCCAGGAAGCTCAATTTCATGTTCCAGTTTGCCATTCATATCGTACTGCAATACTTTAGTAACCGCATCTACAATATAATTGGCAAACAACTTGCCACCACCAGTAGATGGCGTTAGCACATTTGCAGTTTCTTTGATCAGTTCCTTCCAATTTGCTGGTTTCGGATCAGCAGCCTCAACAGTAACGATGCGTCCGTTAGGCGCATTTAGATTGGAGTAGATATAAAGCTTAGTTCCTTCGTTATCTATAACAGAATGGTTTTGATCAAAGTTACCAACTACACTGATGATCCCAGATCCAGGCTCTTGAAGATCTTTGATATAAAGCTCATTCCCTGAAGTTGTATTCGCAGCCGAAATAACCAGGTAATGTTCATCTTCAGTCAGCTCCGCACCAACATATCTACGTGGTGTTTTTTCACCACCAAAGATCAGCACGTCATCCTTTTGATCTGTACCCAGTTTATGAAAATACAATTTATGGTATTGAGTCAGCCCCGATAGCTCGCTGCCCTCTTTAGGTTTATCATAACTAGAGTAATAAAAGCCTTCGTTACCCTGCCAGGCTATGCCAGAAAATTTTACGTCGATAAGCGCATCGCCAACAATAGTTTTATCTGCAGTTCTCATCACCACTACAGTAGTCCAATCAGAGCCACCAGCAGAAAGCTGATAAGCACACAGACTGCCATCTTTAGAGAAATCGATGCTAGCCATAGATGTGGTGGCATCTTTAGAAAAGTCATTAGGATCAAGGAAAATTTCTGCTTGCTGATCTCCCTTTTGGCGATACAATACACTCTGGTTTTGCAAGCCTGTATTCTTATAAAAATAAGTATAGGCACCTTTCTTAAAAGGTTGCGAGTACTTTTCATAATTCATCAAATGGGTTAAACGCGCTTTAATCAGATTACGATAAGGAATCTGAGCCATATATTTTTGCGTAACCACATTCTGTGCAATTACCCATGCTCTGGTCTCTTCCGAACGGTCATCCTCCAACCAGCGATATGGATCGCTTACTTCTGTTCCAAAATAATTGTCTTTTACAGTTCCTTCTTTCGTTATAGGATAAGTCATTGTAGATTTTTTTGATATTTTATTCAATTGTGCTTCGGCTAATATGGGCGATAATATAGCCAAAAGTAACAAGCCTTTTTTACTAATTTGGTTCATAACCGAACAACTTTAGGTTTATATTGGAATAGAAAGTAGTGGAATTTGCAAGCCAGAGGCCATGATCCGGGTCTTACTGGTATGAACCAGGGAAGCCCAAAAGCCATATTTTTTAGGAACCATGATTAGCATATCGGCACCAAATACTGCTATCTCCTTTTCAATCTCTTTAATTACAGCATTTGATTTAACCTGTTTATAATAATAAGTAATACCTTCCAAGCCATCATCAATGGTATTGTTAGCGACCAGCCCATCTACTTCTTTCTTCAATTCTTCGAGCGCCTGATTCACATTAAAAACCTCAACTTCAGCATTTAAACTCAAGGCCAGTTCTTTAACGTTTATCAGTACTTTTTCTGAAACGCCACTCAGCACATCGCAAGCAAAAAGCACTTTCTTAACACCTTCAAATTTGGCTCCCAATGGTACCGCCAATACAGGCAATTTTAATTTCTTGATAGCTTTGGTTGTTGTGTTGCCCCACAAATCCTGCTCTAAAGTTTTGGTATGCATGCCCAATACCACCAGCCCAACATCATACTTCATCAGCAATTCCTTCAACTCATCTTCAACAAATGAGAACGAAAATTCATGTTCTACTTCAATGTCATAAGTAAGGGAAAGCGACAATGACCTTTCAATCATTCTGATCTCATTCTCGTTTAACAATTTCTGAAAGCTGGAACCGGGCATAAGCGTGTTGGCCGCGTGCATTGGAATCACGAAGGAATTATAAAGAATCAGCCTGGCATTATTGTGTTTTGCTATGGCAGCGGCATATTCAACTGCATTTTCCGCTACCTCCGAAAAGTCTGTTGCAACAATTATCGTCATAATCACAATTTTCTTTTTTTCTCAATAAACTCGTCAGTAAAATGTTCTTTATGTTTTGGTTTTGAAAATTTCTCTGCATTATAAACATCTGACTTCCCTCTTGGAATTGATAAAGAAACCCAGCTTGGTCCACATATCATTTTCCCTAGAAATACTATTTGACCGATGTGATAAGGATAGTGCGCCAACTGCCTGTTAATAGCCTCAATAACCGTATGTCCCATATTACGGATAAAGATCTCTTTATTCAAATCCTCATCTTTCAGTACATACAATGTATCTAGAAAACATTTCCAACCAGCGCCCCATAGTTTTAGCAGCGCTTCTTTATTAGTGATATCGTTATCAAACTCAGCTTCCCTGTCACGTGTAGCCTTTTCTCCATCCGATGTCAGGAAATCAGTCCAGCGGGAAAGCATATTTCCTGAAAGGTGTTTTACGATAGTAGCAATGCTATTGCTCTCTTCATTGGCCTGCCAGAATAGCTTATCTTCAGGGACTTGAGCGATAGTTCTTTCACCCAATGATTTATAATACTCAAATTGTTTTTGAACACTTGATAAATAATCCGTTTCCATAATTTAATTATAAACTAGATTAGGCTAAAATTACAAATTATAGTAGCAAAAGTTTGTCTTTTAAATAAAATGACAAGGCCTGCACAAAATAGATCATTCTGTACAGGCCCACGCCATAAAAATAAATTGAATCCTAGCAATTGGCTGCTCCAGTAGGCCTTAATTATACCCCGGATTTTGAGTAAGTTTAGGATTTCTACTCCGCTCTTCAGATGGAATAGGCCACAAATAATGGCGTTTATCAAAAGTACCCAGCGCAGGACTACCACTACCTAATTTATTAGCAGTCCAGTATTTTACCATTTCATCAGCAAAAACATCCCATCTGATCTGATCCATGTACATATGGCCCCATTCAAAAGCGAGCTCACGATATCTCTCTTCTCGTACAAAATTGCGCATCTTAGCCTGATCAGAAATGATAGCCTCTCCTCTTACAGTCTGCAAGGTTTGTAAAGTAGGCATCATTACACTTGGCCGCTGGCGCACTTTATTGATATAAATAGCAGCATCCGCAGTTCTGTTTAATTCTATTAATGTCTCAGCATATAACAATAATATATCAGCATAGCGCATAATAATAAGGTTACCTGGACTATCTCCGGCAGTTAAATCTAGCTTACCGATGATATATTTAACCGTACTATGGCCATTATCCGTTGCATAACTCTGCTTATAAGTGATACCACTCTGCCCGGTCCGAGATTGAAATTCGGTAATATAGGGCGTGTTTTCATACCACACCGTCCAGGCCAAACGAGGATCACGATTCGTGTAGGGCTGGTTAGGGTTAAATGTAGGGTCAGGAGATTGATAATTAAATTTATAAACAATTCCAGGCCCAGCTCCTGGAGCGGCATTAGCCTTGCTCACAAAAGTACTGCTTACAGAATAGCCATTTGTGGTTTCAAATAGATCTGTATAATATTCTGTCGGTGTTACATAGCTAAAGCCTGAGGTAGAAATTTGCGACAGTGTAGAAGGCGCAGCAAAACGTACATAAGAATTTCCTTCCTTAACACCACCCATATATTGGACTTCGAATATAGACTCTTTACCATTTTCTGTTGATGGCCAAAATAGATCCAGAAACTTAGGTTCCAGATCGTAATCTTTATCAATATTGATGACCTCATTTAATTTCGCCTCAGCCTCTGGCCATCTTTTTTCGTAAACGTATACCTTTCCAAGCAGTGACTTTGCTGCTCCTCTACTCGCACGTCCAAGTAAAGCTTTATTGGTGCGATACTCCGTTACGGAAGGCAAAAGTAATTCGGCAGACTTTAAGTCCTTTATCAATTGCGCTACAATCTCTGCCCTGGAATTGCGTGGAACAAGCAACTCCTCATACTTTTGTTCTTTAAGGATCAATGGAACATCTCCATAAAGATAGGTTAGATAAAAATAAGCTAATGAACGCAGAAATAAAGCTTCGCCTTTTAAGCGGTTCTGCGCTTTAACAGAAATAGTCACACCCTCCCCATCAATATGATCTAAAACTAGATTTGCCCTAAAAATCACCCTGTACCAGGCAATCCAGAATGTATTTGCCATCAGATATCCAGAGTTTACGCCAAAAATACCATTTTCATATTGGCCAAAGCGCGAATCACCAAAACCTGCATAAGGCGTAGCAATGTCCGTCATGGGAAAAAAACTTAGCTCCCTGTCCGACTGTAAAGCATCATAGATACCGTTAGTTGCATTAATAAAATCATCTTCAGTTTTATAAAAGGTCCCTGCCGAAAGGCTGTTTTTAGGATATGAATCCAGGAAACCCTTTTTACAACCCAATTGGCTAACCAGCAGTAAAAGAACAATAGTTATATATTTTAATTGTTTCATGTCTGTAATTATTAAATATTTAGAAAACTAAACGGGCACCTACGGTGATCGATTTTGCTACCGGGTAAGCATCTACTCCACCGCGTGAATATGCGCCATTACTTTCTGAAGGCTTCATCTCCGGGTCGTAGCCAATAAAATCAGTACAGGTAATTAAATTAGTCGCATTCAAGTATAATCTTAAGGATTGAATTTTTAAGGGTGCCGTTAACCTTTTAGAAAAAGTATAACCCAATTGCATATTCTTAATACGTAGGTAAGAAGCATCCTGAATTAGAAAACTACTCCAGATCATATCACCCTTAACCGCACCAGCAGCAGGCGTAGTTCCAGTCACTACTACACCATTAGCATCAAGTTTAGCTCTGTTATCCCAGTAGTACCGGTCTACATTATTGTTTTCACCTTCCCCATTACCACCAAAAACAGATTCAACCAACATATCTTTGTCTTTTTCTCCTTGAAATAATACAGAAAGATCTATTCCTTTCCAGGAAAAATCAAAATTAAAGCCATAAACATATTTAGGCATGTAACTTCCAATAAAGGTTTTGTCAGCGTCAGACAGCAAACCATCTCCATTAAGGTCCTTAAATCTTACCATTCCGCCACGATCGCCAGTCATATGAGGGTTAGCATCAGCCTCTGCCTTAGAATTCCAGATACCCATCGCTTCGTAACCCCAATAAGCATATAACGGCAACCCTTCGTCAGATCTTAACGGTTTATCTCTAATTGGTTTTACTCCGCCTAAATCAAGCAATACATTTTTATTATGAGAAAGGTTAAACGATCCACTATAATTAAAATCACCAGATCTATCCTGGTATTTCACCATTAGCTCCCAGCCTTTATTTTGCACCTCACCAATATTTGCTACAGGACCAGCTGTAAAACCACCACTATACGGAATAGTAGCATCTAACAACATATCCGTTGTTCTTTTATCATAAAAATCAGCTTCAAAAGATAAGCGATCTTTAAAAAAGCCAATTTCAATACCCATATCGGTAGTTGTCGTTGTTTCCCATTTAACTTTATCATTTGACATCTGTGTAGGAAAATAAGCCGGCTGACGAGTTTGAGGATTGCCAAAAACAGCACCACCAGTAACGTCAATCGTACTAATCCAGGAATATGCAGGTATATTGGCATTTCCAAGCTGTCCCCAGCTACCACGTATTTTTAAATTACTGATGACTTTTTGGTTTTTCATGAAAGACTCCTCAGAAATCCGCCAACCAGCGGAAAATGATGGATATACACCATATTGTCTGCCTGGCGCAAAGACCGAAGAACCATCACGACGCACATTGGCCTGAAAAAGATACCTGTTATTGTAAGAATAGTTTATCCTTGCAAACTGCGAGATGAGTGAATACGGGCTCACAAAACCGCCAGCAATAGTACCTGGTATATTACCAGCACCTATCGCCCGCAAATCATTGTTGGGGAAACCACTTTTCGTCGCTTCGAACTCATAACCATCACCTTTCTCTGCAGAAAAACCCAACAAAGCATTGATGCTATGTTTACCAAAAACCCTATCGTAGGTCAATAAGTTCTGGATTTCCCATACATAGGATTCCCTTGAAATGTTACGCAAACTAGCAGGTGGCCCTTCAGCTAAAGGAGTAGTGTGGTTTAAGTCTGTTGGTGAATAAATAGCCCATTTACTGGTCCATTCTTCATTAAAATTGTTACTTACCGATCCATTTAAAACCAGTTTATACTTTAAACCTTGTAAGATATCAGCCTCTGCAAACAGATTTCCAAAAGTCCGATTGGTACGCGTAAAGTTGTCCAGTATATCATTGGCAATAGATGGCGTTTTCCATGTTGTATTGGTAATGAAAGCCTCGCCAGGGAAACCTGGTCGTGGCGCCCCAGGAAAGCCATCTGGATTATAGGCAGGAATAGTTGGAGGCGCAGCCGTAATACCATTTAATGCTGCTGGCTGTGAGGACGAAAAGGCCGTAATGGTGGTCTCATACCCCGAACGAATATAACTCATATTTACCCCCGCCCGGATCGATTTACTCAATTCCTGCTGCAAATTAACACGCACATTCGCCCGATTAAAATCCGTCCCTATAATGGTACCTTTTTGATTGATATACCCCACACCGACAGCATATTTAGTCTTGTCATTTCCACCATTGATACCAATATGATAATCCTGAATCGGTGCAGTACTAAAAACATAATCAGACCAATCTGTCCATTGAGTGATAGTTTCAGGTGCTTGGGTACCTACCCAGAAAGGAGCATTACCATTGAACTTTCTTGCCTCATTTTGACGTTCAGCCCACTCCGGACCAGTAAGGTAATTAGGTTTCTTGCTAAGCGACTGCCAGCCATATTCTGATTTAAACTCTACATTCGACTTACCAGCTCTCCCTTTTTTTGTGGTTATCAGTAAAACGCCATTAGCTGCTCTGGAACCATAAATAGCGGCTGCAGATGCATCTTTCAACACGGTAATAGATTCTACATCATCGGCATCCAAGTCATTGGTGCTCCCTACAAAACCATCAACCAACACTAATGGACTGTTCCCTGATTTCACTGAACCTACCCCCCGCACTTTTATATCCGCACCTGCCCCCGGCTGTCCAGAAGTTTGGGTAACCTGTACACCACTCATCCTACCTTGAATGGCTTGACCCAAATTCGTAGAGGTAGTTTTATTTAGATCTTCAGAATTCACCGTTCCAACGGCACCGGTCAGATCTGCTTTCTTCATTGTTCCGTATCCAACTACAACCACTTCAGAAAGTGCTTTAGATACTTCGTCCAATTGCACATTCACTAGTGTTCTACCGTTAATGATTACCTCTTTGGAGGTGAAGCCTATATAGGTGAATATCAAAACACCATCTGTTGATGGAACATTAATTGTGTATTTTCCATTGCTATCACTGGTCGCTCCTCCTGTAGTTCCTTTCAATTTAACACTTACACCAGGCATAGCTCCACCGTCTGCACTGGTTACCTTTCCGGTAATCACAACCTGTACTTCGGAACTGCTTAATGTACGATCGACAGGGTCATTACCTGGGACTGGAGCTTTACTCAATACAATCCGATCGCTAATTACCTCATAACTAACACCAAGTGGTTTTAAAAGTTTACTTAAGATAGTTTCCAGCTTTTCATCATTAGCAAATACAGATACTTCCTGATCAGATTGAATAATGTTTCTGCTGTAAACAAATTTTACATTGGCATTCTTTTCAATTTGTCTTAAAGCATTCCCCAAGCTGGAATTATCAATGGTAATGTTTATAGGCCGATTTAAGACGGCCTGTGCTTTTATATTCTCGGCATAAGACATGCCCGTGAGGATTAAAGCTATGATCAGCTGACTCAGTGTGATCTTCATAATTCGACGCCAGTCAATAGAGTTTAGTAAATAAAATTTCATAAATTTGATTGTTTCGTTGGTTAAAAAATGAGACAAAAAAGATCCGTTCGCCTATGCCCTACATAGGTGTCAATTACGATTCTTTTACAATTAGGGGTGTTGCAAGCGCCCCTAATTCCTTTAAATAATGTATTCTGGCTTCCTGTTCATATATGAGTGTTTAGATTTGGTTACTTTGATATTTTTTGATGTAAAACAATATTTTTTTGATCAATGGTATAAGTAATATTCAATGACTTTTCCATCATCAACAATACTTCTGGTAAGCTTTGCCCGGTAAAGTCTGCTTTAAGCATATAATGACTTAAAGCACCATCTCCAACAGTGATATTTACACCAAACTTTGTATTCAATACCTTTATAATTTCGGTGACAGGAATATTATCAAATGAAATATCTTCCTTCTTCCACATGTTAACCGATTCACTTGATGTAATGCTATTTTTGCTGAGCTCATGATCAGCTTTGAGGTAAACTGCTTTTTGATTGGGCAACAACATCAATTCTTCTCCATCCAACGCTTCAACCTTTACAGAAACCTTACCGGTAAGCACGGCAACTTGTGTAGCAGTAGCCCCTTTACCCGTAGCTATGCTAAAACTCGTTCCCCAAACTTTCGTGATTACGCCACCCCCATAAATCACAAATGGCCTGTTCTTATCTTTAGTCACCTCGAAAAAGGCCTCCCCAGTCATCATCACCTTCCTGATTTGCAAATTAAAACCTTTCTTATATTCTATTCTAGCCAATGGACTTAACCAAATGGTACTTCCGTCAGATAAAACATGTTTTAGAATAGTATGGCTTTGGTTATCGATCACCACTTCGTTACTGTCTCTAATTATCCCTGTAGCTCGTTCTTGATGTCTACGCTTAAAATCAGATTTATAGAATATAAGCCCCAGCATTACAAATAAAACTGCTGCAGCACTTCCAATCCAATTATACAACATAATCTTTGCCCTTTTATTTCGGCGCTCGCTACCAAAAGCTTGAATATTGCTTCTGATTTGGCCCAGCATTCGCATTTTAAGTTCCAACTGTGCTTTCGTTTCCAGATCAATTATAGGATCCGGCTCATTTTCAAAAGCGACATACCATTGATGAACCGCCTCGACCTCTTCAGGTGTACATGCTCCGCCAATATATTTACGGATCAAATCCGGGGAAATAGCTTTCTTCATTACACGTTTATTATAAATGGTTGTAATAGTATAGTCAGCCAGCTTAAGCCTATCCCCTACGTGCTAAGAAAAAAAAGAAAAGAAATAATTATTGGGCTCAGTTACAGAAAAGTTATGATCAAATGGTCAACAGCAGTATAAGGCTTAGCATTAAACCATTCAGGCCAATCCTTATTCGTCTTAAAGCTTTTGTGAGTTGGTTTTCTACTGTTTTTTCAGAAATACCAAGTTCTAAGGCAATTTCCTTATTGGTTTTATATTCTCTACGACTTAACTCAAAAACCGATTTACACTTAATGGGTAGCTGCTCCACTTCTTTGTTGAGGTTTAAAACCAAGTCGTTCAGCATTACAGTTTCTTCAGTAGAATTATCGACCTTATCTGTCTTTATAGCTTCTTTATAAGTACTCCTGACCAATTCCTTTTGCAAATGGTTAAGTACCAAATACCTAATTGAAGTGAAAAGGTATCCTTCAAAGGAACTATGAATTTGTACTGTATTTCGGTTTAACCAAAGGGAAGTAAAAAAGTCCTGAACAAGCTCTTCAGATGTCTCTTTAGAGCGAACACGCTTATAGGCAGCAGCATAAAGCTTATCCCAATATCGGTTATAAAGCTCCTCGAAAGCATCAACATCTTCTTGTTTCAAAAGCAGCACTAATGCTTCATCCGAAAGCTGATTCAGGTTAGGCATGGCTATTGGTGACAATCTGCTCAGTCCAGCTGATATGGATCATGATTGCTTAGTTATTTGGTCAGGTCTAAATTAGATAAAGATTTAAGAAATTCAAAACCTATGTCTAATTAACAGTCCTAGAAGAAATATTTGCTAGGCTGCCAGCATAGCCCTTTTACTCCTTGCAATCAGCATCCAGGCAAACAAAGCTCCTGTTAAGGCCATTAAGGTACCTACCACCACAGGTGAGGTATAGCCATATCCTATTGCCAAAGGCAACCCACCTAAAAATGCACCTAGTGCATTCCCAATATTAAAACTCGCCTGACTAACAGAGGCTGCAAGCATCTCTGATCCTTTTGCAGTCGTAATCATCAACATTTGAATTGGCGCAGCGAGTGCAAAAGCTACGGCACCAGTGACAAAGGTCATAACCAAAGAAAGTGTTTGATTGGTAGAGATATAATGAACAATAACTAAACTAATGGCCATAGCTATAAGTAATGAAACCGAAGCTTTTGCAGGAGAAAATCTATCAGCCAATCTACCACCAACAAAATTACCAACCAACATCCCCAATCCGGCAAGTACCAGAATATAGGTGATAGAATCCGCGGAAAACCCAGATACATCGGTTAGTAGTGGAGCAATATAACTATACCAAGAGAACAATCCACCAGTTCCAATAGCAATCATTAGAATGATTAACCAAGCTTCTGGCAGTTTAAAGAAACCTAATTCTTTTTTCAAATCTCTGTTTTTGGTTGCCGGCAAAGCAGGCATCCATAATTTTAAACTCAAAAGTGTAATTAAACCAACTATTACAATAATTACAAAGGTATATCGCCATGAGTAATTATGCCCAATATAGGTCCCAAGTGGTACCCCAATTACGTTTGCAATGGTTAAACCAGCAAACATGAGCGACACTGCACGTGCTTCCTTACCTTTATCAGCAAGCTTACTGGCAACTACTGATCCTACACCAAAAAAGGCTCCGTGTGGCAAACCTGCAAGCAAACGGGCAACAAACATGGTCGTATAATCAGGAGAGAATGCAGAAAGTGCATTAAAAGCAACAAACATGAGCATCAGCGCCATTAATATCTTTTTTGGAGGATAACTACCTGCAATAGCAACCAAAACCGGAGCACCAATAACAACACCCAGTGCGTAAGCCGAAATCAAGTGGCCTGCTTGCGGAATGGTAATAGCCAGGTCTTTTGCAATATCAGGCAACAAGCCCATCATCACAAATTCTGTGATGCCAATCCCTAGTCCCCCAAGGGTCAATGTCAGTAAACTTTTCTTCATTTTCGTAATGTAGTTAGTGTAAAAAATACACGATACAAAATTAAGGAATAAATCGGCCCTGTTTAGTCTTTTTAAGGTAAACTTTGTGTTAATCAAGACCTAAGAATTCCTTCAAATCTTCTACCAATCCCTAGGTAGAACCACATTGAATCTTTATACTGTAATCTTAGTAATACCGGAATTAATCATTTTTTATTAAAACACTATGGACCGGCATGTGTTTATAAAAGACAAGACGTATTTTATTACCAATAAAAAAGACAGTTATGAATTATAAAAAACTAATTTCCAGCCGAATGCCAAACCTATCATACAAACCATCTGATAATGCAGGTTCAATTGTTGCATTGTTAGCCGGGCTTGCAGTTGGTGCAGTATTGGGCGTATTATTTGCTCCAGAAAGTGGCAAAAGGACAAGAAGACGAATTTCGGACAAAGCAGTAGATGCAGTTGATAGCATTCAAGATGGCTACCAGTCAATTAGAAGGCAGGTATCTACACGCAAAGATGATTTAGTGGACCTGAAAGATCGTATGGTGAACAAGGTAAAAGCCAAAGCCGCAGTAGTATCACAAGATTTTCAGGACTTCAAAGATTCTGAATTAGAAAAAATAAAATCAAAAGTACATCATGATGGCAATACTGATTCTATTTAGCCTAACAATTACCAAACGGAATAATTAGATAAATCAGCCCCCAAAGGCTTTTAAATAAAGTAATTAATCAGCTTTATTTGAAAGCCTTTGATGTTTAAAAAACATTTGTGTGATGGGGATTAATAATATCCCACAAAGGGCAAATATGACAAACGAAACTCTCAAATTAAATGCATGCGCCAGATAACCAATTAGTGGCGGCCCCAACAACATACCTGTGATTGAATAGGTTGCAATAATGGATATGGCCATTCCGGCGGAGTATTTCTTTGATGCTCCAGCCAATGCATACGACATTGGGATAATTGCAGCAGTCCCAAATCCAACCAGTGAAAAACCAACCATTGCCGTCCAGAAGAACGGAAAGATAATAGCCAGACTAATACCTGAGATGATGCATAAAGCACTCATAACGTAAGTGCTGGGCATTCCAAATCGGGCTACAATTATATCCGACAGGAACCTCGACATGGCCATAAACGTCATAAATATCAGGTATCCATAGGTGAAAATTTCCACTTTTATAATCTCCTGAAAATAAATCCCACTCCAATCAAACATCCCCCCTTCACATATTGCGCACAGAAAAACAACCAGACCAAGATAAAAAATATAAGGATCTGGCTTGCTTAAGATCAACTTATTACCTGTCTCAGATCGATCGCCTTTTAGTAAAAACTGATAAGAATACAAGGTTACAATAAGCATTAAAATAGCTACGGCTAAAAAGTGATACTGTATGACTACATTTAGTTTCAGGAAAAGTGTCGACAACAGAATACCAGCTATCCCTCCAATACTCCAATAGCCATGAAAAGACCCGACAATCTTTTTATCAAACCTTTTTTGCAAAGTAAGTGCCTGAGTATTCACAGAAATATTAAAGATCCGCGTAGTAAAAGCAAATAAAACAACAGCAGTCACCAAAGTAAAAGTATTGTGCGCAAAGCCAATAAGGGCCAGTGAAAATGCATTGAGTCCATAGCCTACCGTTAATGGTACGCGACTATTGTATTTTGATACTAACCAACCCGAAAGTGGCAAGCCAAGCAATGAACCAATTGGTAAAGCCAGTAAAATACTGCCTAACTCGGCCTCATTAAAATCGAAAGTGGTTTTAATTGTTGGAATTCTAGATGCCCAGGTAGCAAAGCTTAAACCAGACATGAAGAAGAACAGACTTAAAAAGAAACGGTGTTTTGTTGTAGAAATCATTGCATAGATATTGCACCGCAAATTTAGCAATTCATTTGGTCGTATTTTTTTAATACTGTCAGAAAGAGGTAAAGGAATTCAACTTAGACAGTGGTTTTCTTTTGCTATCCTTTTGCTATTGTTTTGCTATCCTTTTGCTATCCTTTTGCTCAAGCAACAAAAAAGCAGGTTTAAAGCAAGATCAAAGCAATTTGATAGCAGGAAAGCTCCCGAATAAGAGCGAGCACCATCCTTTGATTTTCTATTCAATCATCGGAATCAATTTCAGTAAATCCTAAGGAAGGATCCTGCACCATACCTCCCTAAATAGGCATTAACGTGATAATGAAGAGGCTTACAAAAAAATAAATTTGTAAGCCTCTTTTATTTTATGAAAATAGTATAGCTTTACAAAAAACTTTAGGGGTGCCTTGCGCTGAGATATACCCTTTGAACCTGATGCAGTTAGTACTGCCGAAGGGAAAAGTAAGAACAACTCATATTGTTCTTTTTCCATTCCTGTTACAGGCAATCTCTATAGTTTTTCCAATTTTTTTAATTATGGAAATAACTGTAAATCATCAACCACATCAGCTTAAAGACACTTGTTCCGTCGAACAAATGCTTTCCATTGTGCTTTCCGGAGCAGTCAAAGGCATTGCCGTTGCCATCAATCAAACTATTGTTTCTAAATCTAACTGGTCTTCCCATCTTTTAAAAGAAGGCGATCAGGTTATGCTCATTAAAGCCACTCAAGGCGGATAAACCAATCCTTCATTCCCATTAAATTATGAAAACAGAAAAAACTCCAGACGCACAGGTGATCAGCCGTACGCCCTTCCCTGCATCCCGTAAAGTATTTGTTAAAGGCCAGTTGCACGACATTGAGGTGGCCATGCGCGAAATCAGCTTAAGCGAGACTAAGATCCATAATGGCTTTGGCTTAACAGAACCAAACCCTCCAGTAACAGTTTACGACACAAGCGGTCCATACACTGATCCACAGGCAAATATTGATGTTAAAAAAGGCTTAAATAGGTTAAGAGAAAAATGGATAACCGGCCGACAAGATGTAGACCAACTAGATGAAATCTCCTCTGACTATGGACAACAACGTTTGGCTGACACCAAACTTGATGTCCTTAGATTTTCGCACCTAAATAAACCTTATAGGGCTAAAAAAGGTATGAATGTATCACAAATGCACTATGCAAAAAAAGGCATCATTACAGCCGAAATGGAATACATCGCCATTAGAGAGAACCAAAGAATAGATTTACTAAACGAACAACTTGGCGAACAATACGAAGTAATGAGTCACCAGCATAAAGGTCATAGCTTTGGTGCCAACACTCCAAAAGGTTACATCACACCCGAATTTGTAAGACAGGAAGTAGCTGCTGGAAGAGCTGTTATTCCTTGTAATATTAACCATCCGGAGCTAGAGCCGATGATTATTGGCCGTAATTTCCTGGTAAAGATCAATGCTAACATTGGTAATTCGGCAGTTACCTCATCTATTGAAGAAGAAGTAGAAAAAGCAGTTTGGGCTTGCAGATGGGGCGCAGATACGATAATGGACCTTTCTACCGGCAAAAACATCCATGAGACCCGCGAATGGATTATCCGTAACTCCCCTGTTCCTATTGGAACAGTTCCAATCTATCAGGCGCTGGAAAAGGTAAACGGTAAAGCGGAAGACCTAACCTGGGAATTGTTTAGAGACACTTTGATTGAGCAGGCAGAGCAAGGAGTTGATTATTTCACCATCCATGCCGGGGTATTGCTACGTTATGTTCCATTAACCGCAAAAAGGGTAACTGGAATCGTATCCCGTGGAGGTTCTATCATGGCTAAATGGTGTTTAGCGCATCATAAAGAAAATTTCTTATACACCCATTTCGAGGAAATCTGCGAGATTATGAAGGCTTATGATGTAGCCTTTTCATTGGGAGATGGACTGAGACCGGGTTGTATTGCCGATGCCAATGATGCAGCTCAATTTGGTGAATTGGAAACGCTTGGTGAGTTG
Organism: Pedobacter sp. ok626; assembly: GCF_900100435.1. GTDB lineage: Bacteria > Bacteroidota > Bacteroidia > Sphingobacteriales > Sphingobacteriaceae > Pedobacter. The sequence continues at coordinate 136,258 of NZ_FNEX01000014.1, read as the reverse complement.
ACCAAAATTGCCTGGAAACATGATATACAGACCATAATTGAGGGGCCAGGACACGTACCGATGCACTTAATTAAAGAGAATATGGAGAAACAGCTGGAACATTGCTCAGAAGCACCATTCTACACCTTAGGTCCGCTAACCACTGATATTGCTCCGGGATATGATCACATTACATCGGCCATTGGCGCTGCCATGATCGGTTGGTTTGGTACCGCGATGCTTTGTTATGTAACCCCTAAAGAACACTTAGGCTTGCCTAACAAGAAAGATGTGAAGGATGGGGTGATTACTTATAAAATTGCTGCACACGCTGCTGATTTGGCAAAAGGTCATCCGGGCGCACAATACCGCGACAATGCTTTGAGTAAAGCCAGATTTGAATTTAGATGGGAGGATCAGTTTAACTTGTCGCTTGACCCTGATACAGCCAAGGAATTTCACGATGAGACTTTGCCAGCTGATGGTGCCAAAATTGCCCACTTCTGCTCGATGTGTGGCCCTAATTTTTGTTCTATGAAAATCACTCAGGATGTACGCGAATATGCAGCAAAACAAGGGCTTGATGAGCAAGAAGCATTGGAGAAAGGAATGGCAGATAAATCTAAAGAGTTTACTGAGAAAGGTAGTGAAATATACCTGTAAATCAGATAACTATTAAATCATTTACATGAAATTGATCGTCATATCAGATCCTGTTTATTTTAAGGATGAAGCCTATTTGGTCAATCAGCTCTTTGAGGCTGGAATGCCACTTTTCCACTTAAGAAAGGAAGGCTTTAATAAGCAAGCATATGCAGAGCTGATTGATGGGATAGATAAGTGCTATCACGATAGGATCGCTTTACATCAATTTCATGAACTGGTGCTAGATTTCCCTTCAGTTAATCGTCTGCATTACCCAGAGTGGCTCAGGAAAGAAACTGCTGCTAAAGGCCAGCCTATTGATGTAGATAACTATACCCTAAGCACGTCCATTCATCATTTAGATGATATGGAGGATTTAATTGGTTTTGAATATACCTTTTATGGGCCTGTCTTTAACAGTATTTCTAAGCCAGGATATGCTGGGATTGCCAATCTTGATTTTGTCTTACCTACATATATCGGCAGCACAAGAGTCATCGCCCTTGGTGGAATAACAGTAGAAAAAACACAAGCTATTCAACAAATGGGCTTTGATGGCTTTGCAGTGCTTGGGGCAATATGGAGTAAAAGAGAAATAGCAATAAGCAATCTTAAATTACTCATAAATAACAACAAACAAACTTCAACTAAATCATTTAATTAAATATGACAAGTCCTAAAAAAAACAGACCATATGTATTGAGCATAGCAGGATTTGATCCAAGTGCTGGGGCTGGCGTTTTAGCGGATGTGAAATGTTTTGAGCAACATGAAGTTTACGGCTTTGGTATTTGTACCGCTTTAACGGTGCAGACTGATAGTGACTTTATAAAGAATGATTGGTTGGCTGCAGGTCAGATTATTGACCAGTTGGCACCACTTCTGGCTAAGTTTCCAATTACAGCCTGTAAGATAGGCTTGATTAAAGATAGCGTTGTTTTACTTGAGGTGATTACTTACCTAAAATTACATGCGCCGACCTTAATAATTGTAGTTGATCCAGTTCTAAAAGCCAGTTCAGGCTATGAGTTTCATGATTGGAAAGATAGCTTAGGAATATTATCTCCCATTTTAAGGCAGATTGATTTGATTACCCCCAATTATCCTGAAATGCTGAACATGGGTGGCAAAGCTGAGGTACACGCTACTGCTAATACCTGGGCAGCTCATTGTCCGGTTTTATTAAAAGGCGGCCACCTGGCGGATAAAATGGGCACAGATTACTTATTTGAACAGGGCATTGTACATGAGTTAAAGCCAGGCGTACCTAAAATCTATCAAAAACACGGCTCAGGCTGTGTGTTATCTGCATCTACTACTGCTTATCTCGCAAAAGGATCTACGCTTTTAAATGCTTGTACGCAGGCTAAACAATACATTGAACATTTTTTAAATAGCAATAACACCCTATTAGGGTATCATAAGTTATGATAGACAAACTACACTATATATCCCAATCCCAAGCTGACAGCTCTCATTTAGCATCCATCGAGCAGGTTTTAATTGCTGGAGGCAAATGGATACAGCTAAGGGTTAAAGATAAAACAGAGGCCGAGGTATTGCCTCTAGCCATAGAAGCGGCAGCTTTATGTCAAAAGCATGGTGCAAGACTAATTGTAAATGATTACCCATCGGTAGCATTAAAGGCCGGTGCTTATGGCCTGCATCTAGGTTTAGCAGACATGCCTATTCCTGAAGCAAGGGCTATTGTTGGTCCAGATATGATCATTGGCGGAACAGCAAACACTTTAGCTCACATGCTACAAAGGGCTGAAGATGGGGCTAATTATATAGGTCTAGGGCCGTATAGGTTTACGTCAACCAAACAGAACTTAAGCCCGATAATTGGCTTACAGGGATATATTGAGCTGATGAAGCAAGCTCGCGAGGCGGGCATGCTGCTACCTGTTATCGCCATTGGCGGAATACAAATCTTAGATATCCCCTTACTGCTGGAAACTGGAGTTCATGGAGTAGCTTTATCTGGCACGCTAACCAATCAGAACAATACGACCACCATCTTAAACACGATCAATCAACTATTATGTTAAAAATAGCAGATAAAACATTTAACTCCCGTCTATTTACCGGCACTGGAAAATTCAGTTCCTCCATACAAATGGAAGAAGCTCTTTTGGCTTCGGGCTCAGAACTGGTTACCGTAGCCCTTAAAAGGGTCGATATGCGTACTGATGAGGACGACATCTTATTACATTTAAAGTATCCCCATATCAACTTATTGCCCAATACATCTGGTGTAAGGAATGCAAAAGAGGCCATATTTGCTGCTCAAATGGCTAGAGAAGCATTGGAGACCAACTGGATAAAACTAGAGATCCATCCTGATCCAAAATACCTGATGCCCGACCCTATTGAAACTTTAAAAGCTACAGAAGAACTGGTTAAACTTGGCTTTATTGTATTGCCGTACATACATGCTGATCCTGTTTTGTGTAAGCGATTAGAAGATGTAGGAACTGCTGCCGTGATGCCATTAGGATCCCCAATTGGCAGTAATAAAGGCTTAAAAACCATCGACTTTCTGGAAATCATTATCAATCAAAGTAAGGTCCCTGTGATTATAGATGCAGGAATTGGTGCACCTTCCGATGCAGCTAAGGCCATGGAAATTGGTGCTGATGCGGTATTGGTAAATACAGCTATTGCAGTTTCGCAAAACCCGGTCTTAATGGCTAAAGCGTTTAAAATTGCTGTTGAGGCTGGTAGAATGGCTTATAAAGCAAAACTAGGTGCGATTGGTAATCATGCAATAGCCAGCAGTCCCCTTACTTCATTTTTAGATTAATTACTATGTCCGGTTTTAACGACATTTTTGAGCAATGCAGCTGGGATGAAACCAGCCGAAGTATTTATAGCAAAGCGGCTGTTGATGTGGAGCGGGCTTTATCAGCACGTAAAAGGACATTGGAGGATTTTAAGGCCCTAATCTCCCCTGCCGCTGGTCCTTATCTGGAACAAATGGCCCAGATGAGTCAGCAGCTAACTTTAAAGCGCTTTGGCCGCGTGGTTCAAATGTACGTCCCCTTGTATCTTTCTAATGAATGCAACAACATTTGCACTTATTGTGGTTTTAGCTACGACAATAAAGTAAAGCGCAAAACCCTGTCTCCCATGGAGATTATGCAGGAAGTTGCTGTAATTAAGGAAATGGGTTTTGACCACGTATTATTAGTCACAGGGGAAGCCAACCAATCCGTACATACCGACTACTTTAAAAAAGTACTGGAGCTGATTGGGCCACATTTTGCACATATTTCTATGGAAGTACAACCATTAGACCTTGCAGACTATGAAGAACTTAGGCCTTTTGGTTTAAACACCGTATTGGTATATCAAGAAACCTATCATGAGGAGGATTATAAAAAACATCACCCAAAGGGTAAAAAATCAAACTTTCAATATCGTTTGGAAACGCCCGACAGATTAGGACAGGCAGGGATTCATAAAATAGGTCTGGGAGTTTTAATTGGCCTCGAAGATTGGCGCACAGACTCTTTTTATACAGCAATGCACCTGGATTATCTTGAAAAAACCTACTGGCAAAGCAAATACAGCATTTCGTTTCCGCGATTAAGACCCTTTAGTGGTGGACTAGAACCAAAAGTTGTGATGAACGACAGGGAACTCGTACAATTAATCTGTGCCTACAGATTGTTTAATGAAGAAGTAGAGCTTTCTATCTCCACCAGGGAATCTAACTTATTTAGAGACAACATCATTAAACTAGGCATTACAGCGATGAGTGCCGGTTCTAAAACTAATCCAGGAGGTTATGCCGTAGAACCGCAGTCACTAGAACAATTTGAGATTTCGGACGAGCGAAGTGCCCTGGAGATAGCAGAAATGATAGCCAAACAAGGTTATGAGGCAGTTTGGAAAGACTGGGATAATGTATTGAGATAGGAATTGAAATAAAAGAGCCGAATAATGAAAGCGTTGAGAACATTAAGCACACTAAAACGATACGACAGGCAAATTATACTTCCTGAATTGGGGATTGATGGCCAGCAGAAACTACTTAATACCAGCATATTGGTTGTAGGTGCCGGTGGCTTAGGTTGCCCATTATTGTTATACCTTGTAGGCGCAGGTGTTGGTCATATTGGTATTGTAGACCATGATGTAGTTGATGAAACTAACCTGCATAGACAGGTATTGTACCAGATGGCTGATATTGGTAAACATAAAGCTGATGTTGCAGTTACCAGGCTGCAACTGTTTAATCCGGATGTTCAGTTTACAGCTTATCCTTTCCGACTAAGGGATAAAAATGCAAAAGAGCTCATTGCGCAATACGATTTAGTTATTGATGGTTCTGACAATTTCCCTACCCGATATCTGGTAAATGACACCTGCGTTGCACTAAACAAAACACTTGTATTTGGTTCTATATTTCAATTTGAAGGTCAGGTATCCGTATTCAATTTTAATGGCGGACCTGATTACCGCTCAATTTATCCGGAACCACCTTTACCCGACGAGGTTCCAAATTGCGGAGAAAGCGGGGTAATTGGCACTCTCCCGGGAATTATTGGCAGCATAATGGCCAACGAGACAATTAAAATCATCTGTGGCTTTGGGGAGGTTTTGTCGGGGCAACTGCTCGTATATAACGCACTGAACAATGAAACACAGCGGTTTAATTTTGGCAGGACCAATAACAATGAAGATCCTAAAAAAAAAACAACTCAAGAAAATACCAGAGAGATAAGTACCCAGGATTTGGAGCAATGGAAAAACGATCAAATCAATTTTCAATTGATAGACCTTAGAGAAGCCTACGAATATGAAGAATACAACATTGGCGGCCTTAACATCCCTCTTTATAGTCTAAATGATCATCTGGATAAATTATCTACTAATCAAAGAATTGTATGCTGCTGCGCCTCTGGAAAGCGCAGCAAAATAGCCATGCATTTACTTAAAGATCGGTTTGACATAGCCATATTCTCCTTAATTCTTCCTGAAAAATCTCAGTGCATAGCAGTGAAAAAATAATAAAAAATATAAAGCCAATATTTTAACCAACTTATATCGCTTTCTGTATAGACTTGCAATAATTTAATCTTTTGACAAATTTATCATTAACAACAACCATACACTTATTATGGAAGAAAATGCTCAAAACAAAGAATTGTTGCCTAAGAAGTACAAAATTCAGGAATGTATAGAGAATCTAAAAAGAAGCGAATACAAGATCATTCTGAAGGCTATTCCTGGCATTATTGGTAAAGGTTTAACTACCTTTTATAACTATCGGGATATATGTATCGATGACAAAGAGGACATCCCATTTAAAATTGCCAGAAAACTTGAAATTTTGTTCGGATTGGAAAGTGGCGGACTAGAAACTAAAAGAACTAAGGGTAAACATTACTTAGAAATTGTTGAAGAACATAGAAAACGACAATAGAATGCTACCTTTGTAAAATGATAGCAATAGGACAATACAACGACCTTAGAATAGTAACGAAAACGGAAGAGGGTCTGATTTTAACTGATGGTGAAAAAGAAGTACTTCTACCTTACGTCGATGTTCCTCAAAATGCTGAAATAGGTGAAAACCTGAATGTATTTGTTTATATGCCTAAAGATGGTAGACTTCAGGCTACTACTAAAAAACCTTATGCTTGCGTAGGTGATTTTGCTTATTTAACTGTTGTAGATGAAGCTGAAGACGGTAGTGCATTTATGGACATTGGTTTAGGTAAAGACATTTATGTACCCAAACGTGAGCAGAAACGCCCAATGTTTAAAGGTGACAAATATGTAGTCTACGTATTTCTAGATGAAGGCAATGACCGCATGTTGGCATCGTCTAAACTTGTAAATTTTGTAGAGGAAGAAGATATAGATCTTGAAGAAGGTGATGAAGTAAGTTTATTGATTGCTGATCGCTCAGATTTGGGCTACAACGCAATTGTAGACAATAAATACATTGGCCTTTTGTATACCAACGAATTATTTGATGAATTAAACCCTGGTGAAACGCGTAAAGGTTGGATCAAAAAGATTCGTGTAGAAGGTAAAATTGACTTGAGTTTACAACCTATAGGCTATGGACACATTCTGGAAACTAAAGACGTATTACTTTCGGACCTAAAAGATAGCGGTGGTTTGATTTCACTGGGCGATAAAAGTACTCCAGATGAGATATATCACCGATTCAAAATCAGTAAAAGTGCTTTTAAGAAAGCAATTGGTGGATTGTATAAAGATAGACTAATCACCATTTCTGATTATGAGATCAAACTATTTGTCGATAACGACGCAGAGTAAAAATTAACCATTCTACTCATTGACTGGCATCTGCTGCCCTGAAGGGGGCAACAGCGCCTAGGTCAATTCTTAGCAGGTGAATTTTAAGTAAATCCCCTCATAATGTAACTTAAATGTTCTTTTTCTTCAGTTCTTTAACTGCATAATCACACGCGCGGGCTGTTAAAGCCATAAAGGTTAATGAAGGATTTTGACAAGCAATTGAAGGCATACAAGAACCATCTGTTACAAACACATTACTTACTTCATGCATTTGGTTCCATTTGTTTAATACAGATGTTTTTGGATCATTACCCATTCTGGCCGTTCCCATTTCGTGAATAGCCATACCTGGATAGCAACCGTTATCATACGTTTTGATATTCTTCATTCCTGATGCTTCCAACATTTCGGCAGCATCATTCATCATATCAACACGCATTTTCTTTTCGTTTTCTTTGTACTCGCAATCGATAGCCAATACAGGTTGTCCCCATTTGTCTTTCTTAGTCTTATCGATATATACCTTATTCTCGTAATATGGTAACATTTCACCGAAACCACCAAGCCCCATAGTCCATGAACCAGGAGTGCTCATTTTTTCTTTAAAATCATTACCAAAAGCAAGCTCAGCAATATCGCTTTGCCAGTTTTTACGGCTTGCACCACCCTGGTAACCAAATCCACGTAAATAATCACGCTTATCGGTGCCTACGTTACGGTACCTTGGGACATAAATTCCATTTGCTCTACGACCAAAAGTGTATTTATCATCAAAACCAGGCGCTTCACCCGATGCCCCACAACGGAAATGATGATCCATTAAGTTATGTCCTAATTGACCACTTCCATTTCCTAAACCATTAGGATGGGCTTCTGAAGTAGAGTTTAATAAGATAAACGTAGAGCCTAATGTAGAACCATTTACAAAAACGATCTTTGCATAAAACTCCATCGTTTTGTTGGTTTGGGCATCGATTACCATTACTCCCTTAGCTTTCTTGGTGTTCTTATCATAAATGATATGGTTTACGATAGAATATGGTCTTAACGTCAATCTTCCTGTGGCTACAGCGGCAGGCAAGGTTGAAGACTGTGTACTAAAGTAGGCCCCAAATGGACAACCACGACTACATAAATTTCTATATTGACAATTGCCACGACCTTTATGAGGAACGGTTAAATTGGCCACACGACCAATAGTCATGATGCGTGTTTTTTTATAATGCTCTTCTATCCTCTTTTTAACAGATTTCTCTACAATGTTTAAATCCATTGGAGGCAAAAATTGCCCATCAGGTAATAAAGGCCAATTTTCTGCTTGTCCAGAGATACCAGCAAAACGTTCCGCATAGTCATACCATGGTGCCAGATCTTTATAACGAATCGGCCAGTCATTACCATGTCCATCCTTTGCATTGTCTTCAAAGTTGTGATCGCTAAAACGGTAACTCTGACGGCCCCACATTAATGATTTACCGCCAACATGAAAGCCTCTGTACCAATCGAAACGTTTATCTTCAGTATAGGGACATTCCAAATCGTTTACCCACCATTTTTCATTAGCTTCACTATACGGATAGTCTCTTTTCTGAACCGGGTGAGTTCTTTTCTGTTCTTCCGTCAGACGGCCAGCATGTTTAAGCTCCCACGGAGCTTTCATTGCAGATTCATAGTCTGTTACGTGTTCAATATTCATTCCACGCTCCAGCATCAATACTTTTAATCCCTTTTCAGTTAATTCTTTTGCAGCCCAGCCACCACTTATCCCCGATCCTATTACAATAGCATCGTATGTATTTTCCTTTTTTAAGTCGGTATTTATATTCATGATTGATTATTCCTTAATAATTAAACGTTAAGTAGCCCACGACTTTTGTCCTGGTTTAAGATCTGCAGCACCATCATAGCGTCCTGGTATCGCTATATATTCGCGTGATTGCGTACAGCCAATTTCAGAGGCATAGTACCCTAAAATGGTCAGATCTCTAACCAACACGAAAAAGTAGGTAACACCACTTCTTTTTGCAGCTCTATCTGCCCTTTGTCTCTCAATCGTTTCAGTTCTTAAATTAGCAACCAACTGTTCACGTTCCTTTAAGGTAAGGGATAAGAAATCTTTATTAAAGTCTTTTAATGATTTAGCTTCCATATCTTTCAGACCTTCAGCAAAAGCTTGCTGTACTTTAGCAGGGAAGCAATCAGTAATCATCATTGGAATGAAACTTCCTAATCCAGCAGCTTTAGCACCGCCTGAATCTTTTGTAGGTGGAATAATAATATCTGCAAGCTCTCCCAATACTTTCTCCTGGTCTGCCGAAAATGAAATGAAGTTTTTCTCATTTTCCGGAAGTGTAAAGCTTTCAAATAAAATACCAAAAGTTGTTGCCGAAATTGCAGTTCCGAGCAAGACCGCGGTATTTTTAAGCGCATCTCTTCTGTTCATTGTTCTTTGTGGTTTTATTGTGTGGTTTGTGTTCTTATTTGTGGTTAAATATCTGGTTAAAATAAGGGACTCAAATTAGGGCTTATTTCTCAATATTCAAAATAAACGGTTCTTCTAAAAATTAAACCCTATAGACAAATACAGCATGCTTGCTTCCTTAGAAACACCAACACTGGCTTGTAATAAGATAACTTCACCAGGCATCACATATAAACCGCCACCATACCCTTGGTGCCACTTATTAGAATGCTCGCCCTTTTCCCATACACGACCGATATCGGTAAAACCAATCATACCTACAGTTCCCGGAACCAGATAGGAAGTAAAATTAAAAAGCTTAAGTCTTAAATCTAAGTTATTATACAGCATACTCGTACCTGTAAAACGCTTGCTGTTAAAACCACGCAAGCTCTTCGCCCCCCCCAACTGCATACGTTGAAAGAAAGTAGGGTCTCCGATGGTAGTTCCCCCACCCAAACGGTTAGCAATTACCAATCCTGATTTTGCAGGATTGATATAAAAGCGAAATTCTGTCGTCAATGCCCCGTAACTATCTGTGGTTTTATCCAATCGATGTTGTGCTACCACAGATGTTTTCCAGTAAACGCCTTTTTTGGGTATCGATACATTATCCCTGGTATCATAAATCAATCCAGCAGTTAAGCCCCCATACAGTTTGTTAGAAAAAATTTGCTGATCAGGATTTGCTGCGTTATAATCGTTGAAAAATCTTTCCTCATTTGCTGCAGCTGAACTGGTGTAATAAGAAACCAACACGCCAGCATCTACCTTTAAATGTTTAGTAATTTCTCTGCCTAGCTTAATATCAGCATTGAGGTAATTGTAGCGATTCCTATAATAAGATATACCATCTTCTCTATCAATACCCTCAGCCTCAAAATCATGATGAGTTCTCTCCGTATTGTTACCTAGGCCAAAGAAGTTACTCAGGTTATTGGGGCCAAGTAAATTAGCATGTATGGTAAGATCATTATTACCGATAGCCTTCTTAAAATCGGACACATAGTCTAACACAAACGACCTTCTCCCAGTATTATAATTGGCCCAAAACTCGTGCTTACGCGCATAAGGAGTTTTCCTGAAGCCTTGCTTTTCAATAACATAACCTAAACCGAGCTGTACTCCCTCGTCAATGTTGTATCCACCATTAACAAGAACTCCTGAGCGATCGTACAGAAAACTATTTTTATCAAAACGGTTAACCAATGAATCATTCGACAACCTGAATTTGGCTTGAGATTTATCAGGGAACTGGTTCCCTTCCGCAGGCTCATCGTAGATAAATGGCTTATTTTTCACATCTGCAGCAACCTGGTATTGATTAGCAGCCTCGGAACCGATTAAACGTACACGAATATGCGATGAAGATGGTCCACCGACAATAAATCTATCCTCGCCCCCTATTCCAAACAACCTTATTTCCTTAGTAATTCCTTGAGTAAAGGTTCTTTTATAAACCAAACGGCCTTCTTTTCCTTCCTTATTGATGTTATGAATGATTACCTCCACATCGCCATTCTCCAAATTCTTCACCTTAAAGCTTTCCTTCTTGTCAGATGCAGGTACATCCACATTTATAGATAAGAATTTATAGTACTGCATGGCAAGTGTATCCAGTTTATCCCTTCTCGAGGTAAAACACCTGATCAATTCCGGCCCCGATAACTTAAATACCGTATCTGGCATCCTGCTAAATGCTCCATAAACCAGCTTATCAGTAAGTTTGGTTTGAACATATTTAACCTCTTCCTGCCAATCTTGCGCAGTCAGTTCATTTAAAAAATACCGATCAAAATATCTTTCATTAAAATTCCAGTGATTTACATCCCTAATATTGTCGCTATAAGGCTGTAAATGCGATTTAAGCCATTGATGGTTTAATACCCATGGAAACACTCCGGATGTTTTATAAAACACTTTATCGCGATCGCGAGGCACTGGCTCGTAAATAGTCTCATTACCATCTGGCTTAGGTATCCAACGCCAGTTATCCTCGTGCCTGTCCCAATCACCCAGAACAAAATCCAGCAACCTTGCCCTTAGTGTTAGTCGTTGATCAGCCTTGGTATCATTGTTTTTCTGAATCTTTTTTTGAGCTTTCTCGGTGTTATCGGTCTTCTCCTCAAAAGGACTTCTTTCTTCAATCAGATAAACCGCGTTGGCAAAATCCCTTCTATATTCTTTTAATCCCGGATCATCACCCACATATACGATTTCGGGCTTAGCATGTCCCAATCCCAATGCACCTGCTAAATCAGGGACTACTAAAGCTGCGAAAGGGTGATTAGTAGACACTTGATCTTGCGCAATATCCTTGGCTATAGTTGCCCGTAGGTTTTCTGCCAAACCTCGCTCCGGATATTTTTGTACGGTCCGTAATGCCCATTCTTTGCCCGTCGGATCCACAAGGCGCAGTGAGCGGGTTTGCATCCCGCCACCGAGCTTTACAATAGTTAAGCCTCCTTTTTCTTTCTGAAGATCGATGATACGCATTTTTACAGGCGTAGCCCATATTTTTCGATAGCTTTCGCCCAGCCAAAACCTATGAAAAGCGCTTACTTTATTGTATTCGGGTGCAACTGCAATCGTAATGGAATCTTTTGAAACAAGTCCCTGGGCTTTCATATCCGAAGACACCATAAGCGCCGAGCCCGTCAACAAAACCGCAAAAAGCGCTCTATTTAAATACATATCTAGCAATTTAATACTTAACCCCTATTCTAAGGGCCTTCAATCCTTCAACACCTTGCAGCTCTTCCAATTCAAGATGCTCAAGATCATCATTTAGTAAACGTTGGCTCTGCAACTTTTTAATGTAACCATGGTAAGCTTTAGCCTCTTCACTGTTAAAATATACAATTGCTATTTTACCTGGCTGCGTCAGTCGCTCGTTGGTATCTTTAATTAATGCTTTATCGATCCTTTTCTTTACCATCTGGTAACGAATGTTGTAACTACCTTCTACGTCAAACCTTTGCTCATCGATTCTAAAGCTGATATCGAGTTGCTTCTCGTACACAAAAATAAGCTGCGTAGTTTCTAAAGGGATAGAAAAATATGGCCCTAAATTATTCGTTGTACGGGCTATTTCGACAAGTATACGCAGTTGCCTTAGTCTAAAATCAGAAACAATATCTTGAGGAAAAGGGATTCCGGGTGAAATAGAATGGCCGAGATAAATATCAAATTCAACCCCATCGGTCCTAAATTTCTCAAAGTAGCAAGGATAAATACTTTGCAATTCAGCATTAAACTCATCAAGATGTCTGGTTACTGCAACATTGATCATTTGCATGCTTTTTTCATAACGATCCCTGTTTTCGAAGATTTTCCGTTTATTCCCAATCAGGTTAAAATAATCATCAACAATATCAGCAACTTCGGGATAAGTGGTTTTTAAATGCTGTAAGGAATTGGGTATCTGCCGCTGCAAATAATCTTCCGTCTTAAAAATTTCCCGGTCCGACAATTCATCCAGGTGTTTATTACTCCATAAAGATACCCCTTTGGGGATTTCATTTTCAGTACACTCCTTGGATCTTTCCCTTATCGCATTTAAGGTATTTTCGAGAACTTCAAAATGGGCATATAAATCCCTTCTTATTGCCCCATTACGCTGAATACTCGAATTTCTAATATCTACAGCTCCATAAAATGGATAGACGTCTTTAAAAAACACCGGTTCTATGGGGAAATTCCTATCCCTTGCACCAGATTGTACATAATTATAAGCTGCTTCATGAAAGCGCCATTGTACAGAAGGCTGTAAAGCAGTAAACTTATCTGTAATTACATCCTGAATTTCATTATTAAAATCGATAATAACATTCTGAAACAGCTGTGCCAGCAATGGAAATGCAGCTTCAATCTTGCTCAATGTGTTTCCATTAAACTGAGTTGAATCTTTCGTGTATAACTCCAGACAGCCCACCAAACGCGCGTTATAATACAAAGGGAAAAGTGCATAAGATTTAATCCCCACCTGCCCCAATAGTTTCAAGGTTGGGTATTTATCCTGGTCTTCTTCAGAAATTTCAGGAAATATTAAAGTACGTGGATTTTTGATGTATTCCTCAATCAGTCCATCATGTTCAATTTCATGCTGACCTTCCTCTCGTCCAAGCTGAATTAAAATACTGTTAAAACCGGAGAGTTCGTTGATCTGAAGCTTGTTATTGAGCTTAATATAAGGAATCATTCCAAAATCGATCTGATCGGTCCCAACAAGTGTTTTTAAGGCCGTCGATATTTCTTTCGTATGCATCCCCTGTTGCGATTCATTATGATCTATCACCAGATTCTTAACAGTTTCCAAAGCATATTCACCTGTAACATCAGTTAAGGTGACGATTGAAATCCCCTCAACTTTAAATAATTGAGGGGGGATTAGTTTAGTTAATATCTTTAACGTATTCCTTTCATCTTTTATATAATCCTTGACATCCTTTAGGTTATATTCAGGTAGTTTAACACTCGTGGTGATATCCAAAAATCGGGTATCGACATTTAACCTATAATATTTAAGCAAGCGGGTATCTGGATCTATAACAGAATGAATAACCAGCTGATTACCGGTTAAAGAGAAGTTATAAAACCGCTCCATGATGATGTTATAAAATGCAGACAATAGATTTTTCTCCATCTCCTTCTTAGAAGGCAAGCTGAGATCTGTTTTTAAACTGCAACTTGTGGCATCCATCAGAAAGCTATAAAAAGCATCCGTACCATAATGAAAGCATGGAGATATCGGCGTGCTTAATGCCCAGTATTGTTGTTTCTCATCATTTATAATAGGAGATAAAGCGGTATAAATCAGTTCAAAAAGCGCGGTATACTTACCTGCATCCTCATTAGAAATTGGATCTTTGAGTTCTGGATATTTATTAAACTCTTCGAGTATATATCTATAAAAGTTGACCTTAGCTGTCTTTTCAGATGCTAGTCTCCCTTCAATATAATTAATAAAAGGACGTAAAGAGAGTTTAACACTAGCTTTAACCAGCTCTTGCCCAGAACCATTGATACCCTTATTTAGATCTAGCGTTATGGTTTGCATTATTTACGAAAGCTAAATTTTAAAATATTACCATCAGTAATTTCGTCTCCTTCATTAGAGATATACAGGTTGAATGCTTTATCAAAGGCGATTCCTTCGGGTTGATTAAATGTTGACGAGTTTAAACGGTGGGCCTCCTTAATTTTCCAATTGGCATCAGTAACCAACAACATTTTATTGGTAGATGATAACACATACCATTCGTTTGTTCTTGGATTTCTGGCTAATGCCGAAGGACTCAAGCTAGTCTTGAGTTTAGGATTAAGCCCTTTCATCTGGTTTAAATCGAGCCTAAAACTTTCTGCCGCAACTAAACTATCCATTTCAGGTTTGTAATCAAAAATATAACCTGTAACCTGTTTCTTTTGTTTATCTATATCACATTTCTTGCATAAAACATAGACTTTGTTGGTTTGAGAATCTGCAAATAGACCTTCATACTCGCCTTTTGGTACTAATTTTTTCCTTTCTTTGACTTTTTCGGAACTTGGTTTTACAGCTTCTGAAAAGGGGAATGAATATAGCGCCCCGTTACTTTTCAGTATAAATACAGTTTCCTTAACAATTGCCAGATCTTCAAAATCGCCTTTAGCAGCAAATTTCATGTGATATTGCTTCTTGACATCCCACTTTTGCCTAAATAATTTACCATCCTCATCCTGAATACTATAAATAGTATCACTATTACCGTTATAAAAGGTTATGCCAGATATTTCCAACAAACTTGAAGGCATATTAAACCTGTCTGGTTTACTAAAATCGTAACCTTTAGGACTTGTATATTTATTAACGGGATTTTTGCAAGCGTATGATCCAAAAATGGATAGGATAATTGTGGTGTATAAAAAATTTATGTAAAATCGTCTCATAAGCGTTTGGTTAGTTTATTTTCTGTTGCAAAAATAAGTAAATTGACTCTTGAACATTATCATTTAGCTGTAAGTTAATAATTCTAAGCAACAACTCTTTCAATTCCTCATTGTAAACAGGAAAGCAAACCTCTATCCTGCTGTAAATATTCCGATTCATCCAATCGGCGGAGCCCATAAAAACTTCAGGATTTCCGTTATTCTCGAACGCAAATATACGACCATGCTCGAGGTAACGATCTACAATTCTTGTGACAGTAATATTTTCGCTCAAACCAGCTTTCCCTGGAACCAAACAACAAATCCCACGAACAATAAGCTTAATCTTCACCCCTGCATGAGCAGCTTCATATAATTTAGTAATCAGAACCTGTTCTTCAAGGTTATTTAACTTAATAGTAATACCTGAGATCAGTCCATTTTTAGCATTGTCAATTTCTCGTTGGATTAAATCCAAAAACCTTTCCCGCAAGTTAAACTGTGCCACCAGCAAGTGTTTGAAATCGATCATATCCTCTGCAGAAGGTGCATTCTTGCTTTTACTAAGGAAACCAAACAAAGCTTCAAGCTCTTCCAACATCGGTCGGTAAGCAGTAAGCAAAATCTGGTCAGTATAAAACTTCGCGGTACTTTCGTTTAGATTACCCGTAGCCAGCAGCCCCAGGTAATCATAGGTTCCGTTAAATTGCCTTTTAACAAGGGCGACCTTGGCATGAACCTTCAGATTTATATTGCTATAAATGATCTTTACACCTGCCGCCTTCATTTGCTTCGCCCATTTGATGTTATTCGCCTCGTCAAAACGCGCTTTTAATTCGACCATAGCCACTACCTTTTTTCCATTTCTGGCAGCAGTACTTAAAGCACTAACAATTCTAGAATCATTCGCGACCCGATATAGTGTGGTATAAATTTCTACGACATTCTGATCGTTAGCAGCCTCATTAAAAAAGCGAAGTACAGGATCATAGCTTTGATAAGGAACATTGATCAATATATCTTGCTTTAGAATATGATCAAAAAGGGTCTCCGTCTCATTAATATACAGCGATTTGATGGCTGGCCATTTGGGGTAGCTAAATGCAGGATCAGCCAATGGGAAGCTATTCAAATCCTTTAAATTATGATAGGTCCCCCCCTCAACTATTGCGGCCTTCTGTAGGTTTAGCGTGTAAATGAGGTAATAGAGATTTCTGATGGGAATCCCCGGCTCACATAAAAAGCGGGTAGCAAAACCAAAATCACGTGCTTCCAATTGCCGTTCCAGCGAAGCAGTGATATCTTCATCATCTACATCCTCTATTTTCAATTCTGCGTCGCGGGTAATTTTCAAATTAAAAACACCTTTAATTTCATCACGGGGAAACAAATAAGCTATTTTGTGTTTAATAATGTCTTCTAAAAACACAACATACTTATCATTGCCTTCAGTTATGGCATATAAACGAGGCAAATTATCTGATGGGATGTTAATTAATTCCAGTCGTTCTTTCCCCTGCTTATCTACCAGTATAACTACCTGATATAATTTATTATTCTCCGCAAAAAAATCAGTAAGCTCATCATCTATGCGAATGGAGTGGATATAGGCTAGTATCTGTGTAAAAAACACATCAGCAACCTTAGCAGATATATTCGTAGGTATGGGCTTATTGTAGACCCAGTAAACATGGTGTTTCGCCAATTCAGGTATAATCTGCTCAGCCAGTATAGATCCATATTTTTGCTGCTGTCGATCAATCTTCGTTTTTGCCAGTTCGTAATTACCTTGCTGCTTCGTATCTTTCTCTAACTCATCTATAGCCATTAAAACAGGTATCCTTACCCGATAAAACTCATCCAAATTTGAGGAATAGATAGATAGAAATTTTATACGCTCCAGTAAAGGGACAGTAGCTTTATCTGCTTCCAGAAGCACCCGTTCATTAAAACTTAGCCAGCTTAAATCTCTGTTAAAAAAAACAGCATCTTCCATAAAATCTTTACATAGTTACTATTGCCGAGGCGATGATGAAGGCTAAAACAGCTGCCACAATACCGAACATAAATACATTGTAGGCGATTCTTAATAAACGGTATTTACGACCCAATACTACTCCCTGGGAATATACATCTTTAATTAAGCTGCCATAAAGAAAATCTCTGTCATCCATCATCTTAAGCATTCCACTTTCATAATCTGAAAGACTCATCCGATAAAAATTACCAAAGAAGAGCAGATTCACTCGCTTCTCCTCAATATCTGCAGGTGTAAATATACCTTCTGGAATTGAAGGTCGGGTAGCCAGAATAGAAAACACCATAGTCACCACACAGACAATCAACAAAAGTAGCGTTGGAATAATTAGATGTGGATTGTCTTCCAGCTTCCGTAAGAGTAAACTTAAAATTACCGACAGTATAATTGAGTTGGTAGATATCATGATGTGCGCCTTATTATCGGCCATATCACTCAATCGCTGATGATTTCCAGAAGAAACTCTAAACATGGTTTCTACCCCACGTTCCGGCTTGTCCCCCTTTTTCTTTTTTCCTGTTGTTGAAACGGCTGTCGTCCCTCCTTCTACTGGGGTTATTAGCTTCTTTTCCATTTCGGCGAGGTTCTGTGCTTTTTTATTGTTTAGTAATTGTTGACAAAAGTCTGTATGATAATGATGAGCCTTAAAAAGCGCTATGGTTTTAATCCGCCATTCATTTTTATCGATCTCTTTATTGCAAAATGCGGCAACTTCTTGACGCATCAGCTTATTCTTTTCCTTAAAACTGTCGCTCCCCAAATGAAAAAGATCCGCGTCACAAACAATCTGTTGCAACAAGCCCACGGGACTTTGAGGCATTTTTGTAGCTAAAATACAACCTCCGACTAAAGCAATCGTCTCTTTATCTACTTCTTTTTCTGTTAAAAACTCGGTAGCAATGCGCTCACCCCGAACCTCATGCTGACTACAATCAAACAGATAGCCCATATCATGAAACCAACTGGCGGCCGTTACGATGAAAAACTCCCGATCAGACAATTGATAATGATTAGCAATTCTAACGGCATTCTCAACTACCTGTTCTGTATGATGTAAATTGTGATAAACAAAGCGCTCGTCCTTGTGCGCTAGAAATAGGCTTGCGACATGGGTACGAAGCTGATCTAATATTTCCCGGTACTGCATTCTTATAATTTTATATTCAAAATTGCCATGATCACCATGTTCTTTCAATGCATAAATATGAGGTTTTTAATTTTTAAATAATCCAAAAGATGTAAAAACAAAACAATGCACAACTATCTTATTAAAAACAATGACTAACATCATATTTAGCCATGACGCTTATCATAGTAAAAAGTGACGACTAAGTTGAACTTTGGTGAAAATTGATTTGACCTATGTTACAGCAAAAAACGCTCAAGGCAAAAACGTATTGCTACCATTGTGGAGATGATCTACCTGTAAATCTGTATTTGTATGATGATAAACAGTTCTGTTGCTTAGGCTGTAAAGGTGTTTATCAAATCCTATCCGACCATAACCTGGATAATTATTATGCTTATAACGATATCCCAGGCCAATCCCAAAAAGTCCAATCAAAACACTTTGAATATCTGGATGAGGCAGAAATCGAGGCTAAGCTGGTAGACTATAAGGATGAAAAAATCACAACAATTACTTTATACATTCCGGCTATCCATTGCAGTTCATGTATATGGCTTCTCGAAAACCTACATAAAATAAATCCTGGAGTTGCACAATCAAGAATAGACTTCTTAAAAAAACAGGTAGCCATAACTTTTAAAAACGAACAAACTTCTTTACGTTCAGTAGTAGAGACACTAGTTTCTATTGGTTACGAGCCCTTAATAAGTTCGCAGGATGTGGTCAAAAAACAACAATCGGATTTCTCAGAACGATCGCTCGTTACTAAAATAGCCGTGGCCGGCTTTTGCTTTGGAAATGTCATGCTACTTAGCTTTCCAGAGTACTTTGGGTTATCAGATCTGGAGCAACAATTTAAATCCTTCTTTGGCTGGTTAAATCTGGCATTTGCTATGCCTGTAGTCTTTTATTGCGGCAAAGATTATTTTAGCTCTGCATATCATAATCTAAAAAAAGGGGTATTAAACCTTGACTTTCCATTAGCCTTAGGTATTGCAGTGATGTTTATTCGCTCTCTGGTGGAAATCATTAGCAATTCAGGCGCTGGTTTCGTAGATACTTTATGTGGTTTAGTCTTTTTTCTATTGATCGGAAAATGGATGCAACAGCGTACCTACCACCACCTTTCTTTTGAGCGAGATTACAGATCTTACTTTCCTGTTGCCGTAACCCTAATAAAAGATGGCCAGGAAAAACCAGTACCATTAAATGAATTGAGCATAGGCAATAGAATGCTAATCAGAAGCAATGAGATTATTCCAGCAGATGCAATTCTATTAAAAGGTGAAGCTGAGATCGACTTTAGCTTTGTAACAGGTGAATCTTTGCCCGTAAAGAAAACGCTGGGCGAAGTTGTATATGCCGGCGGTCGACAGCTTTTAGGTGCAATTGAGCTTGAAGTGGTTAAACCAGTATCTCAAAGTTACCTAACCAGATTATGGAACAACGAGGCTTTTTTTTCCGACAAAAACAGAATTAAAACCTTTAGTGATACAGCAAGTAAATATTTTAGCATTCTATTATTGCTGATCGCAACAGGTTCTGCTGCATTCTGGATGCTTTATGATGGAAACGCCACCAAAGCCATAGCCTCTTTTACCGCTGTACTCATTATCGCTTGCCCGTGTGCGCTTGCGCTGAGTACTCCTTTTACTTTAGCTGCAGTATTGAGCATTTTTGACAAGAATAAGTTCTATTTGAAAAGTACTGCTGTAGTAGAGGAACTTGCCCGTATAGACACTTTCGTATTTGATAAAACAGGGACCATAACCAATCCTGAAGCCGCAGGATTTAAATTCGAAGGAAAAATTACTGAAGAACAAAAACAGTTACTTAGCGATCTGGCCAGAAACTCGGGCCACCCATTAAGCCGGGAACTGGTAAAACTATTAAATATAAACAAGGTTCATCCTGTGGATGAATATGTAGAAAAGATTGGACGAGGAATCAGCGGAAGAATTAATGGAAATGAAGTGAAATTGGGAAGTTCCGCTTTTATTGGCCTACCGCTGATCAACTCTCCAACAAACAGCAGTGTGCATGTCATGATTAATGATCAATACCTTGGATATTTCACTTTCCAACAACAGTGGCGGGAAGGATTTAAGGATCTGACGTTTAAACTCAACAAACATGCCGACCTGCACTTGATATCAGGCGATCAGGATCACGATAAGCAAACGCTTATCCCTTTTTTCCCGCGCGCACAGCAGATGCAATTCGCACAAAGTCCACAAAACAAACTGGACTATATCAAGAATCTTCAAAGTTTAGGTAAAAAGGTGTTGATGTTTGGAGATGGATTAAATGATGCTGGTGCATTAAGACAAAGTAATCTTGGTGTTGCCGTGACCGATAACATTAACAATTTCTCTCCGGATTGTGATGCCATATTAGATGGAGCAGCTTTTCATAAGATACCTCAGTTTATTCAGCAAGCTAAAGATGCTGTAAAGGTCATTCACATCAGTTTCGTCATTTCATTAATATATAACACCTTGGGCTTATATTTTGCAGTGCAGGGCCTACTTTCCCCCCTCATTGCAGCCATATTAATGCCCATCAGTACAGTAACTATTATTTTATTCACCAGCATAGCAGCAAGGCTATATGCGCGTAAAAACCAATTGTTATGAACATGATCTACTTTCTGATAGGCTGTAGTATTTTACTGGCACTTATCTTTCTCGCTGCCTTTTTCTGGGCCAGCAAAACCGGGCAACACGATGATACTTATACCCCTAGCGTTCGGATCCTTTTTGATGATGATATTGTTGAACAAAAAGTGCCAGATAAAACTGACGAAGATCATATTTAACTCAAATGCCCATCATTCCTATAATCCAGATACCAGGGTAATTTTACATCCACAAACCTTTCATTAATTTCACATGACAGAAAAATTCTACTACGACAATAAGATCGTCAGAAACTTTGCCATAGCCACCATAGTATGGGGTATTATAGGCATGACGGTTGGATTGCTCATTGCCATGCAACTCTTTAAGCCCGCACTAAATATGGGCTCACAGTACACTACTTTCGGACGGATCAGACCACTGCACACTAATGCGGTCATTTTCGCATTTGTGGGTAATGCCATCTTTATGGGCGTTTATTATTCTTTACAACGCCTCCTTAAAGCCCGCATGTTTAGTGATGCATTGAGTAAAATACATTTCTGGGGCTGGCAGCTGATTATTGTTGCTGCTGTGATAACCCTTCCTTTAGGCCTAAGCTCCTCGCATGAATATGCCGAGCTGGAATGGCCAATTGATATTGCCATCACTATAGTATGGGTTGTATTTGGTGTAAACATGTTTGGCACTATCATCAAGCGAAGAGAAAAGCACATGTATGTAGCCATCTGGTTTTACATTGCCACCTTTGTAACTGTTGCAGTACTGCACATTGTAAATTCTGTTCAATTACCTATATCTGCTTTTAAAAGCTATTACTTATATGCTGGCGTTCAAGACGCATTGGTACAATGGTGGTACGGCCACAATGCGGTTGCATTTTTCTTAACCACACCATACTTAGGGATGATGTATTACTTCTTGCCTAAAATGGCTCAAAGACCAATTTATTCTTATAAACTGAGTATCCTACACTTCTGGTCGCTCATTTTCATTTATATCTGGGCAGGTCCTCACCATTTGTTATACACCTCGCTTCCTAGCTGGGCACAATCCCTAGGTGTAGCCTTTTCAATTATGTTAATTGCACCAAGCTGGGGCGGTATGATCAACGGCTTACTTACGCTTCGTGGTGCATGGGACAAAGTCCGTGAAGACGCTACCCTAAAATTTATGGTAGTGGGTATTACGGCTTATGGTATGGCTACTTTTGAAGGACCAATGTTGGCATTAAAACAAATTAATGCCATTGCCCACTATACCGACTGGATCGTAGCACACGTACACGTAGGTGCACTTGGATGGAATGGTTTCCTTACCTTCGGTATTTTGTATTGGTTGATACCTAGAATTTACAGAACATCTTTATACTCCAAAAAACTAGCTTCCTTCCACTTCTGGATAGGTACGTTAGGGATTATTTTCTATGCCGTTCCACTTTACTTTGCCGGCTTTACGCAGGGCTTAATGTGGAAAGAATTTACAGAAGAAGGTATGTTGAGGTATCCTAACTTCCTGGAGACAGTGATACAAATTCTTCCAATGTATGTATTGAGAGCAATTGGTGGCGCATTGTACCTGACCGGTGTGATTGTGATGACTTACAACCTGATTAAAACTGTACGCACAGGTAAATTGCTAGCTGATGAACCAGCAGAAGCTGTGCCATTACCAGAAGAATACATAGCACAAGGTTCTGATAAAAAATTACACCGTATGCTGGAGCGTAAACCAATGGTGTTCCTAGTGCTTTCTTTAATCGTTATCCTTATTGGTGGAGTAATTGAAATGATGCCAACGTTTACCATCAAATCTAATATCCCTACTATCGGTAGTGTAAAACCATATACCCCATTAGAACTACAAGGTCGCGACGTTTATATCAAAGAGGGCTGTGTAAACTGCCACTCTCAAATGATTCGCCCATTCCGTTCTGAAACAGAAAGATATGGTGAATACAGTAAGGCCGGCGAGTTTGTATATGATCATCCACACTTATGGGGATCAAAACGAACAGGGCCTGATTTAGCGCGTGAAGGCGGTAAGTATGGTAATGTATGGCACTTTAACCACTTGCTAGATCCGCAGACCATGTCGCCAGGTAGTATTATGCCGCCATATGAATGGCTGATTACGCAAACCTTAGACACCACGACTACCCGCAGCAAAATCAACGCAATGCGTACACTTGGTGTCCCTTATCCCGAAGGTTATGAGCATAAAGCAAACCGCGATCTGGACATGCAGGCTAAAGGAATAGCTGAAGATCTGCAAAAGAACAATGTAAAAGTAAAAAGCGACAAAGAGATCATTGCATTGATCGCTTATTTACAGCGATTAGGAACTGATATTAAAGCACAGTAACATCTCTAACCTACAACACCATGTTTAAACAATTTTTAGATCAAGCCACTGGAAACCAAGTGTACCTACTCACTTCACTTGGCATTTTTATGCTATTTTTCATATTGGTGGCCATATTATTGCTCACGATGAAAAAAGAAGAAGTTAAATATATGAGCGAACTCCCTTTAAAAGATGATGTACAATGAATGATATTTTAATCTGGGCCTTACTGTTTGTTGCAGTAAGTATATTAATCGCTGCATTATTGGTTTTGAAAACACTCAAAATCTATGTTCAGCAGAGCCTAAACCCTACCTACTTCGCTACTGAAGAAGAAAGAGAAAAGCATCGTATTGCACAGGAACAACTGGAAGCAGAACAACCAGAGAAAAAGTCGTTATGGACTTGGTTATTGGGCCTTAGACCCCTTTCTGAAGAGAAAGACCTGGTTATGGAGCATAAGTTTGATGGCATTGCCGAACTCGACAACCCAACGCCTGCCTGGTTTATGGTACTCTTTTATGGTACGATAATATTTGCAGCAGGTTACATGATTAACTATCACGTCATAGGCTGGGGCAAATCACAGGAGCAAGAATATGCAGCAGAACTGCAGCAAGCAGAAGAAGACCGCATTGCCCTACTACAAAAACCAGGCGGTGGTGGCGCTAATAAAATCAACGAGAACAATGTTGAGGTCTCAACAGATAAAGCTGTATTACAGGCTGGAGGAGCCTTATTTAAAAACGTATGTTCACCTTGTCACGGTGAACATGGTGAAGGCATAGTTGGACCAAACTTAACTGATGATTACTGGTTGCATGGCGGAACTATAAAAGACATCTTCAAAACCATTAAATATGGCGTTCCAGAAAAAGGAATGATTGCATGGGAGAAATCTATGAATTCAAAGCAAATCTCTGACATTGCCAGTTACATTATGTCAATAAAAGGAAGTAACCCTCCAGGAGCAAAAGCCCCTCAAGGTAAAAAAGAATAATATGTCGCAAAGTCCAAAACATTTTAGAGACCAGATTTCAACCCTTACGGATGATGGGAAAAGCCGCAAATGGATTTATCCAAGGATTGTAAAAGGAACGCTGTACAAATATCGCTCTGTACTTAGCTATTTCTTTCTAGCCCTATTATTTGCAGCTCCATTTATCAGATTGAATGGCGAACAACTGGTACTCTTAAATGTTTTGGAAAGAAAATTCGTCTTCTTTGGAATCGTTTTCTGGCCTCAAGATTTTTACCTGTTTGTCTTAGCCTTGCTCACGTTTATAGTCTTCGTTGTATTGTTTACGGTTGTATTTGGCAGGGTATTTTGTGGCTGGGCTTGTCCACAGACCATATTCCTGGAAATGGTTTTCCGCAAAATTGAAATCTGGATTGAAGGAGATCACCTAAAAAGGAAAAAGCTGGACGATGGCCCTTTGACTGGCCAAAAGATCTTCAAAAAGACGTTAAAGCATGGCATTTATCTTTGCTTATCCTTTCTAATCGCTAATATTTTTCTAGCCTACATTATTGGAACTGATGCACTAAAAAAGATTATCACAGAACCGATCTCTATGCATCTATCCGGATTCCTCTCCATTTCTGTCTTCACGTTTGTGTTTTATCTAGTCTTTTCCAGGGTACGTGAACTCGTATGTACAGTAGTTTGTCCATACGGACGCTTACAAGGGGTTCTATTGGATAACCAAAGTATCATCGTGGCTTACGATTATGAACGTGGTGAACCGAGAGCAAAACGCGTTAAAGGCGTAGAAAATCATGCTGGAGATTGCATCGATTGCAAACTATGCGTAGATGTCTGCCCTACCGGTATCGATATCCGTAATGGTACACAAATGGAATGTGTAAACTGTACAGCTTGTATTGATGCCTGTGACATGGTAATGGAAAAAATTGATCGTCCAACAAGGCTTATAGGCTTCAAATCAGAAGACGAAATCAAAACAAAACAATCGTTTCATATCAACAAACGTATTTATGCCTACTCAGCCGTTTTAATTATCCTGATTAGTGTACTGTCGTATTTATTGATAACTCGAAGCGACGTAAAAACAACCATTTTAAGAGCTGGAGGGACGCTATATCAATTAAGAGACAAAGACAAAACAGTAAGCAACTTATACAATGCAGAATTGATCAACAAGACAAACAGAAATATCAAATTTGAAATTGTGCCCAATAATCCGAAAGCTAAGATTCAATATATCCAAAAACCGGATTCTATTGCCTATGGCGGAGCGGCTAAGCTTACCTTCTTTGTTATACTTCCACAAAATGAGATCAACACTTACAAATCAGAAATTGGCTTTAAGCTAGTAGCCGATGACAAAATTGTAGACCACTTTGAAACGACATTTATTGCACCACCTAACAATTAAAAAATGAATTGGGGAACAAAATTAGTAATTGGAATGCTTTGCTTTATGAGTTTTATTATTGTACTCGCCGTATTAATGATTAACAGCAAAACCGATGCGCTGGTGGATACGGATTATTATCAAAAAGGTTTAGACTATGATAAAGACTATAGCCGCAAAGAGCAAGTAAAATCAGACAATGCAGCACCTTCCATAAATATTACGCGCGACTATATCGTCCTGCTGTTTAAAAATAAGGCGAAAGGAGATATTAAACTGGTTAGAAATGCAGATCAAAAAATGGATAAAAAGATGTCCATACAAACAGATTCAGCCAACGAGGTTAAGATACCTTTGAAAGGAATAGAAAAGGGACAATGGCGATTGATCATATCCTGGATGAGCACTGAAAAAGCTTATTTGAATGAGCAGGAGGTCATTATTCCATGAACGCAGAAAAGCTTGCTTTTATGATTGGATTGCTAGGGAGTGTGCATTGCATTGGCATGTGTGGCCCCCTGGCATTTGCTGTTCCATCTTTAAAGCAAGGTTGGTTCTTTCTGGTGGCAGACAAATTGATCTACCAACTCGGCCGTGTTGTCGCTTACTGTATATTGGGAGTTGTAATAGGATTAATAGGCAAACAAATTTGGCTGGCCGGCTTTCAACAAGGTATCAGCATTGTAAGTGGTGTTCTAATTGTTATGGCTGCATGCTCCAGGTTATTTAAGCTAAGTTTTTTAAAAAATAATCCATCTTTTATACTCAGCCCATTTAACCGCATGTTTAACTATGCTTTAAAACATAAAGCCAATCACCTGATTATAGGTTTTATCAATGGATTTTTACCTTGTGGTTTTGTATACCTTGCTCTCGCCGGCGCATTAAATACAGAAAGCGTTCAGGGCTCCGTTACTTATATGTTTTGGTTTGGAATGGGCACGCTCCCTTTGATGTTTATTGCTACTCTTGGCGTAGGCTTTACCGGAACAATGCTTAGACGAAGAATTAATCGTATATTTCCCTATATGATGCTTTTCATTGGCATATGGTTCATATTTAGAGGCTTAACGCTAGACATCCCCTATTTAAGTCCTGCCAATTCAGAAACAGGCTCCAGCATTTGTAAATAAACAAAAAGTCAATTAGGATGAAGGTTTAGAAAGCCTTAAAATCAAACCAGCTGGTCAGGGACCAGCCAGTAAGATAAGGAATTTGAGAACACTAAATTTGCGGGGAGTGTAAATTTAGAGGTATTAAAAAAACTGAAGCATTAAAAAAAATCATTAATCAGCTAGACTAAACTGCTGTGTTTCGGGTTGTTTTTCCCATAAACGCACATCTAGTGCCATACATATATTTCGTAGAAATCGTTTACCAAAAGGCGTCACCTGTAACTCATTCGCAGACAAAAACACTAATCCGTCCTGAGCAAGCCAGCGCATCCGAGTCAAGCCCATAGCAAAAGCTTCATTTTCAAGGTCTAAGGCAGTCCAAGAGGTACGTCCTTTGCACATGATGTTTAGAATATGCTTACGGATCAATAAATCCGTTTCATTTAAGATATGACCTTTAAGTGCAGGAAACTCACCATTATTTACCATTTCCATGTAGTTTTCTACTGTTTTTACATTTTGTGCAAATGCATTCCAGGTATCGCTAATTGAGGAAACACCTAAACCAATCATCAATTTGCTGTATTGGTGCGTATAGCCCATAAAGTTACGGTGCAAGGTACCAGTCTGCTCTGCTTCGTAAAGGCTATCCGTAGTCAAGGAAAAGTGATCCATACCAATATCAACATATCCACCTTCTTTCAGGAGTTCCCTACCTATGTTATACAATTCTTGTTTAGACTCTGATGAAGGAAGATCATCTTCAGTATATCTACGCTGTCCGGGTTTAATCCATGGCACATGGGCATAGCTATAAAAAGCAATACGATCGGGCCTCAATCTTAACACCTCTCCTATAGTCTCAGATAGTCCAGAAAGCGTTTGGTTTGGCAATCCATAAATCAAATCATAATTAACAGAGTGATAACCATTTTGACGTGCTAATTGAGTAATATCATTAACCTGTTCAACTGTTTGCACCCTATTGATGGCCAATTGAACTATAGGATCAAAATCTTGAATACCTAGACTTAATCTTTTAAACCCTAATCTACTTAGTGTAAAAAGATGTGCCTCGGTTGTATTTCCCGGATGGGCTTCAAAGCTAAACTCAGCATCTTTATGCAATTGTGCACCTTCTAATAAACCTCTAATTAAGAAGTCAAGATTGCGAGGACTGAAAAATGTTGGCGTACCACCACCAAGATGTAATTCTTTGATTAGCGGTTTGCTTTTAAAAAGCCCAAGATAAAGCTGCCATTCTTTAAGTAGAGCATCAATATAAGGCTTTTCTACGCTGTGATTTTTGGTAATCCGTGTATTACAGCCACAATAAGTACACAGATCCTCACAAAAAGGCAAGTGGACATATAAGCTAATCCCCTCTTCAAGATTACTTTCATTAAATGCATTAACTACTGCTTTACTCCATTTATTAGTATCAAAATTGGCCTCGTCCCAATAAGGAACCGTTGGATAGCTGGTATAGCGTGGTGCAGCTACGTGATACTTTTCAGTCAGCGTGGGTGTGTTCATGAGAATGAGAATTGTGGTTATCTAAAGAAGAATGATTTATTTTATCGCAAGATCTTGAACAAACACAGGCTAAGCCAAGGCATTTTTTCTGTTGCCATTTGTCCAGATTTAAAATAGTTTCTTCAGCAAGTACCATAGGTAATTCAGCCTCTGTAACACCTGCTAAAGCTATTGAGGGAACATTTGCAATTCTTATAGCTCTCGCTGTTGCGGTTGTCCGGTCAATATGATCCGAAGAAGTAGATCGGGTTGCAATGTATTTCACTCCCATATCAGCCAGTTTATTGATTACATCGGCCGAAACATCATCGTCTTCAAATACAATCACAGCTTCCTTTCCTGTAGCATAACTTACGGTGTCAGTACTTAGCACATTAGAAATCAGGGTAATTTCATGCTTCTTACGATTGGCAATTGCCAGGGGTTCTTTCTCAAATATTTTTATGCTGTAAGCGACTACTTTCATTCAAATTGATTATTAATAATCAAATTTAGCGCAACATCAACTTTCAAGGAATGACGTCTGTCAGCATAAAAAATGATATTCGTCAGTTTTTCATATTTTGTAATCGTAGGGCATCCAATACCACAATCTGGTTACCTTTCTTGTCCAAAATACCTTCATCTCTGAAGTCACTAAGTATCCTGCTCACTGTTTCCGTAGCCATACCTGCCATGGCAGCCAGGTTATCTCTTGATATTTTTAGCTGCAGTTCAGCACCAACCTTTTCTTGTTTACATAATCTAACCAACACATCTGCCATACGTTTTCTAACCGAATGGTAAGCGAGTTGCAATAATTGCTCTTCTCTTTCCAGCAAATTATTAGAAAGCATGTGGATAAACTGTCTAGTTACATCTGGATATTTATTAAGTAGTTCCTCAACCATATCTTTAGGCAACAAGCATACCGTAGCATCCTCCAACGCTTCAGCAGATTCGCTATATGGCTCATGACTAATTAGTGAAGGGATTCCAAAATATTCATCCATTGAATAGATACCTGTCAAAAACTCCCGCCCGTCTATGCTCATCTTCACCGTCTTTACCTTTCCAGCCAACACGAGGTAAATGCCTACAACATCATCTCCCTCATAATAAATCACCTGGCCTTTTTTAATGATTCGTACCTTGCGGTCCGCAATCATTTTATCCAATTCGGCTAAACCAGAGGTATTACTAATCAGATGATTAAGCTTATCCAAGGACTGACTATAAAAAATCTCTTGCTTATCCTTCTTGTTTAATCTACTTTCAATAGCATTCAGTAATTCTACATCATCAAAAGGTTTAGTCAGGTAATCATCTGCCCCCATTTCCATCCCTTTCCGCATATCAAATCTCTCTGCTTTTGCGGTAAGGAAAATAAATGGTATTGCTACAGTTTTAGGGTTTTTATTTAAAAGATACAAAACACCATAACCATCCAGTTCTGGCATCATGATATCACAAAGTATCAAGTCAGGAAAATGTGCATTAGCTATTTCAACTCCTATTTTTCCATTATGGGCTTGCAATACCTCATAATTTGCGAGTTCTAATATTTCAGCAGTACTTTCTCTAATATCTTCGTTATCTTCTATAACCAGTATCCTTGTCTTCTTCATTTATTTATTGAAAGAAAGTTTAAAAGTAGTCTCTTTATTAATCACGCTTTCAAAATGGAGTGATCCATTCATTAAAGTGGCATATCGCAACACAATATTTAATCCAAGCCCTGTACCCGGAATGTTTCCTGTATTATTAGCCCTAAAAAAAGGCTGAAACAAATGCTTTTGATCACTATCAGGAATCCCAATTCCATTGTCCTTTATAGTGATGATGTATTGTTCGTCATTTATTTCTGTATTGAACTCAATAAATGTATGTTCACCAGAGTATTTAATAGAATTAGAGATCAGGTTGATCATACAATTCCTGATCAAATTCTGATCTAATCTTGCCATACTTTCCAAACCCGTGTGCTGATAAATGATATGCTGTTCCTGCTTAGCAATCATTTGCATTTCTTCTGTCACTTCTTCGGATAGCCTTACCAAATCAAATGGAGCAAAAGTAGGTTCAACTATTCCAGCTTCCAATCTTTCCAGTGATAAGAAGTCATTTAAAATTGTAGTTAAGTTACCTACCGCATTTTTAATCTTCCCAACGTGCTTGCTGATATTTTTATTATCGTATGGCTGGGCATATTTCTCAATTAATGAAGAAGAAAGTTGAACGGAACTTAACGGTGTTCTGAATTCATGTGAAGCCATAGACACAAACCTGCTTTTCATCTGGTTAAGTTCCTTTTCCTTCTCTAAAGACAAACTCACTTCTTCTTTAGCCTCGCTTAAAGCTCTAACCGTTTTTCTTAAAGATTTTGTACGTTCTTCTACCAATTCTTCCAATTCGGCGGCATATTCTCGTAAGCGTTCTTCAGCTTCTTTTTCTTTGGAGAGATCATGGATAAAACCTGTGTAAATGATGCGGTCGTCATACTGAACTTCACTCACAGCAAGTCGAAAAGGAAACGTGCTACCATCCTTTCTTAAACCACGCACTTCCCGACCCTTACCGATAATACGTTTTTCCCCAGTCGTCTGATACCTACTTAAATAGCCATCATGCCCACTTTGATCTGGTTCAGGCATCAACATCTTAATGTTTCTGCCTTTTACGTCTTCCAAGGTATAACCAAAAAGTTTAAGCGCAGCAGGATTAAGGCTTTCAATGTTTCCCCGCCTGTCAATAGTAATTATACCATCAATGGCAGTTTCTATAATCGCCTCTAATAACCTGACTTGCTCCATATTGTTCTTTTCACAAATATATGAATTTTATCAATCCCCCACTTGTCACCTAAATCATATTAAAAAGTGACTCATATCATATTTTAAGCTAAAAATAGTACGCTACTTTGTGGTCTAAATCTTACATAAATTTCATGAACCATACCTTTCATATTCCAGTGCTGGGCCTGGGCTATTCAATAGACACCCCATTAAAAGTCGCTAAATATGGGATTTCTTCCGTTGTTTCCATTGTTGATGATGAACTTACTGAACGTATGCGAAAATTCCATTCGGAAAAGAACAATGAAAAATATCTCCCTATTGAGAAAAAAGTGACAGATAGCCGTGCGGTAAGGATTACAGCATATTTGAACTTATTGCATAAACTTGTTAATGAGCAGTTTGAAAGTTTATTAAATGAACCTGCAGAACCGGGAACTGCGCTTGATAAATATTTCGAGCTCCTTCCTGATTCATCTGCACTTAAGACCAGGTATATAGAAGTGCTAAAAATGAAAAATGTACAGGAAAAGTCATTAGCACTTGAGGCTTTAAAAAGCAAGCTAAAACCTGGGAGTATTGATGTAAACATCATGTCGAAGGTTGATAAAGCAAACTACGGTTTAAAGGATGAATATTTGGGAGACGACCATACCGATGCGCTTGCCGCCATGCGTGGTTTTGCTAATAGTAACCTTAAGGCATCTGTTATTATTTCAGCTGGGTTAAATCCGAGATTATATGCTTATATAGAAAAGTGTGTAGACTTCTACCCCAATAGCTCAGGTGTTTTGCATAAAAATATCATACTCAAGGTCAGCGACTTCCGCTCAGCAATGATACAAGCAAAAATGCTGGCAAAAAAAGGATTGTGGGTATCGGAATTTAGAGTTGAATCAGGATTAAACTGCGGTGGCCATGCTTTTGCTACTGAAGGTTTTTTACTAGGCCCCATACTGGAGGAGTTTAAAGAGAGACGTGCTGACCTTACAGCTGAATTGTACAAGATCTACTCCGAAGCATTAATCGGAAAAGGATTTTCAGTTCTATCCACTCCTTTGCAACGTATTACCGCACAGGGAGGAATCGGCACAGCTGAAGAGCACCGGTTTTTAATCAACTATTATCAACTGGATGCGGCCGGCTGGGGGAGCCCTTTTTTATTGGTACCTGAAGCTACAAATGTAGATGACAACACGCTAATGGACTTGATAAATGCCGATCATACTGACTATTACCTGAGCAATTCATCACCCTTGGGCGTACTTTTTAACAATTTCAAAAAAAGCAGTATAGAACAACAGCGACAGGAACGGATAGCAAAAGGTAGACCCGGTAGTCCCTGCACCAAGAAATTTCTGTGTACAAATACCGAATTTACGTCACTGCCTATCTGTACGGCATCCAGAGAATACCAGAGCTTAAAACTTAAGCAACTTGCTGAGCAGAATTTATCAGAGGAAAATCATAAGCGACAATTTACTACCATTACAGAAAAAATATGTCTTTGTGAAGGTCTTTGTTCATCGGCATATCTGAAAAACGGGATACTAAAACCGAAAGAAAATAGGGCTGTAAGTATTTGTCCAGGCCCCAACCTTGCTTACTTTTCGGGAAAATACAGCTTAAAAGAAATGATACAGCATATTTACGGAAAAACAAATTTATTAGAATCTGTAAGCCGCCCCAACCTTTTCATTAACGAACTCAACCTATACATAGATTATCTGAAAAAAGACATTGCCGTACAGCTCGACGAGCTTAGTGTAAAAAAAGAAAGGTACTTTACAAAATTTAGAGAGCAGCTTCAGCAAGGTATAGCCTATTACCAAGGACTAATCCCTGAGCTGAAAAAGCAAAGCAATATCGCAATTTCCGAAATGCAACAACAACTACTACAAGCCGAGCATGCTTTAGCAGCCTGTAAAATATAATTTAACCCGGGTATGATGCTCAGTACTTTTACGTTTCTTACAAAAAGGGTGGCTTTTTGTAAAGTCGGCATCAAGGAAACAAGCATCGTACCCGGATTAAAATCACTGGCTAGGAAAATTACTCAATGTAGCTCGAAAAGGAGCAGCTGGCAGGCCGGCATTATTAACTAAATTGCCTAACATATAGTTCCTAAAACAGTATCGTACTTCCACGGGCTCTTTAACCTGCCCACACCATACTTTAACCCGATCTGAACCATTTAAAATTAAAGCCTCAGCTGTCACAAAAACCCCATCTTTACCGGCGATTTCAAATCCTGTTATTTTTTCATTCTCAGGATTTAGCCCATCTTTTCCGAAGTCAAAAACCAATTCCACTACCCCTTCTTTCAACTGAGCAGATTTAAATACCGGACCAGAAAACTGAAAGCCTTCTTTGCCGTAAGTTTTTGCCAATGCCCAATAAGCCAGTCGTTGCCCTACTTCAATTTTATGGGGCGGATGGATAAAACCCGCACTGCCTAAATCAGCGGTTATTGCCATTCCTACGTCTGGTATTTCGCTCATCAGTTCCAATTGCGCCTGTCTGAAATAGGCCCAGTCGAGCAAGTCTTTACCTCCTGATTGCCAAGGTGCAAGCTGAACATAATAAAATGGCATTTTCGGAGCATTGAAAAATGTTCTCCATTGCTGGACCATTGCTGAAAACAATTCTTTGTACAAGGCCGGATTAACCACATTGGCCTCTCCCTGGTACCAGATCACCCCACCGATTGGAAATCCTTTCCAGGGCTTTACCATCGCGTTCCATAAAAGGGTTGGTGTACCCGCAGCCCATTCAAATTCTTTTTGATTTACATCCGGAAATTTTATGCCTCCTATCTTCTCCAGGCTGCCTTTATCCATCCATGTTTCAATTTTAGACATGCTCCATGAACAGTTGATTAAGCCAATGGCTGCGCCCAACGACTGCTCCAGCATGTCTCCAAAAAAATAAGCTGTCGCAGAAAACTCAGCTACATCTTTAGCGGAAAGCTCTTTCCAGTCCCCCACTACCCCGTCGTCAAGCGGGGTAGTACTCCAGGCTCGCCTTACGGTATACAATCTGATTTTCCGACCAGGATTAGCCGTTACAATGTGTTTTAATGTACCGAAAACCGGTTGCCCACGGAACCCCTTTACCGGCATTTCCATATTCGATTGTCCTGAACAAAACCAAACCTCACCAATAAGGATATTTTTCAACACCAGCTCCTCACCATCATTAAAACTAATCTCATATGGTTTTGCAACAGATACAGGCGTCGGTATGGTGATTTCAAAATGCCCCGAGGCGTCAGCTACGCCAGTGTATTTCTTTGCATCCCAGCCTACAGTCACCCTCACCCGCTTATTTGCACTGGCGCTACCTTTGAAGGTAACCTGCGCCTGCTGTTGCAAAACCATATGATTTCCGAAAACAGCATTCAGTTTAACCTTCGCTTCCACTTGTATAAAGCTGCAGACCAGCAGTGCTATGATCAAAAGATTAGTTATTTTATTCATTACTAAATTTGCTTACTTTTTAATACTCTTCAGATAATTATCAACCCCTGCTTTTATGGCTGCGAAGTAATTGTATCGCTTCACATGTATCATGTCGAAAATGAAATAGCCATCACCCGCATTAATTGCAGCATCTACAGTTTTGGTGACAGCGGCATCCATCCCGCCATTTTCCCAACCCGATCCATTGCCAACATCAGGTCCACCGGCAACCTTCGTATCACCTTGCATTAGCGTTTTCGCATTTTTACAGAAACCTTCAACCGTCCATTCCCCAGAACCATAGATCCGGTCTGTAGGTGCATAGGCTCCAATTAATATAAAATCCATATGATCCGCATAACCAAAATCTTTATACGCCGAACTGGCCCATGTAGGGTAAAACTGTGCGGTATCGTATTTCGGACTGGCCCAGTTCACGCCAACATCATAGTAAGTAGAGTACCAACCGCCCACATATACCCCGAACTGGATTTTGTCATTTACCGATTTAACACGCTCCCTGGCTTTAACCATAAAGTCATGTATGGTCTTTACCCTAAATTCCATCCATTTTTTAAAATGCTTAGGCATGGTAGCCGGCAAGGGGTATGATGGTGTTCCGGGAACAATGATATCATATGGAAAATTTGTAACCGTTTCGCCAATGTATTGCTCAAATTTCTGTTTTGTTACTGCGGAGAAATCACATACAAAATCATTATACCTGCAACGGTCTAAAAACAGACCGTCAATGTTATACTTTGCCAGGTCCCCTATGATATTGAGCATATATTGTTGCACCTCATCATTCGCAGGATTGATAAATTTAGTTCCATAACTGTTGTTTGGGTCCTGAGCTGTAGTGATGTCCATTACATTTACCAATCCGCCCGGAAGATTCAAAGTCGTTGCCCAATCCTTTTTCGTCCCTTCTCTGAAGAGCATCCCCTGCTGGCCTAAACCGTAAGCATAATTATTACCAGCGACAAAGGTATTGATCGCTGCATGAATTTTGAGGCCTACCGCATGCCCTTCATCAATAAATGCCTGCAGGTAATCCCATGTTGCCGTACGTTCTAAAAAGCCATATGATCCTGAGGACCAAACATCCAGCTTTTTTACCTGTTGTACCTGGCTGGAGTTAAACAGCACATCACCCATGCTAGGCCGTACATCAACTACGACATCTGTAATACCGGCATCTGCCAATTTCCCCAGGTCTCTTTTGATATTTTCCTTACTATTCGCATAATCTGGGAAATTGGCCGCAGCATCAATCCAGATATACCTTGGTTTTGCAGCTTGATCCGGAATATTTTTTTTATCCCAGATCCAGTCTATTGCGGCAGTATCTTTTTTACAGGATGAGGCGAGCCCAAATAAGCCCAGACCAGCTGTGGCTATTAAGAAATTCTTCCTATTCATATTCGGTTAGTTTTAAATCTTTTAATGAAAGGGGCTTCAGATTAGTTCGAAGCCACACAATTTTATTTTACATCTACACAATTAAATTCGTAACAAGCCAGGTTGCCCGCATTAAAATCAATCGTAAAGACCTGCATTTTATAGCCGTCAGCACTCGGGGCAATTAACACATCACCACTTGCTGAAACCGCATTTCCTACAGCACCATATTTTGCCGAGAATACCAATGCATCGGTTTTATCTACATTGCCTTTAAAGTTCCCCATTGAAGAAACATCGTAAATGTATAATTCGGATGAGATGCCCCATCCAGGGAAATGACTAGGGCAGTAGAAAGCAAGGTATTTCGCGTTGTTGAACTCTTTTGCATCTGCTAAACTATTGTTAATACCCCATCCGCTACCAGAAGTCTGATCGGCCAGGCTCAAGGCTTTGGTGTTGTTTCCGTCCAGATAATAAAGGTTATTTATACCACCATCATAAAACCCTACGAAAGTACCATCAGCAACATTTGCACCTCTGGAAGTAACTTTGGTACCATTTACATCTGCTCCCCAGAAAGGAATACCTCCGGCAGCTATCACCTCAGCACTTCCAGGAACGCCATTTGTAACCACCCAACGCACAAACTTATTCGAGCCGGAAGCGGTAGTACCATCGCATGTAGCGATAATGATCGCTTTGCCATTCAGATCACCATGAACGGAGATTTTGCTTCCCAGAGGTAAACCTGATGTATTGGTCCAGCTCAGGAAAGATTGAGGAGCAGTAGTAGTCGAATTCGTCTTGTATATTTTTAGGCTCTCACCTACATTTGTATAGTCGGCCACAAGAATATTTCCGGCACCATCACTGGCAACAGTTCCGTCACCTTTCGCAGCACCCAAATTCATGATACCGACATACTTACCTGTACTTCTATTGTAGTATTTAGGCGCCTGTCCATTCGCGGTGGAAACCACCAGGAAGTTTCCTGAAGCCGCTAAACTTGGCTTTTTGCCATCTGTATACCCTAATGTACTCAGGTTAAGATTGAAACTTAAATTTTCCGAACCACTTCTAAAACCATAGGTGATTTTAGCAGGAGCAGTTTTCATAATGGAATAGGTTGTTTTAGTTATGCCATCATGTGCAATCACGGTAAGTTGTGTAGGTTCGTTCAGATTAACACCATTCAAAGAACGGTCTAAAGTAGCATGCGCAGACACGGCTACCTCTACATCTACAGCAGACAGATCTTCGACAGTAATCAAAGAAATTGTTTTCTTATCCTGGTCAATCAAACCCGTTACCCCTACCGATTCTATAGAGAAGAACGTGATGCTGGATTTTTTAGATTTGGTACGCTCACCTCTAATGGAAATACGCTTTTGATTGCCCAATGGATCTGTAAAAGTAAAGAAGTTCTCTTTGGTCAAATCAAGGATACCCAGCTTAGGTTCAATTTTGTAATTGTTTGCCAGGTTCGCTTCAATCTTCATCGCGCTCATATAAGGCGTAGTTTCATGGTTGCTATCCTCTGGAAAAAACCATGGAATGGGGATCACAAATTGATCTGTTTCCGCTCCTGTGATATCAAACTTAACCGCCTCCATTTCTTTCAGATCGCCCGTAGCAAATTTGGCCACCAGGCTACTAATGCCTTTACTATCATTTGTAGGCTGTACATACACTGCTTTTTTACAGGATGCAAGGATAACCACAGCCGCTATAATTATATTTAATATGTGCTTTCTCATATTTATATTCCTTATTAATGCAATTAATTCCACTCAGGAAATTGTTTCACTGCAGTGTTATTTGTGATTTCTGAAGTTGGTAATGGAATGCGGTACATCTTTGCCGGAAAATTACGGTCCTGTTTATCACAGTCTACATAGGTATACTTAAATGCACTTCCTTCTTTTTCAATCTTAAGCCCATGCACGCGTTTCCCGGTAAATGCACGCTCCGCCAGTTTCCATCGTTTCATATCCCAATAATAGTATCCTTCAAAAGCCAGTTCCACCTTTCTTTCCTGCATAATCGCAGCCATCAGCTCGGTTCCGCTTTTATCCCTGTACGGGAGTCCTACCCTCGCCCTTATCTTACGGATAGCAGCATTAGCCTCCGAAGATGCATTGGAACGGTAACAAGCCTCCGCGTAGTTAAGCAATACCTCTCCCAAACGAAATGCCGTCCAGGGTTGTGTAGATCCATCCTTGCTCAGGTCAATATTCTCATCCAGCATTTTCCTTAAAAAATATCCTGTAACCGTGCGTCCTGCCGGCACCGCATCGTCTTTCCAACTCGCCCAGCCATCTGTTCCATCAATAAAAGGCTCAATTTTACGCCCCTTCCAGGATGCGCCATTGTATAAAACACTAGCCTGAAAACGGGGTTCCAAATCTACATACGGAGGTTCATCAGTAGTTCCGGATGTACTGTGCCAGGCACTCCAGTCAGGAAATCCGCCAACTGTTTTCAGCTCATAAGATTCCACCATCTCCTGGGTAGGTGTACCCATTGCTCCGACTCCTTTTCTATCACCACCGGGTGCATAGGTTGCGTCAAAACTATGGGTAAATGAAGCTTTGTTATAGCTATACTGCAGAATGGCTTCGGTACTTCCTGTCTTAAACGCATCGGCGTAGCCAGGGGTTAACTCATAGCCCATTTCCAAAACTTTTGCGCCTGCGATCTTGGCGGCTTCCCAGCGTTCGGCATACAGCATTGCTCTTGACAACAGCGCGTAAGCAGCACCACTGGTTACCCGACCGTTAGGGTTCTTATTATTAACCAAATGTTCGGCGGCAAAGTTCAAATCGGCCTGTACAAAATCCCAGCCCTGGGCTTCTGTGCTAAGTGCTGTATTTTTCTGGATCTTAGAGAGGTCTTCGGTATAAATGATGACCTCTTTATAACGTTTTACCAGATCAAAGTAGAGCTGCGCGCGGAAAAATCTGATTTCAGCCTCCAAACGGCTGGTCTCAGCTTCGGTAAACGTACCATACTTTCTAAGGTTTGATAAGGCTTCATTTACACGTCGTACCTGCTCGTAAACAGTAGACCAGTTGCCCAGATAAACCGCAGCGTAATTTGGGGTGAGTACACTACCACCATACGCGATCTCATTCGGGATGTACATATTGGCATTATAGGTCATCGATGAGTATTTAAACGCATCCGTAAAACCATCCGTCATACCAGCGATACTTTGGCCCGTGCTGAAATTACTAAAATAATTCAGGTCGTGATAAAAGCTGTTGATGGCCAGCTCCGCATATTCAACTTTACTCCATACCAGCTTATCAGAAGCGGCGGTAGTTGGCGTCATATCCAGGTACTTTTTACAAGCCGAAAAACTTAAAGCAACCATGCCAATCAGGGCGGCTTTGAATATATATTTTTTCATTTGAATCAAAATTTAAGGTTTAAAAAGACAGTGTTGCACCGCCCATAAATATTCTCTGCTGTGGATAATATCCATTATTCACACCTGGCGACTCCGGATCAACACCTTTTGGTAATCCCGATATTGTAAAAATGTTAGCGCCTTCTACAAAAAAGCGCAATGTACCCAGTCCCATTTTATCCATAATCTTTTTTGGTATTGAATAGCCGATCTGTGCTGACTTTAAACGGATGTATTTACCATCTCTGAACCAGAACGTTGAGGCTAAGCCATTATCACCGCCATGTGTAGTAGAACTTAGCGTCATTCTTGGAAATGTTCCGTTAGGATTATCAACGCTATAGGCATTCTCTACCAGGAACAACGGAGAGTTTGCACCCTCTTTAAATGTTTGTGTCCAAATGGTATTGTCATCGTAATAGTTATAATATGTACCCGTTAAGGATACGTCAAAGAACATTCCTCCAGTCAATTGTGCATTGATATCGAAGCCGTTCCACTCGGCAGCCAGATTCAGACCATAAGTCAGTTCAGGTCTGTTTGGCCTGCCAATCAATCCCCGGTCCTGGTAATCAATTTTTCCATCACCGTTCAGGTCTCTGTATTTCACATCACCCATATTCGGGCGGCTTCCATACCAGGCTGAATTGTCAATTTCTTCTTCCGAACGGAAAAGTCCATCCGCAATCCATCCCGAGACAATTCCTGTTCTCTTTCCGGTAACCTTTTGAATTTCCGGTGCATTTTCACTATCAGGATATTTAACCCAGCGGTTTCTGGCAAAAGTAACATTAGGAGAAATACGATATTTAAATGCCTTACCGCCCAGGTTAAAGCTATTGCTATGTTTCAACAACAACTCAAAACCTCTAGCATCTGTTGCGCTAAAGTTTTCATAGGAGAAATAATAGCCACCCATTGATGGTGGGTATCCGGCCGACATTCCGGTAAGGATATCGTAGGTATACGTATAAAATGCATCAAACTCGATTCCCAGCAAACCTTTCCACATGGTCATATCAACCCCCACATTATACGAAAGTGTCTTTTCCCAGGAAAGGTTAGGGTTAGCGATGACACTCGTATAAAGTGAGTTTTGTAAAGCACCATTTACTGGCAGTTTGCTACCAAAAGAATAAGTACTTAAAAATGAATACTCAGGCACACCATCACTACCCAGCAAACCTGCCGAAGCACGGAGTTTTAAATCATCAATGGTGGTCTGGTTATCCATAAAATCTTCTTTAGACACTCTCCAGGCTAATGAAGCAGAAGGGAAAAAACCCCATCTTTTACCTTCAGCAT
The DNA here is from genome assembly GCF_900100435.1 of Pedobacter sp. ok626. Classification (GTDB taxonomy): domain Bacteria; phylum Bacteroidota; class Bacteroidia; order Sphingobacteriales; family Sphingobacteriaceae; genus Pedobacter. The sequence goes on along the minus strand of NZ_FNEX01000014.1, from coordinate 95,444 downwards.
TACCAGCAAACTTATAAGAACCGTCATATCTTCCTGTAAATTCAGCAAGGTATTTCTCCTTATAATCATATTTTAAACGAAATACATAACCCAGACTTCTTGATCCAGCACTACCTCCGCCAATCGGACTGTCCGCGGGTGTGTTAAGACCAAGTTCAGGTAATTCCGGAAAGGCGACATCTTTAGCATAGGCCGATAAAGAGTTTGACTTATTGTTGCGGATCTCCACCAAAGCCAAGAGGTCTACATTATGTTCAGCGAAAGTATTTTTGTAACTCAAACTACCCTGACCAACCAATTGTTTACTTTGGGATTGACCTTCGCCCAGGAAATTGAACGACCTGCCTCTCGGATCCAGCATCTTATTAAAACCCAATTTGCTGGTTGCATCTGTTAACCTTACCGAATTTACGGAATAGTAGGTATCCAGGTTTTTATTGTGCGATGTACTGTAATCATAAGATCCGGCGGCTTTAAGGCTTAAACCTTTTACCCAGGGCACATTGTATTGTAACGACAGATTGGTCTGTAAATCTACGGCACTCGTTTTCTTGTAACCTGATTCATTGATAGCTGCAAGCGGACTATTCGGCGCACCTGAATTATTTCTTGGCGTAACACCTGTATAGAGGCCGTTATACTTTATTGGCAGATAGGGGTGCATTCCGATGGTTTGTTTAGCGATAGAAAACCATCCTTGTTCACCTAAATCCGGACTGCTGTCTGTACCTCCTGAGAGAAAACCTGGTGTTTGCCTGTATCCTGTACTACCTGCTACACCAAATTCCAAATTAAGATTTTGCGCTACTTTTGTGGTGATGTTACTACGTAGGTTATAACGGTCGTATTCAAAATTCTTGATATTTCCTTTATTGCCCATATAGCCAAGCGATACAAAATAATTCGTATTGTCACTCCCACCTTGTACAGAAAGATTGTGCTTTGTATTGCGCCCCGTACCAAAAACCTCATCGATATAGTTTACATTGTCCCAGCCATCATTAGGATCCCCGTTTAGCATGGCATCTACATCAGCCTTTAGGAAAATCGGCGTGTACTCATTCCTATTTTTAATGGTTCCATTGGCCAGCTTATCCATCATGTCGGCCATGTTGTAATAATGTGCGAACTGCGGGCCATCCATAAACTTAGGAAAATTAGCGTTTAACGATACGCCGGCAGATCCACTGTAATTTAAGGTTGGTTTTCCAGCAATTCCTTTTTTGGTGGTTACAATAATTACCCCTCCGGCAGCTTTCAACCCATAAACCGAAGCAGCCGCACCGTCTTTTAATACGGATATACTTTCTATATCATTCGGATCTAAATCATTGATAGAGCGTGGCATTCCATCTACTATATAAGTAACCGCATAATTAGAACCGCGTATCCTCAACGAAGCCTGATCAACACCTGGTTCACCAGATTCCTGCACCGAAGATATCCCCGGAAGCCGTCCTCCTAATAAACTGGATACATTTGTCGAGGGGCCCTTTAACAATTCCTCACCTTTTATGGAAGAAACAGCGCCCGATAAAGATGATTTCTTTTGCGTACCATAACCTACCACCACTACTTCACTTAAAGCACTTATGTCAATTTTCAGGACCACACTTATTGTTTTCTCCACTTTCACTTCCCTGGTTTCATAGCCCATATAAGTAATGACAAGTGTTGCGTTTTCATCTACATTGGTAATGGTAAACTCCCCTTTTTCATTTGTTCTCACCACTCTATTCGTTCCTTTAACGGTAATGGAGGCGCCAACTAAGTTATTCCCCGTTTCCGTTAAGATCTTTCCTTTTACGTCAATCGCCTGAAATCCTGCGATCAGGTTGTCAAGAAAGTTTTTGTCTTTTGCTTTGATCAGCACGGTTTTTTCATCGATGGTATACTTCAATGGCTGCCCTTCAAATATTTTTCGGAGAACAACGTCTATTTCAGCATCCTTCATGTCAATACTTACACGCTTAGCGTCCCTAAGTATCGTGGAAGTAAATAAGAAGTCGTAGCCGCTTTGCGATCTGATCTGATCAAAAACCTTCCTCAAAGGAGCATTTTTTTCAGACAAGGTTATTTTCTGCGCAAAAGAACTTGCGCTAACCTGTAAAATAGCAGTGATTAGAATTAGTAGGGTAAACCTCATAATCAGCAGAATTCTTGTGATACAGTCTGGTGGCTGCACCATTTTCTTTAAGTAAAAATTGTACATTTGATAAGTTTGGTTAGGCGATTTTACCTTTTCATTTTGCAAGATGGGTCAGGTAAGCGCAGTTAGTTAATTTGTTTTTAATATATTAACAATCCAGGCTTTAGTCAGGATTCCGATTGGCGTCGGTTTCCTGACTTACAAAGGATTATCTGTTTGCTTAATTATTGATAACGATAACCCTCCTTCCTTCTATTTTAAAATGAACTACTCCAGTTGATTCCAACATTTTCAACATCTGACTGATATTCTTCTGGCGCGAGAGCGCACCATTAAATCTCTCTTTCGAAACGCTTCCCTCAAATTCCACCTCTACATTATACCATCTTGAAATTTTACGCATGACACTCTGGATATCCTCATTGTCAAAATCAAAGGTTCCATTTTTCCAGGCTACAGCCTGTGCAATGTTCACCTCCGTGATCAAAAACATTTCGGCCCTGCTCACAGCCTGCTGTCCAGGTTTTAAAATTGACGAATGGCGCCCAGCATCCAAAGATGCAACCTTCACGGAACCTTCCAATAAAGTTGTTTTTGTATTTAATTCATCAGCATAACTGTTAATATTGAAATGCGTTCCCAGCACCTCTACCTGTTGCTTATCTGTTGATACTATGAATGGCTTCCTTATTACCGATTCTTTACTTCCTGGTCCCTTTTGTTTAACCATTACTTTTGCAACCTCAAAATAAGCTTCGCCATAAAGCTTAACCCGTCGTTCCTGATCCTGATTTAGATGGGTAGGGTAGGTTAAACTAGAAGCGGCATTCAGAACCACCAAAGAACCATCTGGTAAGCGAACGCGGAAAGTTTCTCCATTCGTAGTTGCAAGTGTATTGTAAGCCGTATTACCTACTCCTGAGCTTGGTCTGTCCCTTTCAGTTCCTTTTTCAGAGCCAGCGCCTGAGGCAACGTTATAAATAATCTCTCCTTCAGCAGTTTTAGAAATCACCACCCCTGATTCATTTACCAGTTCTCCACTACCTGCATCAGATAAAACGATCTTCTTTCCATCCGCCAACGTAAGGGTCGCCGAATTTCTACCGGGAGCAACATCATTCAGGTAAGCACTTCGCTTGTCATTATTCATCAATTTATTAACAGACAAATTAGAAAAGTAAAACCAACCTGCACCAAAAGCAAATAATGTAACTGCCGCAGCAATGGGTAGCCAAGCGCTCAACTTTCTTACTTTTGCTACCGGGCCCGGTAACTGGCTAAGAACTTCAGCCTTTATAGTCGCAATTTTATCCCCTGATAAATTGACGGCTGTACTATTAAGTTCAAACAACCATTTTTCTACCGCAGCTTTTTCAGCTTCGGTACATTTGCCGGCATTGTATTTTATAAGTAATTCTCGTTCTTGTTCTGACATACCTAAAGCGGATAATTTCCATAATTAAAGGTATGACGGGGAAGTCCCCCCAATACGTGCAGAAAAAAAAGAAAATATTTTAAATTAAAACTTGGTAAGGAAAATAAGGAAGGTGAATAGGCCGAGTTTCGTCCTGAGGCGTATTAAAGCATTCGACATCTGGCGATGAACGGTTTTCTCGGAGATCGACAATTCACCAGCAATTTCCTTATATGTATAATTAGATTTTCGGCTCAACTCAAAGATTTTCCTCATTTTTGATGGCAAAGCCTGTATCTCCATCTCAATATAAGCCATAAGTTGTTTTTCTCTCACTAAATGATCTGTTGTGGCTTCTTCCCTTTCAGTTGGCATCGAGATAGAACCAATATACTTATCGGCAACCTTCCTATGCAGAAAAAAATCAATGATCCTGTTGTTAATAGCAGTAAAAAAGTAAGCAGAGATAGCAGAATTGAAATTCAGGGTGTCACGTTTTACCCAAAGTACCGTAAAGAAATCCTGTATTACATCTTTTGCTTCCGCCTCATCTCTTAAGCGTTTATAGGCATAAACAAAAAGTAACTGAAAATAACGATCATACAATTGGGCATAGGCATTGCTGTCGCTTTCTTTTAAAAGCGTCATTAACTGCTGATCTGTAAGCCTGTTATAATCTATCATCCGCTTTATTTCCGGTATAAAAATACTCGAAAATTATCCAATGATAAATAAATTTTAGGATATATCAAGTTTTGTTTTTCACAAACTGCTAAGCACAAACTGATATATCACAAGAGTTGGTATTGCCAAGCAGGATGTTCTACTGAATCTTGCGATATTTATGCCGTAAAATTTACCAGTCAAATCAAAAACAGGTCCGCCACATTCTTCTGGCTTAAGCATTGCATCATGTGTAAATACAGATCTAAAGCCATCTCTTCTCTTGCTTTTTCCACCTACAAAATGATCCGCTGGATGATTTCCTGTCACAGGCAATAAGCCAAGGTTTACCGATAAATTGTAAGGAGCGCCGCCTCTTACCCCCTGGATATTGATGGTATCACCCGGTTCATATTTCATAATCTCCTTGCCATATTCTGGAGGAAGCGATATAGGTACGCCATTAATTCCCGTAACCTGATCCTGCAACATCAATCCAGCTTTTTCCGCCGGACTCCCTGGCGCAATACGCGTCAATAGAATTTGCTTATTTATGAAAGTAGCCGAAGCACCAAAATATCCGGAACTGAACTTTTTATCCTGACCAAAGCAAGTACTCCCCAATACACTAAGTCGATTGTTTTGTCCAGGCATGGCAGATAAAAGGAATTTACCAACTTCACTGAACTTAATGGAAGGAGTATCCGCCAAAGCTTTCAAACTGATCGCGGACTTTAACCTGGCAGCAACATACAGAAGGATCAAATCATTTTCTTTATCCCTGGAAACAACGGTCAGTGTAAGGTTCCTGCCAGTACCGAGATCAACAACGGCATGCTCTCCTATCAGTGAGCTTTTACTTACTAAAAGAGTTCCGGATTTAAATTGAGTATTTGATGCCTTTATACTCCCTGAAAGCACTGTTCCATATACCTGTTGGGGTTTTCCATTTAGCTCACTGCTAATCCGTAAACAGCTGCCATTGAAATTAAATGCTGATTTGCCAAACTGTGCTTCTAAATTTTCCAGTTCAGTAATGTGATTAATAGCAGCTTGCTGAGGATCGGATCCCAGATCATCTTCTTTTGAAGGCAAAGTTTTATAATCCTCAGCTACATTTAAAGCCGTCCAATATTTCCTGTAAAGATCCACAGGAACCTCATAGTTTATTTTTTCATTTACATCAATACGGCTATGAAGACCAATTACGCGTCCCAGCTCATCAAACAACGGACCTCCGGAATCTCCAGGTTCCATTATACAGGTAGAAACCATAAATCCCCATACATCAGGCAATCGGCTAATCCGACCAAACCTTACTGAGGGTAATTTTTGGTTGAGTGTCGTAGGATAGGCAATACTCACACACATACTGTTTAATTTCGATGAGGAAGACCATCCGATCTCTGCAAATGGCCATGCCCCTTTTGTTACTATTTTTACCATAGCTACATCAGGTCTACCCTGACTTTCAGCAGCAATTCTTCCCTTTCCTTCCGCTATTGCGGTTCTTCCGTCAGGGAAATTAACCAGATAAGTTTTCCCCGGTATGATCGCATGAGCAGCAGTAAGAATATGGCCTTCGGCTGTTACCACAACTCCGGTAAACTGCGCGCTGTTTTGTACTTTCTTAACAGTATCAAATCCCCACAACCGTACACATGCGGGATAGCCTTTTTTAATGACTGCTGATGTAATTATCTCAATACGTTTCGCGTCAAAGGATTGTTGTGCGTAACCTTCAAATACAAAGCACACTAGGTACATAAAAAACAAAGGCACTGTTCTGCCGGGAAGAATTCGGTTCATGGATTGATCATAAAAAAATGGCGTCCTATACAATTGGCGCCATTTCTATTTAAAATTATATTTTCTGTTTGAAAGCTTCTTCAAGCTGCGTTTTCAACTTAGCGCTGAAACCTGTGTACTTTTCAACAATTTTCCCTTCTCTGTCTATCAGGTATAGTGTTGGAATACCGACGATCATAAAACTCGCCATTGTTTTATTTTTATCAGGACTTAGCACTTGCGGCCAGGGCATGTTTTCTTCAGACATAGCCTTTCTCCAGGCTGCATTATCTGTATCTACAGAAACGCTCAATACTTCAAGTCCATTTTCCTTGTACTTACTGTACAGTTCTTTAATTTCCGGAATGGCTTTCCTGCAAGGACCGCACCAGCTTGCCCAGAAGTCGATCAACACATATTTCCCTTTAAAAGAATTGATGTCTACGGCCTTCCCTGAAGGGTCATTATAGGCGATATGAGGAATTACACTCCCCTTTTTCAAAGCATTCTTTATGGCGTTTTGCGCAAGAAACTCCCTTTTGAGTTGTTTGGCTTCTTCAAGTTGTGGATATAGATTCATTAGCTTCAAAAGTTCAGCCGAGAAAAACTCAGGTTCCTTATCTGTCGAGAGCATACTCAGTAAATAAACCACAGCAGGATTATTTGGATTGGCTTTAATGAGCTGCTTAAGCCTTAAGGCTTCGAAATCTGCCTTTTGTCTGATCAACCCATTCGTTCTCAAATAAGTAAACCAAGAGGTATCTTTCTTCATGTAATTTCTGGCAGCAAGAATCTCTGTGTTTAGTAGCTCCATTTCCTGATCGGCAATATATTTCTGGTACAATGCAGTATTGATCAATTGTGTACGCGGCGACTTACTGATTACCTCAACAAAACCAGAATTCTTAGTTTTGGTTCTGGCTGTATCGTATCCACGTGAAGTAATATATACATCATTATCAGACCAAAAACTGGCCGTTTGCCATTTTAAAATATCCATTGAATATAAACCAGATACTGATGGCTTAACCGATAAGCTGAAGCTGCCATCGGTGTTTACGCTCACCGAATCTACTATCCTTCTATCTTTTCCTATCCCTTTGTACAACCATACCATGTTGTACTTTTTAAAAATTTCAGGATTCTGAAACTGAACTTTCCCTGTAATGGTTATTCCTTTTTTAACCTGGGCCAGTGCTGGCATACTACCATACAGAATCAATCCTGCCAGAAGTATATATGTTGCCCTATTTTTCTGTTTATTTAGCATATTAATTGTTAAAAATGGTCTTTAATTTATCATCCAGTTGTTTACCGGCTGCACCAAGCCAGCGGCCAATAACTTTACCTTCTTTATCCAGTAAAATTTGAGTGGGATAACCTTCAATATTATACAACTGAACAACATCCGACTTCATAGACAATTCATTGTTTAAAACATTAGTCCAGGTTAGTCCATCTTTTTCTATGGCTTCCTTCCACATTTTTTCAGCCTGTGCCTGCCCGCTTACCTTCTCACTTGCCACACCTAATATTTCAAATCCTTTAGCGGTATATGTCGAATAAAGTTCTTTCAAATGTGGGTTCGCAGCCCGGCAAGGTCCACACCAGCTACCCCAGAAATCCAACAGTACATATTTACCTCTGAATTGTGACAAGCTTACCGGCTTGCCATTTACATCAGGCTTTGTAAAGTCGGGAGCGGGACCACCTGCGTCGGCAACCTTTGAAGCCTCGATTTTTGCAACGATTCCTTTTGCATAGCGTGAATTTTTGTACGTGGAAGCCAGCCCTTTGTAAGCCGCTTCCAGCTCAGCTGTTTTGTATTCCTTAGCAGTTAGTGACAAATAATAAATACTTGCAAAGGCATCCGGATGAGTTTTAATGAAGTTTTTTCTGGATGCAGCCATGGCCTGTCTGTTTTCTAGCATTTTTTTCCCAATCTCATTCATTCCCTCCTTAACACCCATAATTCTGGTTTCTACAAGTTGGCGGCGTAGTGCATCCATTTCTTTAACCAAATGCGCTTCAGATTTTCTGAATTCAGTAAAGCTGTCATTTAACGGATCACCAGTTACTGAGGCCATGTTGATGTCCATCGCAGAACCCGTAATCGTTAAATTTGCACCTTTAGAAAGTACGATTTCCAGTGGAAGTGAGGGTTGGTACATACCAGTTTTACCTCCACCCAAATATAGGTTCCGGTCTAAGCTGGTATTGATCGAAGTAACAAAAGGCTCATCTTCTACTGTTCCGGTCAATTCAAAGCTATTATTTTTTGCTTCTGCGCTGATCTCGCCGTTTAAGCCCTTTAAAATTATTTTTTCATTGCCCTGTCCTTCGAGCTTGCCTTTAATGGTGTAATTCTGTGCTTGAGCACATAGAAATCCGCCAACCAATAGCATTGTAAATGCGATTTTTTGTTTCATTATAGTTGATCTAAGTTTTGTTCGTTTTTAATCGTTATACATTACAGACTCCATTTATAACCCATGTCCTTGATTTTCCCAAAACCTGTGTAAACGCGTTCAGTGGATTTATTGATGGTACCGTTGGTTTGGTCTATTATATATGCATAGACTTTACCCACTTTTGTGCCTGGATTCCAGGTGCCAATATATACTACTGTATTTGGCTGAGGTAAAAATTGAGCAGATAATCCCGGGTTATAGAAAAATTTCTGCAGACGCACGCAGGTTACCTCCTCATTTACAGGCGACTCCCATTCTGCAGTAGCGTTTGACCCCTGTTGATAACGATGAAGGTAAACAGTTTTATCTGTACCCATCAGTGTATAATTTCCACCGAAAGCAGAATTAAGCGTGCGTATGGGCGTAGTTAAAGGAATCCCTGTGATTTGATATTTACCTGTGCCAATAACCGTAGTTGAACTGTTAAAATTGCTAACCAATAAAAAACGATCGGTATTATTTTTCATCACACTGTATTCATAAGCTACAGTAGGTGTACCATTTCCACGGCCCCAATCAAAAGCTTCAGGATCAAGGCCAACATTATTGACATCGAATGCTGCAGTCGAAGCCTGGATGGAAAAGCCCTGAACAACCGTGCCATTGGCAGCAATATTCAAAAACTTTTTATTTGTTTTATCATACACCACAGCCTCAAAACCGATACCGAATGCGGTTGCAGACCATTCGGCCAAATCACCATAACTACCATTATAAGCTGTTCCGAAAAAATTAATCCTGCTTACACCAGAAGTACTATGGTTTACCCCATGTATCCTGTTATTGTAAATAATCACTTCCTTTCTTCCTCCGTTAGTATTATTCGCCGATATACATTTAATTTCTCCACCAGGTATAAAGCTCCAGAACAGTTTTTCAATTGGATAAAACACTTGAAATGAAGATTTTTCAACTGCTACTAAATCGCGGGCAGATGCGATCATTACTTCAGCAGTAGTCAATGTCGACGCGGAATGCATCAACCCACGTGGTTCTCCTAACAAAGGGTAGCCATTTGACATCTGAAACATGTCACTGAAGGTCCTTGTTTTCACAACATTTTTTTTCGTCCAGTCATCCACAATCAGCCCGACATCAGTATTTCCGTTCTTCTCATAAAGTAACATCCAACCATCTGAAAGCTGTTCATCAACCTGCACATTAAACTTCATGTACTCTTCAACCTGCGTATCGAGGTTTTTTACGCTTAATATGACAATCCACCTCCCAGCAGGCTTTGAAATTGATTTATTTAGTGTTATTTCCTTTGATATGGTATCCCGGGTGTAAATTTTTGCAGATGTTGCCTGATAAATTGACCAGGTAAACGCCAGCTTACCAGCAACCTGATCTGACGCAGTTACCTCTTGCTGATTAAAAAATATTCTAGGGTTAATGACAAGTTCGTCATATCGATAAATTGCATAATCGCCGCGTATATTTCTTTTTGCAGTATCGATTATTAGCTTATCCAATGGTTTATATTCATAATTCCCCTTGTCCTTGTAGCAGGAAGTACATAACACCATAAGAGATAAAATTAACCATACTATATTGTTATTTTTTTTCATGAGTTCAATCTTTAAATTTTTACACGATTCTTATTATGGAAAAACAATAGGAATTAGATTCTCATCCAACAAATCTTTACCGTTATTATTTATTTTATACTGATCAAGTGCTATTTTACATTGAACTTGTAATGCTTTGGCATGGATTTCCGTAATCGTATTAGGAGGCAGTTCAGGATTGACCTTAATATTTCTTTCCACCACTAAATTAGATAAACCGGTCACTTGAATAACGAACTTATATTTCTCCGTACTATACGAACCAAAGAAATTCTTCAGTGGTAAATTTGGCAAAACAGCATTATCCCAGTTGTCTGGCTTGGTAACGGCATTTTTGAATTTGATTTTAAGATCGTTTAATTCTTTTAAAGCAGGTTGGAAAACTGATGACTGTTTAACTTTAAATGATACATTTAAATCACGGTTTGCAAACAGGTTCTTGTCTGTAGGCTTATCTACATAAAAAACCAATTGCCCTAATGACTTTCCTGCAGGCACCTTATATTTATTAAAGGTAAAAGTCAGCAATTTCGCATCATCATCTGTAGTGGTCAGCTCAAATACACGCTCATAATCAACTGGATAACCCGCTATCCGATAATTAAACACTAAAGAATCTCTATCTGTTGGACTGTAAGCAAAGTTATGCGTAATACTATCCAGCACGTTGTTTGTACCAAACCAAATATTCAGAAGCGGTACTTCTTCTTCAAAATATTTTAATTCATTTTTTTTGCAACCTGATATTGTTAATAACAACAGCAGGATAATATAAATATATCTCATCTTATATAGTTTAACGATTACTGTTTCGGTTACCAGATTCGTATTCCGCAACTGGGAGCGGTAATATGTAAGCTTTCAAAGCAACCAGATTTTTATCAGTACCTGTGATGATCGTTCTGTTCAATCTCTTGTATTGATAAAAAAGCTGACCTTCCCCAAAAAACTCTTTCCTAAACTCTTCCAGGAAAGTTATTGTAGGTTCTGCTGGTTCAACCGTTAAAGCGGTCAGACCTCTGGCCAATCTCACTTTGTTCAATGGCCCAATAATACTTTTTCCTTCTGCCAGATTAGATCCAGCAATAATAAATTGCATCTCAGAAATTTTAATGACAACACTTTTATTTCTGTAATAAAGATTTGAAGCTACCGGCGCATTGTATTTCTTAAGATAGTAGTTACTCGCTTTATCCCCTTCGCCAACTTCGAACAGATAGATATAACGGTAATCCACTGAACCTTCAGGATAATAGGCGCTCCTCGCAGCTGCACTTAAAAAAAATGTGTTGCTTATAAGGCGATCCTTTGATAAATAAAGATCGGAATAGTTGTAAAGATTGTTAATGTTCAGTCCAAATATATGTTCAGGGGCACCAGTGAGATCATTTCCGGCTGACAGGTTGGCCTGAGTAGTGTATGTAAATTTTCCGGACGTGATTACCGCATTTGCCGCTATCCTTGCTTTTTCATAGGCACCGGTGTAATAATAGAGTCTGGCCAGAAGAGCTTCAACCGCATAATAATTCAAATGCAATTGTCGGTTGAGCAAATAGCCGTTATCATCAGCCTCAGTAATAACCCGTCCCGTAAAAATCGGATCAACCTCCAGCAATTCTTTTGCTGCTTCAAGATCGCGGAGGATGAGTTCATAAGTTTCTTTCACGGTGGATTGTGGCGTCTGTTTCGCAGTGTATTGAGTAACATAAGGTATTGCAGGTTTATTCATGTCTACGAGATAAGACGCACCGAAGAGCCTTACCAAATCGAAATGCAGAAATGCACGTAATGCCAGCGCTTCTCCTTTTATAATTGCAAAATTATCATCCGTAAACATTGATCTCTTAGCATCAATCTCATTGAGCATATAATTCGAGTTACTGATCCCCTGGTATAAACCGTTCCACACACTATTAATCCTGTTCTGCACATTCGTAGCCTGATAATCATATTCCGCTTCTTCGTTATAAACCAGTGGAAAAGAAGTCCATTCGTGCGACAGAACGCCATTCATTCCATACTGCAATTCCTTACCATACAAGCTTTCCGCCGTCATCAGCGTATAAACACCAGCTAATGCTTCTTTAAAGCCTGATTCTGTTTTAAACAGCTCTGAAGATTTAATTTGAGAATTAGGTTCTACATCCAGCCATTTATTGCAGGATGACACCATCCCTGCGGCAAGACATAGTAGAGTTAAATATATTATTGATCTTGTAGTATTCATGTCCTTGGATTAAAATGTAGTTTGTAATGAGAAGGAAAATGTTCTGGCAAACGGATAGTCAGTACCTCTTTCAATTCTAACAGTTGAAAGGACAAATGCTTCATTCATGAGCAACGAACACTTCAGGTTCTTAAGTCCAATCCGTTTTAAATTTCTCCATTTGAAGTCGTAATATACATTTACAGAAGACAGTGTAAGGTCACTCTTGTTTTCAATAAACCTTGTTGTAGCCCGCGTCACAATTGGATTCACCGTAATCTTCTTAAAAGGAACTTTGTCGCCCACATTTAACCATGTGTTGTTAAAAACTCTGGAATCCACATTATTCTCGATGTTCACGTTTTCTATGCGGCTGACTAACGTTGAATTGTAATAATCCTCTCCTATGGTATAACGAAATGTACCACTCAGCCCCCAGCCTTTGTATTCCAGGTTGATACCAAAATTCCCCCTTAATGCGGGATCCGTTATACCAGCAACAATCTGATCATTAGGATTCCATTCATAGGTTGTGCTGCCATCTTTTGCCCGAAAAATTTCACGCCCTGTTGCCGGGTCGATACCCAATGATGGAACAGCCCAGATAGATGACATAGATTGCCCTTCTTCGAAGCGTATAATTGGAGAACTGAGGTTGTCGGTACGCTCTTGTTGTTCTCTGTTCAGCTGCTTTAATCCATCAGATATCTTGGTAATCTTATTGCTATTGTGCGCAAATGATCCAAATATTGATACGTAAGACTGGCTTTTCGAATCGCGGTACAGCTGATAGCTGATCGTACCTTCGTAGCCTTTATTTTGCAATGAGCCTAAATTATCTTTATAGGTACTAAAACCTGTTGATGGTGGTAAGCTTAGATCCGTTAACAGATTTTTAGTATTGGCTATATAGTAGTCCAGACGAATGTTAAGGCGTTTCAGCATATTGATATCCAAACCAATGTTATTGTCTATTTTTTGCTGCCAGCGAAGGTTGTCGTTTGCCAAAGCAGCGAGATAGGTACCTGAAACATTATCATAAGTGCTATTGGTAAAAAACGTATAAGTCGCCATCGCCTGATAAGGATTGAAACTTTGACTTCCCGTAGAACCAACCGATCCCCTGATTTTCAACATATCAAATATATTGAGGTTTTTAATGAGGTTTTCATGATGAAGGTTCCATCCCAAACCTACCGACCAGAAGGTTCCCCATCGGTTGTTTGCGCCAAATACAGATGATGCATTTCTTCGGATACTCAGGTCCAACAAATAACGGTTGTCGTAAGAATAGTTCGCAGAACCCAAAATACCAATCTCTTTTTGAATGTTTTCTGAACCGTTGGGCACACCATTTTGTGCATATTGCGCCGCAAAAGTGATAAAATCTACCCGGTTGTTCAAGAAACCCTCAGCTGCCATTCCATGAGTCTGTGCCTGGGTAGAACCCAAGTTTCCACCACCATTGACCAGCAACAGGTGCTTGCCCCATGTCTTGTTCCAATTGGCAAAAACGTCTGAATTTAAAGTCGTACTTTTCCCATCCGTTATATTATAAGTACCACGCCTGTAAAAATCTTCACCGGTCATCGCGATGAATTTGGTATGGTCTCCCGGAAAAAACAACTCAGATGCGTTACGGTTTTGCGTAAAACCTACACGGCCTGTTATCCTCAGTTCTTTAGAAGGCTGCCATTCTGTATAAAAATTTTCTGTAACTTCCGTGTAAGTTGAAAAGTCTTTGGTATTCAGCGTCGCATTATAAAGCGGATTATAGTAATACTTGGTTGGAGCTGTAGCACTTGTCTGGAACTGTCCCAGAATTTTATTGATCCGGCCAGATTCGTCATTCGGTGCCCAATAAGGATTCAATTTGGTATATTCTCCGAATGTCCCATATGGAGAGTTGACTGACTTGTTGAAATTCACGTTTAAGATATTTCTGAAGCTCACTTTTCCACTTCTGTATGAGAGGTTGATAGATCCACCCATATTATCACGTTTGGACTCTTTCATTACCCCTACCAGATTGTTATAATTCAAGTCAACGCCATAACGCATGTTCGCATCACCACCTTCCAGATACAAACCGTGCTTCGTTCCCAACCCTACACGTAGTGGCTTAGAAAGCCAATAGGTATCTACACCACGGGCGATGTCTGACTCAATCACGTTAGCTTGCTCCGTTAAAAACTGTTGTATGAGCGGCGATGAAGACGTATATCTTCCAGCGTTTCGTTCGACCTGCAGTTTTTCCGAAGCATTGGTCAGGTTATAAGACGTAAGATCCGGCATTTCTACATTGAAGTTACTGTTGTATGTGATACGCAACTTTCCTTCTTTAGGAGCGAGTGTTTCAATAACGAGCACTCCGTTTGCGGCCTTAGACCCGTAAATCGCTTTTGCTGAAGCATCACGAAGTATGGTTATGGATGCTACCCTGTTCATATCCAGATCGTATATTTTCTGCAGACTTGATTCAAATCCGTCTAAAATGAATAATGGTAAATTCGGGTTACCGGAATACTCTCCACGTACGTCATCAAGCCCAGCCTGGCCCCGCAATTGTATGTCAGGCAACATATTGGGATTCGAACCAAGAGTTAGGTTCTCCGTCAGTACAAACGAAGGATCGAGGTTCTGCAAACTTTGCAGGATGTTTTTATTACCTACTCTTTTTAAATCCTCTCCTGTAAATGAGGATGCACTACCTGTGAAGCTTTCCTTCGATCTTGTGGAATATCCCGTAACAACAACTTCTTTCAACTCGTCAGTAGATTCTTTCATCACAATAACTAAAGGCAATTTCGTGTCAGCCTTAAGCACAATCTCCTGACGCTTAAATCCAATGCTTGAAATGACCAATGTCTCCCCCGCTTTATCTGGTGAGAGGATAAACTCACCGGTATTGTTGGTGGTGGTGGCAATCCTCGGATTACTCTTAATGGAAATCATGACGCCCGGGATTGGCTTTTTTTGTTCATCGAACACCTTTCCAATGATTTTAGGAACGGCTCGAACCTGGGTTGCCTGTACCTGACTATACAGTCGTTCAGGTGTTCCCAATAACCCAAACAGCGCAAAGGTTAGGACCCCCGTTTTAATTCTTATTGTAAACTTTTTATTCATATGTTGTTGGTTTAGGTTGCTTTCTTAGAACTTATTCTCTGATTTTTGGCAAGCGTCGCTCATCCCCGGATTTGTTTTTTTAAAAAACATCCAGGAAAGACATTAGCTTCTGGCCAAAATCAGTAAGTTCAAACAGGTAAGTAAAGGTCTTTAGTTAAAACAGATCTTGACTTTGTTGTCTTTAACAGAATACGAAAACATCATCTTTTCAGACATGTCATTCAGTAAATCAGGAACAGAGATCCTTTGGAATCTAGCGGTATAGGTTTTTGTTGAACCAATTCCACCACTACAGGGTTCCAGAACAATGCCGCACTCCTCACGAAGCATAATTGCCAGTCGTTGGAAGGTGATTTCATGGACATCAAAATTCGTCAGAACTAATTGGTCCGAACCGATGCTATCCAATAGTTTGTGAATAGCTACTTTGTTGATCATGAAATTTCCCAGTTTAGTTGATTTTACGAAAAGAGGTCTTTTTTCCCGAGTTACCGTATCCGCTTCTGTTACGATCTGAACTGGTTTGTTTCTGATGGTTTTTCTTTCATGATGAGTAGTAATTTTAGGTTTAATACTGGCATGAAAAGTGTCTGATGGGAAGCTTGCATGATGATCAACAGGCTTAACCGCTGAAGTTGTAGATACAACAGCAAGCTGATCTGTTTTTGATGATACTATATTTGCATAATATACACCACAAATGATAACTGCTGCTGTTGCTGCTGCAGAAGCCCACCATTTATAAGTGGCAGACTTCTTTACATCTGCAAAATGAGGATCAAAATTTTGGTCAACATGCCCATCCCATTTGGTTACCAGAAAATCATCAAATTCGATACGATTCTTCGAATCCAATATCCATTCTTCAACAGCTTTTATTTCTGTTGCAGAACATTGCTTTTCGAAATATCTATTTAATAATTTTTTGTCCACTTTTCAATCTTATTATACACTATACAGTTGAAAGAATCTTTGCACCTAAGGTAAAATAAAAAAAAATATAGTAGTCACCCAAAACCCAAAGTTTCTCAATAGTTTTTTTACTACTGAAGATGAGTTATTTATATGATTTTCTACAGTGCTTTTAGAAATACCCAACTCTTGTGCAATCTCATTATTAGAATAACCTTGAATTCTACTCATTTTAAATACTTTCGCCCTCTTTTCGGGCAGACTATCTAAAATTTCGTTCAATACTTTTGTCAGGTCTGATGAAGGATGCTCAAAAATTTGCGGTTCTTGAGCAATTAAAAGATCATTATGCTTCTTAGCTACAATATTTTTTTTTATGGTATTATAAAGATCATTTTTTGCGACGGTGATGATATAGTTTTTTAAGGGTACATTCGGATCCAGCTTCGCCCTGTGTTCCCAAATTTTAAGAAATGTTTGCTGTATACTATCGTTAATATCTTCAGCCTCTATGTTTAACTTTGACATGAATGACATCAACACAGGAGAATACGCCTCGAAAAGTTTTACAAACGCACTTTCATCCCCGTCGTTCAACCTGGTTATTAATTGCGTTTCGTTAAATAGAACTTTAGACATTCCCCTTTATTAAACTATTAATACATGTTTCCGTATCAACTAATGAAATTTTACAATCCTCACTAATTACTCCACCAAATTAGTAGATTAAATTCAAACATTCATATATAAATGGCAACTTAATATTTAATTATTAAATTTAAGTGCTTTTTTACAAAAAACACGATAATCGTTCATTCGTTAAGTACTTAACCCACAAATAAAAAAGCCAATTTTAAATTTCAAAGCTTTAAATCCACTTACTGGGTATAAAAAACTTCTACTCTTCAAAATCGGCTTAAGTGTGAATAGTATTAACTGCAAATAATAAAAAATACGTTAAAAAGGCTGATTATTTCTTATATTCTTTCAATAAAACATCCATATCACTCATTAATTGAGCTACTTCTTTATCCTGTGTACCATCATAGGCTCCTCTGATACGCTTTTCTTTATCAACAAGCACTAAATAACCCTGATGAACAAATCCACCAGGTGCATTTTTATCTTCCTGAGCAGCGACCAAATAATTACGTTCAGCCAAAGCATAAATTTCATCCCTGCTACCCCACAAGTATTCCCATTGTGTACCTTCAACACCTAACTTTGTAGCATAAGCCTTCATTGTTGAAGGAGTATCATACTTAACATCAATCGTATGAGAAGCTAGTTTAACTTCCGGATTGCCTTTATATTTCTGATATACCTTTAACAGATTACGGTGCATCACCGGACAAATAGTTGGACAGGAGGTAAAGAAGAAATCAGCTACATAAATAGTTCCGTCAAAATTCTTCTCAGTAACTACCGCACTATCCTGATTTAATAGTTTAAAAGCCGGTATGGTTCTAAATGCAGAGTCAATTACAGTTTTACCATCAACTATCTTTTCCGTCGTTTCCAGTTGCAAGAAAGGCAAACCTTTTGGCTTATCCTTACAACTAAATAAAAACAAACTCAATAGCATTAAATATGCCCCAGGTCTAATCATTATTTCTTGAATTTACTTAAATATTCATCCGACAATTTGATCTCCGTTTTATAAATACTATCAATGGCCGCTATTTTGGCTTTTTCTGATTCAAAGTACTTTATGGCATCGTCATTTGATTTACCCGTTACATCAGGCTCAAACTTATGCATCCAATCGTTCATGCTATCTTCTGCTTGAGTCAGTTTACTCAGTAAGGCGGTGATTTCTGATTTCTCTTTTAAGGTATCCAACTCAGGAAACTTAGTTTTAAGGCCTTTAATGTCTTTCATTAAAGTATCCAATGCCATCTGATTATTTACGATTTTACTATGATCTGCCATCACCACATCGTGAAATTTCATTACATCATCACGCACCATCTTATAATCTCCCTTTTGAGTGCAGGCTATTGCTCCAATAGCGATAAGCAGTGCTCCAATTGATTTCTTCATCTTTGTTTTTTTAATTAAATGATAAGTATTATTAATATTTTTATTACTGCTTTAAACCAGCGTAATATATTGCTGATCCTTTTGCCCCTTCTCTCACCCAAGCTACCAATAAACCATTGTTAACAGTCGTTAGAACAGCATGATTATCTGCTTGCATCCCATCAGTTAGGGCTATTGTTTTCTCTGGGATCTCATCCTTCAAAATTCTTAAAATAATCTTAGACATGCCAGCCGGCCCATGCTTCATCATTCCACCTTTTGAGTGATCCATCTTCATTGTTTCGTGCTCCATCTCTTCCACTTCTTCACAAACCATAGCTGTTTTGCCATCTGTTAAAGCCACCATTTGAGGGTGTCTACCAGATGCTGTAATTAAATTCCTTTGACGAAAACCGGAATCCACAGCTGACGTACCATACAAACTCGAACTCCCCCCTGCTGTGAACCAAACCGCCCGAAGCGTATGATTAGCTACAGCAAGCGAGGGACCTGAATGCGGACAACCTTCAATTTCCCAGTTATCATTACTGATCAGCTTTGCAGGTGTAAACGTTTGCCCGTTGTCTTTGGATAATTTATAAACCATATCCCGCACCTGTTTACCTGAAAGTGCATTTGGAAATATGATACTCCGATAAGCCAGATGCAAATTCCCGTTTTTATCGCTCAAAAGATCTGTCCGGCAACATTCGCAAGTCCCTTTATCCAAACAACTATCTGTGACAAAACCTTTTCCTTTTTCTGTCCGATTAAAAAACAAAGCTGAACCTCTAATTGACTTGCCAAAACGCCCATCCAACCAAACCGCAGCCAGTTCACCATCTTTCAATTTGGTAACATCAAAAAAGCTACGTCCATAAGTATGACTGGTATCTGAATGTAAAAACTTAGCATCCGACCAGCTTTTACCCTCATTTTCTGACATACTATAATAAATTGCACCGGCATAAGGGTTCTTTTCTGTAGGAAATCTCTTAGCAAAAATGGCCACCACCGTCCCATCGTCTTTAAAAGCGATCTTAGCCATACTCTCCGCAGAAACACCACAGCCAACAGAACTGGGTACAGTCACGGCCTTACCAAATTCATTTTTCTGCTGATCATATACAGCATATTTCAATCGATACAAGGAATCTTTTCCATCCTGTTCAGACCAGCACAAAACAGAATTCCCTTTATGATCTACTGTAAAATAAGGTCCAACAGCCGCAATTCCAGCTGTATTTAGCACTTTAGCCTCATCAATTACTGGCTTGCTTTTGCAAGCAGCCAGTAATAGGGTGACGATGACCAAAGAAAAATATATTTTCTTGTTCATGTTCATTAAAATAAATATTTAACATTTAAACCACCATAACCATTTCTTTTAGGTGATGGATTAAAATAAGCAGGCGCTGCGCCACCAAATCCTACAGCATTTAAGGAAACTATGGAACTATAGCTCTTGTTCAGGATGTTATCCAAACCTGCGTATACATTTGTTTCCAAACATTTAAGGATTTGCTTCTTATAGCCAATTTTTGCATTTGCCACCTGATAAGAAGGATTGTAGGCTGAATTGGCATCATTTAAAGGCAAACGATCAGTATAGTAATAGCTTCCATAAAAGTACAATCCCATTTTCGTTTCTAAATCAATTCCCGCATTAAATACCCAGGGAGCAATACCTGTTAACTTATTTCCATCATAGTTAGCGGTAACGTCATTTTGTGCATTCAGCGTTTTATAATCCTTAAACTTGAAATCAGAATAAGTAACAGCAACAAACGGTCGCAAGCTCAATACCTCATTTTGATCCTCCGGCTTTAATAGCTGATAAGACAAAGCTAACTCAACACCATTGTGGCTAGTTTTTCCAGCATTGTTATAAATTGTAATCCCTTGCTGTATAGACTGCCCGATTAACTCACCTTTCATGTCCATTTTAAATAAGGCAAGATCATATTCAAAACGAGACTTCAACAAATTCCCTTTAGCGTTTAGCTCATAGTTTATGCCCTTTTCGGCCTGTAATCTCGGATTAATCGAACCATCTACATTCTTAATCTCTGAACTTGATGGTGGAGAGAAGCCCGAACTTACACTGGCATGCAGACTTAGCGCAGAACTAAATGTATGGCTCAATGCAATACGGGGAGTTGCCTGTGGATTGAACTTTTTAACACCACTTTGGTTCTGTTTTAAATAGTCATTCACATCATACTTCAAACTGTTATAACTTAAGCCCAACGTCAAAGTAGTTTGACTGGTTAAAGCTGTTTCAGATTGATAGAATAATGAATATTGAGTGTTCTGATAGTCAACATTCGAATTAATGGCACCTTCCACGCCTTTATTATTTACGTACTGTGTCCCCTTGGTTAATCCTTCATTAAATTCTGCTCCAACTGTAAAACGGGTAGGAAAAACACTAAAACCCGGATCATAAGAAAACCGCGTACGGCCACCATAACTTTGATAAAAGTTACGGATATAAGCATAAGGAAGTGGATGATTCAAATCATAGAAGTAAGTAAAAACGCTTGTTGTATTTGAAAACAGATCGTTAAAACGATACTGCTGGCCTAATCCTATTCTTGTCCAGGTTTGATACCTACCGGCTGCTTTATCCAGATTAGTCGCATTGGCCTGTAATGGATTTGCAGCTACCTGATCTGCCGTAAGTGAGCCCGGGATCTGTGAGTGCTGCGTAGTCCTATTAACCAGCAAGGTAATAATACGCTTATCACTTGGAAAAAGCTGGAAGTTTCCGGTCAGAAACCTACGCATATCATTGCTGTGTTCCCTATAACCATCATATTCCTGCCATCCATAGGAAACGTAACTATTCAACTTATCCCCACCACTACGATAGGTCGTTGCCAAACGGTGTAAACCATTAGCCCCTATCAATCCTGAAGCCTCTAAACTTTGTTCCTGATATGGTGAACGCTGCAGTTGGAAGTTAATTACCCCGCCAGTACCTGCGCCATAAATACTTGAAGCGGGCCCCTTTATCACTTCGGCACGGCCAATGCTATTCACATCCAATGCCTCAATCCTGGTAGTACCATCAGCCTCTGTAACAGGGATTTCGTTTACATAAATCTTAACATTCCGGATACCATAGGATGCTCTAACACCATTACCTCTAATGGAAATGCGAGCTTCAGATAGCGTACTTTGCTCCATGCGAACCCCTGGTATTGCATTTAGCGCAGATTGAAACGAAACTGCACTACCCCGGTTGATATCCTTAGCTGTAATCAAGGCAATCGCACCTGCAGTTTCCTTACTGGTTTTGTTGCTATTATACCCTGCTACCCTAACTTCGTTTAAACTAACCCCATCTGCATCTAACTGCACATTGAGGTCACCATCTTCTGGTTTTATTTTTATATTTTGTGTTTTATATCCCACTAAAACAGCTTGTATAAACTCCTGATAACCATTAATCACAAAATAGCCATTCGCATCGGATTTTGTAAGTTGTTCTTTCAAATCGTTAAAGATCATTACACCCGCCAAGGGTGCACGGGTTTGAGAGTCATAAATATGGCCTTTTATAGCCTGTGTTTGGGCCTGGCTCTGTAAAAAACAGAACAGCAAGCCAATAGATAAGATAAAATATCTGTATGGGCTCATTAAATTATTAATAAGAATTCTAAAAAAAGGAATTAACCGCCTACACAAACAGCTATACGAAAGCCATAAAACAGCCTTAAATAGCCGTATTGCTATGCGATTTGGTTACAAATTTACTTTCTCAGAGAAGACCTCAGCGTTCTTGGAGCTTCTTCAGCGACAAGTAATGCAGTCTTCGAAGAGAACAGTTAATTTGTCTGTGGCGGGTGAAATATAGAATTCTTAATGCTTTGCGGCATCCCCATAGAAGCAGGGATATGAAGTTTTGATTCCGCTAAAGCGTACTGTTTAAAGACCTGTTGTGTTACTACTACAGCATCTTGAATTTGTGTTTTTTGAGCTTGACGCTCCTGTTTTTGTTCCTTATCCTGAGCTTGCTTTAGCTTTTTCATCAGGAAACACTTACCATTACAATGCAGCTCAGGTTTATTCTTATTGATACAAAGTTCTGCAGCAATATACTTCCGATTGAGTTCAAACCCTGCAAAAACAAACAAGTTTGCAAAGTTTGTACTCAATAAGCTAAAAAGCAACAATACAGAAATTGGTTTCAATAGCATTTCGAGGCAAATGTATGGATTGCGCTTCTATTTAAGAATGGAAGTTGGCTTTTTATTTTCATCAATCGCTACAAAAGAGAACTCGCCTGTTACAGCCTTCTCCCTGGTGTCAGAATACATTTGCTCAATATAGATCTCTACCTTCACTTTTAAGCTGGTATTACCAATATGGCTTACCCTTCCTATCAGTTCCACAATAGTACCAGCAGGAATTGGTTTATTAAAGTCAATACGGTCACTACTTACAGTAACCATTCGCTGCCTGCTAAAACGAGTAGCTGTAATAAAAGCGACTTCGTCCATCATATGCATGGCAGTTCCACCAAACAAGGTGTCGTAATGATTTGTCGTATTCGGAAATACAGCTTTAAAAATTCGTGTTTCCGATGCGTCAATTTTATCTTCTAATGTCATTTAGTCTTTTTTAGGCTGGCGAAGTTTACCCCACTTCAAGTACGTTGCCCCCCAGGAGAACCCGGCGCCGAACGCAGTCAATATCATCTTATCGCCGTATTTAAAATCATCTTTAAAGTCCCATAAACACAAAGGAATGGTTGCAGCGGTTGTATTACCATAACGGTCGATGTTTACTTTAACCTGCTCTGAAGATAAACCCAGATAGTCACCTACCGATTGTATGATCCTTAAATTAGCCTGATGCGGAATCAAGTGATCGATTTGAGAACTTACCAGATCATTTGATCTTAAAACCTCATTACACGTATCCGTCATACCTTGAATAGCAGCTTTAAACACCACTCTTCCATCCTGACGCACGTAATGTAGCTTCTCATCAAGCGTAGCTTGAGATGCAGGGTATTTAGATCCACCAGCAGTAACGATCAGGTTTTCTTTACCTGAACCATCAGTTCTAAAAAAGCTATCCATTAAGCCTACCGGCTCTTCTGTTTGCTCCAATAAAACAGCTCCGGCACCGTCACCAAAAAGGATGCAAGTATTACGGTCTGTATAATTTACAATTGCACTGTTCTTATCTGCACCAATTACAATCACTTTTTTACAGCGACCGCTTTCAATCATACTGGCACCAAGTGTTAAAGCATATAAAAAGCCACTGCAAGCAGCATTGGTATCAATTCCCCAGGCATTTTTCAAACCTGCTTTTTCGCATACCATGCTTCCAGTACTTACCATCACATAATCAGGTGTAGAAGTTGATACGATTACGCAATCAATTTCATCCGGATTCACGTCTCCATCTTCCATTAATCTCTTCAAGGCATAAGTGGCCATATCAGAAGTAGCAATATTTGGGTCGTTTACAATCCTTCTCTCTTTAATCCCTGTCCTTGCAACTATCCAATCGTCATTGGTATCCACCATTTTTTCGAGGTCATGGTTACTTAAAACCGTATCTGGAACATAACCTCCAACCGCGGTAATCACCGCATTTTTCCTTATTCTCATTTGTGCGTACGTAATTCTGTAAAGAAAGGCAGGCATGGCACCTGCCTTTCTTTTTTTACAAAGTTACAGCTTCTTCCACAGATTCCCGCAGTACTTTTGCAGCAGCGACCATTTCTGTTAAAGCTTTTTTCGTTTCCTCCCAATGTCTGGTCTTTAAACCACAGTCTGGATTAACCCAAAGTTGACTTGCAGGAATAACTTTTTTAGCCTTTTTAAGTAGAAAAACCATTTCTTCCTGAGCTGGAACACGCGGTGAATGAATATCATACACACCTGGTCCAATTTCATTTGGATATTTAAAATCAGCAAACGCATCTAATAATTCCATTTGCGAGCGCGAACATTCAATCGTAATCACATCTGCATCCATATCTGCAATATTTTGGATAATGTCGTTAAATTCCGAATAACACATGTGCGTATGGATTTGAGTATCGTCCTTCACCCCACTTGCGGAGATCCTGAAAGCACGTACCGCCCATTCTAGATAATCCTGCCAATCGGCTTTACGCAATGGCAATCCTTCCCTTATCGCGGGTTCATCAATTTGAATAATCTTAATACCCGCCCTTTCTAAGTCAACAACCTCATCCCTAATGGCCAATGCAATTTGTGTACAAGTTGCTGATCGTGGCTGATCATTACGGACAAAAGACCATTGTAAAATAGTTACAGGACCTGTAAGCATTCCTTTCACCCATTTATTAGTTAAGGATTGTGCGTAAGCAGACCACCTTACCGTCATCGGCACAGGGCGATATACATCTCCATAAATTACGGGTGGCTTTACACACCTGCTGCCATAACTTTGCACCCAACCATTTTTAGTGAAGGCAAAACCAGCCAACTGCTCCCCAAAATATTCAACCATATCGTTCCGTTCAAACTCGCCATGCACCAATACATCTATCCCTGTATCTTCCTGAAAACGGATCGTTTCTGCAGTCTCTGATTCTATTAGTGCATCATATTCAGCCAGACTTAAGTCGCCCTTTTTATATTTAGCCCTCCAACTACGCACTTCAGTCGTTTGTGGAAACGAACCAATTGTTGTAGTTGGAAATAACGGTAGTTTTAATGATTTAGCCTGCAATTCCTGACGAGTAGAAAACTGACTGGTTCTTTGATCATCCGTAGATGAAATACTTGTTACCCGCTGTTTTACAATAGGATTATGAATCAAAGTAGAGGACCTGCGTCGCTCATTTGACTCAAAGTTAGCTACCAGTTTAGCATCAGCGATCGCTTCTTCATTGGCCAATTGCTTCAATACTATTACCTCATCTACCTTTTGTTTCGCAAAAGCCATCCAGTCCTTAATTTCAGGAATTAAGGTAATTTCATTCGTTTCGAGATCTAAATCACATGGTGAATGAATCAGTGAACATGATGGACTAATTATTAACCTGTCATCCCCTACTTTATCGAGTGCTTCTTCAATTAAAACGAGGGACTTTTGGAAATCATTCTTCCAGATGTTTCTTCCATCAACTACACCAACAGACAGACTCATCTTGGCCGGAACCAATTCTAATACTGTTTTCAGCTGCTCAGGACTACGAACCAAGTCAATATGCAAGGCATGAACTGGTAATGAAGTTGCCAACTCAGTATTATCCTGTAGGGCCCCAAAATAAGTAGCCAATAATATTTTCAGTTTAGGGAACTGCTTTTTAAGCTCGGAATAAACGTATTTAAAAGCTGCTTTATCTTTATCTGTAAGATCCAGGGAAAGGAAGGGTTCATCAAGTTGCAACCACTCTACGCGCTGTTCTTCAAGCTTTTTAAGGAGTTCAATATAAACAGGCAACAGGTTCTTAACCAGGTCTATTCTATCAAACCCAGCTTCTTTTTCCTTACCCAGCAACAAATAAGAAACCGGACCAATAATTACAGGCTTCGTTTTAACACCTAATCTTAAACCTTCCTGGTATTCATCTAACAGCTTAGTTGAAAACAGCTTAAACTGTTGGTCTTTAAAAAACTCGGGAACGATATAATGATAATTGGTATCAAACCATTTGGTCATTTCCATGGCTGTGATGTCTAGTCCATCTTTTTGATAGCCTCTAGCCATTGCAAAATAAAGATCGAGTTCTGAATTGCCTTTATTTAAGATTACCTCATGGTAACGCTTGGGAATGGCCCCAACAGTAAGGGATAGATCTAATACCTGATCATAAAATGAAAAATCATTAGAAGGGATCAGGTCTATACCTGCCTCTTTTTGCAGCTCCCAGTTCTGCTTACGGATGTCTCGCCCGGTTTGCACCAGACTTTGAATACTTGAATTGCCCGACCAATACTGCTCGCAGGCTTTTTTGAGTTCTCTTTTACTACCAATACGCGGGTAGCCCAGATTGTTTGTTAGCATTTTCTTGCTTTTTAATTGATGAAAAGATCAGTTAAAAGCTCTTTTGCTTAAATCGCAATGCTGCCGGAAATAAAAGAAGAAGAAAAATAGAAATGCACAGACACAGGCATTCTATTGAATGTCCGCATTTAAAATGCATCAAACTTAACTCGTGCTTCATATCGCGAAAGCATTGTCAATTCGATAAAGGCAGGTCTCCTGACTTGTAACATTTTTACCATCCTTCCCATTTCATTTCGAAACAGTGGATAAACTAAGGGTAAAAACTTTGTATGTTACTTACAGTTGCGCGACAGTTCGTGATTTACACACGATTCCCTATTAATCTACAATTAAGTAAAACCATTACCGGTTGATGAAGAAAGTAAAGAACTTATAAGCCGCTAAGGTACTGTAAAAAACTTTTTATTTTTATTCTTTTGATTTTTATTACCTTCAGCTTTTAAATCTAATAACGCTAATGAAACAACTCAGCTTTTCTGCTCTGCTACTACTTGTGGTATTAATAACTGGATCTTGCAAAAAAATACCAGTAGTCAATTATACAAATTCCAGTATCTCCTTTAAAATTGATGGTGCATACAAAGAAGCTAAGGGAAATCAAAATGTATTCGGCATACACGCAAAAGAGGAAAAGGGAATGATAATTACCGGGGATATGGATGCCGCAGGCGATCAGCAAATTTCTCTATTGATTAACAATTTCCATGGTGTTGGGGAATATAGTGGTGAAGAAAATATCTTATTAGTTTATACTACTCCAGAGTTCAAACAGAGCATACTCGGCTCTGAAGGCACAATTAAAATCACCGAATTTACTGATGGAAAAAGCATAAAAGGCGAATTTCAGATCAAAGGCAAAGCCTTCATAATCAATATGGGGGATCCAGATAACGATACAGAAGTGACCAAGATATTTTCTGAAGGAAAATTTGAGGCAAAAGTTACTACTGGCCCAATTGTAGAACCGGATTAACTTACAACAGGCAATGAAAAGCAGAACCTGCTGCCTTCTCCTATTGCACTTTCAACCCATATTGTACCATTCTCCGCTTCTATAAAGTCTTTGGATATGGCTAAGCCTAGTCCAGAGCCTGATTTATTGTTTCCATCGGTTGGTACCTGAAAATACTTCTCAAACAAGCGCTTTTGATATTTTTCTTCTATTCCTTTACCAAAATCACGAACAGAAAACTCTATCGCGCTGTTATTTTCAATTACCTGAACAACAATCTTTGATTTTTCAGCACTATACCTCAATGCATTAGATAAAAAATTAACCAGCACCCATGCTGTTTTCTCTATATCTACACTGATATGAGGTAGATTATTTCTAGAGATCAGTTCCAGTTCAATAGATTTCTGTTCAGCCTGGAACCTTACCGCATCCATCGCATAAATGGCAATTTTGCGGGGATCAGATTTTACAAAATTCAATTGCAGGTTCCCCGTTTCCACCTGGGCAAGATCAAGCAATTCGGAAGTTATTTTTAATAAACGACCACAATCCTCCTTAATGTGCTGCACCAATTCTTTTTGTTCTGGATTCATAGGCCCCACTCGTTCGTCATCCATTAATTTTAAGCTCATTTTAATAGAAGATATTGGTGTTTTTAACTCATGCGATACCGTGGCTATGAAATTGGTTTTTGCTTCATCTAGCTCTTTAAACTTCGTGATGTTCTTAAGGATATAAACCTCTCCGGCTGCCTTCCCTATCTCAACCAAAGCATGTTCAGCACCATCATCGTAATTAGGTATCCTAATTTCTCTACGTTCCAATTGGAAATATGACTCTTTTTGATCCGCATATATTTTCATGGGTTTGCTCACACTATCTTCCTGCAAGATTCTGTTTAGCAGATCATTCTTTTCCCTAAGCTCCATGGCATTTGCACCTATCACTTGTTGTTGATCAAGATTCAACAACTGGCCTGCAACTTTGTTAAAGAAAATGATTTCCTGCTTCTCATTTACTCCAATTATGGCATCCTGCATTTGCTCTATTATGGTTTCGATCCTTAGCTTCTCTGATTGTAATTTCGCCAAATTACTATTCTCCCATTTATTCAACTCTGCAGTCATAACATTAAAAGAATCAGCCAATTCAGAAAATTCGTCAGAACCATTAAACTCTAGTCGCTGCTTATAGTTTTTGCGACTGATTTCGCGTATGGCATCTGCAAACTCTCTTAATGGATTGGCCACAAAGCCCGGAAAATTGACAATAAAAGAAAACAGAATTAGAAAGCAAATAGATGCCGCAAAAATCACATACATGGCCGATTTTTCTATTGATTTCTGTGCTGCTACATTTTTCCTTACAATGGCATTCATATTCACATCATCGATTATTTTCAATTGCCATCTTACCGTACTTAAGGCTTTCTGTTTAGTCGCTAAATCAGTTGCTGGATCGATAATTCGGGCATAAGCCACCTTCAATGCGGCAACAGCCTTCCCTTCCCCTGCTTCAGTAATGTTCTTTCCTTCCAGTTCCAACTGTTGGTTAAACATTTCCTGAGCTTTTGCCGATAAAGGCAATGAATCTTCATCTATAATAGCTCGCATATTGCTCGTAAAGCTCAATGTCTCGTAATTATCTTTCAAAATAACCTTCGATCTGATGGAGATTTCGTTCATATAGTATAAGGAAACACCTCCAAAAAAGAGGATCACCACGAATAGGAACCCGAATCCGAGGCGAAGTTTGTTTTTTATCTTCATTATTATTTTGTTTTAAATGCCCAAGGCTTATGATAAGATTACCAAATCTGTCTCCGTGGCTGAAATACTTCGCAAAAGTTGGTTAAAAATCGCAGTTCTCATTATAATTTGAAATAAATTTAAATGTGGCTGCCCCATGCAAATCGTAGTGATCTCCTTTTCTTCAGCCATTTTGATAATTGTCTGTGTGATATGATTACTCTTAACCTTAATCACTTCAGCTCCCAGTTCTGTCGCCATTTTAAAATTATTGATCAGATGACGTTGTAAATCAAGCTTTACACGGTCTCCCCGTTCATTATCATTCTGTACATACAAAACTATCCAGGGGGAATGGTAATATGAAGCCAACCTTGCTGTTTTACGAATCACAATTTTAGCAGTTTCATGATTGGTCGAAATACAGGCCATAAAGCGTTCTTGCCTTAGTTTAATCTGTTTAGGAATCTCCAAACTGATCTTTCTTTCCAAATGATGGGCCACCTCTTTTAAAGCCATCTCACGTAACTGCAATATCCTTTCCGACTGAAAGAAATTTCCTAACGCACGTTCTATTTTACTATTATCATAAATTTTACCAGACTTTAAACGGTCTATCAGTTCATCAGCCGTTAAATCTATGTTTACAATCTCGTCAGCCAGCTCTAAAATCTTGTCGGGTATTCTTTCTGTAATAGGTATGCCGGTTATCTTTTCAATATCATCGTTCATACTTTCCAGATGTTGGATGTTTACCGCTGATATCACACTAATTCCAGCTTCCAGTATATCCACAACATCTTGCCATCTTTTTCCATTCTTGCTCCCTTCCACATTGCTGTGAGCAAGCTCATCAACGATAACAACTTCAGGATGCAGCGTCATAATGGCATTCACATCCATTTCTTCCAACTCCTTGCCTTTGTAAAATATCTTCCTTCTGGCAATCAAAGGTACTCCCGCCAAAAGAGCTTGGGTTTCTTCGCGGTTGTGTGTTTCAATATATCCAATTTGTATATCAATTCCATTTTTCAATAGCGCATGTGCCTCCTGCAGCATCCTGTAGGTTTTACCCACTCCTGCACTCATGCCTATATAAACCTTAAATTTCCCCCTTCTTGACTTCTTTACAAGATCGAGGAATTTACGTACGGAACTTTCTTTATTCTCTTCTTCCATCAGGGATTACCATTTAATGATGATATACGCTTCAGTTATTAAGTACCAAATCCCGAGTAATAACAATAAACAAACACTTAAAACAGGAATCAGTTTAGCAATTTTTTTTCTTTCCATGCTATTAAATATTAATACAGGACCGGCCACACCAAAACCAGCCCTGTAAAAATTATACGATCTTAAAAAGAAACCGCCATGCTCGCTGTAATTGCAGCGTTATGATTAACGGGATTTTCATTACGTATAAAAATCTTATCCTTACTATCGTATACTTTTCCTTCCAATCTCACTACTGCATTGCTAAATGGTGCATAATCCAGATTTAACGAATAACCAGTAGTTTTAAACCCATTTTCTGTACCTGTAGCAATTAAAACGCCATCCTTATCCTGGTAATACTCTACCCTCCCGGCTACTTTCCACTTACTAGCTATGGCATACTGTGCTATGGCAACAGGCGACAATACTTCACTGCGTTCGCTGCTACCCTTAGCTTTTTGCTGCGTTCCGTAATCAAACCCAACTGTTAAACCGAAATCATCTGTCACTTGATAGATCCCGTATACATTGTGATAAAAGCGTTTTACCCTAACATCATCGGCACCTTCAGTTCCTAAATAATTACTGTAATTTACGGTAATTTTAGGCGTAGGTTTCCAGGTTAACTGTACACCGCCAGCTGGCTTACTATTTCCATTTAAGCGGTTAATGCGCTGCCATCCATTTAAATATAACAATACTGCAGAAAATTTACCATCATTAGTTGCATAACTCACCTTAGCACCAGACTCATAATAAGGCGTATTCTCTGAGGAGATATTTCTGGTTAATACCCAGCAATCTTTTGATATAGCACTTTCAAAACCTATGTGCGAAGAAAATATACCTGCATCTGCCCATAAATTAATTGTTTTAGAGAGCTTGATACCTGCATTGGCTTCAAAAACGTTTTTTAATACTCCCGGTTCTGCAGCTAAATTGGCATTTGCATAAGTACCAGCCATGATAGCTACATTGGCTCTAATCGCCCCGTTGTCGTAATTTCCTTTGATAAAGCCAAGGTTTAAATTCACCTCATTGTGGCGGTTGTGCGAGTAAATAAAGCCCGGTCTGTTGTTATCCGATGGCCTGTTAAAATCGTATCCATAATAGGTCTCCAGGTAACCCGTTACTTTTATTTTGGTTTCTTCCTGCGCGTAAGTGCAAGCGGCCGAACTTAAGGCCGCTGTAAGCAATAATAGTTTCTTCATTTTATTTTTTTAATTCGTCAAGGGCAAGGTTTAATTTTAAGACATTTACAACTGAGGGACCAAACATGCCCAGCAAAGGGCCCTCCGTATTTTTTACGACAAGTTCTGCAACGGCCCTATCGGTAAGACCACGATTTGCAGCAACTCTTTTAATCTGAATGATTGCAGCTTGTTCAGAGATATTAGGATCTAAACCACTACCCGATGCAGTTACCATATCAGCAGGTATATCTGCTTTTTTCAAATAAGGGTGGTATTTTAATAGGGTATCAATTCTGCCCGACACCACAGCCAGGTATTCTTCGTTGGATGGACCTTTATTAGAACCTCCTGATCCGGCAGCATTATAACCAACTGCCGATGGTCTGCCCCAGAAATATTCTGGTTTGCTAAAGTTCTGCCCAATTAAAGCATAACCAACTACTTTACCGTTTTTAGTGATTTTCTCTCCACCCCCATTTCCTTTAGAAAAACCGCCTGCAAAGGCAACAATTAAGGGGTATACAACGCACAACAACACCAACAGAACTGCGGTAAGGCGTATAGATTGTAACAAATACTTTTTCATGATATTTTTATGTTTTAAACAAATAATCCAACAAACAAATCAATTAACTTGATGCCAATAAATGGCACAATAACACCTCCTAATCCGTATATAAACAGGTTTCTACGCAACAGTGCAGTAGCTCCTATGGGCTTATAAGCCACACCTTTTAAGGCCAGAGGAATCAAGAAGGGAATAATGATGGCATTAAAAATTACCGCCGATAGAATCGCACTTTCCGGAGTATGCAAGCCCATGATATTCAAATGTTCCAAAGCAGGAATAGATGCGATAAACAATGCTGGCACAATGGCAAAATACTTGGCCACATCATTGGCAATAGAAAAGGTAGTTAGTGTACCACGAGTAATCAGCAGCTGTTTACCTATTTCAATAATCTCAATCAGCTTGGTCGGATCATTGTCCAAATCCACCATGTTACCAGCTTCTTTAGCGGCTTGCGTTCCACTGTTCATGGCCACACCAACATCAGCTTGTGCCAAAGCGGGAGCATCATTGGTACCATCACCCATCATCGCTACCAGCTTACCTAAAGCTTGCTCTTCTTTGATGTAGTTCATTTTATCTTCAGGTTTTGCCTCAGCAATAAAATCATCAACACCAGCTTTTTCGGCGATAAACTTAGCAGTAAGTGGATTGTCACCAGTTACCATCACTGTTTTTACCCCCATTTTACGCAAGCGTTCAAAACGCTCGCTAATGCCTGGTTTTATAATATCTTGTAATTCAATTACCCCCAATGCTTTTTCATTTTCGGCAACGACCAATGGCGTTCCACCATTACTAGCTATGGCTTTTACCTGATCCTCAATATCCATAGGGAAAGGGTTGCCTGCCGTCAGAACGATGTTTCTAATCGAATCAAAAGCCCCTTTCCTAATTCGTTTACCATCTGGTGTATCAATACCACTCGATCTGGTTTCGGCTGTAAACTTGATGAACTTAGCGCCTTCAGGTGCTGTAGTCAAAACATGGGTATCTTGACCCCCTGCAAGTTCTACGATAGACTTCCCTTCGGGAGTCTCATCTGCCAGAGAACTCAATACACAGGCATCCATAAAGTTTTTAATCATCACGCCTGCTGTAGGATAAAAATTGGTTGCCTTACGGTTACCGATAGTGATGGTGCCTGTTTTATCTAACAGCAACACATCAATATCACCAGCCGTTTCTACTGCTTTACCTGATTTAGTGATCACATTGGCACGCAATGCTCTGTCCATTCCGGCGATACCGATGGCAGAAAGTAAGCCGCCAATCGTGGTAGGAATTAAACATACAAACAGGGAAATTAATGCTGCAATTGTAATCGGTGTATTGGCGTAATCAGCAAATGGCTTTAAGGTAACGCATACAATGATAAACACGAGCGTAAAACTGGCCAACAAGATGGTTAAAGCAATCTCGTTGGGTGTTTTTTGACGGGATGCTCCTTCTACAAGCGCAATCATTTTATCCAGAAAGCTCTCTCCGGGCTGCGTGTTCACTTGCACTTTAATCTCATCAGAGAGCACTTTTGTACCACCGGTTACAGATGATTTGTCACCACCAGATTCACGAATCACAGGAGCAGATTCTCCGGTAATGGCCGATTCATCAATGGTAGCAATGCCTTCGATGATTTCTCCATCAGTTGGTATCGTATCACCTGCGGTACACACAAATACATCACCTTTTTTAAGCAGATTGGAAGAACGGATTTCTATATTTCCATTGGCTAACAATACTTTTGCTGGTGTTTCTTCCCTTGTTTTCCTCAAACTATCGGCCTGTGCCTTACCGCGGGCTTCGGCAATTGCCTCTGCAAAATTGGCAAAAAGAACAGTGAGCAATAAGATCAGGAAGATCAAGAAGTTGTATACGGCCGAACCCTGAGAAGTATGGGTAAGGGAGTAGATCGTAACATATGCCATTATCACTGTACCAATTAGAACAGTAAACATCACCGGGTTACGAACCATCACCCGTGGATCCAGCTTGATAAAGGATTGTTTTAATGCAGTTTGCACTAAAGCAGGTTCAAATAATTTATTAGAAGTTTTCATTTGAATATTTTCTATTTAAGCATCGTAAAGTATTCTGCCAATGGACCTAAAGCCAGTGCAGGGAAATAAGAAAGGGCATTGAGCACCACGATAACGGCGAAGATCATCACACTGAAAGTCAGCGTATCTGTTTTCAATGTACCAGCAGATTCAGGAATGTACTTTTTAGCACCTAACAAACCTGCAATGGCTATAGGTCCTATAATAGGTAAAAAACGACCTAGCATCAATACAAAACCAGTAGCTACGTTCCAGAACACATTATTGTCTCCTAAGCCTTCAAATCCTGACCCGTTATTGGCATTAGATGAAGTCATTTCGTACAACATTTCTGAGAATCCGTGAAAGCCAGGGTTGTTTAGCCAGTTCTTAGGTTGCACAGCCCAGGCTGCCTCCCCATAATTGGTAAATACATAACTGGCGATTGCTGTACCTGCTAGAATTAAAAACGGACTCAACAAAGTAACCAACGCGGCTATTTTAATTTCTCGGGCTTCAACTTTATGTCCCAAAAACTCGGGTGTACGTCCAACCATTAATCCGGATATAAATACGGCTATAATCAGATAGATGAAATAATTGAGGATACCTACCCCGCAACCGCCATAGAAGGAGTTGATCATCATACCTAACAGTTGCCAAACGCCTGTAAGTGGCATGGTACTGTCGTGCATACTATTTACAGAACCAGTGGAAATAATGGTCGTAACCGTACTCCAGTAAGCCGATAAGGCGGGCCCAAAACGAACCTCTTTACCTTCCATAGCCCCTGTGGTCTGAGAAATCCCCATTTTTGCGAGGGCTGGATTTCCACCAAGCTCTGAACTAAGCGTTGGGATAAGCAAGAGCAGCATACCAATAGTCATTACGCCAAACATCATCCAGGCTAACTTTCTGCGTCTGATGAAATAACCAAAAGCAATTACCATAGCAATAGGAATAACGACCTGAGCAAACAACTCAACCATCGCAGTCAGATAACTTGGGTTTTCCAATGGATGTGCAGAGTTTGTGCCAAACCATCCACCACCATTTGTACCGAGGTGTTTGATAGCCACAAATGCAGCAGCCGGACCGCGAGATACATTTACCGTATCACCCTGTACCGATATAAATTGATCTTTACCTTCGTAACTAGTTGGTGTACCATTAAAAGCTAAAATTAAAGCGATAACTAAAGACATTGGCAGTAACAAGCGAGTGATTGATTTCACAAAAAAATCCCAGAAGTTACCCAGCTTAGCAGAAGTTTTATCTCTAAAAGCTTTAAATAAAACCACCGCAGCGGCTATACCTGTCGCACAACTTACAAACTGTAAGAACATCAATACAAAATGCTGAGTTAAATAACTCACGCCACTTTCGCCAGAATAGTGCTGTAGGTTACAGTTTACGACAAAGCTGATTACTGTATTAAAGGAAAGGTCCGGCGACATTCCCGGATTTCCATCAGGATTTAGCGGCAGTTTATCTTGGTACAATAACACAAAAAATCCGTATACCAACCAAACCATATTAATGGTTAGTAACGCTTTTAAATGCTGTTTCCAATTCATTTCTTCTTTGGGGTTGATCCCAGACAATTTGAATATGCCGTTTTCAATAGGTTTTAGAAAGTCTGTCCAGACCTTCTCTCCGGCAAAAACCTTTGCAAGGTATTTTCCCAGTGGAATGGCTATAGCCAGCGTAAGCAGGTAGGTAGCAATAATTCCAAGTAATTCAGTGTTCATAGCTATTAATTAAAATTTTTCGGGTTTAATGAGCACGTAAATCATATAGATGAATACGGCTAATGCGATAATGAATAATGCGATCATGATTTCTTAGATTTTTTCGAACCAGTCGATTGATTTGTAAAACACCCAGCAGAGTAGCAGCAGGGCAAGCAGAAGGAGGATTGTTAACATAATTGTGTTGTTTTTAGATGAGCAATAGCCAATTGGCATACCACAATCAGAGAACATCACACAACTAGCTGATTATCAGCAAATAATAACATAAAACAAGAATAAGTTTCAGGGTACAAAACAAAAAACCCTTCCAAAATGGAAGGGTTTTTTATCGTTTTGGTGAGGTCTATTTATTTTAACTTAGTCAGGGCTGCTTCAAGTTCAGTCGGATTATTGGTACCTATCAATATCTTCTTACCATTATTGAGTTCCAGCTGCAATCCTTTATTACCAGATACATTATAGGCCATTCCTTGACCGGACATGCTATAACGAATACCCCAGCCCCCATATTCTCCTAATGGACTATATGTTCTGATATAGTATTTATCAATCACATCCCAACTGTAATGCTTATATGCCAAAGCCACCATTGTCTAAACCTTTGATCTTCTGTAAAGAGAACTTCTTGTCGTACCATATTCAGCGTTAATTTTTAATTCTACAATATACATTAATTCCATCTTCATGAAATCTTCATGTTAAGGGGCTTATATTTGTGGTGAGAGCGTTAATTGGCAGCCTGTACTATTAGTTTAGTATGGGCTGTTTTTTATAGCTTAATTTTCAATTTTCCTGTATAAGGTAGTTAAGCCAATCCCAAGCAATCGAGCAGCTTCCGTTTTATTACCCCCAGTATACTTAAGTATTTTATCGATGTGATGCTTCTCTACATTTTCCAATTTCATCATATCACCTTCGGTAGCGACTTCCGTTGCATGAAATTCATACGGCAGCAAATTCGCGCTTAGCAATGGCCCATCAGCCAAAATCACCACACGCTCCATTACGTTTTTCAACTCTCTGATGTTACCTTTCCAGGAATGCTTCAGCAGAAGTTCTTCAAAATCATCATCCATCTTAAAACCAGGCCTATTCACCTTATTGGCAAACTCCTTTAAATAATGTCTGGCAAGCAAAAGAATATCTGATTTTCGCTGTGATAAAGATGGCAATTCAATAGAAAATACGGAAAGCCTGTAATAAAGGTCTAGCCTAAATTTACCAGCTTCGGCTTCTAACTTTAAGTCCCTATTGGTAGCGGCTATAATTCGTACATTTACTTTACTGGTCTGCGTATCTCCAACCTTAATAAAAGTCTGATTCTCTAGAACCCGCAATAACTTAGCTTGTAAGTCCAGGTTCATCTCTCCTATTTCATCCAGAAAGATCGTTCCTTCATTGGCTTCTTCAAGTAATCCTTTTTTATCCTTAATGGCGCCAGTAAAAGCTCCAGCCTTATGGCCGAACAATTCACTTTCCAACAATTCATGATTAAACCCACTACAATTTACTGCCACAAAAGGCTTCAGTTTACGCAAGCTTTCATAGTGTATAGCCTGGGCAAAGACTTCCTTTCCTGTACCAGTTTCTCCCAGTAAGAGGACTGTCGTATCTGTTGCGGCTACCTTTTGTGAAAGATTTATAGCTTCTTGTATTGCCTTAGATTGACCCAGGATGCCACTAAAACTATACTTCTTAACTACTTTAGTCTCCAATTCGCTTACTCTATACTGAAGCTTCGCCTTATCAAGCGCCTTATAAACCAAAGGAATGATCTTATCGTTATCATCACCTTTGGTGATGTAATCAAAAGCTCCATTACGGATCGCCATTACCCCATCCGCAATGGTACCAAAAGCTGTCAGGTTAATCACCTCAGCATAAGGCCTGATTTTCTTGATTTCTTTAACCAGCTCTACACCATTAATATCAGGAAGCTTTACATCGCTGATCACTACATAAATCTCATTATTAGCGAGAATCTTTAGCCCTTCCTTTCCGGTGCCAGCTTGAAAAACTTTGAAGCCTTCCAGTTCTATAATGCGCGCTAAAAGGCTGCATATCTTTTTCTCGTCATCTATAATTAGAACCGTGTGCTGCATAGCTGATAATTTCAACAATATTAGTAATTATTCGAGACAAAACTGTCGTTATAAACGTCATTAGTCAACGGCAATTTAAGCGCTTCATCCCTAATTGTGAATTTACACCAGGTATGATTTTTAATAACATTTAAAATTTCTTTTGCGGTATAACTGTGATCATAGCTAATCTCTACCGTAAAACTGTGCAGTCCACCACTAACCTTCATGTTTACTGGGTTTGGAAGATTCCCTTCTATCGGAAAAACATATTCACTAAACCACTTAATGTCGGTTAAGGCTGTGCATAGTGCATCTGTTCCCGTAGCATCAAGCACCAAACTATGCCTTGGATAAGCTACGCAGTCCAATATCATCATCGATTTCTCAACGACAGGTTTCGCTACAGTTAGCGCTACCTTCTCATTTTCTGGATCAAAAAGCATAGCAGTACACAAACAATTGCATCGCTTCTTGTTGTCAAGGATGTCGTAGTTTACACAGCTCTTGCAGCCTTCCCAAAAACCACTGTCCTGTGTAATATCAGCAAAGCTGACAGGCTCAAATCCCAATCTACTATTCAGCTTCATAATCGCCGCTCCTGATGTAATGCTGAACACTTTAGCATCGGGATACATCCTACGGGATATCCGGAATACTCTTTCCTTAATCGCCTTTGCCACACCTGCATTACGGAACTTTGGCGCAACGATCAGTCCCGAATTGGATACATACCTACCACTTTCCCAAACTTCAAAATAAGAAAAGCCAACCCATTCACCTATTCCCGTAACTGCAATTACAGCTTTCCCTTCTCTCATCTTAGCGGCAAGCGATTCAACGCTACGTTTTGATATACCTGAGCCCCGCGCTAGGGCCGACTCCTCTGTCTCTTTCGATATCTCATCTGCATACCTTACATCATTTAAAGTAGCAACACGTACAAAAATCATTTGATTTTCCATGATAAATTCATTTTTATCAGCAGGCTGTTCAAAGCAGATGCCCAATTGTGCCATAAATCTAAAACAAGCCACAATGCCACAAAAAAAGGCCATAATTTATTTCATGACGCTTTTATGGCAATAGTATACCTTATCAAAACGGTAGGGTTAATTTCATTTTAATTACATTTGCCCTTCTTCAATTATCATTATTCTTATGAAGCTACAAATTTCTATCCCACTATCTTTATTCGCTGCCGCCATTGTTTTAATAACCTCTTGTCAAGGCGAAAAAAAGTTACCAATATTAGGACCAAGAACAGTAGAAACTGTTAAAAAGCCTGATGGCAGTTCTGGTGTAGACACCGTGTACAAAACTATACCTAACTTTAGTTTTCTGAATCAGGATAGTGTTACCATCACCAATGACAAGTTTAGGGACAAGATAT
The DNA here is from genome assembly GCF_900100435.1 of Pedobacter sp. ok626. Taxonomy (GTDB): domain Bacteria; phylum Bacteroidota; class Bacteroidia; order Sphingobacteriales; family Sphingobacteriaceae; genus Pedobacter. The sequence continues at coordinate 56,157 of NZ_FNEX01000014.1, read as the reverse complement.
ATATTGCTGATTTCTTTTTTACTTCATGCACCACAATATGCCCGACTATGCATCGCAACATGAAGGAAATCTTTGAAAAATATAAAGACAATCCAGAGGTCATGTACCTTTCACATACCATCGACTTTAAATATGATACCCCTTCTGTATTGAAGAAATATGCACAGAAATTAGGAGTAGACAATGGGCAGTGGCAATTTGTATACGGCAGTAAAGACAGTGTTTATAAAATTGCTGAAAAAGACTACCTGGTAGCTGTTATTGAAGATAGCACCGCTAAAGAAGGTTATATACACCAAGGCTGGTTGGTACTGATTGACAAGCAAAAACGTATTCGTGGTGCTTACGATGGCACAGATACTAAGCAAGTTGCTCAATTGATGAAAGACATTCCGGTTTTATTGTCAGAAGATAAAAAATAAGCTATGCGCAGGTTCCTGATTGGTACGTTATTTCTATTGCTGTTAGCTACCATCATCTATTCATGTCAGGATGCCGGACAGATTAAACAAGATGTCTATTATGTGAATGGCAGGGACCTCTATATTAAGCATTGTCAAAATTGCCATGGTGCCAAAGGCGAAGGTCTGGGTACTCTAACCCCACCACTTACCGACTCTGTTTTCCTAAAGTCCAACAGGGAAAAGTTAGCCTGTTATATAAAAAATGGCATAAAAGACTCTATTGTGATAAATGGGATAAAATATGAGGGTACAATGCCTGCATTTCCAGAATTATACGACATTGACATTGCCCAATTACTAGTTTACATTAGCAATTCTTTTGGTAACAAACAGGGGATGTATACAACTGAATCCGTAGCCACAGATCTAAAAAACTGTAAATAACTTACAAATTCTTATCAGAGATATATCTTTGCAAATCTTGCCTGTATCCTTCCCCTATCGGAATTTCTATCCCCGCTACCACCAGCTGCGACTTTTGCACAGATTCTATCTTATCAAGTGCAATAATGTATGATTTATGCACCCGCATAAAACGTTCTGTCCCTAAGCGTTCTTCTATATTTCTAAGGCCCATCCGGGTAATTACGGGCTTACCTCCTTGAATATTTATGCGAACATAATCTTTCATCCCCTCAATAAATGTGATGTCTTGTATTATAATTTTAACCAATGAGTAGTTGGCATTTACAAACACATGGTCATTTTCCTGAGCAGATAATCTGCCTGTAGGTTGCCTAAGTTGAAATAGGTCATGAGCTTTCTGAACAGCCTTTAAAAGTCTGGAAAAAGGAACAGGTTTTACCAGATAATCTACCACATTCAGGTTAAAACCATCCAGAGCATGTTCGCCATAGGCTGTTACCAGTATCACCATCGGCGGATTATTGATGGAACGTAACAAATCCAGGCCATTTATACCCGGCATCTGTATATCTAAAAACATCAGGTCAACTTGCAGTGTTTTCAATAGCTCTAAAGCCTCCATAGGCTTACGACAAGCCGCAACAATATTTAAAAAAGGAATCTGTTTGATATTATCTTCCAATAACTCCAAGGCAGGACGCTCGTCATCTATCAATATACAGTTCATACTATAAATCTATCTGAAGTTTAACGGTAAAGGTATCTGATGTTTGTGTAATAATAAATAAATGGTGATTGGGATAAAGTAGTTCTAATCTTCGGCGAACGTTCGCCAGCCCTATACCCGATGAACTTTCCTGAGCAGAAATACCCTGTGGAGCAATGCCATTTACAACTACCAAATGTAGCTCATCTTTATCCTCCGGAATAGAGAGTAAAATATCAATAATTGGGTCTTCAAGTGTACCTATACCATGCTTAAATGCATTTTCTACAAAGGGTATCAACAACATTGGCGCAATTGTATAGCGCTCAAAAGCGCCAGATAGGTAAAGATTAATTTTCACATCATCACCAAAACGCAGCAGTTGTAGATTAATGTAATTCTTAAGATACTCTACCTCATTAGCCAGACTGATCTGAGCTGCATTATTATCATATAACATATAGCGCATCAATTGAGATAGCCTGATCAGCGAAGGTTCCAACAATTCTGACTTCTTCCTGGCCATGGAAACCAATGTATTCAGCAAATTAAACATAAAATGAGGACTAATCTGTGAGGACAAGAACTCTAACTCAGTTTTCAAATGGATACGTTCCCGCTCTTCAATTAGCCTGTCACGATCTTGTTTATCAGTGTATAACCGGTAGCAAAAACTCACCATGATCACAAAAGCAAAGGGTAAAATAGAGATTGGCGGCCCCGGCATAAATCTCTGTCCATTTTTTCCCGGGGGCATCATTCCTGGTGGCGGAAAATGAGGCCTTGCAAACCTGGGCATTTCCGGCATTAAGAAGTTGTTAGCCACAATAAACAAGCCTAAACACCCCAATAATAGTCCGATATAAATCAATGTTCCGTATTGCCTTTCCCTCACGGGATAGATAAAATAGGTATGAACATAGAATACAACCACTAAAAGACTATTCGTTAACAACTGACTTTTTAAAAAACCATTTCGCATCTCTGGAGGTAGATTCGCCACCCTCGAGAAGAAAGGCAGACTCAGTACAACTAGCCACAGCAATAATGGAACTAAAGCATTCAGTAAACGTTTGTATCTTGATTTTTCCATTGAAAGCTCAAATGTAGAATAATAATTTATTGATAGACCAACAAATCCACCGTATCTGCCTGCATGGCTGTAAAAATACCCAAACCGTTCTGAACATTTGTAAAAGGATTAGTCAGATTTAAGGAAGTCCCACCGCCACTGTTCAATGCATCACTGTACTCCTTATTAATCCGAAAGAGCAGTACCTTATAGTTTCCCGAAAAATTAAACATCATCTGCTGAGTTTGATAGGTAGACACCTGACCCAGAATTGCTTCTGAATCCGCATATGGTCTGGTATCACGGCTATTAATGCGCGTTGGATAAGTGTCCGTATTTTTCATCATCATTATATAATAGCCTCCGTCGTTGTTATTCCATTTAAATGTAACCGGCACAAAAGTCTCAGGTTCTGTACCGAAAGAAAACGCGGGCACTTTCTGACTGCTCGCGGATACCGTAAACGCTACTGGCTTCTCTGGCATTGTAGTCTGTGCACTTATCGTCTTATCCAGGTAAGTAAAGCTTAAGGCATATGTTCCTTTGTCTTTTACAAACCCGGCATCAGCATATTCATATACCCCAGCTGCCTTTTCAGTTAGTGATACAGTAGTTGTCCCGTCAGATACTTTGAGTTGTAAATCTTTAAGGGGAAAGCCATAAGAAATCGTGTCATCCAAATATTTTTGGTAATACACTTTTACCTGTAAAGGACTTCCCGGAACAAGGTAAGCCTGTACCACAGGACGACTATAATCTGCTATTGCAGCATCTTCCTTCTTACACGCTAAGAGGCAGCTAAATACCACTACAAGAACGGTAGCGCTACTTTTAATATGTTTTACTATTTCCATTTTAAGCTAAGTGTGATATTGGGAGTAAGACCTAAATAATTAACATTGGAAGTAACCACCTGATTATTTACAATATTGTATTGTTTGTACCAAACGTTAGATCGGTTGTAAATATTGAATAAAGAGAATCCAATACTACCGGTCTTACGGCTATCTACCTTAATCAAGTCATAAGTAATTGAGGCGTCCAGCCTATGATAGTCAGGCATACGCAAAGCATTCTTTCCGCTGATCGTTAAAAATGTATGGCTGTTACCACTGTAATCATTAATGGTATAACTACTTAATGGCGCTGTATAAGGTTTGCCTGTGGCAAAAATCCAAGTTGCGGAGAACGTCCATTTACCGTAATGATATAAGTTTACCGATTTAAACTCATGACGTGTATCCTGGCTGGCAGCAAATTCGCCACCATAAGCATCAAAATTATTGGTTGCATTGGCTAAGGTATAACTGATCCAGCCGGTATACTTACCCCTTGTTTTCTGAAGCATAAATTCAAGGCCTTTGGCATAACCACTGCCGTTGTAGAAATGCTCCTCAAGGGTAACATTCTGACCTGGCCTACGGCTACCAGTTAGTCTTTGCGAATATTCAGACAAGTTATCCAGTTGCTTGTAATAACCCTCAATATCAATCAAAAACTGACCAGTTTCATAGCTAAAACCGGCTATATAGTGATTTGCCGAACTAACAGGTATAGAACTGCCATTGGATAACACCCAAAAATCACGGCTTCCGGAAAGAATATCTTCTCTAAGTACTCTATTGGTAAACTGATAAAACTTGCCGGTTGATGCTTTTAAAGTTAATTTATCAGTTAAAGTATAAGTGGCAGAAAAACGAGGTTCAAAATATAATTTACCCGTCTGGTCATATAGTGTACTTCTTAGTCCTCCTTTTACCTGAATTTTGTCGGTCAGATCACTTTCCAGCTCTCCATATGCTCCTGATGTAATTGCCGAAGTGTTCTGATCAATCAGTTTACTGGTATCACTCTGACTACTTTCATAGGTTACATGCTGCTGGGATGCAAAACCCCCAAACAAAACTTTGACCTTTGCCCCCAGTTGGTACTCCCAATCGGACTTTAAACTAAAATCCTTAAGCTTATTCTTTTCGAAAGTACCCGTACTGATTTCCTCGTCATTACCATCCTCATCCTGCACAGTAACTTTAGAGCTATTGTCTCTCTCACTATGGTAAGTTGAATAACTGAGTAATGTATTGGAGTATAATTTAGAGTTCCATTTACTAGACCATTTAAAACTGGATCCAAGATTACCATAGGTCGTTTTATCAGACATGTTTATAGCTCTGCCATTATTTATTGCAGATGGGAGTGTTAAACTTCTGCTGTTATCCAGATTGTCATTTCCCTGGTAGATACTCCAGGAAAACCTATTTTTCTGATCAGGTGCATAGGTATATTTTGCATTTAGATCATAGAAATAAGAGGAGGGTGTACTTACTGAAGCTGCATTTCCGCCAAAACCACCACCCCCACCTCCTGGCGGCCCACCAGGGCCTGGTCCCGCTGCACCGCCAGCCCCATTTGTCGTAGCTGTGCTGGTGTTGAATTTATTAAAGATCTTGTCATACAAAGGTCCCTGATAAGAACGCCTGTAAGCCAGCAACAAGGTCGACTTATCATTCAAAGGCTTTTCAACAAATACATTCGCACTCAGCAGACTTAAATCACCTGCAATATTAGTTTCCTTACTATTGCCTTCCTTGCCCACAATATCTGTTACGCTGGATAGTCTTCCCCCGTATTTTGCAGAAAAGCCACCTTTATACATCGTCACATCCTTAACTGCATTGCTATTAAAAGCACTAAAAAAACCGTAAAGATGATCCACCTGATAAACGGTAAAGCCATCAAAAAGTACCAGGTTCTGATCAGGTGTACCACCACGAACATATGCACCTGAAGAAGATTCATTGCTGGCGCTGATACCGGGCATCAACTGAAAAGATCGTAAAATATCTTTCTCCCCTATATTCGGCAATTCCTCCAGTTTTGAAGGGGAAATTTGTAATACACTTACCCTCCGCTTGTCGGTACTCATTAAGCCCTCACTACGCTTATCTGTAATCACCACTTCATTTAGTGTTTTTAAAGCGGGGTAAAGACCAATAATCAACTCCTTTTTAATGTTGTCCTTATTCAAATAATAGGTTTCACGCTGATAACCAACATAATTCACCTCAAGCTTACAGGTATCGGAGGGGACAGCAATAAGTGTAAAATAACCATCCGCATTGGTATTACTAATGATACCGGTATGTTGCACCCGTACAATCGCAGAAGGAAGAGATTCTCCACTGCCGCGATCAATAATTCGCCCTGTAATGTTAAAGGGGTCGCTTTTTCGTTTCTCCAGCGTAGGTTGAATACCTACATCCTCAGATTTTTGAATCTGAAATGACTTTGCTCGTCCGACCTCCATATTTTGCCTCATTTTCTTTAAGCGAGCAACGTCCTCCGGAACTCGGATGATATACACGGTCATGTCTGCATCTACCCAATAATAAAGCTTGTTTGACTTACACAATTGGAAGATTACATCTTTCACATTTTCATTATTAAAACGATCTACAACATCATACTTACTCACGAGGCTCCTGTCGAAGACAATTTTGAGATCAGAACCAGCCATAATGGTATCTAATATCTTATCCATTGAGGTGGTATAGAATCCACTTATTGTAGCATCGGTTCGTAGCGGCCGTTGGGCCTTTGCTGTATAGGTAATTACGACCATAATCACCATAAGCCATATTTCTTTTCTCATCCTAATCCGTTTATAGATTAGTGATTAGCTGGGCCCCAAAGGGCTGATCAATATCACCAACAGTAGTTAAGCCCCTGGCAATTATCGTATAATATTTCCCCGCGGTAAGGGTTTGATCTGTTAGTATTGTTTTAACAATTCCGTTAGCTTTAAGCTCAAAAGAATACGTTTTTGGATCAATTGCCTGAAAAGCACTTGCTGATTTATATGCTTTACCACTAATCAACGTCTCAGCTTCGCTAACTGATAAATCCAATTCAGGCGCATCGGGCGACAAGTTAATGAACCTTATGAAAGCTTTCTCTGTAGAAGCAACGTTGATTTCATCTTTTATCAGTAAAACATCGAGATTATTTCCTTTGTCAATTAAAAAGGCTGAATAGACTCCATTCTCTTCCAGACTTACGGTTTTAGTCGCTAATACATTAACGCTACTTTCCGTTGTAAAACTTAAGGTGTGATTGCCTGCCGTAAGGGTGCTATAAGCCAATATCCCACCAAAAGCTACTGCTCCGGAGGTATTGGATTTGGTACCATCAAGGTAAATATTATAGGTACCCAAAGTAGGAGATACATTTGCAACACTCAGGTAAGCATATGCAGTTGTCTCCGTTTCTTTCGAACAAGATGTCAGTAATAAACTAAACAGCAAAAGAGTAACAGCAATAAGCTGACTCAAATTTTTAATACCGGTTTTTGTAGAGATTTTCATCGCAATTGATTTAAATGTTTAACATTTCTAAAGCTCAACATCATGTTGATGAAGCGAATTTTAGAAATTATGATGTTAACAAATGTTAATTGAGATCAACCGGCACTAAAATCAGATTAAACCGATATTTTTTGCGAAGAACAATGGTTTACTAATCTTGAAGAACCTCTTTTTGCACTAACGATTTACTTTCTTGAACTTTATTTTCAGCGGATATATCTACCTTTTTCAGGACCTTCTTCTTCTTTTTAAACTTCCTGCCATACCAAATTAAAAAACCAGTTATCGGTAAACTTGCACCGATCAAAGAAGCCAAAAAAGCCATAACCTTTCCCGGAAACCCTAAAATACTGCCTACATGAATATCATAATTCATTTTGCGCAATTTGGTAGAAAAGCCTGCTGTTGCATACTCGGCATTGTATACATCCTCTCGCTTAAGCTCCGCTAAAGTATGCTGATCAAATGTATAACCCTGACTGTTGTAAAATTGTCCTGTATTTGGATATACAGTAATGTTAATCGTGGCTTTTGCGGCCGAAGTATCAGGGAAATTGTGGTAAAAGCCCTGAGATTTTGGATGTTTTGTAATCACTTTATTCCAGGCTAAATCCATAGCCCGTTCTGGTGTATAGAACTTCTTAGCTTGCAGAGAGTCAGATTCCAGACGTTTAAACTCCGCTAGTGGCTCACCTCCAGAAGTTACCCAATATAAGCCTTCACTATACCATTTTATACCATAAACCATTCCTGTGAGCGCTATAGCCAATAAAAATAACAGCGAATAAAAGCCCAGAACGTTGTGCAAATCAAGGTTTACACGCTTAAAAGAAGCACCCCATTTGATTTTAAAACTCTTATCAGTTGTAGACTTGTTCCATTTCTTTGGATACCACCAAATCAGTCCCGTAATCAATAATACCACAAAAATCATTGTCCCATAATTTACAATAGGTCTGCCAATCTCATAGGGCATCCATAAAAAACGATGGCCATTCAAAATAAACATAAAGAAGTCAGTTTCGCCTTTTTTCCGAACTTCTTTACTGACAACCTCTCCGGTATAAGGGTTAATTTTAAGGGTAATCCCAGCTCCTCTTCTACCACCACCACGGGCTCCTTTTTCCTTCTTTTCAACCTTATTTTTCAAATTTAGATCGATGGTACGGCCTTGCTGGTAACTGGCATAAGCGGGTAATTTATCAGGATAATCACGGGCCACAATGGCCGATAACTGTGCCGGGCTAATAACAGGTTTATCCTGTTTTTCAATCTTTGTTTCCGGCGCCAATAAATTATTAATTTCTTCATTAAACACCCAGATACAACCTGTTAAACAAACAATTAAAACAATGATTCCGGAAGCCAAGCCCAACCAAAGGTGGAGCCATTTGTTGATTCTGGTGAAGAGTGAATCTTTGCTCTTCTTTTTTGCTAGGGTATTTTTAGTTGCCGGTATCATTGTTTTATTCGTTTGGTGTTATAAATTGTATTTTTTGATGAAGGAATTATTTTACATGCTGAATAGCAGTAATCAATCCACCTTCAACTTTAAGTCCTCTTGTAGCCGTGTTAGTAGAAGCATCCACTTTGTAAACCCAGGTAGTACCATCTGTCAGGTTTACACCCATATAACCAGTTTTTCCATCTTTAGGGCTGTAGTTATTTACAGTCACATTTACGATGCTAGCAGCGTCAGGAAAACCAGTTACCATTGATACAGTCTTGTTCACCACATCTACAATTGCCAGGCGCTTGCCATCAACATAAGCTCCAGTTGTAGCCTTTACCTCCAGGTTAGCAATGAATTTATTTTGACCAACATATAACCAGTTCGTAATTACATATCCATTAGAAGCCGTTTCGAAGTTCATTAAATAAGTCTGGTCAAATTCAGTTGTACCAGCTTTAATGCGGGTAATAGATGATGGTTTAGTAGAAGTCAGCACACCACCTTTTTGTGCTACGGAAGAAGAAAAAGCATAAATATCCCCATTTTCAACTACAGCCAAACCATCAGTAAAGTATCTACCGATAAAGCTTGTACGGGTATCCTTAATTGTTTTCTCATATTGCATAGTAGGATAAGAATAAACTGCGATACCAGCGAAATCGGGATAGTCTGTTTCGAAACTATTGTTTTTAATGCTGAAAAAAGGAGCGAAAATTTTGGTTCCTACCTGCTTAATCCAACTAAAGTGAGCAATCTCTCCGTTTTGAGAAGCAGCAACAGCATCCAATGTACCCTCTGAAGTTTGTACATTAGTTTCTGTGCTCACAATATACCAGTTCGCTAAAGTAGGTCCAGTAGCTGCATAAGCTCTTGGTACTTTTACCATTAAAATATCCTTATTTACAGGAGCGAAAGCATGAACAGTTGCTGCAGTGAAATCACTTAATTTACTGATCTTTCCCTCTTTAACATCATAAACCGTAACCGCACCAGGGTTGCCACGACCGTAAAGCATGCTAAAGAATTTTGTACCAGAGGTAACATAGTAACGGTAAGTACCGTCTTGCTCCACACCATTACCGATGATGGATACTTTACCTTCTTCAAGGCTACTTGCAGTAACCAGGTAATCTGCTTTCCCTGTTTGGGCAACCGGTGTAACTGCCAGTATATAGTTTCCAGGGTTTTCAGGAATAACCTCTCTATTATTTTTTTTGCAAGAAGATAAAACAGCGGCGAACATCAGAACCGATAGTGCCTTGGTGATCATTGTTTTCATATAAGTCATTTATTAATTGAGTTATTTATTATTGTTGATTTTTATTAAAAAAATATCTAAGGTTTAAATAGAACCCGCGACCAGGTTTTTGCAGACTGAAGTTATCGTACAAGGGTTTATCCGTAAGATTTTTCGCCTCTAATGAGATATTGTAACGACCGTTCTTCATACTGTATACCAGGTTAACATCATGTGCGAGCTGTGTGGGGATTCCGTTTTTATCAGCCATATTGCTACTGCCGAGGCTTGGCCAGTACAACCAAAATTGATTGACATAAAGTAGGTTGTACCCTACAGTCAGGTGATCACCTTTTTTTCCGATGTCCCTTAAGGACACACTTGCATCCAGATTTCCAAACAAATAGGGAATGTTAGGCATCTGGTCTAAATAGACGTCGCTTTCCGAAGTATATCCATCTTCATATTTCTGCAAATTTTGCAGATATTGATAAGTCATGGTCCCACCAATAGATAACCAGTTTTTATAAGAATATCTTACTTCCCCATCTACCCCAATTGTACTTACTCCCTCTTTGTTGTTAGAGATGGTTTTACCTTGAGCTTTACTTAGGAGATTAATTGTGTTATAAATAAAGTCGCTAGAATACCTGTAAATCCCATTGGCCGTTACAGAAAAGCGATGCTCCTTATTGAGGCTAAATCCATAAATCATTCCTATGTTAAAATTATCGCTCTTTTCCGGTTTCAATGTCGGGTTTGGATCCTGATTTTCTAAATCGCCAAATATTTCCGTTGCTTCCGGCATCCGGTTAGCCATTTCATAGGAAGTTCTGACTTGCAGGTTTGGATTGAAAAAATAAGCGATAGCAAATCCATAACCTATTTTTTCAGTAACGTTGTTAAGATTTTTGCTTTCGATGATATTGTTCTGATAAATGTACTTCCCAAAAAAGTTCGCACTCCATTTATTATCAATATCATAACTATAGCCAAAGCCGAGTACATTTTTATCCATCTTTTTAGTTGGATCAAGCTTATCATTAGCAGGGATCAATAAATCTTTCGTTTCACGGTTAAAGGTGGAAAAAACATTGTTGATGGCTACCGAATGCCTTTCGCTGATCTTGTAACTAACCATAGCCGTTGCCAAACCATTATGATTATAGTATTTAGCATCAGTATGCGCCCGTTCACCGTAAGCAGCTTTTGGCGTCCGCAGGCCATACCAATTGTAACTGGCACGTGCGGTATCTATATTCCTTTCAAATCCAAGGTTGTAGTTAGCATTTATGGTAACATCCATCCCTTTTATCAGATTTGTTTTTTTGTATTTAAGTGATGGCATCACAATGTTTCCACGCCTGTGGAATGCACCAAAAACTTCATCTGGACGTGCACCGGTTTGCATTTCTTTATAATTCTGTCCCATCGTGATCCCGAATAATAAATTATCTGCGAAAGATTTATCAATTACACCAACATTTGCAATCAAAGTCTCGTTATGATATACGTCATGAAACCTGGGTAATGAAATTTCAGGTCCTTGTACATTTGTAAGTCTTGACGGCAATTGCACCTTGTAATTATTATCTGAGTAATTCTGAAAAGCACTTACCTGAACAGTAAAGCCTGATTTTGAGGTAGCTGCAGCATTAATCACCCCCCTGTGGGTATTGAACGATCCATAGGAGTAAGATGCATCCACATAATTCCTGTGCTTGTTGCCAGTCACAATATTTACGGCACCACCTAAAGCATCAGAACCTAACCACATCGGTACTACCCCCTTGTATACTTCTACACGCTCCGCAACATTGATGGGGATGTTGTTGATTTGAAAAGAAGAGCCAAAGTTGTCCATTGGAATTCCGTCAATAAAGTAGCGGATATGCTTACCAGAAAAACCATTTAAGGATATATTAAAGCTGGAACCAACACCACCTGTTTCCCGTACACGCACGCCAGCAACCCGATCCAGGGCGCTGGAAATGTCCATTGTTGTATTATATAACTTAGTTGCATCTACAGCAGTTACGTTAAAGGCTTGCCTATTCACTTCTTTAACTGCAGTACGCCCCATCACTACAACTTCTGCAAGGTCATTATGAATAGACTTTAAGTTGAATTTGAGTTGTCTAATGACTGGTGTCCCTACTAATACTAGTTTTTGTACAGATTCAACATAACCTAAATACCGAACGCTGATCTTATGGTCCCCTGTTCTAATATCATGAATTTTAAATTTTCCTTCGTTGTCTGTTACTGTAGATTTATTGGTACCTAGAACCTTAATACCGGCTCCAATAAGCAGTTCGCCGGTAGTAGATCTTACCATTCCTTCTATGGTATACTTCTCCTGCGCTTGTACAGAAAATCCGATGATAAGGAAAAGAATCAACCATATGTATTTGTAATGAGCAGCAATTTGCATATAATAGTTATTAACTTTATTTAGACTCGTTCTTAATTAGTGCAAAAATATATGTTACTTTGTACGGTAGTTGCAGCAATGCATACGAATTAAGCAGAGAATTTAAAGCCCCTTATATGGTAGATATTTACATTAAAGACAAGTTTGGTAAACTGATATTAGCTAAAAAAATACTGAAGAAGGACAATTTTCATTATGAGAAAACGGTATTGATCGCAGAGGATCAAACACTTAAAGTAACGATTACTTTAAATACACCTTCCCCTACTCTTGACCTAGCTTGGACAGCAAAAGATCCACAGATATTCCATAAAGTCATTGAACTGATTAGCGAGGATCTTTCCAAAAGTTTTTCTATTGAGGAGTTGGCTGACTATGTTGGTATGAACCGCACCAAGTTACAGGCTGGATTTAAACAGGTGTTTAATAAAACCATAAATTCCTTTACGCAAGAATTGAAAATGCAAACTGCAAAGGACTTGATCAACGGAAGTAAGGGATATAGTTTAAAAGAGATTGCAAGCATGCTGGGATATAGACATTCCAATCATTTTTCTGTCGCATTTAAGAAGAGATTTAATGTTTCTCCCTCTGCCTTTAAAAAAGTGGACTAAATAAATAACATTTGCTAAGACTGAACCAGAATGGTGACCGGGCCTAATAAACCAGAAGGTAAAAGCTTGTCTTCTGGCTTATAAATGATATTGGTATTCGTCAACCGCTTATCTACTGGCAGTGCAGCGTCACCAATCAGGCGATTGGGCCATAGATTAATCACTTCTATTTCAAGCAGATTATCATTTTGTTTTACAACATCACTAATATCAACCATCCATGGCAAAGTCCATATGATTCCCAGTTCTTTACCATTTAGCTTTACACTTGCTATATGCTTAACAATGCCAAGATCTAAAAAAATTGGCTTCCCCTTTAAAGGAGCCTTGTCAAGGTTAAACTGTTTCTGATATACCGACTTGCCTGAATAGTATTTTATACGTTGATCTGTATGTTGACTCCAATCCTGCAAACTATCAAACTGAATCTGCTCAGGCCCGCCCCATTTCGCATCAAACTTTACCAACCATGAGCCTCTAATCTCCTGAATAGCCGAAAGGCCAGATATGTTTTGGAAAAGCCATTCTGCTGAAGGTTTTGCTTTTGAAATAGATTTTGTAAAGACTACAAATACCGATTGATAAGGTAAAAAGTCAAAATCTATAGTTATTCTGCCATCCTCAACATTAAACACAGGCGCGGCCAAAACTGCGCCAGTAATCGGATCCCAGAGCTGAGGATTATAACCATTACCTATCCTGAAGGTACAGGTAGTTTTTGCTTTATCATTTTTACGATTAGCTAAAAAGTAAAGCTCTGTATCCTTTGTACTCCGATGGATAAAATCTATATAATTAGCTGCACCAGTATGTTCGAAATCGGGTTTGATATGGTCATTCAACAGCACCTCCCGAATTTGCTTACCTGTAAAAACCCGCCCCTTTCCATACAAATGAATACCAGAAGTATCTCCAGCACCCCAAACCTCTACTGCAATGCTTGCCAGCTCCTTATCATTATGAGGGTAATTCTGCAAGCCCGGATCCTTTTCAGGTTTAGGCCCAATGATGGTAGCTCCGGCTTTTACCAAGTCCCGCAGCTTTTTAGCTACAGGTAGAGGCATGTGTACTACCTCTGGCAATACCAATAAAGCATAGCTCATTCCATCGGGCAGAACAATACGCTTGTTTTTTACAGAAAGTCGGGTTAACAATACCTCTTCATTACACACATCGTAATCGTACCCTTTTCCCAATGCAGGATCTATACGCTTTGGCCCTACCAAATTAGGAGCCCAATCTCCATTATAATATAAAACATCCGCGACAAAAAGCCCCGATTGCAATAAATACTGACATCTGTTAATGTAATCGAGAAAAGCCCCTGCTTTATCCCACCAGGTGATGTTCCGGTTAAAATGTGTACCCGCGCCATATTCATAACCGGGTTTTCCATCCTCTGGCCTTGTAGCGGTCGAGGTATGAATTACAAATCTGTTAATCCCTTCACAAAAAGCCCGGTCCGCCACTGGTTTTAGTGTTTCCGGCGAATCACTCCAATGTGGCTTAAAAGACGTAAATGCCTCTGCAGAAACTTTTTTCTTGCCATAAATATGTGCCGCAGAAGCCACCAGTTTTCCAACTTGATTCTGATCGTGCTGTACAAAGGTTTTACCCTGCCAAAACTCGCCCATTGGCAAATCCATACGACCTAAATTTTTAAGCGCATCCATACACATTGTTCCCGACCAGCTTGGTCCTCCTGCTTCGCTTTGTACCTGCAACCCATTCTCATGGCACAATTCTGCAAAGCGTTTGTAATGCCCATCAGCCATACAATCCGCAACAGTCTTTCTGTAATCGTATAAAAATCGTTCAGATATTTCCGCACTATCAATCATTACACTTGCAAAAACAGGCAAATACGGTGTAGCATCATAACCCCTGTACGCTTTAAATTTATCCAAAAATGTTGCTGTCCAATTGGGGAATCCATCTTCAAAACTATCATCGTGGAAATACTTTAGCGACTTGCCTTTAAAAGCCCCAGCTTCCTTAAGCAATATATTTCCCAGGTATTCAAATTGTCTTTCAACTCCCTTTTTATCCAGCCAGTCTATCTCTAACCCTGCAGCCTCGGGTAAAGCATAAGCTGTACGAGCTCCTGTCATTCGATGTCCGGTTCTTATCACCGTCCACTTTCCTGCCGGAACTTCCCAATCCAACTGACCATCAGGTTTAACTTTAGATGTCAGGTCTATAATTGAGGATGATGAAACAGGCTTATCATCTGCGGCATTGCTCCATTTAACCAAGGTAGGATTCATGACATCCGCAGCTTCTGCATGGCTACTGGCATCCAATCGATTACTCTTAGCAGCGAAAGATTTTGCACGTTCACCTGCCATCATCGATGAGCCTTCCTGAACTTCAGGATAGGCAATTACTGCCGTATCCCGGTAATCCAGTTTATCCAGTGGCAAATCAATATAATCCTTTACAAAAAGTTGTTTGGCATTTTCATATCCGTTCCTATTACCCGGCAAAGGAAGCTTATCAGAAAAATGACCAGGTCCGGTTATGCTTAATTTTGACTGCAACAACCATCTTCCCGAATCCTCCGGTTTTATCCATGCGCCCCCCATTGCCCAGCCAGTACTTAAGTTTACCCCAACCTCAATTCCAAACCTATCGGCTTCCTTTAAGGCATGTCTGTAAAGTGCACGCCATTCGTCGGAAAGAAACTTAGGACCTTCAGGAATAGGACCACTGCCAAAACCACTGATCGAATTAATGAGCAATACACCGCCCATCCCTTTGGCTTTAAACTCTGCCAAATCAAGAGTAATGCCTTCTTTATTTACCAAACTGTTAAACCACCACCAGTAGCAAGATGTTTTGGCTTCGTCAGGTGGGGTAATAAAATTCTTTATCAAATCTGAATCTGCTAAAGGAATAGAATTTAAAAAGTTATTATTTAATATCGCTGCAGCACCATTAACACTCAATAAGGCTAAATTGGCAGTTGCAAGTGTACTTATTTTAATAAATTTTCGTCTGGTTTGGTTCATAATTGGTTAGGTTATAGGCGTCAAAAAAGAAGGTGTCCAGTAATACCGAACACCTTCTTTAACTAGTTGTATCCGGGGTTTTGAAACAAATCCGGATTTATTTCTCTTTCCGACTGAGGTATCGGGTACAGCATTCGCTCTTTGGTAACATCATAAGATGCAGGTGATAAATAGCTATACATTTCTTTTAGCTTAACACCATATGCATTCATAACCTGCACTGCTTTATCCCATCGCACCAAATCATGCCACCTCTTATTTTCAAAAGCAAGCTCTACCCTACGCTCATGCATAATAATATCACGCAACAAGGTCTGATCAGTGGTGGTAATATTATGAGTTGTATTGCCAAATGCCCTTGCTCTTACCGCATTCAAAGGAGCAAGCACCAATCCTGATTTCCCTTGTTCGTTTAACGACTCCGCCAACAATAGTAGCGCATCCGAATAACGATAAATCGGCCAATTATCATTACTGTTGTTTGCAACAACATGTGGTGTATGCAGATATTTTTTAATATACGGAACCCCTATTTTACCAGCAGCAGGAACATAGTTAATGATACTCTTATTGGCCGAAATAACCAATTGATCACTACCATTGTAAACACCTTCTGCAATACCTATAGATGCATCTTTCCGAGTATCACCGGCCTCATAAGCATCAAGCATATCTTGTGTAGGTGTATTCCATCCACCGGTAGCCGAATTATTAGTGGTAGTACCTGTAATTATAGTCGTATTAGTAGTTCTTGGCAAAAACTGATAAATAAAATTACTTGGCGCTGTACCTGCAGTATTACCTTCCAGGTATTGGATTTCAAAAATGGACTCGATACCATTTTTATTTGCAGGTAAAAATGCTTGAGCATAAGTTGGCCACAACCCGTACCCCATTGTCCCTAGATTAGTCAACAAAATCTCGGCATCAGCATATTTCTTTTGAGTCATGTATACTTCTGCAAGCAACATAGTCGCAGCACCTTTTGTAGCCCGCCCCTTCTCAGCAGCAGGAAGTTTATCAAGCCCTACCAATTTAGCAATGGCGTCGGTTGCATCTGAAATAATCTGGGCATATACCTCATCAACAGTTGAGCGTGATACAAAAGCATCTTCTGCTTTACTTACCTCCTTTAAATATAAAGGAACACCACCAAATAAACGTACCAGCTTGAAATAATTCCATGCCCTTAAAAATTTAGCCTGCCCGGTAAGATCATTTTTAGCAGCCTCAGGGATATCGGCATCTGCGATTCTTCCAATTACGATATTGGCTTTCGAGATACTCGAATAACATGCAAAATACACTGTATTACTATTGGTATTGGTTGGTCCATCTGTAAAATCAGCAATATTTTCTTTATACAGATATGCGGTACCACGATTGCTTGGATAAGGCTGATAATGCGTATTATCAGACCGCATCTCTGAGGTATAAAAATCATTATTTGCCAAATCCCTTAAAGGAACATAGGCCGCCATAACAGCCTGTCTAAATTGTGATTCTGTTTTATAAAATGTTTCCGGCGAGTAAGAATCTTCCGGTTTAAGTTCGATAAAGCTCTTTTTACAAGATAAGATTGTAAAAGAAAGCATTGCTGTTAATATAAATATCTTCTTCATGGAGATTCTTATTTAAATGTTGTTGAAATACCGATTGAGAATGTTCTTGGCACAGGGTATGCATTTTCATCTACACCAATACCTTGTGTGGCATCGGTACCTGAAAGGTTAATTTCAGGATTCATCCCAGAATAATTCGTAATAATAAATGCTTGCTGAACAGACGCATACACCCTTAATGCTTTCATCATCAGATTACCTTTTAATGGCACAGTATAACCCAGAGATATATTTTTTGCAGTCAGATAAGATCCACTTTCTACCCATTGGCTATTTACTTGTCTACCTATTGCCGTTGTTCCCCCTCTGGTGGTCGGGTAAATTCCCGAACCCGGATTCTCTATTGATCTCCATCTGTCTTTTATAGCAGCAAGAGGCAACCTGGAACCGTCCATATTACTTTGGTAAGCCCATTTTGCGGCAGCTAAAATATCTCCGCCAACAGCTCCGGCCATAGTAATATTTAGATCGAAGTTTTTGTATTTAAAATTATTGGTAATACCGAAGTTGAAATCAGGGGTAGGATCTCCAATAAACGTACGATCATACTCATCGCTAATTACCCCATCCGGCACACCGTTAGGCCCCGATACATCACGCATTTTTATAGTACCAATATTTGATGAACTTCCGTACTTTGGCGAATTGGCTAAATCAGCTGCATCTTTATAGAGTCCTTCAAAAACAAAACCGTAAAACTCACCTAAACGGTGGCCTACCTGATTGCGGTAATAATCTGAAGTTACCGTATTGTTTCTGCGGATAAAACCGGGATCAACCAATGAATTGATCACATTGTTTTCAAAAGAGATGTTAAAATTAGTATTCCATTGCAACTTACCTGTTAAGTTCGTTGTGTTTACACTAAGCTCATGTCCCCAAAATTCAAACTCCCCAATATTGTATTTAATGGTAGAAAAACCAGAAGCTCTTGGGATTGGTCTGTCCTGAATCATCCCATCCGTTATTTTACGATAGTAATCATAGTTAACAGAGATTCGATTTTTAAGTATGGCAAATTCTAAACCTATATCAAACTGTTTATTTCTTTCCCAACGCAGATCTGGGTTACCCAAGGAATTAATTGTATTACCGGAAACCAATACGCCATTTAGGATATAATTATATTCTCCGATTTTAGCAATTGCATCAAAATTACCAAAGCCGTTATTCCCTGTAATGCCATAGCTGGTACGCAGTTTAAGAAAGTCAATAAACTTAAATTTCTGCATAAATGCCTCGTCACTGATAATCCAGCCAGCTGATACAGATGGGAAATAGCCGTATTTTTTATCCTTACCAAATCGAGACGACCCATCGCTACGAATAGCCCCTTGTAATAAATACCTTCCTTTGTAATTGTAGTTCAAGCGGGCAATAGCCGACAACATGGAATAAGCTGTAGTATTACTAGATCCGGCACTAATAGAAGTTGCAGCACTTAGGTAAGGAACATCGTCACTTGGGAAACCTGTCCCCGATATCGAATTGCTATTTTGCTCAAACTGTTGAGCAGAGTAACCAACAAGCGCTTCCACATTGTGATCGTTATTAAAAGTTTTATTATAATGGAGATTCGCTTCAGCGGTCCAAGAAAAATTATCAACAGAACTACTTAATCCCGATGCTATAGAGTTCGTATTGATAAAAGCTGGTGTAAACTGATCACGCGTCTCCGCTCCTTTATCTGCTGCCAAATTAGTCCTTAACGTCAGTCCTTTTAAAAACTCGTAGTTTAAAAAGGCATTTCCCAATATCCGTGTTGTTCTATAATCGTCTTTGGACATTGTAAACTGAGCATAGGGATTGATATAAGCCACCATACCCGGTGAGGTAACCAACTTTGGCATACTTCCATCCGGGTTAACCGGCGAAAACAAAGGACTAGCCTCTACAACCTTTTCAAAGAACCCATTTACTCCATCAGTAGCTAACCTGTTGTTATGATCTTTGCGGTAACTTGGAGCCAGGTTAAAACCAATTTTTAATTTATTGTTACTTAAACTCAGTTCCTGATTAAGACGTAGCGTAAACAACTTTGTATCCGTGTTGATGATTACACCTTCCTGCGACTGATATCCTGCCACAATGGTGGATGAAGACCTTTCGTTAGCGGATTGTATCGTTAAATCATAACTCTGTATTGGGGCCGACTGTGTTAACACATCATACCAGTTTGTACCTACATCATATTTAAGCGGATCTGAATAAGCAGCCAATTGATCAGCGGGCACTACATAAGTAGGCTGAAATATTTTCTGATCCTCGTATCGTTCCTTCATAAATGTTGCAAACTCTCTTGCATTCATCATTTTGGGAACACGATTGGAAGGGATTTTTTGAATTCCGTAGTTACTGCTAAATTCTATTTTTGAATCCCCGGGTTTAGCATGTTTAGTCGTAATCAACACTATCCCATTTGCTGCACGCGAACCATACAATGCAGTCGAGGACGCATCTTTAAGTACTGTAAAGCTTTCGATCTCGGAAGGATTAATGTTATTGATACTACCCGTAATAGGTAAACCATCTACCACAAACAATGGCTGATTGGTCAAGAAAAGCGATGCTGCCCCACGGATACGGAATTCCATTCCCCTCCCCGGTTGCCCGCTGCTCTGTGCAATCTGTACACCGGCTACTTTGCCTTGTAGCTGCTGCGCAAATTGTCCTACAGGCATATCTTGTAATCCAGCAGCATCAATTTGTGTAAGCGCACCGGTTACCTCTCTCAACTTCTGCTTACCGTAGGTAACCACCACTTCTTTTAGCTGCGTATTTGACGATAACTTAAAATTGACAATTGTTTCTTTTCCCGCAGTTACCTTAACATCTGCTTTATCAGATTTGGTGTACCCGATATAAGAAGCAGAAAGTGTATAAGTTCCTTCCGGAAGACTAATGGAATAGTTACCATTAGCATCTGCCGTTGTTCCGTTCTTTGTACCCAGTGCCAAAACTGATGCTGATGGCAGGGATCCTGAATCATCTGTAATTTTTCCTTTTATGACTCCGGTTTTCTCTTGCGAAAAGGCCAGCTTAAAGAACAGTAGTAGCAGCAAAGTCAAACTGTACCGACTGGAATCACCCAATACTTTGTAAAGATTTTTTTTCATAATTTTTATACTTGGTTAACCGAATTTATTGCATTAAAAACGGATAACTGTTATGCACTGTCATGCTTTCGAAAGTATTTATAACATATTAAAAGAATATTAAACCAATATTAAGTTTAAAAACAAACAAAAAACAATGATTTTAAATACAAATAAAGCCACAAAAACAATCCTGAAAAACTAAAAAAAAATCCAAATGGGCTTAAAAAAAAAGAGCCTGCATCATAAAAAATATGATATAGGCTCTTTTTTTTTTAGTATTCTCGTCTTACTGAGATTCAAATACTTCCTTAAATATTACTTTTTCCGCATAATCATCCATGAATTTGCCACTGCCCGTTCTACATCTCCTGAAGGTCTATTTCGTGTTTCATAACCTCCAACACTATTTTTCACAATAAAAGTACTAGAACCTCCACCATCAAGATTCACCGCATCACGAACCCCAATAGCTTTCAGTATTTTGGCTTCATCAGCTAATGTGATTCCAGCAGAATACCCAGTCCTTCTTCCATCAACAATTAGAAAAACTAGTTTCTTACTATTGATTACCCCCACTGCTGTTCTGGGCTCAACATTTTCATCCAGTCCCGCAGTGGTTAACTCCGCATCCTTAACCAATAAATACCTGGCTCCCAAACCTTCTTTAATTCGTGTTACATAGGATATATAGTTTTTATTATCGCCTATAACGCATGTATTATCCTTCAAGATACTTAGAAAATAATACTTATCTTGATGGTTACGTGTAAGCACTCCATTCCTATAAACCATCCCCAAGGGCACACCGAGCTCATTAAAGTAATCACCATTGGTGGCTGCAATAACTTCCCGATTTGTATAACTTGCATTCTTAGCTGTAATCATACTCCTTACGGTCTGAAAACCATAGGCGTTCTTATCATTAGGCATACAAGCCTCCATACTTATATTTGGATCAGAAAGATCTACTTTGAGCAAGAAAATTGCCATTGGAACATTTCCGGCACTGATGCAGGTAATATCTGTTTCCTCTATTCCTGCTGATGGAGTGGAAGTTACGTTTGTATTTACCGTTTTAATCAGATCTGTATTCTTCTGAATAAGGGATACGTATTCAGTAGAGGGATGATCTACCCCCTTCTCTACAATAACCTCTTCTACTTTTGCTTTTTCCGTTTCAGCTTTCTTACTGCAACCCGGCTGTGTAAAGGCTGTAAACAGTAAAAAAACAAACAGGTATAATCTATATTGATATTTCATATTTAACATATTAACAGGTTATTTTCTAAAGTAAGTAACTCCTGAGCCTGATTCGATGCTTTGCAGGTTAAGTGCAGCCGCTTCAGGACAAGATAAAGTACCAATAGAAAGACTGGTTGTTTCTCGCGGTATGATCCATGCGTTCTTGCTCACCACACCGCCGAGTTTAGAGTAATCACCCACATCGGCAGCAGGCTGCCTATACATGTACAAATTAGTACCTTGTCCAAAGAATGGCTGAGCCTCCCCGGTTTCCGGATTGACAGGATTATAATGATCATTCAAAGGAACCCTGTACCCCCATTTATTGGCTGCATTATAAGCAGTGGTAATTTTTGTACCGTAGAAAACCGCATCTATAGGAACTGATGTTGGAGTGACTGTTGTTCCTGCAAATATTGCAATCCCATCGGCAACATTACTACCATCCCCCGCCATATTCCCCATGGTTGCAGCAGCTGTACCAAAATCATCATAGGCAGCCGCGGGTGCATTAATTATTCTGATCCAGTTGCCATTGCTCATGTCTGTAGTAGGCCCACAGTTCCAATATCCACCCAATACTTTACCCGGTCCACCTACGTAAAGGAAAGTACCCGCCTTTGCAGTACCCGCAGTAAGGTTAAATTTAAAAGTAAGCGTTCCGCCGGCAGCCCAACCATTTGCGGTAACTGTTCCATTAGAGGCTACAACTACTGAATAAGGTGTTACTGCAAAATCGATATCACGCAGTGCCATTAGCTGGATGTATTCATAAGAGCCCTTATGCACTACCGTAACACCATTTGAATAACCAGAGGATGTACCTGCCGCAGGGGCATCTCCTCCTCTTGGATCGGCCATAAATCCACTAATCACCAGATCGGCATTTAACGGAGCACTCGTAATCTCCACATCGTTAATGCTCCGCATACGTAATTGCATGGTAGCTCCGGCTGTGGTATTACCCTGTGGATTATTGTAGGTGGCTATACCTGTAAAATTGGCATTAACCGGCACTTTAGTAGTTGCAAAAGTAGCTCCAGATTCTGTCGAAAGTTTTACATCTGTATCAGTAGATCCATCATCAAGCCCTTTCTCTCCAGCATAAGTTTCATTGGCTACCGGAACTGGAACTAAATCCGCACCTGCTATTTTAACCAACATACTCTCGTATTTATTAAAGTTTTTTGCAAGCTCGTCCAATGTGATCAGTAAAGTTTTCACAAACCTTCCCTGCGCCACTTTTGTAATTTTAGTTTTAGGTATATCCATCAACTGTAGACTTCCTTTAACCCTGTTTATCGTACTTCCCTGGATTTCTATAACCAATGAATCACCCGGCACATAAGGCACATCTTCCGTATCTTTTAAAGTCACCACAATTCCGGCGGTTACGCCATCCTTAGTTTGTACCATTACAAATTGTCCCTTTGCAATATTTCCTCCAGCCACATCGGAAATGACTGTTCCAGCCAGACGTGAAACTCCAGTATTCTCTTCAGTAAGCTGTACAGCCGAACCCGTATACAGATTACGTACCGAAGCTACGCTAACATTTACCGTTGGTGTGCCCAATAAAGTATCCTTTTGCTTGAAGCAGGCTGTCAGCATCATAGCTGAAACAGTAATGATCACAAATGAATAAATTAATTTTTTCATCTCTATATATTTTTATAATGATAATATTATTGTTCCCACCACGATTTCACGTTGATGTTATCTGTACCTATCCAGCTAACTGCCTCCAGGTAATTCGTCTTATTGTAAGCCTGTGTAACTATCGGATATAACAGACGTCGTGGCATTTTACCACCATTGCTAGCTTGTGGATGCACAATAAGCGCAGGATAACCTGTCCTACGGTAGTCGAACCAGGATTCCAGTCCAACATAGAATAGAGAGAGGTATTTCTGATTGATAATGGTAGACAGGTTTCCGTCAAAAGCTACGCCTGGCTGGCTAAGGTAGGTTGCCGGTAAAGTTGCCACCCAAAACGTCATACTGGCTCTAACGCCATTTTCATAATAAATCTGCGCCTGGGCATTCCCTCCCGGTATCCATCCTTTCAATGCCACTTCTGCCAAAATAAACTGGAGCTCTGAGTAACTCATAATCATTCCTAAGCGTGGACTTTCGTGCAGTGTATAATTAATATAAGAAGTTGGCAGACTAAAAATAGTACCTGCCATTCCGCTAGGGAATCCACTTTGGGTACTTACATATTCTAATCCGTTCTTATTGTACCAAATTGGGATTCTCGGATCACCAAAATCCTGCATCATCTGAAGGATAAAGTTACTTGGGCAGTAATTGGCACCGAAATCTACATTGGTTAAATTGAAATAAGGATTGTAAAATGGCTCTGTATTGGTAAATGCAAGATAAGCCTGATCCGAAGCGCCGGTGAATATAGGATATACATCTGGATTGCTGACAATTGAGTTGATCTTTGCCGGACTATTCATTTCAGGACGATTACTTACCCTGAGGTATAAACGCAGGCGTAAGGAATTACAGAACTTTTTCCAGCAGGTAACCTGAGCAGCCTCCTGCGTTCCATAAAGGATATCTCCTCCTTGATCAAGTCTTTCCTTATCATTAAATAGTAATGCTGCCTTATCCAGATTACCCAGCAAATCCTCATAAATATCCTGCTGTTTATCGTATTTCGGCAAAAACTCCAGCTCATCTCCCTTTAGCGCTTCAGAATAAGGAACATTGCCAAAAACATCAGTCAACTCCGACATCATCCATGCTTTTAAGGTCAGCGCAACAGCCGTATAGTTGGCGTTACCTTCTTTTTCTGCACGTATAAGCATATCCTGAGCATTATTCAGCATGGTATAATGCTTATTCCATAAATTATTGCCTTCAGTAGCCCTTATATCGTAACGCTGTACAAAGGCATTCTCACTTTTTTGTACCGTATATTGCATCAGCTCATTGCCTATGCTTCTGGCGGCAGCGATATTTGTTGTGGTGGCAGTATACAAAGTTTGTGATAAAAGCGTCCCCGGAGTAATGTCTTTTATAGAGTTCGGGTCTTTCCTCATATTATCAAAATCCTTTGTACAACTTAGTGCCGAAATGATGGCAAAAGCTAAAACCAGGTAATGTATCTTTTTCATCTGTATAACTGTTAAAATGAAAGTTTAAAATTGAATCCAAATGTCCGGGTGGTAGGGAACTGTCCAACCTCTATTCCTTGTACCATCACTCCTCCGTTAAGGGTGCTGCTTTGCGGATCAAAAATTGGCCAGGCACTCCATACGAATAGATTGCGTCCGAATACGCCGGCAGAGGTATTTCTGATGCCCATTTTTTCCAGGTATTTGGATTTGATGGTATAATCTAACCGGGCCTCTCTTAATTTGATATAACTTGCATCAAAAATATTCGCTTCTGCATTTACACGATCAAAGTGCGCATTGTAATACACAGAAGGACTAACCACTACATCATTAGGGCGGTATGAACCGTCATCATTTAGAATTACACCTGTCCCCAGAATCCCCCCTTGCTCCCTGCCCGGTATAGTGCTTTTCAGCTTACCCGATGTAGTCATTACAGAATTAGAAAGTGAGTATTTTTTATGACCAAATTCTCCGTCAAACAAAACATTCAACCTGAACCTTTTATAAGTAAACTCATTACCAATACCTCCTTTAAACTTAGGAACTGCACTTCCCTGATAAACAATATCCGGGGTAAGCTGTGGTACACCATTAGAATAAACTATATCACCATTTGGGTTACGCAAATAACCGCGGCCATATATATCACCTATACTTCCGCCTGGGATAGCCATTAATGAAACGCCGGAAGACCCCATTGCATACAATTCCAGATTTTCTATACCATCTTTAAGGTATACGATCTTTCCACGGTTAATGGCCCCATTTATGGTTGTTCTCCAGGAGAAATCTTTTCGTGTGAGCACCTTAGCCCAGGCCTGCAATTCTAATCCCATATTGCGCACCAAACCCGCATTCATTACATAGTTGTAATAGCCACTAGCCCGCTCTACAGGCACACTTAAGATCTGATCGTAGGTATTAGTCAGGTAGGCTGAAAAGTCAATTCCGATCTTGTTTTTAAAGAACCGGGCCTCCAAACCAGCTTCATAACTTTTTGTTCTTTCAGGTTTCAGATTAGAATTATTAAGTGTTGTTGGATTCGTAACACTAGATGGAAAATTGCTCGAAGCATAATATTTCTCTATCCGGTAAGGTCGTGTATCATTCCCCACCTCCGCATAAGAGAACCTGGTTTTCAGATAGGAAAGTGTATTACTGCTCAATTTCAGCATATCGGACACCACAAGACCTAAGTTAGCCGAAGGATAGAAATAAGAATTGTAGGCACCAGAGAAAACACTTGACCAGTCGTTCCTCGCCGTCACCTCCAGGAACAAATAATCCCTGTATGATAAATTGACAAAACCATAGGCGCTGTTAATAGCTTTTTCTTCTTTATAGCCAACCAACACAGGTCTATCAATCCCATTGGTAAGCGTGTAGACTCCAGGGATCAGTAATTTATTTATACTGCCAATTGTTCTGTTGTACATCGAATGCATTCGGTTTCCCCCAATGGCTGCACTCATGCTAAAATCTTTACCGAGCTTTCTTTTATAGTTCAATAAAAAATCTGAATTTTGCTCGTAACGGATAATATTTTGCTCCTTATAAAATCCGTTGGTATAATGATGAGCACTCATCGGCTGTCTGTTCGAGCTGATATCATCATACATATCAATAGCCGTTTTAGCCGTAAATGTGAGGTCTTTTGTGATGTTATAATTGAAATTAATGTTACCAAAAACACCATTTCTCTTCATCGGATTCAACTCCTCGTACAAAGCAAAGTAAGGATTATCAGGCACAGAACTAAATGGCCTGTTTTGTTTATCATCTTCTGAGGCCCAGTAATCTCTAAACCAATTCAAATCCACATTGGCGTTGGTAAACATCAAAAAATAAGACGCGGTTTGATTGCTATACCCCGTACTTGGCAGGTTGTCTGACGATTTATTATAATAGTTGATCTTGGTAGAGATCTGCATTTTGGGACTAATTTTCTGCGTTAATGAAAAATTCACATTGGTCCGCTGATAAGATGTATTTTCCAGAATGTATCTGTTAAAGGTGTTATTTACAGATACCCTGGCTGTGGTAGTACTGTTACCACCTTCAATAGAAATAGCGTTATTGGTCGTAAGACCGGTACGGAAAAGACCTTTCCTATTATCAGGATAAGCCACCCATGGCAATCTTTCTTTACTCTGTGTTTTGGTTATTGGATCGTACTGAAAATATTTAACTCCAGTATTGAGTTTTGGACCCCAGCCAGAGCTGGTTCCTGATGTACTCCCTCCATCTTCTGAAGTTCCGTAAGAGTAATAAGTTACATCCGAACCTGCACCCTGCCCATATTCATACTGATAATCCGGGAAATTATTCACCTGATCTATCGAGGTATTGGAATTTATCGTGATGCCCAATCCCTTACGTGCACCACCAGATTTGGTAGTTACGATAATTGCGCCGTTCGCACCCCTGGAACCATATAGCGCCGTTGCACCAGCACCTTTTAGTACGGTAATGCTGGCAATGTCATCCGGGCTAAGATCACTTACGGCAGTACCGAAATCAAGTGAAGGTTCTGCAGAAGAATAAGCTCCACCACCGTTTCCACTAATCTGATTGCTTATCGGTACCCCATCAATTACGATCAGCGCACCACTATTACCCAATTGCAGAGATTTATCACCTCTTAAAATGATATCTGAGGAACCCATTGGTCCATCTGCCTTCTGAATGTTTAAGCCCGCAACTTTACCTTCAAGCGCATTTAGCCAGTTACTGGCTGGAGCGTCAGAGACCGTTGAACCATCAAGTTTTTGTGCAGAATAGCCCAGAGATTTCTCTTCGCGCTTAATACCCAGGGCAGTTACCATTACCTCTTTAAGGTCTTTAGGATCTGGTTGCAGCTTAACATTTATCAGTTGAGATTTATCGGCCGTAACCTTCACATTGCTTACCTTTTGTGTAGCATATGAAATATAGGAAACCTCCAAAGTATACACACCAGGAGCAACCGCTATGGAATAAATCCCATTCTGGTCGGTCATAGCCACTTTTTTAGCTTCAATAATCTTCACACTCGCTCCAGCAAGGGGCTGTCCATTTTCATCACTAATGATACCGGTAATTTTTCCAGTAGCAACGTTTTGCTGCCCCGACCTGTCAAGATCCTTAATGATGATAGTTTTATCTTCAATCACATAACTTAATGACTGACCGATAAGGCTCTGGCTCATCGCCGTAGCCAAGGGGGTGTTGTTAAAATCAACATCAATCGTTTTTGTATTTTCGATCTTTTTCAGTGTCCATAAAACATTATAACCAGTTTGTTTTCTGATCTCTTTAAAAAACTGATCGAATGTAATATTATGTTGCTTTAAGGTAACAGTCTGAGCAAGTCCCGTTGCACTGACCTCCGTTATTGCAATAATCATTAGTAAAATCCAGAGCTTCATAATAAGCAATAGTTTATTTATGCAGCCCGGAGGCTTGCCTAAAATTCTTGTAGAAATTTTATACATTTGGTTGTTTGATTGGTTAAAAACTTTGTTGTTGGCACACAATATCAAATGAATAGCTACCAGACATTTAAGGGCTCCGACGGGAATCGGGGCTCTTTTTTCTGAGCTATCCAATTTAGCTAAGGCCGCTAAGGATCGTCTTTGTAAATTTTCATGTCGTTTAATTTGCTCGTTTATTAATCTATGATTATGGCATTACAGTTATCACTGGCCCTTCAAGCTTAAAATGTACGTCACCTGTTAGCTCCATCATTTTTAAGACCTTAGAAACATTATCGAACTTTGAAACCGTCCCCCCGAACACCAATGTCTTCACTTCTTCATTGCTATATTTTACGGTTACACCGTACCATTTAGAGATTTTTCGCATCACGCTTTCAAGCGCTTCACTATCAAACATGAAGAGTCCGTTCTTCCAGGCCAGCGCAGCTTCAAGATCTGTTTTAAATATTCTTAAACCGGTTGATGTAACAACAGATTGCTGCCCCGGCTTGATAAACTCACCATTTACCTTTACGCTACCCTCCAATAAAGTAGTTTTAACTGCGAGTTCATCTGGATAGGCATTAATATTAAAATGCGTACCTACAACCTCTACTTCCTGCTTGTCTGTGCTTACTCTAAAAGGCTGATTTTTATTCTTTGCTACTTCGAAATATGCCTCCCCCTTTAAAGCTACCTTTCTAAACGCCTGTCCGGCAAAACTCGCAGGAAATTTGATTGAAGAAAGCGCGTTAAGCCAAACCCTGGTCCCATCCGGAAGATCTACCTGAAATTGTCCCCCAACAGGAGTTTCGATGATATTGTACTTTAATTCACCTCTTTGTTCTTGCCCACTATTCATAACCTTATAAACTAAACGTCCATCAGATTTTTTCACAATTGTAATTCCCCCTATATGAGTAACCGTACCATCAGGCGCATCCGTCAGAGAAATTCTCTTGCCGTCGGCTAAAACTAGAATTGCTTTGTTTCCCCCAGGGGCAATGTCATTGGTCTTTGTATGCGCCAGCTGAGACGGCGTATCTTTAATTTTATACAAGAAAAAACCAACGGATAGCGCAATGAGCACAATTGCTGCCACAGAAAGATGCGACCAACGAAAACGCCGAGCCCCGGAATGAGCTATAGGCATACCTTTCCAGATCTCATCAAGATCAGCTTTCTTTTCTTTGTCTGATAACTCAGGAAGGTCGGTATTTTCATACTCCAGGTACCAGCTTTCAAGAATCTCAAGCTCCGCATCAGTACAGGCGTTCGCCTTGTATTTCGCCAATAAATCTTTAATTTCTGCTCTATTCATATATCTGGTCAAAAGCAATATTCCTATTACTAATGACTAAGACAGGAAGCTAAACCGCAAGGGTTAGATGAAGCATAAAAAAAATAAAAAAAAGCTAAATATGCCTAGTTTCAGGCGAAGGGTCTTTAATGCATTCTTCATCTGCCGCTTTACAGTTTCCTCAGAAATTTCCATTTTACATGCGATTTCACGATGACTAAGGTATTCTTTCCGGCTCAGCAAAAATAAAGCTTTCATTCTGGGTGGTAAAGAATCTATTTCCTGCTCAATCTGCATAGCCAGCTGCTTTTCCCTAATCAGGTGGTCAGTCAAAAAACTATTTTGGCTAGTGTAAGCTTCCAGTGAATCGATGTATTTATCTGCCACTTGCTGATGTGCAATGATATTTAATATCTTGTTCCGCATTGCGGTATACAGATACCCCGATAAGTTAGCGTTGAAGTTTATCACATTTCGTTTAGTCCAAAGCCCAGCAAAAAGCTCTTGGATTACATCCTTCGCCTCTTCCCTATTTTTAAGTTTCTTGTAGGCATGACTATAGAGTACCCATTTATAGCGCTCATAGATTTCAGTAAAGGCAGACTCATCATCTTCTTTTAACCTGAGAATCAGCTCGAAATCACTAAATTGGTTATATCTGGTCATATCCTGAAAATCGTCTTACATTTAATCCTCTGATCAATGTTAATTATTATTTTTCAAATTAGCATTATCAAAGTTTAATTTACTTTCAAAATGTTTAATAACGTTACAAATGATTAACATCACCTTAACAATAGCCCGATTTTAATGATTTTAGTCAGATCTAATTCTATTTAAATCATAAGAAAAAAGCTTGTACGTTCTTTACCAGCATACACCGCCGATATGATCAAAAACTTAACTGTAAACTGATCAAAACTTAACATTAAAACACTTAAATTCAATCAATTAAAGACACCTACCCTAGTAAACCATCTCAATATGAAAAATGTCAATGAAAACCAAAACCACAATTTCAATGGGGAGATCTACACCGAACTTTTTAAGAAATCGGCAGCATTAAAAGAGAAAAACAGCATTGTCCAGGAGAAACTAAACACCTTGAAAAAAATGTCTGATGAATTTCTAAAATCAAAAACTAAGAGTCAGCCAGAAAAAGACCCAAATCTTATGTAGAAGCAAATGTAAAATGGTTCGTGTGTAACAAAACAACGCGGGCATCTTATAAACTAAATTAAGAGATACCCGCTTTTGCTATTACCCGTAATAACATAAATAAGCTACATCATCATTACATGACACTTCAAACGAAGTTCCCGCGGCCACATCAAATTCTTCTTGTTCAGTATATTTTTTAGCTTCTCCATCTGCTGTTAGTTTTACATCCATACTACCCGATATAATGACCATTTTTTCAGGTGAAGAGGCAGAAAATGTATATGTTCCCTTTTTCATTACCCCAACGGTAGCTTTACCTTTTGCTGTTTCCAGTCCAAGACTTTGAACTTTACCTTCGAAATATACATTGTGGCTTATTGGAGAATTGGTTGAATTACTCATAATTTTGGTTCGATTGTTTATGGTTAATATTAAAAAGGCAAATGTATTGAAATCAATCAGCTTTTCCTTCCTCAACGGTAACAAGAACTTCCTCGCGAAGATCTGGAACCTCGGTCTGAAATACTTCTTCCAATTTTAATCTAAAACCCGGCAATAGATCCGAACTAAACTCCTCACCAACGATAAACGGTGCCGCTGAGATATAAATTAAGATTTTGTATCTTTGTTCAAAATGCAAGCTGTTCTATCGCTGGCCCGATCAAAAGGGAAAGAGGAAAGTCCGGGCAACACAGAGCATCTCGCTTCCTAACGGGAAGAGGCTCAGGACTGAATGCCTGAGTTATGGAAAGTGCCGCAGAAAATATACCGCCGATGGCTTTTAAGTACAGGTAAGGTTGAAAACGTGAGGTAAGAGCTCACGATTTTTCCGGGCGACCGGAAGAGTGGTAAACCCCGGGAGTTGAAAGACCAAATAGGCTAACGTATGTAGGGCTGCTCGTCCGATGTTAGTGGGTAGGTCGTTAGAGATAAATGGCAACATTTATAGTAGATTAATGGTAGAATCCTAATTTATTGGGAACAGAACCCGGCTTATAGGCTTGCATTTTTTTATTTTTTAAGGCGTTATTGATAATATAAATTATATTAGTAGCCTAACGCAAAAATGACTAGCAGTACCTATGGCAAAATTATTGATAATTGATGATGAGCGGGCAATAAGAAATACCCTTCGTGAAATTTTAGAATACGAAAACTACGAAGTAGAAGATATAGACAATGGTGTTGAGGGATTAGAACTCATTAAGAAAAAGAAATACGATCTTGTTCTTTGCGACATCAAAATGAATCGAATGGATGGTATGGAAGTGCTTGAACAAGCATTAGCCTTTAGTCCGGATCTTCCTTTTATTATGATCTCTGGACATGGCACAGTTGAAACTGCCATAGAAGCTAGTAAAAAAGGTGCCTTCGACTTTATTTCTAAACCACCTGATCTAAACAGGTTATTAATTACGGTTAGAAATGCGCTTGATAGAGGTACTTTAGTTACTGAAACTAAAGTCTTAAAAAGAAAAGCCAGCAAAACAAGGGATATTCTTGGTAGCTCTGACAGCATCAACAAAATTAAAGAGACGATTGAACGCGTTGCACCTACCGAAGCAAGGGTTTTAATAACCGGTGCAAATGGTAGTGGTAAAGAATTAGTCGCACGCTGGTTACACGAAAAATCTCAGCGAGCTGAAAATCCGCTTATTGAGGTAAACTGTGCAGCTATCCCTTCTGAGTTGATTGAAAGTGAACTTTTTGGTCACGAAAAAGGCTCTTTTACATCCGCAGTAAAACAACGCATTGGTAAATTTGAATTGGCAAATGGTGGTACACTATTTCTAGATGAAATTGGCGACATGAGCCTTTCTGCACAAGCAAAAGTATTACGTGCTTTACAAGAACATAAAATTACCCGCGTAGGTGGCGAAAAAGAACAGGAAGTAAACGTTCGGGTACTTGCTGCAACCAACAAAGATCTTTTAAAAGAAATCGAAGCTGGTAATTTCCGTATGGATTTATACCACCGTTTAAATGTAATCAACATACATGTTCCTCATTTAACCGAACGAACGGAAGACATTCCTGAAATTGCAGGAAACTTCCTGGAAGAGATTTGCCGTGATTATGGAATGCCTGCTAAGAAGATCAGTGATGGCGCTATGGCAGCCTTACAAGCGTTACCATGGACAGGAAACGTTCGTGAGTTACATAATATGATTGAGCGTCTGATTATTTTAAGTGACAAATCCATCACAGAAAACGATGTTATCTCTTTCGCTAATCCAGGTGGTGGAACAAACATTGGTGCGATGGGTTCGAACAATGGTCATGCGGGATCACAAAACGGATCTTCGATTGACTATGAGAAATTCAATAACTTTCAGGATTATAAAGATCATGCTGAACGAGAGTTTATCAAATTTAAATTGGAGAAAAACAACTGGAACGTTTCCAAAACTGCTGATGATATTGAAATTCAGCGCAGTCACCTATACAGTAAGATAGAGAAATTTGGCTTGAAGAGAGCCGTAGAATAAACAAAAAAAACTCCTGATGATGTCAGGAGTTTTTTTTTGTTTATCATCCCATATAATCTGCCTGTCGACTCAACAAAGCCCTATATTTATTAAAAATAGCAGTCTTAGATACAAAGCCCATATATAAACCTGCCTCATCCAACACCGGCAACAACCAGGCATTTTCCTTTTCCATTTTCTGCAAAACGATTTTCAAATGATCAGAAATAACCACTACAGCTGGAGCTGCCTGCATCAAGTTATTAACAGACCACTCCTCGGCTTGATCTGTCCCTTTTCTTAAAATATCTTCCACATACACCAGTCCTTTAAAGACTTTCTCATCATCTACAACTGGAAACAAGTTCCTTTTAGACTGTAAAATCTCATTCAATCGTGCTGAAATTAAATCATGTTCATTCAGTACCAAATAATCACTTTCCACCAGGTATCTTAATTTCATCATATTCAGCACTGTGGTATCCTTATCTTCCAATGATGAAAGTTCTCCCTTTTCTGCTAAAGGTTTGGTATAGATAGAATGTTGATTTTTATTTCTGTTAATCAGATAGGCTATTGCCGATGTAATCATTAAAGGAACCATTAAAACATAGCCACCCGTAATCTCTGCAATTAAAAAGATACCAGTAAGAGGCGCGTGCATAATAGCGCTTAACGATGCGGCCATACCGGCAACAATAAAATTAGCCACATTTAAATGCGCAATGCCCAGGGTATTAATCGTAAATGCCAAAACAAAGCCCATTAAGCCACCCATAATTAAACTAGGTGCAAAAATTCCCCCATTACCACCAGCACTTAAGGTAATTAGCGTAGCTGCAGATTTAGCAAAAACAGTAACAACGGTAAACAGAATAATCACCCATGGTAAACTACTGTATTCAGAAAATATACTATTTGTAAGTAAAGCGGTATAATTACCTCCCAAAAGGCTTTTGATAGTAATATAGCCCTCTCCATATAAAGTTGGAAATAAAAACACCAACAAGCCCAACATTAAACCGCCTATCACTACTTTCTTATAGGGATTGGTTATCTTATAAAAAGAGCTTTTTATAAAAGCATTAATCTTTGTAAAATAGATGGAGAAAATACCAATCAATACTGCCAGCAATACATAATAGATCAGCGCATTCATTTTCCAGCCTTCCGTAACCAGAAAAAAAAGCTGTTCGTTGTAAAACAAACGCGCCACTACCGCTGCAGTTGCCGAGGCTAATAATAAGGGTATAAATGCGGGAATGGTAAATTCTGGAAGTAAAATTTCTATTGCGAAGACCATTCCAGCAATCGGACTGTTAAATGCACCTGCAATACCTGCCGCTGCACCACAAGCCAGCAACATGGTGGTCTCTCTATAGGATAAACCTAAGAAACGGCCAACAATAGAACCGATAGCCCCCCCACTGGTTACAATAGGTGCTTCCAGTCCCGTAGAACCGCCAAAACCAACAGTTAAGGCTGCTGTAATAATCTGCGAGTAGGCATTATGAGGCTCAACCTTACTTGATTTTTTAGAAATCGTATATAGTAATGGTGTTAGGCCCGTTTCAAACTTCCCCTTCCTGATAAAGCGACGGACATACATGACCGACAACAAGATTCCGATAAAAGGGAAGAAGAAAAATAGGTAATACTTATACTGCCACTGAAAGCCAGTCTGCAAAAATTCTTCGATGTGGTGCGTTATGGCTTTAAGTAAAGATGCGGCAAGGCCAGCAAGGATACCTACAATTAGTGCCGCAATGACAAGAAAATTCCGGTTGGAGATCTTTGTTTTCCTGTACTGATTAATTGCGTCTACATAATTCACTAACCTAACGTACATCTTTATCTAATTTTTAAGCATCAAATTTATCTAATAACTTAATGAGTGTGGCGAAATCTTTAGGATATGGTGCTTCTATTACGATATCCTGTCCGTCCAATCCCTTAAATACAAGGTGTCTGGCATGTAGGGCAAAACGTTTCATAATAGGTTGCTCCTCGTCATCTTTTGCTATGCGATAGTCTTTTTTGATGCTGGAAAGGAATACCGGCTTACCTCTGTACATATCATCACCCGCAATTGCAGCACGCTGCGTGGCCAGGTGAATTCTGATTTGGTGCATACGTCCGGTAATCGGCTTACATTCTACCAAAGTATAATGCCTGTAATGTTTTATCGTATTAAAGATAGTTTCTGCACGTTTGCCTTCTTTACGGTCAATCGTAACGCTTTTATTGCCATCATTTAAGATAGGTAGGTCAATAAAAAGCTCTTTGAAGGTAAACTGACCATCCACAACGGCATGATAAGTTTTGTTGATTTTACGCTTTTCGAACTGTATCGCCACATTGCGATATGCTTCAGGCGTTTTAGCGATAATAATGGCACCAGATGTTTCTTTATCTAAACGGTGACATACCTGTGCATCAGCGGAATATTGCTTTGCAAGGCGAAGAATATTTACTTCTCCCGAACCGCCGCGCTCGTCTAATGAAGCTACAAACGGCGGTTTATTTACTACGATATAATCATCGTTTTCAAATAGGATAAGATCTTTAAAGGAAGGATATTTCAATATGATAAGAATTTCTTAGCTACAAAAGTACTAAGAAAGTTCGAATTTATAGCCCACTCCTTTAACTGTTGCCACATAAGTTTCGCCTAATTTCTCGCGCAGCTTACGAATATGCACATCAATAGTGCGGTTAGTAACCACTACAGAGTCTTCCCAAATATTCTTTAAGATAGATTCTCTGGTGTATACCTTTCCAGGTTTAGAAGCCAATAGATAAAGTAATTCGAATTCTTTTTTGGCCAACACAACCTTCTTACCGCTCTGATAAACCAGATAAGCTTCCCTGT
Organism: Pedobacter sp. ok626; assembly: GCF_900100435.1. GTDB lineage: Bacteria > Bacteroidota > Bacteroidia > Sphingobacteriales > Sphingobacteriaceae > Pedobacter. Next base: position 20,084 of record NZ_FNEX01000014.1, on the reverse strand, counting down.
CAATCACCAAATCCCCTATTTCAACTTTATTGTCAGACACTTCATCAGCACTTGAATTTCTTCTTAAGATTGCATTAATACGGCTTACCAATGCACGAGGCTTAATCGGTTTAGCGATATAATCATCTGCACCTACGTTAAAACCAGCAATTTCAGAATACTCCTCACTGCGAGCAGTCAGGAACACCATAAATGTGTTTTTAAACTCAGGAATTGCGCGCATTAATCTACAAGCCTCAATACCATCCATTTTCGGCATCATGATGTCGAGGATAATTAAATCAGGGTGCACTTTTTTTGCAATCGTAATTCCCTCCTGGCCATTTGCAGCTAAATAAACCTGATAGCCTTCCTTTTTAAGGTTGTACTCTATCAGCTCTAAAATATCTGGTTCATCATCAACAATAAGTATCTTCTGTTTTACGGTGCTCATAGCTTTAATTATTTGTTACGAAATTAGGTAATCAATTACAATGTAGCGTTAAACCCAAGTTAACAAATTGTTAATAAGCTCATCTATATTAACATGAATTTAGGGTTATCGTAAAGTCTTACTCAAAAATGCATCCAATTCTTCGCCACGAAGGTTTTTAGCGATGATTTTTCCGCTAGGATCTACGATAAAAGAACTTGGTATTGCTTCAATAGCATATAACTTTGCAGTAGGACTATCGAAATCTTTCAAATCACTACCCTGAGCCCAGGTCAATTTATCCGCAATAACTGCGCTCTTCCATGCCGCAGCATCTTTATCCAGAGATATACCTAAGATGGTAAAATTCTTGTCCTTAAAAGCATTATAAGCCTTAACGACATTCGGATTCTCATTTCTACATGGTACACACCATGAGGCCCAGAAATCAAGCATCACATATTTACCTTTAAAATCAGACAGTTTAATTGGCTTCCCATCGATACCATTAATGGTAAAGTCTGGCGCTGCCTGTCCAACTTGTATTGATTTCAGCTTAGCCATTCTAACCAAGAACTCCGTTACAGCCGCATTATCGTTAAAATTACTTTTGATTTTATCAGCATAGTCTACCATCTCTTTTTCAAACTCAGCAGGATTTAAAAGATTTACGGCATAAAAGCTAGCCAAAGAAGTTGTGTTGTCTTGTGCAAACTTTAACACTGCTTTATTTAGGCCATTAATTTCCTGAATATACGCTGGTTTTAATTGCGCCATAATCACGTCCCTTTTATCAGGTTGCGCGGTTACAGCATCATCAAATTTCTTCTGAATCTCAGAGATTTTGCCCATATACTGGTTTTTCACTTTATTCAGTTCTTCCAGCTTATCCGCTTCCATCGCACCAGAAATACTATAAGCAAGCGTTTTATCAGCCAAATCCGCATTAATCTTAATCTGATCTCCATTTTTTGCGATGATCATATATTCACTATGACCAGAGGAGATTCTAAAGAAATCAACCGCAGGTGTACTGTGAGTAAACTTAAAGTCCCCATTTTCAGAAAATACGGTAGAATCCAACGGCGTTTGATGATCTTTCTGCAGGCCAAACAGATAAACTTTGCTACCAGGACTTGCATTTTTAAATTGTCCTTCTATTACAAAACTTCCTTTATCCTTACAGGCGGAAAAAACAGCACACAACAATAATATATATCCTAGTCTCTTCATCATAATCTTCATTATTTTAACTTTTCTTGTAACAATTCATTTATTTTCAATGGGTTAGCTTTCCCCTTAGCAAGTTTCATCACTTCACCAACAAATAGCCCTAACACTCCTTTTTTTCCTTTTCTATAAGCCCCGACCTGAGCTTGATACTTCAGCAGAACCTCGTCTACAAATGCCGACAATTCATCGTTATTTTCAACAATCAAAAGGTTTAGCTTTGCTGCCAGTGCCATCACATTGTCTGCCGGTGCTTTAAACAGCTCTGGTAACAATTGTTGCAAGGCAATCTGCTGGGTGATTTGTTTATCATCAACCATATTGATGACATCAGCAAGTTGCTCTGGTATCACCTTAAAATCTGCTATTCCAATTTCCTGCTCATTTAACAAGGCTCTAACAGAACCTGTAAGCCAGTTTACCAGGCTCTTTTTATTATTGACAAAAGGCAAGGCCTCATTAAAATAGCTATACAAATCATGATCGTCAGACAGCATTGTAGCCTCAGAATCACTAACACCAAAGTCTGTTACCAGTTTTTTGGAGATTTCCTGAGGTAATGCTGGCATATCAAATTTCATCTGTGCCAGCCATTCGTCTGATATATGTACTGGCGCAAGATCTGGATCTGGGAAATAACGGTAGTCATTTGCTTCTTCTTTACTTCGCATAGGTGCCGTAGTGCCATGATCTGCATCAAAAGTAAGCGTGCTCTGCATAATTTTTCCGCCAGCCAGAATCACTTCTTTCTGCCGTCCATATTCAAAATCCATTGCCCTACGTACATTTCTGATGGAGTTCAGATTTTTCACCTCACAGCGTGTTCCAAATTCAACAGTTCCTTGTTCACGAATAGAGATATTTGCATCGCAACGTAAACTGCCCTCTTCCATATTTCCATCACTCACATCTAGGTGGCGAACCAGTTTCCTGATCTCCGTTAATAAAAGTGAGGCTTCTTCTGAGCTTCTGATATCGGGTTCTGTTACGATTTCAATTAAAGGTACGCCAGCCCTATTCAGATCTACATACGAATATTTATCATTCTGATCGTGCAGGCTTTTACCGGCATCTTCTTCCAAATGAATCCTATTAATTCCTATCCGTTTTTCTTCGCCATTACTTAAAGTCACATTGATAAAACCATTCTGACAGATAGGCTTATTGTCTTGCGTGATCTGATATCCTTTCGGCAGATCGGCATAGAAGTAATTTTTACGATCAAAATAATTGACCTGATTGATGGTGCAATTTAATGCTAAACCCATTCTTACCGCTTTTGCAACAACCTCTTTGTTTAATTTAGGTAATGCACCTGGTAAGGCTAAAGAAACCGGAGATATATGTTCATTAGGTTTTGCGCCAAAATAAGCACTATCAGAGGAGAATATTTTAGATTTTGTATTTAGTTGTACGTGGATCTCTAAACCAGATACCAATTCAAATTCTGATGGAGAAACTGCAGTTTTCGTACTCATTTATAGGCAATAATTTTCTTAAAAATTGATGTATTTGATATACAAACATAACTATTTATACATTACAAACGGAGGTATGTCGCCATAATTATACTTGCAGATGGCACGATAACACTCAATCAAAGCAAACTTATAGCCCTATCTGATTGTTAATTTTCTATATTTGGATAAAATGGAGGCAATAGTTGCAGGCGCTACGGGTTTAATTGGAAGCAGTTTATTACAACAACTGCTAGATCACCCGGATTATACAATGGTTACCGCTATAGTGAGAAAAGAAATCCCCCTACAGCACCCAAAATTGCGACAAGTGGTGATTGACTTTGATCAACTCGAAAACCATCAGGAACATCTCAAAGGAGATGTCGTATTTTGTGCACTAGGTACAACTAAAAGTAAAACACCCGACAAAGACCAATACAGAAAAATAGATTATCAATACCCATTGGATATCGCATTTATTGCGCAACAAAATGGCGTATCTCAATACCATTTAGTATCTGCGCTAGGTGCAAATCAGGATTCCGCTATCTTTTATTCTAAGTTAAAAGGCGAAGTAGAACGTGACCTTAAAACCATTCCCTTTAAGGCCATACATATCTATAGGCCATCACTATTAGTAGGCGACCGTAAGGAACGCCGCAGCGGTGAAGGCATCATGATTGGCCTAATGCGGGTTTTAAATCCTTTGCTTATTGCTGGATTAAAAAAATACCGCAGCATAAAAATAGAAAAAGTTGCTTCAGCCATGCTAAAGCAATCCTTAAAACCGCTGACTGGTATATTTACTTATGATTCCGATCAAATAGAAGAATTAAGCTAAACATCTATCAATACACTCCCAGCTCGCTCACAGCAATACATACGGGTGAATAAAACTTTATCCTAACCCTATCTGCTGTTTCTGGTTGAGGCAAACGGATAATGCGGTTAGCACCAATACTGGTTGCTTTAGCAATTTGTAGCCAGGCATTGTTCTTAAAAATCTCCACTTGTACGCTATCTATTCTTTGACCTAGTTTAATGTTTTCACGTAACTGGATGATGGAGAAATTTACAGGTTTTGTAAATTCAAGTTCGGCTGTTACATTACGCACCACATCGTCTGTAGCCCAATAACTGTAACGATCCGCATCAGTTAAATTAGCAGAACCGAATAAAAGTAGTTCCTTTTTACGAATGTCTGATCGATTAACAGCACTCAACAGATACTCTACCTGGCCACGAACATTTGATAAAGTAATTTTTGCCTGCTTAGCCTGATTATTTGCAAATACTTGTTTAAGCATTGCACCAAATTTTGCCAGCGTATCCACATCATTTTGATGAAGTAATCCTTCGGTATTTGGCGATAATCCAAGATCCAAACCGCCACCTCTTCCTACAGAGCTGCAATAAATATTAAAAAGTTGTGCAACAGATTTTACCTTATCATCCTGGTCCTTATGATAAAACCAACCTGGTCTCAATGCAACATCAGCTTCAAAAGGAACCCATTGTTTACCATCTCTTGTACCACTGCCCAAATTAGCCTGATCCATGAAACCCGGCATAGCTGGCTTTCCGTTTTTCCCTTGAATTGTAATCGTAGCCCAACTAGTTTCAGGTGCAAGTCCTTTTTCATTCCCCAACCATCTTACGTCCAAGCCAACATCGCTAAATATAGCTGCGTTAGGCTGCATTTTACGGGTTATATTTTCCCAGGTATTGTGCCAATCATAGTAATTAGATTGATCTACTTTCCTTTGCTCTTTTTTTCCACCATAGTACCCATCGCCCCCATTGGCCCCATCGTGCCAACTCATAAACAATTCGCCATAATTGCTATACAATTCCTTTAACTGTTTTCTATAAACATCAACATAAGCTGGACTACCATAATTAGGATTATTTCGGTCCCAGGGTGAACAATATACCCCAAATTTCAATCCTTCCTGTTTTGCCGCCTGCTGAAAATCCTTTACCATATCCCCCTTACCATTCCTCCAGTTGCTTTTACTAATGTTATAGTCTGATGTTTTTGTTGGCCATAAGGCAAAACCATCATGGTGTTTAGCGACTGCAATTATCCCTTTAAACCCACCAGCTTTAGCCGCTTCCACAATTTGCAATGCATTAAATTTTGTAGGATTGAAAAGAGAAGGCTCTGCATCGCCATAACCCCATTCTTTGTTCTGAAAGGTTGTTGGTGTAAAGTGAATCAGGCAGTACATTTCTGTCTCATGCCATTTCAATTGCCTTTCTGATGGTAAGGCTCCATATGGTTTAGGGGTTTTGGTCTGTGCAATTGATACACTGGTTAAACACAAACCGAAAGCAAGCAGGCTTAATCTTTTTATCATTTTAGAGACAATTATATGCTAAATATAACATATAATGTTTTGGTTTTCTCTTTTCTAATGTACGAACTAAACGTTTGATTGCTAACCTACTTGGGTCCGGCCCGAGTATCTCTAAAGGTAAATTACTTAAGTTCTAATTAACCAGCGTTCAGCGGATGCTGAACGGCCCCACCCGTTGAGTGTCCGTTCAATGTCCGTTCAATATCCGTTCAAATGCCGTTCATTATAGGGATACTTTAGCTTAACTATAACGAAACTATTGAGATTGATGTAGGTGCTTTCCTGAAAGGATTGTAGTATTTCAGAAGCTAAGGGTACAGCTTCTTCTTTTGCGTGTAGATATCCAGATTAAATTTTATTTCAATTCTATTCTCCCATTATATTGGGTTATACTATATTTAACTTATGAAACCAAATGTAACCAAGGCAGTACTCATAGGACTATTATGCTTAAGCAGCTCTGTATCCTTTGCACAAAAAAGGAACTTATTTAACGGAAAAGATTTAACAGGATGGCACAGCGATGTCCCTGACAAAGACAAAAATCCTGATATAAAACCTTCGTTTATTGTGCGCAATGGTTTGCTGGTTAGTATGGGTGATCCTCGCGGCCATCTAATTACTGATGCAAACTACAAAAACTACAGCATAGAGGTTCAATACCGTTTTTCTGCAAAGCCAGGAAATTGCGGCGTATTGGTTCATGCATCAACACCAAGAGCACTTTATGGAATGTTCCCAAAATCGATAGAAGTACAAATGCAGGATAAAAATGCAGGCGATTTTTGGTGTATTGAAGAAGATATTACTGTACCTGACATGGAAGCCAGACGCGGCCCAAAAGAGAACTGGGGAATAAATGGAAAGAAACAACGCCGGATAAAAAAGCTGGCAGATAGCTTAGAAAATCCAGTAGGCGAATGGAATAAAATGGTTGTAGAATGCCTGGACGACAAAGTGAAAGTTTGGGTAAATGATAAACTTGCAAATTACGGCACGAACTGCACAGCTCAAAGCGGACAAATTGCGCTACAAGCAGAGGGTTCGGAAGTAGAATTTAGGAAGGTTGTACTTAAACCGATTAAGAAATTAAGCAAAGACTAGTCTTTGCTTAATCTTCGTTAGCTTTAATTTCACTTGGTAAAATTCCAAAATAACGTTTAAAAGCATCTGTAAGATGGCTTTGATGGTTAAAACCAACAGCCGTAGCCACCTGTCCTACACTCCTTTTCTCATCAAGAATTAGCCGACGTGCCTCTTCCATCCTTAGCCGAGTTACATAACCATAAATGGTAGTTCCGTAATATGCTTTAAAACCCCGTTTCAGTTTAAATTCATTCAAGGTTATTTGCTTGGAAAGCTCTATAATTGTTGGCGGATAACTATACTCCGCATCAAGGATTTCCCGGGCATGTTCGATCTTTTTCAGATCATCTTGTTTGATCAGATATTTTTCAACCTCAACCCCAGACTGCATCTGTTCAAGCTGTAACATCAACAATTCCAGAATCTTTGATTCGGTATGCAATCTTTTTAACTCACCTGTCCTTTTACATTCACAGATGTCATTAATGACTCTTTTCATTTCCGTTGTTACCGGAAGATCCTTAGCTGCAAAAGAAGTATATTTTCCCTTCAAAATTTCTTTTACAAAATCAGTATGCAATAAGGAATGTTGGTCTATCAAATGAAAATAATAGGACTTAGAGAGCACCAATAAAAAGTACTTATACTCTATGTCAGGCAACATTTGATATTTTCCCTTTATAGAAGGAATGTAACGGATATTGTGACGGCTACCCTCTCTGCGATTACTTTTAGCATCCTTTTTCTCTACATTGGGGTTTGTCCCATAAAATATGAATTGGGAGGTGATGGTTTCCCCTTCTACTTCAGAAAGTACCTTAACACCAGTATTAAACTGCATCGTGGCATGCACAAGAAATAATCCACCAGCGCTAAGCTGGTAATTTACCAGCTTCTGCGCAGGGAGACTTTTAATGTTTATGTTCTTTTCAGAGAGTGGTGTATTTGGAGTATAATGTTCAGGAATTTCTTCGATAAACAACCAATCGTCCGAGCCCTCTATCTTAGATTTGATTTTCATTAGGCAACGCTAACCTCGCCAAATACTTCTCCAAAATTGGAAAAAGTATCATTTGCAGTTTTAATAGCAAGCGCTTCTTCAGCTTCGTTATTGGCTTGCGCATTTAATACCGCTGTAAACTTTCCCCACATCTGGCCTGTAGCTTCACCATAACCAGAGAAGAAAGAAACTCCTTTTGTGATTCCGAATTTCTCTAACATTTTTACAATGATTGGTCCACCCATAATCGAACCTTCCATTACGTAAAGTGCGCCAAGCGCCTCTACTGTGTTATTGATCTCTGGAGCAGTTGCAGTTGGAAGTTCATTTACGTTTGAACCAAGCTCTTCAATATCTTGTTTTAAGTAAGAAGAATTACGACGTTCTGCATGATCAGGCAATAAATCTGTGGTAATATAAGGTGCAATAGCTTGCTCAACCTGATTAAAATAAACATAAAAATGTTTTAAAAAATCGGCGTAGTCAGCATCGCTACGAATAGCTTTCATTTTTTGTACTACTTTTTTTTCAAGGTTTAAGTGTGCTTCTTTAGTAGCTTCTTTAATATTTGTGCTTAACATATGTTTAATTTTTATGTATAAAATTACTTGATTTGGAATTTAGTGCTGCCTTTTGGTACTATAACGTATTCAAACGTAAAAAATGGCATTGGTACATCGATAAACCATTTATCAGCTGTAAATGCATCTTTGTAAATGCTGATCATTTTTATTTTCGCGTAATCGCCTTTTGCAGTGCGGATAACCAATGTGCGTTTTTCGGGCATAGCGTAAGCTACGTGCTTTTTTCTTGCACTGCCATCACCTCTTATCAATCCCGTCATATCATACAGATACCATCCTGTTCCTGAAGCCGCAGCGCCTTCTTTGTCAGTACCAAACACATCTTTTCCCGTTTTGAATTCTGAATCAGCTGGCACATCAGTTACCTGATCAAAAGGTTTTTCGATGATTGCAACTCCACCTACAGCATTGCTTCCAGCACCATAGTTGGTTGCCTCAGCACTGTTATTACCACTGATGAAGCTGGTCAGCATGCCGCCGAATGCCATATCCCATTCTGTTGTTTTTACTTGTGTTGCTGCAATCTCTTTTTTGGTATCGAAACTAAAGTATATAGTGGTTGCGCCTGTTGTAGCTGGAGCAAAATTCTCAATACGCTCCAGTTTATAGTAAAAGGTAGATCCTGCCTCTACTGTCTCTTTATCCTTTTTACAGGACGAAGCCATGATAGCGGTAAGGAGTAATAAGCTGCATATTTTAGCAGTTCTTGGTCTTAAATGATTCATAATAAATTAGTCTATTAAATATTGAATTGTTATTTCTTGTAGCTCTTTTGCCTATTAAAATATTACTCAACAACCGTAATGGGGAAACTCAAAAAATCCAGCTGACCATACCCAGCAGCATAATAGTCTGCGTCAGGATAAAAATACCTGATCCTGTTACAATCCCCTAAAGGAAAATTCGCAGGGATTTCCAAGGTCAAACTGTTTGCTGTTGTAGACTTCAGATTTATCGGAATAAAGGTTTTTGTGATCGAATTATATAACACTACAGCATTGACCTTATCCAAATTTTCTCCACCTGCGATCATGAATTGCCCATTTCTCTTAACTGTTGAAGCAACAGAGATTTCAGTTAGGACTACCGGCTTAGGATCTGCAATTACTTCAAAATTATCCTTAAATAGAACTGTTTTATTACCAGAAATAACCTTAACGCTTTGATAATTACCAATTGCAAAATCTGGATCCAAAATCACAGCAATAGGTGTGATCTCATTGATTTTAACAGGAATATCTTGTCCACTGGTGTTGACAAAGAATACCTTAGTTTTACCTTCTTCAACATCAAACAAATCACCACTTAACTGGGCCGTCCTATTTGATCTTAAAAATCTTTTATTTTTATAGATATCAGGCCCATAAAATGCGCTGATCATTGGTATAAGACTATTCACAATTGGCTTCAATTTGTAGGTAGTAACCGTTCCATTTTCGGCAGTCACAGTATAAGTTACCGACTCATTAAAGGATACTTTTGTGCTTGCAAGTGGTAAAATACTTGCTTTATCAGCAACCGTAATCGAAGGCGTAATTTCCTGAGGGATAGCCTGACCTACTGGCCAGTATAAAATGATTTCATTGTTTTCAATTACAGCCTTTAACTGCGCTCCATTAGCGTCTTTAATAGAAAATGCAAGTATATCAGTATATGGAAGGGCAGGATATTCTTTTTTACAAGCACTTAAGCTGAATAAAAAAAAGATTGAAATGTATAAATATATTGATTTCATTGTTTTCTATTTTGCGTTTACAGTTATTGGCCAAAATGCATTTATAATTGGGAATCCCTCAAATAATATGGAAGGGTAATAGGTTCCCACTGGCACAGTCTCAGGAATCTTCACAGTAGCCAATGTTCTGCTATAGCTAAGAACAGGAAGTGATACATCTTGCCCGGCAACATTAATCGTAATGGATTTTAAGTCTTTAAATACGGGACCACTTGATTTAATAGTAAAGGTATCGCCCTGTTTCGCGATTATAGAAACATAATCCACTTGTGGTAAAATGTATTCCAATGTAACAGGGTATTTTAAATCTGTAGTAAGTGATTGTACTTTTACCCTCACTTTATAGAGTCCGGGATCCAGGGTCTGAGGCACACCAACATAACCCATTGAATACACTTTTTCGGTCGCAGCCATCAACACATTTACAGCTGCTGGCCCATAACCAGTAGTGTAGGACATTTCGGTCTCCGTATTGTCAGCTCCAACAAGAAATATTCTTATTTTGGTCGGATCGAGGGTATTAAAGTTACCAGATAAATTAATCATGTAATAGCCTATGCCCCATACAACAGTTTTACTCTCGGTAGATACCTCATTCACCTTTAATGGCGAAATCTGCTGCAGCTTAATTACTAACTTATAGGTTGCGGTACTTTTATCAGCGCCCGTCACAGTATAAGTTGTCTTGTTATCCAATACATCTACAGGTAAGACTTCAACTGAAAGTTTTGCTCCAGTAGCCAGCTTAATCTCTGGATCAATTACATCCAGATTATAATAAAATGGAAGGTATACTGTAATCGTTTTATCTGTTTCGTCTATTACACCGCTGATACTGCCATCTGATACAGGCACCTTGTAGGCTATTATTTTACTATTGGACTGTTGAGGCAGGTCCATTGTCTTTTTACAGGAGGATAAGCTCATTAAAGCAAATAATGTGCAGCAGAAGAATTTTAATCTCGATTTCATTGACTATGGTATCTTATTTAATTTCAAATTTTGTGCTCCCTTTTGGTACCATCACATATTCAAATGTGAAAAACATGTGCGGTGTAGTTCTGAACCATTTATCGGGTGTAAAAGCATCCTTATAACAGCTGATCATTTTTACTTTCGCATAATTTCCTTTGCCGGTCCGTACAACAATTGTTCTTGCCAAAAGCTGTGTTCCGTTTGTCATGGTCATTGGAGCAGAAAGCGCGTAAGCAACATGCTGCTTATCAAAACTTGAATTACTCATCAAACCGCCACCAAAATCATAAAGATACCAACCTGTACCAACACCAAAATCACCCTTTTCATCAGTCCCTATTACCGTTCCTTTTGTTTTAAACTGTGTGTCTGAAGGAACATCAACTACCTCATCGAAGGCTTTCTCAAGGATTAGAATGCCACCAACGCCCGGGCCACCATAGCCTAAATTAGAACCATCTGTACCGGAATTTCCGGCGATAAAACTATTGTAAAGTCCGTTAAAGCCCATATCCCATCTTGCTGTTTTAGCATATTTTGCAGGTGCTTCGGCCTTAGTTTCCAAACTAAAATAAGCCGCAGCCTTTGTTTCCGTAGGGTTTTTATCGTCAGTTTCAACGGCAAAGTTTTCTACCCTGTGAAGCTTATAAAAAGGCACCATAGCCGACTCAGGGGGTAACTCTTCGTCCGGTTTGGATTCATTAGATTTAGAACAGGCACCGAGCAGTATCACAGTGAACATGACAGCTGCGATTTGCGTTAGAAGTTGTTTTGTTTTCATTATCTTAGTTTATAATTAATCTTTCGTACTTAAATTCCTACTACCATCTTGCTGCACATAATACCTGAATGTGAAATAGGGAGCGGGCCAGTTCAGGTCACTCACTGTAGCAGGTGCGCCTTTATACATGCTGATCAGTTGCAATTTTGCATATTGACCATCAGCAGTCTTTAAAACATAGGTTCTGTTTTTTACAGGTACAGCGATATGCGTATTTAGTTCATAGAAGTACCAACCATCACCATTGCCGGGGTCCCATCCTACCGCATTCACTCCATTTTTTACAAATTCATCGTCTGAAGGTGCTGTTTTTACAGCATCATAAGCTTGATTGACAACCACCATCGCCCCTTTTCCTGGGCCCCCAAAACCGTAATTCTGGTTATCGGTGCCATTATTTACAGACACATAAGAATTGTATTCTTTGGCAAATGCGATATCCCAATCGGCAGTAAGCAGCTTACTTTTATCAACCTTATTACTCGTCTTTAAGCTGAAATAAAAAGTCTCAAATGGCTTTGCTCCACCTACAGTATTTCCTACATCCCCAGGCAAATCTCTTACAATGGTACTTTTACCATCTTCAAGATCGGGCTTAATTTCATCCTTCGTACAGGCAGCGAAGCTGATGACAACTGCCAGCATGACCATTCCTTGTATTAGTTTACTCTTTTTCATATTTTATTATGCTTAATCTTTAAAAAACCGCCAACTGATACCTGCGACTATGGCTCGTCCCTGCTGTGCGGGCATCAACTGATCCCGATAGTTCATCAGGTTATCTGCCGTAAGCTGTAACTGCAAATGCTTGTTGTAAAATGTTTTCTGTACTGCAGCATTCAAGAGAAAGAAACTGCGTACATAAGTATCATAGGGATCTAAAAAATTATTAGCCTTATTGTCTTCCATAAAACCATATTTACTCCTATAATTCACTCTAAATGTGCCTGTAATACCACTCTTTTCATGTGCATAACTGATTTTTAGGTTAGCCATGTGACGCGAGCGGTTGTTTAACCCCACATAATCTTTACGTGTGGCAGGCCTAACGTCATTGATATCAGTATCGTAAATAGATCCATACAAACCGGTACCGTTCTTTATGGAGTCGACCACACCTTTGTCTATCGCATAAAGCAACTGGTAACCGGCAGAGAGGTTTAAAGACTTCGTTGCCGACCAGCTTAAACCTATTTCTGTGCCCGTAGTGTATGCCCGGGCAATGTTTATGTACGAAAAGATCTGCTGATTATTGGTTTTAACTGCAACCAATTCTGAATTGATAAAGTCCTTCATATCATTATAAAAGACATTTACATCCAGTTTTAAACTTGTAAAAAGATTATAGTTAAAGCCCGCGCTATAAGAAACAGAGCGTTCGGGTCTTAAGCTGCCAATATTTTTAGCGATCGGCAATACACTCATAATCTGTCCAGCATCTTGCAGCAGTTTTAATTCTCGTCCAAATTCTTCCGATCCGAGCACGGTATAACCCGTTTGCAGGTTTGTAAACACAAGGTATAATTGCTGAAAATTTGGGGTTTTAAAACCGGTACCAACGGCTGCTTTTAGCCTAAGTTTTTCGTTTAAATTGTATTGCAATCCCAGGCTTGGATTTAATTTAGCGCCATACCGATCATGGTAATCGTATCTGGCACCAGCAGTAACAGACAGCTGATCAGCTGCCTGCCAACTGGCCTGAGCGTAACCGAAGTAATTTGCCATATTTTTACTACCCCTGTAAGCAGTGTTGTCTAACAATTCATAAGCAGCCCCAGTACCACCGGTAAGTTCAATAACGTTGGAGAAACGTTGCGTAACCTGCAACTCTGCACGATGCAAGTATTGCTCAAACCGGTTTCCGGGTATAACTACTCCGCTATTCAAATCTGTAATGTCCTGCGCCGTTTGATAACGTGTTAAATAATATTGAGTCTTTAATTTAAGTCCGTTATTGAAATTATTATTTAGGGCAATAGAGCCATTTAAATCATGTTCATCTAATATATCCTTACTAGGTTTAACCCCATAAGAAAGTTCATTTTCTGAATACCGGGTTACGTATCTTCCATTAAAATTTAAAGTACTTTTATCACTTAGCAAATACCTTCCCCTGCCCTGAAAAGCAAAACTGTTAAACGGCGGTGCGGTTTTACCTTCATTTAGGTAAGGGTTAGCGTTGAATCCATCGGTGCGGTAATAATTACCCGAAAAATAGGCAGATCCTTTTTTGCCTGCAAAAGGAGTTTCCCCTTCTAAAGTGGCATCCAACATATTAAAACTGCCATATGTTAATCCAGCCATACCTTGAGGATGGGTAATATTTTTCCGGGTTACGATATTAATAACCCCTGCCAATGCCTCACTTCCAAATAAGCAAGAAGAAGCACCTTTTATAATTTCTATGCGTTCTATGCTAGATACAGTAATTCGCGATAAATCAAAATTACCACCGTTGCGACCTACCATTGGTTGTCCATCGATCATAATCATGGTATAACCGCTGCCAAAACCTTGCATTTGTAACCCTACGGCTCTACTTCCAGCCCCTATATCACTTACAATGGCCAGTCCTGTTTGCTCTTTCAAAACCTCATCCAGCCTCCTGCTTCCCATCATTTCTATCTCCTTTCTCGATATCACCTTACTAGGCATAGCGGTACGTGTCATGTCAATAAAGTTATCCGGATTACTATGCACACCGCTAACATTTACTTCGTTCAGCGCATGATCACCCTGTTTTAGTTTAATAATGACATGCTGTATTTTGCCTTCTTCTATTTTTACCTCAGTCGCATACTTTTCGAAGCCTATTGCCTTTATAGTTAAATTATAGGTGCCTCCATATAAATTCTTGATGCTGAACTTACCATTGCCATCTGTAACCGCTCTTTTATTGTCTGGTTGTAAAACAACTGTAATTCCCGAGATTGCCTTTCCGGCTTCATCTGTAACTACCCCAGTCAGCTTGATCCTAACATCAGCAGCAAAGCCATAAATGCTAAGCAGGAGAAATACGAGGATAAAAGAATATTTTGAGGGTATTGAGTTGTACATTTATATCTACTAGTTATTTTTAATCAATCTAAATAAGATCACAAATATGCTTACATTTGCCAATAATCAAGCAACGTCAGCGGGATTATTTTTGACTATTTCGGGATTAAATTAACGGAATTGGGATTTTTCAGTCAGGTAACTGCCTGAACAGGCTAAAGAGAACATAAAAAACAAGTCAAACTAAAAGGCTAATAAGCAAATAGATGACTAACAAAAAAAATAAAAAAAGACTAAACCAGGACTTTTAAAATGATAAAATACCGATACCGACAATCCTCAATAAATTATTTGGAATCATTTTAATTAAAGCTTCCTTTGCACCGTGATCGCATACCTAATCCAATTATAGAATGAAGAAATCCTTATACATTTTACTGCTGATTTTTCTGGGCTACGGCATCTCAGCGAATGCAAACATGGCCCCAAAACGAATCATTACACTTGGTGCTGCGCTTACTGAAACAGTTGATGCGCTAGGTTTTGGTCCGCAGATCGTAGCCATTGATGTTACCAGTACCTACCCTGCATACACTGCCAAGCTCCCTAAAGTAAGCCAGAACCGGACGGTATCTACGGAGGGAATCATCTCTTTTAGTCCTGATCTTGTTTTAGCTCCAGAAGGCGGCTTATCGAAAGCAACCGAATCTCAGTTAAAATCAGCAGGAATCAGGGTAATCGTCATTAAACAGGAGTTTTCTGTTAAAGGAGCATCTGCCTTTATCAGGCAAGTTGCTGCCGCACTTGGCGTTGCTACCAAAGGCGAAGACCTGGTTAAAAAAACTGAATCTGAAGTAAACAAAGCACTGGCTCTTGTGAAGAAAAACCCTAAATCACCTAAAGTGCTATTTATTTATGCGCGAGGCACTGGAGTAATGATGGTAGCCGGTAAAGACACCAATATTGACGCAATCATTAAATTGGCTGGGGGAAAAAATGCAGCTCAAGGCTTCTCTAAATTTAAGCCATACACTACCGAATCTCTTGTAAATGCGAATCCAGACCTTATACTTATGTTCGATTTTGGTTATAAAAGTCTGGGTGGAGCTGCAAGTATTTTAAAAATGCCTGGTGTTTCGTTGACCAATGCAGGTAAAAATAAAAGGATCGTGGAAATGGATGGGGATCTGCTCACAGGCTTTTCTACCAGACTAGCCCAGGCACTTACACAGCTAAACGACAAGTGGTGAATAAAAAAGTACTGTTATATCTTATACTAATCATTGCATTATTTATAGCATCGGCCTTTTCGATGGGCTTAGGTGCAGTAAAAATCCCTATCAAAGAGGTACTGCTCATACTTTCAAAAAAAATAGGGTTATTTACCGATCCCCCTGTCTCTGCTCAACATGAAGGTGTTTTAAATATTGTACGTCTGCCCCGTGTAGCGCTTGGCCTATTGGTTGGTGCAGCCCTTGGCATTTCGGGAACTGCTGTTCAGGGCATCTTTAGAAATCCATTGGCAGAACCGGGATTAATCGGTATTTCTGCCGGAGCATCCTTGATGGCGGTTATTATTATTGTGCTTGAAGTAGCGCTATTTGCAGGTTTAAGTAACCTATTGGGTTATTACTTACTCGCTTTCGGAGCCTTTAGTGGTGCAGGAATAGCTGCTATGCTGGTCTACCAAATTTCTCGCACCGATGGTAAATCAAATGTGGCCACAATGTTACTCGCCGGTATTGCCATCAATGCCTTGGCAGGAGCTTTAACAGGCCTAATCACCTATATAGCCGATGATCAGCAATTGCGAAACATCACATTTTGGATGTTAGGCAGTCTGGCTGGCGCTACATGGGAGAATGTATTGGCCGTAGCGCCCTTTGTTTTAATTCCAGTACTCCTATTGCCGCGCATGGGTAAAGCCTTAAACGCATTCTCATTAGGTGAAGTCCAGGCGGCTCAACTTGGTTTAAAAGTAAACCAAATCAAAAGAAATGTCGTTATACTGGCCACCATGGGCGTTGGTGCAGCCGTAGCTGTCTCTGGTATCATTAGCTTTGTTGGCTTACTTGTCCCACATACCATCCGGTTATTTATAGGTGTAGATAATAAGCATGTGTTACCGGCATCTGCCTTACTTGGCGCATTGATGCTTACACTGGCTGATATGTTGTGTCGCACCATCATTGCACCTATTGAGCTACCAATTGGTGTAATCACTGCGCTATTAGGCACCCCGCTATTTTTGTATATTTTAATTAAGGATAAAAAGAAACTCGTTTTATAAAATGCTGATTGCTGATTCGTTGACATTTGAAATAGGAAAAAGATCGCTGGTAAAGGATGTTTCATTTAGCATCCGTCCCGGCGAGCTCCTCATTATTCTTGGCGCTAATGGGGCGGGAAAATCAACTTTGTTCCGACTGCTGAGTGGAGAAAGGATTCCTACCTGCGGCAGTGTACAACTACAGGGAAAAGAAATCTCTACCTATACAGCTGCGCAACTTGCCTTGAAACGTGGCGTGCTTAGCCAGCAAAACATTGTAAATATGGCTTTTACGGTTATCGAAATCGTGATGATGGGGCGATACCCGCATTACAGCAATAATCCTGCGATAAAGGACACAGAAATCGTACAGCAGGTAATGGAGTTAACCGGTGTTATCGCCTTTGCAGATCGTTCTTACTTAACCTTATCCGGCGGCGAACAACAGAGGGTACAGCTGGCCAGGGTACTTGCCCAGATATGGGATGTACCAAACGCTTTGTTGCTTATGGACGAACCAGTAGCCAGTTTAGATTTGCAGTACCAACAACAAACGTTAGCTATAGCCAAAATGCTAAGCAAGCGAGGCTTTATGGTGGTTAGCATTCTGCATGACATTAACCTGGCTGGACAGTATGCCGATCGCATTATTATGCTTAAAAATGGAAGGAAGTGGTACGATGGTACTGCCGCGGAAGTCTTGAGTTCCAAAAACATTTATGAAGTGTTTGAAATCAATTCTGATGTGTATACAAATCCAAGAACATTGAAACACTTTTTTATTCCGAGGAACGTTTCTCTAAATATAAATCCGCAATAATTTTATCTGTAAATCAACTATTTTTGCTTTATGACCACCAAATCTACATCCGAAAAAAAAACAGCATTATTAAAATGGCTGAGAAAAGTTGGGGTATGGGGATTCCTCTTTTTCTTGATTAAAGGCTTGATATGGCTTGCATTAGGCTATTGGGTGATCAAATAGTTGAATACTGAATTTACCCTTTATGTTAGCAATCAGTCACATCAACAAATAATATTTTGATTTACAATAAATTACATTACCTTTGTTAAATATTTAAATAATAATACAATGCAACAAGGAACAGTAAAATTCTTCAATGAGACAAAAGGTTTTGGATTTATCGTACCAGCTAATGGTGACGCTGAAATTTTTGTTCATTCATCTGGCTTAATCGATAGCATTCGTGAGAATGATTCAGTAAGCTATGACATCGAGCAAGGTAAAAAAGGCTTGAACGCAATTAATGTTAAGATTAGCTAATCAAAATATTTATAAATTGTTAAAAACATCCACCCTAACAGGTGGATGTTTTTTTTTGACCTTACGATTGCATCCCGTTTTGTAATTTTGCAACCAGAAGTTAATTCTATCGAATGGCCTCATCATATTAATACATTTTACATATATGGAAACTCTAAATAACAAAACAGCACTAATTACAGGTGCCGGTAAAGGTTTAGGCAAAGCAATTGCACTTACGCTTGCAAAAGAGGGTGTAAATTTAGCCCTGGTATCAAGAACAGCAAGTGACCTTGAAAAAGTAACTGAGCAAGCCAAACAAATAAATCCTGCAATTAAAGTTGTATATGCAACAGCCGATGTGGCTAACCTGGATGAGGTAGCTGCTGCCTGTGCAAAAATAACAGCCGAAATTGGCAACATAGATATACTGGTAAACAATGCGGGCATTGCCAAATTTGGCAAATTCCTGGAGTTAGAAGTTAGCGATTGGGAAAATATAGTAAAAACCAACTTATTTGGTCCTTACTATTTCATTAAACAAATCCTGCCTCAAATGTTGGAACGCAAAAGCGGCGATATTGTTAACGTTTCTTCAACTGCAGGACTTAAGGGTTCTCCGTTAACAAGCGCTTATAGCGCCTCTAAATTTGGTTTGATTGGCTTATCAGAATCATTGATGTTCGAAGCAAGAAAGTCTAACGTACGCGTATTTACGCTTACTCCAAGTACGATTGCTACCGACCTTGCGATAGATAATAAACTAACAGATGGCAATCCGGACTCTACACTTCAGCCAGAAGATTTCGCTGAATTGCTGGTTGCGCATTTAAAACTTCCAAACCGCGCATTGGTAAAAGATGTTAGTCTTTGGTCTACAAACCCATAAAAATAGAAAAGCCGCAAAAAATTGCGGCTTTTCTATTTTTAGCTTATCTAGCGCATTGGGTTAATCAATTCAAGGAAACATAAAGTTCGTTTTGAGTTAACCACGTTCCATTTACTTTGCGCCAGGTAGCGGCATAATTGCCGTGGTATTTATCATTTTTATAATTCCATGTTCCACTTTCCCAAGCAGTATCTCCACCATTGCTGACGGTAATTGTATCAGGAATACGCTCAAACAATGGACTACTATTTGAAAACATATATGTCCAATCTGCAGCAATTTTCGCTTTTCCAATGGTATAACTGCCATCTCCGGCAATCTGTACAAAATCTTTCATCCAGTGTTTAGAGACTCCTGCTACATCTTTTTTTGCTATACAACTGTTCGAATCAAGCCTTGCTTGTTTAATTAATAAAGTATCTGTTGAATTCATTGGACAATAGGTTTTCGAGGTAGCTAAATACCCTTAATTTTTAGCCAATGTATGGATTTTTGAAGAATCATTTAAGCAGATTGATTGAAACTATTACAACTTCCATTTGTTATAGCCTATATCAAAAATAAAAATATGGGACTATTAAAAACAGCACTAATAGGCGCCGCAGTTTACGGTGCTATTAAGTACATCACAAAAAAAGATATCAATGGCCGCTCTATTGTGGACGACCTTAAAGATAAAGCTCCCGAATGGATGGAAAAAGCCAAAGGTGTTAAAGACGAGTTGAAAGCAGAGCTAGAGCGTCAGCGATATTAAAAGTAGCCGTCTCATAAGTCAATTATGAGACGGTTTTTTTATTGTGTTATTTTTTGAGTTATTAGCTACTTTTTTCAGATCAAAGCTACAAGTTTTGGTTGAACGTTGATTTGTGTATGCATCTATGTTCCCCGGTGTACTTTAGCATTAAACAACGATACAAAAAGCTTTACGCTTTCCATTTTTTTAAGTTGTGAGCGATGGAAAGCAACCCGACTTCTACTTCAGCCTTGCTTATCCCTTTCAATAAAAACCGTTTGAAGCCACGATTAGCTTTGATATGTGCAA
>NZ_FNEX01000017.1 GCF_900100435.1 Pedobacter sp. ok626 | reverse complement strand
CACATGAAATGAATGTTTTGCTGAGCCTGCTCTTCCAGCTTACGGGAGGAATACGTATTACTCAGGTAACCATAGACCAACAGTTTCAACATCAAACGGGGATGGAAGCTGGAGGCTCCGCCTCCTTTATATTTACGGTTGATCGGTTTAACATCTACCTGATCGACAACCTGTTTAACGATCCGAACCGGATGGCCTAAAGGCACTAACTCTTCCAGGCTATAAGGTAAAAATGTCGCCTGATCCGGATCATAGGGCTTAAAAACTACTTTTCCTGACATGACTTTAAATTACAAAAATTTCACATCAAAAAAAAGAAGCTGCCTCACTTTTGAGACAGCTTCTTTTCAATTAGTTTTTATTCTGCTAATCTGTTGGAATCAATAGAATGGATACTTATTTTGTCCCAATTTTATTAAACTATGAACTTTAGAGAAGCAACAGTTGAAGATATAGCACCAATTCATGTGGTTAGAAATGCTGTAATCGAAAATAAATTGTCAAATCCTGATTTGATTACGCATAATGATTATGTAGAATTTTTAACTGTAAGAGGAAAGGGCTGGGTATGTGAAATTGATGGACAAATCGTTGGGTTCTCTATCGCTGATTTAGAGGAAGAAAATATCTGGGCCTTGTTTCTATTGCCGGAGTTTGAAGGAAAGGGTATTGGAAGACAATTGCAGGATTTAATGCTGAGTTGGTATTTTTCTAATGAAAAGGACAATGTTTGGTTAGGAACCAGCCCTAAAACAAGGGCTGCGGAATTTTATCGGAAATCTGGTTGGATAGAAAATGGAAACAACGGCCAGAAAGAGATTAAATTTGAAATGACGAAAGAGATATGGATGAACATAAAAAATATTAAATCTGAGTTTTGGGAATCAGCCTTTGGCGAAAAACAGGAGATGTGGGGCTTCGAACCATCAAATTCTGCCGTATTAACGAAGGACTTTTTTATCCAAAACTCGGTAAAAAATATTCTGATACCAGGAATTGGCTATGGGCGGAATGCACAAATTTTTAAAGAAAATGGAATAGCTGTAACAGGGATTGAGATTTCAAAAACTGCCATTGAAATGGCGAGAAAACACTACGGAACAGACATGGTTATCTATCATGGCTCTGTAACTGATATGCCTTTTGATCAAAACGAATACGATGGAATATTTTGTTACGCTTTAATTCATTTATTGGACAGTAGTGAAAGGAATAAACTAATTCTCGACTGCTATAATCAATTGTCAGAGAATGGCTATATGGTCTTTACAGTTATTTCGAAAGCGGCTCATACCTATGGGCAAGGCAAATTTGTTAGCAAGGATCGCTACGAAATATTTGATGGAGTAGATATGTTCTTTTATGATAGGGAATCAATAAAATCAGAGTTTGACAAAGCAGGATTGTTTGAAATTACAGAGATCAATGAGAGTCAGCCATTCTTTTTAATTAAATGTAGGAAATCACTCGTTATCTCTGCGCCTTGTCCTATTTAATGCTGAATTGCATTTGGGAACCAAGCCATTGGAATATCCGCCTCAAATGATGTACTGTTATTGCTAATCCTTTTTTCAAATCTCCCTTCAATTTTAAACCCAAGTTTTTCATATAATTGAATAGCTCTTGAATTTGTTTCTCTGGCAATCAGTTCAACTCTTAAAATTTCTGGCCTGTTGGATTGAACATCATCGAGCAAGGTCTGAAAAAGCTTTTTGCCTAGACCTTTGCCTTGATAGTCGGGGTCTACTGCAATTGTAAGTTCGCTTAAAATATGTTTAAAAACCGCGGGTTCTAATTGATAACAGTGGATTTCAGCTATAATTCTATGTTCATTTAATTTATCAACTACGACAAACTGGAGGCCATTTTCAAATGATTTCTTACTAAAGTTCTGTACATACTCCTTTGTGATCTCTACCTCAGTCCGGGCAAGGCCTCCAAGTACCTTACTTACGGTTTTGTAGAGGTCAAAAATTTTGTCAGCGTCTTTCAGCTCAGCTCTTCTGATATATAATTGATTGGCGTTCATTTAATGGAGCTTAATTTGCAATTTTGTTTATGCCACGAAGTTAAAAATAACATTTAACTCAGATGAAGATCCCTGAAAAATAAAACCATTATATTATTTAGATTCATTCCAATTAAATACTTAGCTTTGGGCAAATTTAATCATTGTGCCTGGATCTCCTACAATTCAAGACCGACACCCTCAGTCTGCTGTTCACCAGTTGGACGAGCAAGGCTTTGCATATGTCTACCGGAATTGTTGGAAAAGCGTCTTTGGTATAATTTTTCATTATACACGCGATGAAGAAATTGCTGAAGAAATCAGTCAGGATCTATTTGCCTCAATTTGGGAGCGCCGGGAGAAGCTCATCATTAAAACAAGCATTGAACAATATTTAAATCGGGCAGCCAAACTAGAAGCTTTTGAATATCTGCGTACCAGTAACAGTCACCGGCTGCATATCGATTGCGCGCTGCAAAATCTATGTGGCAGCCGAAACTGTACAGAAGAGCAGGTGTTTTTCAACGCACTGAAAGGAAGTCTGGACGTATTGGTAGATGAGCTACCATGCCGCTGCAGAGAAGTGTATCGCTTAAGCCAGGAGCAGGGTATGAATAATAAATCGATTGCTGCTGCCTTGTTGATCTCAGAGAAAACAGTGGAATATCACCTTTATAAAGCAATGAGTTTTTTAAGAAATAATTTGAAGGAATTCAGGTAGTTACCAAATAATGTAACCTCAAATAGTTTTTTTTTTAAAATCCGCCTAGGAGAAATGTCGACTTATCCGGCTTAACGTATATAGGCACATCAGTTTGCCTGGGAGTTATGAAGATTACAAAGGAACTTATTGAGCGTTACCACCAGGGGCAATGTAGCCCGGAGGAGCAAGATATTGTTGAGCAATGGCTAGATTCGGATGAGGTGGAAATGAGCTTTCCGGAAAATGCGGATTTGAACGCTATGGAAGATAAAGGCTGGAAGAAAATTTCAAGTCGTTATCACATTCCTGAACCACTAGAACCAAGAAAAGTCGTTAAATTATACAATTACCGGATAATCTTGCAGTTTGCAGCTTGCATCATGTTGGTGCTGTCAACTTTTTTTTACGTAAATACAAAACTTAAAAACGAGAATCATAATCCTACGCTGGCTTACAAGGAAGTAAAGACACTTAAAGGACAGAAACTAAGCGTATCACTGCCTGATGGAACAATCGTCTGGATGAATGCGGAAAGTATTTTACGGTTCCCTGTAAGTTTTAAAGGTCATCTCCGAGAACTAGAATTTAGCGGCGAAGCTTATTTCAATGTGGCTAAAGATCGATCGAAGCCTTTTGTGATCCATACCGCAAAAACCAAAGTTCAGGTGCTGGGGACCAGGTTTAATTTAAGAGCCTTGGTAGCTGAAACGGCGACATCAGTAGTCGTAGAGGAAGGTAAAGTTCAATTTAGTGGAAATTCTGGTAAACAGCAGCAGATCCTGACTGCGAATAACCGCGGTGTGTTTGGAACAGATGCTTCGGGGGCTTTTTCTATGAAAACTGAGCTGGTGCATGCAGGCAAATATACTGCCTGGAAAAATAACGAGTTGCTATTTGACAATCTAACAATGGACGAGGTGGCCCAGGTGCTTGAGCGCTGGTACAATGTGAAAATTACGATTAATAGGCCGGAATTACGTAAGGAGCGTTACACAGGAAGTTTTAACAACCCAGCGTTAAGCCAGGTGTTGGAAAGTATGGGCTTTGCAGTAAAGTTCAATTACAAGCAGCATGGACAGGGATTTGTTCTCTACTAATCATTCAATCCAATTTTAAAAATAAACCCGGTTTCGGTCGGCAAACTTCATACCGGGCTATTGAAAAATCAATTCATCATTAATTTAACAACAAACAAAAGTATGTACAAAGGATGTACCCAAAAGAAACAATTCGTAAAATTTCTGCTTTTAATCTGCAGTATCCTATATCTGCCCTACAGCAGTTATGCGCAGCAAAATGCAATACTAGAAAAACCAGTGACATTGCAATTGAGCAATGTAAGCCTGGCTGATGCTTTGAATGCCATTGCAGAGGCTACAGGTGTGCGCTTTTCCTACAGCAGTACACAGTTGAATGTGCACAAGAAAGTACGCGTAGACTTCAAACAAAAGTCGTTAAAGGATGCGCTATCAGATTTGCTGGGCAACCAACTTAAAGGGATCAGTGTAAATGGGATGCAGTTGACCATCCAGACTTCCAGTGGAAAGGGCAGAATTAGAGGTACAGTAAAAACCAGGGATGGGAAAGCTGCCGAGTTTGTTACTGTAGGCATTAAAGGCTTAAAAAGTGCCCAGGTGGATGCCAAAGGTAATTATGTCTTAAAAGATATAGAAGCTGGAACTTATACCTTAGTTGCCACTTTTGTAGGCTTAAATGCACAGCAAAAAGAAGTTCAGGTCATGGCTAACGAAACGCTGAATGTGAATTTTGTATTGAGCGAGAATAACCAGCAACTAGAAGAGGTGGTAGTCAATGGAGGAAGTACCAATAAATTCTCTGTAAAAAAGACGACCACTTCAGCCAAAATGCCACTGGGTAACCTGGAAAACCCTCAGGTATATACCACCATTCCAAAGGCTTTACTTAGTGAATTGATGATTACCGACTTCAGTACGGCATTAAAGAACAGCCCTGGGGTGTATAAAATTCAGGGGAGTCGAGGAATCAACACTGATGGTGCTTCTTATTATGTGATGCGCGGTTTCCGAACAGAGGCTTCTTTGATAGATGGTGTTCCCGGACAAACTAATGGAGAGATCGACCCTGCCAATATAGAAAGAGTGGAATTGATTAAAGGTCCCTCAGGAACATTATTTGGTGGGGCTGTAATCTCTTTCGGTGGTTTGATCAATATTGTTACCAAAAAGCCTGTCGATACCCTTGGTGGTGAATTGGCATATACCACGGGTAGTTATGGTTTAAATCGCATTTCAGCAGATGTTTACGGTCCGGTGAATAAAGATAAGAAGTTGCTTTTCAGAATGAATGCCGCTTATCAAAACCAAAATAGTTTCCAGGATGCAGGTTTCAGAAAATCAACTTTTATAGCTCCTGCAGTTGAATATAGGGCAAGCGAACGGCTCAATCTGAGTATAAGTGCTAGCTTTTACCAATCAGAAGGAACCAGCTCTTCATCGATCTTTTTGAACCGGGTACGTCCATTTATCGCCACCACGCCAAAGGAACTGAATTATGATTGGAGTCGCTCTTTTAACAGCAATGATCTGACCATGAAAAACCCTACAGTAAATATCAGAGGGCAGATTACTTATAAGCTTTCTGATCAATGGACTTCACAAACCATCTATTCAAACAATAGCCGTCGATCGGATGGTTTTTACCAATATGAATTTGTCCGTGGGGCGACTTCCGATGAAATGTTGGAACGCAATATATCGCTGCAGAATTCAGTAAATACTGCCAGCGATTTACAGCAGAATTTTATTGGAGATTTCAAAATTTTTGGACTACGTAATAGACTGGTTGCTGGTCTGGATTACCTGAACCAAACAATAAACAACGACAATTCACCTTACATTGTATTTGACAATACCAGCGGCATAGTGGCAGACGCGAATTATGTAAAATTATCGCGGGCAGCAGTAGAAGCCAGATTGGCTGCAAGTACCGCTGCACCAACCAAAAATAATACTAAGAGTAATATCTATAGTGTTTATGCATCTGATGTGCTGAATTTAAGTGATCGCTTAATCGCTATGCTGAGTTTGCGTGTGGATCGTTTTCAGAATCGAGGTACGCGTAACCAGGCAACGAATACATTGGTCGCAAATACTACTTTTATGCAGACTGCTATATCACCTAAGTTTGGCCTTGTTTACCAGATTTTAAAAGACCGCTTGTCACTTTTTGGCAATTACATGAATGGGTTTATGAATGTGGCACCAGTTACTCAACCAGTTTCTACCATTTCAGGTACGTTTAAACCTCAGCATGCCAATCAGTTTGAAGCGGGTGCTAAAATGGATTTGTTGGATGGTAAGCTCAGCTTTACGGCAAGTGTATACGACATCAAGGTGGATAACCTGACGCGTAATGAAGATATGGTGGTAGATGGCGTTAATTATAATGTGACGGTTCAAAATGGTACACAAAAAAGTAAAGGTGTAGAGATAGAATTGATCACCAGTCCATTGGAGGGCTTGAATATCATTGCCGGATATAGTTATAATGATAGCAAACTCATTAAATCTACGCCTGCACTCGAAGGAAGAAGACCGGCTTCTGCGGGCCCTAAAGATCTGTTCAATAGTTATGTAAGTTATCGTTTGCCGGCTGGGGAACTAAAAGGTCTTGGCCTGGGCTTGGCTTGTAATTATGTTGGAAAGCATTTAACCTCAAATTCAGCAGTGACTGGTGTGTTTACTTTACCTTCTTATGTACTATTAACCTCTACTGCTTTTTATGATACCCCACGTTACCGGTTGAGTTTGAAGGTTGAAAATATAACAGATGAATTGTATTTCACTGGACAAGGTGTGTTAAGCGTGCAAATGCCTAGAACCTTGGCAGCTGGTGTTACCTTTAAGTTTTAATGTTGAAGATTAAAAAAATAATAGGACAAATTCACCTCTGGCTCGGACTCGCTTCCGGGCTAGTGGTGTTTATATTGGGAATCACAGGGGCCATTTATGCGTTTTCGGATGAAATAAAAGAGCTGATTTATCAGGATCGATTGCATGTAAAGGTTTCTGTCGGAGCAGTACGTCTGCCTTTGAGCCGATTACAATTAATCGCAGAAGAAGCGATGGGCAAAGATCGGAAGATCTCGAGAGCGGAACTTTCTCAATCACCAGGACGAACCTATATGTTTAGGGCAATGAAACTGAACAGGAAGGCTTTTGGCTATTGGAATTATTATCAATATTATGAGAAGGTTTACCTGAATCCTTACACCGGGCAAGTGGTATTTAAGGAGAATGCCAAAAGGGAGTTTTTTACAGTGGTTTTGGCTTTACACATGAATTTGCTACTAGGCGACAATGTTGGACACTTTATTGTGCGCTGGTCGGTGGTTTGTTTTGTGATTTTGTTGCTTTCAGGGATTGTGCTATGGTGGCCTAAGAATTGGAAGCCTAAGCAGTTAAAGAAAAGTTTCAAGGTAAAATGGAACGCAAAATTTAAAAGGCTGAATTATGACCTGCATAACGTCTTGGGCTTTTATAGTTTTGTGGTATTGATGGTGATTGCATTGACGGGACTGATGTGGTCTTTTAAACTGACTACGGAAAATAAGGCTAAGGCGTTGTCTGATACGACACAGGTGTCGAAGATTATGCCAAATGACCTGATCCTGGATCAGGCTTTGAAGTCTTCGCCTAAAACTGCTTATTTCTTGTATAATTTCCCTTCTGTGAACAGTGGGACGGTAAATGTTTCAGCTTACCAGAGTGAAATGCGTTTGTATGATCGTGTACAATATAAATTCGATCGGTACAGTGGACAGTTGCTGGAGAAAGGAGATGCTTTTGGACAGCTTTCTGTAGGGGCTAAGGTGATCGCCATGAACTATGACCTGCATACGGGTAGTGTACTGGGTGTTTTTGGAAAATTACTGGCGTTTTTGGCTGGACTGATTGCCGCTGGTCTGCCTGTTACTGGTTTTTTGATTTGGTGGAGACGAGGGAAGTAACTTTTGAAGTTCATCACCAAGAGATTTCATACTGTCCTGGACAGACTTTAAGTCCTTCACAACTCTTAATACTGTATCACTATGCATCACGACTACTTTATTCTCTTTGCGATACATCCACCATTCAGCCACAAACATTGGCATTTTCTCTTCAGGCTCACCAACTAATTCAGTTACTTTATCCTTAGTCATCCCCTTTGAAATAGAATCAAAAGATTTTGTTTTATAACATGCAGTCAACCCAATAGTTGCAACTAATATTAATAGCGCCTTTTTCATGACGTAAAGATAATGAATTAAATAAGAGCGCTTGACTCCAGGACAGGCATCAGTCCTCATGAATTTAGTCTCTTGGCTTAATTAAAATTGCAGAAATCACCTGAGCATACCATCTAGCTAAGTAATCATTGGGATGATTCACATTATTACCAGTCATATCCTGATAGGTTTTATGTTTTAATAGTTCTTGATGAGTTCCGGTTAAATCTGCCAATACCACCCCTTTTTTTATTAGTTTTTGTAATTCGGGTTTATACAACGATTGAATTTTGCTTTGTGTTGCATATGGATTTGCTAACATCGGAGAAATAAGAATGAATTCTGCCTTTGGATTTTTAGCTAGAACAGCTTTCATAATTCCCGAGATCTGTTCCCTATAAACTTCAGGCGCTACTTCAAAGGTGCCATCATTCATTCCAAAACCTATAATCACTAGATCTGGATTTTCTGGTAACACAGCACTAGTAACATTTTCTAAGCCCCATTTGGCCAGTTTTCCGCCCACAGACTGATTGCTAAAGCTTATCTTCCCTGTATATTTTTTACGAAGGTTGTAAACAATAAGTTCTGCCCAGGAAGGCATAAAAGGTGACTGATTCTGAAATCCACTGGAATTTGCGCCAGTTTCAATGCTGTTTCCATAAAATACAATTTTAAGGTCCTCCTTTTTGTTCAACTTTTGCAGGATATACCTTAGCGACTGTCCTGAAAATTTAGGTAACGGCCCAAGCCATTTTTTAGACCGATCTGGCAAATAGGTAATTGAAATTTGCATAGACCTGAAATAGGTCCCCTCATTAAAAAGGACAAACTCTCCTTTCTTTTTGCCCTCCATAGACCAATCTTTCTTCATTGTTTTGAATGCCAGGTCTTCCTGCTTGATAAATGGAATGTTAGAGCGATCTGTCAGTTTAATTCTTCCATTTTCATAGATCCAATCCTTACCTTCCAGAAAGGTTTTTGATAAGTCTGCCGATCTTACAGACAATATCTTTTTAGCCTTAAAGAGGAGCGGACCACTAGCGATTTCGCCATCTTTTATGATCTGTACAATTTCGTCTGTAATCGTATCAGTCTTCCAGAAAGGATTGAGATAGGATTTTAAATTAATGTGGTCTTTCCATCTGGCTTCTATACCCTGGCCATAGGTCGTTGAAATGCTAAACGTAACAAAAAAAAGTATGTTTTTTATCTTTGAAAAATGAGATCTATTCATAATGTAACAATTATATTTTTGGTTAAAACTCTTCAATTACCGGCCTGCCCTCTTCCTGTGCCATGATGTTAAGCACAAGGTAATTCCAGTTTTGAAAACCTTTGTTTAATATAGGTTCCCCAGAATCTGGCTCATAATATTCGTGCAAGGCTCCATGTTTCTGAATATCCTTCCCAAATAACTGTATCGTTTTATTGGCAAGTTCAGTAGCCTCACTTCGGAAGCCGTATTTTACAAGTCCTTTATATACAAGGTAATTGGAGATACCCCAAACCGGGCCCAGCCAGTTAGAGGGGTTGCCGCTCGCACGTACACTGTACATTTTTTCTAATTTTGAAAGGCTGCGTACGCCATAAGGTGCATTGAACGTCTTTTCGTTTTTGTAATGTTCTGAAACCATTCGTTTTGCTTGTTCCGGGCTAGCTATGCCACTCCACATCGCCAAAAAACCTGACCAAGATCCAATCCTTTGGATCAGGCAATCATAGCTACGTGGGAAGCCACTGTGAATAACCATGTCTAAACCTAGTATCCGTCTTGGAACCTCAAAAATAGGCATTAGGTTAAGATCTACCGAATAAAAGAAGCCATCTCGTTCATCCCAGCAGTTTTTTTGTACCGCTTCTTTTAGTGCAATAGCATCCTGATCAAATTCATGCGCCACCTCCAACTGATTTAAGCATTTAGCCAGGTAAACCATTGCCTGCAATTCCTTATACATCAGGCAATTCAAGTAAATAGATGCAGAGCTTCCCGGGGGACGGAAAAAGGTACTAGGATCATTATCCACACCAATGGCAACGTCATTTTGCCAATAATACAAGCCAGTCGCTTTGTTGCGGTGATGCATTTTGTAATTGGTCATAAAAGCCTGCATAAAATAGAACTTCTCGCGCAGCCATTCCGCATTACCCTGGTCTTGTTTAACCAAAAAAGCGGCATGTTGTGCCAGGACCGGTTTATGCATGTTTTCTTTATAAATATCTTTAGGCATTTGCTCCCTTGGGTTGGCATTTTTCCATACCACAATTGGGATGTATCCATCTGCACCACCATAGTCTAGAAAATTTAAAATACAGCCTCGTTCATAGGCTAGCGCTTCTTTCTGTTCCCTTGTATTGCCTTTATCGGTTAATATTTGTCGCAATGCGATATTGGTAAGCCAGGAATCCCAGTCCCACAAATCATTGGCATACTGATCACTGCCAGGTGTAATAAAGGGATATTTCAGCACGCCACGAGCGGGACGGAACATGCCTTTATAATCGTTGTAAAGGTTTTTTTTGATCAGTTCTGTCAATTGCTGTGCATTAATGGATTGACAAAGCAAGACACCTATCAAAATGGATAGTATTGATTTCATGTTAAAGATTGTGGGGTGAACTAATTATTTTAGTGTTGCGGTAAGACTTAGGTTTTTAAACTGAAAGCCACAATCAAATGTGCCAGGTACTTCCCAACCAAAATTCATGCTATCAATGCCCAAATCAGTTAACTGTGTATCCTTTAAGAAACCTCGTTCCTGCGCCTTTTTAAAAGCTTTAATGATTAAAGGGTAAATGTCTTTTTTGATACCAACCCATTTTTTATCTTGTAAAGAACCACTGAAAAGGTCTTTTGCAGCAACATTCAAGATGAACTTTTTAGTCGCATCTTCTTTACCAAGATCTTGTGCCGCATACTCTTTAATGTCCCTGTAACGATAATCGTATAAAGGCAAACCGAACCAAAAGTAATCTCCGTAAGCGGCAGATTGTTTATTTACATTTTGAATGTTTAAATACAAGGACACTTGCGAGGTATGGAGTTTTTCGTCTAGAGCATCTCCCATTTTATTAACATCGTACATCAACCGGGTATTGATGGTATACAACAGGCTTTGCATTTCAGTTAAACGTATCCGACTTTCTACATTCTGGGCAAGCAGCAGGTGAGGCCAATCTTGACCGTCTTTTCTGGGAGTAGGATATTCATTCGACCCAATGATTTCCATACTTACCAATGCCGTGTTGCCCATTCCCGTAAAGGATATTCGTTTACCTTGGTTCTCGTAGCTTACTTTGCCATTAGCAACGCTAGGTTTAACATTTACGATGTCAAATTTGCTACCCCATTGAGCCAACCTCCAGTTGGGTTCAGTAGTCGTTTTTCCAAAGGGATACAACTTAGAAATGGGGACTGCATTGGCAGAATTTGTACCATACAATTCGATACCATTCTTGAAGTTCTTGTCGGTAATTACCTCTAGTTTTTTGATCTTCTTATCGGGATTAATTTGCTGCGCCATTGAAGGCATGGAGCAATACAAAAAAATAGGGGTCAAGAGTAATATATTCAGTTTCATTTTGTTGTTTAAATTAATTAGTGTGTGTCCGGTTGTATAACAATTGTTTGTTTGCCCGAATTGATGGGCACAGTTTTGCCTTTCCATACCAAACTTCCAGTGAGTTTGCCCGGTAAATTGATGTTAGCAGATAAACCATTTTTACCTTGTTTCTTTAAGCTGACCAGGATGTCCCCATCCGGATGCGGAACCTTTCCTTCTGCAAAACTCAAGGATCCTAATTGTGGACTGATCAGTACAGTTTTGAAGCCCGGACTAGCGGGTTTAATGCCACAAACCAGAGCCAGGAAATCATAATTGGGGCTTGCACTCCAGGCATGGCAATCTGATCTGGTTGGTTCGGGAGTTTCAGCAAATGTAGTCAAGCCCAGATCTATCATTTTTTTCCAGGGCCCCAGTTGCTGTAGGTAGTCATCTCCAAATCCGGCCTTATCCATCGCACGGAACAAGTAAAATTTATAATATAAGGTGCATTCAGTCAACTCCTGGTTATGTAGGATCTTGCTCATTACCTGTTTTTCTTCCTTTTCACTGAACATACCCGTAAGTACGGCCATGATATTGGCGTGTTGACTGTAGCTATTTTGTTCGGGCGTATCGGCCAGAAGCTCTTTCTGTTGGTTCCAACAAAGTTGCCTGGTCTTTTCAAGTAACAATTGGCTTTTTTTAACATAAGAGTTGGCCTGCTCAGGATAGCCATTCTGCTCAAATAGCTGGGCTGCAAGTTGTAAAGCATAAGCATATTGCAATGTTAAAATAGCCGAATTGCCTTTTAATATACCTTTTGGGCTGCCACCTACAGGATACTGATTGTCCCATGGTTGGAAAGACCAGTCGATGAAATTCCACCAGTCTGAGGGACCAAGAATTCCATTTTGAGCAATCTGGCCTTCGTACCAGGACAATACATTTCGGATACCATTAAACTGTTGCTTTACAAAAGTGACGTCGTTTCTGTGCATCCAATAATCGTGTACCATGTCAATCCAATACAACGAAAATGGTGGTATCACCTGTGGCTGATGTGCCGGATAACGACTTTGGGTTAGACCAATCGGCAACATGGAATATTGAAATTGAGTTATTGCATTACGCATTAGGCGGTCATCACCAGAAACATAGAGTGAAATGAGCGATTGAATCCTCGTGTCGCCAATGTATTGCAACTGTTCATAGTATGGGCAATCGAAATAAGTTTCACCAGCACATAAACGTGCCGTACACCAACCTGTATCCCATATTTTCTGCAAGCTGGCATCGCTACTTTTAAAGTAAGCATTCTCCTTAAAGGGGTAGGCCGTAAAGTAAGCAAATAGGTCACTGAGTAGCAACGGTTCCGATTTTGTTTCAATACTGATTTCCAGATACCTGAAAGTTCTGAACCAGAGTGTCTTTAAATGAGTTTTTGACGATCCATCGACTATAAAAGTATCGATGTAATCACTATCAACAGATTTTTCCTTAATTTCATTTCTGTTCCCTTTAATGCCCTTTGAATCTGTAAGCGCTTCGGCATAACCCAGGGTAATTATCGCATCTTTGCCGCCCGATACGATTAGTTCCGGATAAGCCGTAGTTAAAAAAGCCTGGTCTATCAGGAGTTTTGCTTTCTGGTTTGCAGCGATTCGGATAGGAGATTCTCCCTTTAGGAATTTCTGGTCAGCAGGAATGTTTTCTGTTTTTCGGATAGTGGACAATCGCTGCAGTTTGTGTTCCATAAAAGGAATGTCTCTGGCTGCCAGCATCCATTCCCAATCGCCAAATTTGCCATAAGGAATTCCTTGCCCCAGTAATTTAGGACTAAGCCAATGTGTATCCTTAAAATAAGTTTGTTCCCATCCATGAGGGTAATGGGCTAGATTAAGGGATTCTCCCTGACCAACAACGGTGCGTAAGGGCTTTTTTGTAGGTTTAGTATAACCATCATTTTTAAATACCAACCAGGTACTGTTGGTATTTACGATCATTTCATTTGTAGTATTACCCTGCACAATGAAAGCTGTTTTGTTACTTATTTGTGCCAGTGGAGCATATTCAGCAAAATTCCAAACCACCGCTGCCAACGTATTCTTTCCTTCATTTAGATAAGAGGCAATGTCGATGGTTTCGAATTTCCAATGATTAAGGTCGGCCCTTGCCGGGCCTATAGCTACCTCAATTCCGTTAACATATAACCGATATCTATTGTCGCCCGAAACATGAATGACAAAATTTTCTGGTCGTTTTTTTAATTCAAAATTTTTTCTGAAGTGAAACACACCATAATCTTTCAGAGATATTCCGGGATAACTGATCCATTCTGCCTGCCATTTTGTGTTTAACAGGGCCGGGTTAATGTTCCCATTAACCTGACCCTTTAAACTTATTGAATTAAATGAGAGTGTACAGAAGAAAATCAGGACGAATAGTAAAGTTTTCATGCTGATATTCATCTGTTAATTGGCTATTAAGCTTAAATTCTTCACCTGCATCGTTAGTATGTTTAAACCAGGGCATTCAATACCCATTGTAAACAACGAGATTTTATAATCGTTGTAATTTTGTGAATCAGTAAGGATACCTCGGCCCCACGCTTCAGTTAACCCATTTTTAATCAGTGGGAGTAGGTCTCCATTGATATTTTTCCATTGTCCAGCTGTGAGTCCTGTAGAGCTGAATGGGGTAATCCCAACATCATAAATCAATTTTCCGGTAAATAAATCAGTAGAAATTGACTGTGCCGGAACCGCATAGCGGTCATCATAAAGCATCACCAGGAAATACATTGATTTTCCATAACCTGG
Source organism: Pedobacter sp. ok626 (assembly GCF_900100435.1). Taxonomy (GTDB): domain Bacteria; phylum Bacteroidota; class Bacteroidia; order Sphingobacteriales; family Sphingobacteriaceae; genus Pedobacter. The sequence goes on along the minus strand of NZ_FNEX01000017.1, from coordinate 178,063 downwards.
GTTCGCCGGGTTTAGGTTTTGGATCAAAAAAGTACAGCTAAACTGAACCGCATGTATGGCCGAATTATACCCAGTGCTTTGGTTACGGGCATGGTACAGCAATTTAGCATCAATATTGAACTGTACATTACTGAGGGTTCCTAAAAACGGAGTGCTGCTACCGAGCCATCCATCTGGGTCAGCTATTTTTAAATCGGCCAGCATGGCGGGAAAAGGATCAGTTGCCCCTCTGTAAATGTTATTAAATTCGTGTTGTCCATTTATTGCAAAAATCAGACTACCATCGGTAGATGTTGTTGGGCCCATCGTAATTGCTTTATCCGAATTGGCAAATTGTGTAGATCCAGAGGCTAAAGTACTCGGACTAGCACCATAAATACTCGATTGACTATACCATTGGGCTAAATTCCAGATTGGACTTCCATTGGCGGTCGTATATTGCAAGGGGCCCTGAATGGCGCCCGTTCCCGGATGCAATACATTAAAACCTTTCTGAAAATTCTGATCAGTTAACAATTGAAGCGGTGCAATTAAGGTATTAGGTTGATTGATCCCTGATTGCCTGGTGGCAATTTTTATATTGTTTTCGGGTTCCGGACTCTGCTGTTTGCAGCTTATTAAACTAAAAATAATGGTCAATAGAAACATAGCAAGGCTATTTACTCTGGTTAAAAGTATCATAGTTTTTAGGTTTAAAAGGTGAATGGATTTTCTACAATTAATATTTTGGGTTTTGATCTATAGGGCTTAACTCTATCTCTGTTTTCGGAATTGGAAACCAGATTTTATAAGGTTTTACATTACTCTTCAATAACGGCACAATCCGGTTCCAGCTGCCCAGATAGTCAGTTAAGGAATTGATGGTTGATTCGTACCTTCCAAAACGGATCAAATCGATCCTGCGCCAGCCTTCAAAACACAATTCCCTGGAGCGTTCATCCAGCAATTCATCTATAAAGTTTGCTTTTAAATACGCTGTAGTCAAAGCATCAATGGCGATCGGATTGGAACGATAACGAACCTCTTTCAAACGACTTCTTGCTCCAGCCTCGTCGCCAGTATAATATTTGGCCTCTGCATTTAATAACAAGATATCAGCAAATCGCAGCAGGGGTACATCAGCATCAGACCAGGCGGTACCATTGGAAATGGACTTGCTGATCGGATCCCGATAGCGGAATTTACCTACGCAGTAGTTTCCATTTAAAGGATCGATACAAGGCAAGGGTATGAAATAGTTTATTCCTTCAATATTCTCTTTTTGTCCCTGTGGATCCACATATAAGGTCAAGTTGTTTTTTCTGCGCTCGTCAGCATTGTCATATTTGAAAAATAGTTCGCCTGTAGGTCTAAACCATCCGTAACCGCCACCAGCAACGGAGCTGCCAATAGGTATTTGCCAAAATAACCATAAGTTATAATTGCCATTGGCCGAATTGGTTTTAGATTGAATACTGAACAAGGATTCCTCTGCCAATTGAGATTTTGTCGTTTCTCTAAAAAGATAACTGTAGTTCTTTGTTAATTTATACCCACTTTCAGCAATGATCTTATCCGTAATTGACTTGGCATTGGCATACATCTCTGATTTGTTTACCCAATCAAAGCTGTTTAAGGGAAAATTCAGAGATTTACCAACAGCATTTTCATTGCAGCTGCCCAAATAGGTATAGACTTTTGCTAGGTAACCTGCCGCCGACCATTTGTTCGCTCTTCCCTCAATACCAGCACGGTTGGGAAGGTTTTGATAAGCATTGTTAAAGTCAGATAGAATCAGTTGATATACACTTTCCAGTTTATCACGCTGTGCTTTTGGATCTTGCTGTGATGTCTCATATACCGGTACACCACCGTAAAATGTTGCCAGATAGAAATAGAGCAAGCCTCTTAAAAAACGGGCCTCTCCAATAATCTCTTGTTTTCTTGGTTCAGGGACATTGGCTTTATTGATGTTTTCAAGTAGGTAATTGCTGCGGTTAATCCCAGCAAACAAGTAAAACCAATTGTTTCTAATCGTTTCGTTCTGGCTGCTTACCTCTGCAGTTCCAAACGGTGCATAGTTTGGATCTGTAAAACCATCTTGTGTAACCAGTTCGTCTGTACCAGCATTTAACATGATTGGCATTTTTACGGTAAAAGATTCGCCAAAACCGGTTCCTTGTATACTTTGAGCATTCAAAATGCTATAGCATCCCGTAAGGCCAATCTCAGCATCTTGAGGTGTTTTGTATAAATTTTCTACGGTATTGAAAGAGTGAGGTTTGGTATCTAAATAGTCTTTACAGCCACTGCCCAGTATAGTGAGGCCTATGATTGCAATATATATATGTCTTTTCATGTCTTAATAATTAAAATCCAACGTTTAATCCAATTGTGTACACCCTGGCACGAGGATAAGAAATCCTGTCAAAACCGGCCAATAGGGCATTTTCAGATTGTATTTCAGGGTCATAACCCGTGTATTTGGTCCAGGTGTGTAGATTTGATCCGTTTACATATATCCTTGCACTGCCAACACCAATTTTTTTCATCAGGTCATCTGAGAAACGATAGCCTATGGAAACATTTTTCAATCTGAGATAGGAAGCATCTTCAACAAAATAACTAGATGTTAGCGTTGCGGTCTTATTCAAGTCACCAAAATCACCATAAGTGTTGCTAGGGTTCTCCGTGGTCCAGCGATTGTAGAAGAAATCTTTATTGATGTTCATCCAGGTGCTGGAAACGCCACCTTCAAGTCTGTATTTCGATTCATTGAAGATCTGATTGCCATAAGCACCTTCCAGAAAAATATTAAGATCAAAGTTTTTGTAGCGGATGGTATTGTTTAGTCCACCAAAAAATTTAGGTGTACTTCTGCTGATGGTGGTTCTGTCATTGTCCAGATCCACAATGCCGTCGCCATTTAAATCTTTAAATTTAGAAGATCCAGGTCTGACATTTACACCGGTAACTTGTACCACACCAGGTTTAGGCACATAGAAGCGCTTGTCGTGAGGAATAGTAGGGTCGCTATTGTTATCCCAGGTGAAATCATTGATCTGATAAACTCCATCAAAAACATAACCATAAGCGGTACCGATTGGCTGTCCAACAGTTACACGTCCAACGTTGGTAATCCAGCCACCACCCATCGTAACAGGGATATAGCCAATATTTCCAATGTCCTTTACTTCGTTTCTGTTGCTGCTGATGTTAAAGGAAGTTTCCCAATTGAAGTCCTTAGATTTGATATTTTTAGTATTGATCTGGAATTCTATCCCCTTATTGTCTACACGGCCAATATTTTGCCATTGCTGGTTATAACCTGTTCTGCCAGGTACATAAACAGGTAAGAGCATATTTTTGGTTTGTTTACTGTATACATCCAGTGTAAGCTCAATTCTATTGTTAAACAAGCCTAGGTCTATTCCGGCATTGTATTGAATGGTGGTTTCCCATTTTAGATTAGGATTTGCGCTCGAAGCAGGTGCCTGGCCTAATTCACCATTGTAAAAGGCATTCTCCAGTCTGGCCAGGTATCTATAAGATTCTATACGTTCGTTTCCAGTCTCCCCATAGCTTAAACGCAGCTTAAGGTTACTAATCTGTTTGCTGTTTTTCAAGAAGGGTTCTTCTGAAATTAACCAACCATAGGCAAAAGAAGGGAAGTATCCGAATCGTTTTCCCTTTCCAAATTTATCCGAACCATCTGCTCTAAAAGTACCCGTAAATAAGTGTTTGGTAAGTAGGGTATAATTCAGCCTTCCAAAATAAGACAACCTCCTATTTACATCTTTGTAAGAGGCAGATCCCTTGGCAATTGTTCCCTTAGCGATGTCATCTATACCTGTCGATTCATCGGCAAAATTAGATTTCTGCACAGAGAAATACTCATAAGTATACTGATTGATCTCTGTAGCAATCATGGCATTGAGGTAATGGTTTTTGTTAAACCATTTTTCGTAAGTTAATTGGTTGGTATTGAATATAGAAGCTGCTTTTTGGTCTTGGATAATGCCTAGCCCATTATCCCCAACGCCCCAGCTTGTTTTTTTACCGTAAAACTCTTTGGTTTTTGAGCTGGTCAGAATTCCACCACCGGAAATGTTAAGTGTTAATCCGGGAATGAATTTGTAATTCAGGTAGCCACTAATGTTATTTTGTACGGTAGCTGCAGATTTATAAGCATCATCAATCATGGTTAGGGGAGAGATATAGGCGCCAGCCCTGTCCCAGAGAGGGTCGTAAAATTCTATGGGTTTGGAAATGACAAGGTTTTGGACAATACCATTGAATAACCCGTCACCACCACCGCTTTGACTTGCTCCATCTTGTCCGGTTTGCGATAAACTGATGTTTAAGCCAATTTTGAGTTTAGTATTGAAATCCTGATCGACCTTTAATCTGGCTGAGTATCTTTTAAAGTCGTTGTTTCTAACAATCGCGCCCTGGTCAAGGTAACCTATGCCACCGGCATAGGAGGTATTATCTTTTTTAACGCTAAAAGAAATATTGTGATTTTGCGAAACACCAGTTTGCAAAGTTTCATCTTGCCAATCGTGCTTTTCCAGCTTACTTAAGTCCACTGGTTCATCAAGCTCATTGTACAATCCATCTTTATTGGTGTCGTTATAGAATAAAATGGTATTCGGACTGACAATGCGGCGATAATCCAGGTATTCATCCGGACTAAGTACCCCTAGTTTTTTCGTCGCATTAGAGAAACTCATATAGCCATCATAGTCGATTTTAGGGGCGCCTAATTTTCCAGTTTTTGTAGTAATGATCACCACGCCATTGGCACCTCTTGATCCATAAATGGCGGTAGAAGAGGCATCTTTAAGCACATCTACCGACTCGATGTCGTTTGGATTTAAGTTGGCCAGCGGGTTGGCAGATGTTTTATTACCGATACTTGCCGTACCCACTTCGTTGGCATTGGCATCATAAGGAATGCCGTCAATTACAAACAAGGGACTGGTGCTACCATAAATGGTGTTTGCACCACGTATCGAAATGTTCATTGCTGCGCCAGGTTCGCCGGAGCTTGAAGAGATTTGTACGCCCGCCATTTTACCCTGTATAGCTTCCTGGAAAGAAGTTACTTTGCTTTTGGAGATTTCGTCGGCTTTAATGCTGGAAACAGAACCGGTCAGGTCTTTTTTATTTACAGTCCCATAGCCAATTACCACGATGTCATCTAGTGACTTTACTTCCTCCATTAGGGTCACATCTATCACTTTCTCATTGCCAACTAATAGTTCTTTTACATTATAGCCAATAGATGTAAATACCAAAATGCTTGTCGGCTCGGGTACGTCGATGGTGTATTTACCATCCATATCAGTGGAAGTTCCTTTGTTGCTACCCTTAATCCGGATACTTACTCCAGGGATGGGCGTTCCTTTTGAATCGACCACTTTTCCGGTAACCCTGGTTATCATAACAAGGTCTGGTGTATTTGGCTTCTTACGAACTACAATGGTGTTCATCGAAATGACATAGTCCAGATCAAGATCTCTCAAACATCTATTGAGCAGTGTCTCAATAGATACATCTTTTACTGTCAGGCTAAACGGTTTTGTAGCTTTTATAATTTTGGAATCATAAACGACCGTAAAACTTGTTTGCTTTTCGATCAATTGAAACACCTCTTTTAGAGAAGTACTCTGTTTATTGATGGAGATGTTTTGAGCCCTGGTACTGGCCCCGACTTGTAAAAATACGGCTGTTAGTAAAACAAACGTGAGTTTCATAGTTAAAATGAATTTGGACGGAATAGAGAAGTTCCTCCTGCACTTTAATGCAGCATAAATTTTATACATTTGGTTAGTGGTTAATTAATACTCGGTTTTTAGAAGAATTGTCGTTTTTTAACCCATAGCTTTTGAGAAAAAGCTTCGGTCGGGGGCGTGTGAGAAACGCTCCTGACTTTTTTATTGGCTCGTTGGAAGAGTAGAACTATTGTGTCACAATGATCCTCCTTCCCTCGAGCTTAAAGTGGACTGATCCTGTAAGTTCCAGTGGTTTCAGGACATCCAAAATATTTTTATAACGCGAAATTTTTCCCCCAAACTCTCCTCCGGGGATAGATTCTTTGTAAACAACTTCAACATCATACCATCGTGCTATCTTACGCATAACACTTTCAATTCCTTCATCCTGGAAAAGGAAATAACCATTTTTCCAAGCCAAATCCTCATCCGGTTTGGATTCATTAATGTCAATCGTACTTTGGTTCTTGTAAGTAACCGCTTGCTGGCCCGGTTTAATCACCTTTGTCGTCGTATGCGTATTAACCTGAACCGATCCCTCAAATAAAGTGGTTTTTAACAAAGGTTCGTCCTCATAGGCCATCACATTGAAATGTGTACCCAGTACTTTAATTTCAGTCCCGTTTGCGCTTACTTTAAACGGTTTCTTTTTGTTTTTTGCAATTTCGAAATAGGCTTCTCCTTTAAGTACTACATCTCTTTGAGTGGCTGAGAAGGCTGTTGGGAATGTGAGTGATGAGTTGGCATTTAAAAATACTTTACTACCGTCTGCCAAAATAATTTCGTACTGCCCACCTTTTGGTGTTGTAAATACATTATAAGTTGATGCCAATTTGGTATCAGTACTGTCTGCGATGACCTGGTAGATAATTTGTCCATTGCTATTCTTTTTGATCTGGATATTTCCATAATTTGTTAAGCTAGGTTCAGCAGAATTGTTCAGGTTTATAATAGAACCATTTGCGAGCCTTAAAGTAGCTTTGTTGGTTCCAGGTGTGATCTGATATTTTACAGGCTTGGCTAATGCGATAAGCTGGTTTAGAACTTGGCTACCATTGAAACTGTAAAATGCAATACCCAACAATATAACTGCAATCACTGCTGCGGCCAAGGGGCGCCAAAGCCAGTTTTTTTTCAATATAGGGGAATCTTGCGAAGCCATGATTTTCGCATAAATCTTTTCCTGATCAATAGGGGGAACTTCGTCCTGATCGTTGAGCCCGTTCCAGATATTCCGTAAACTCAGTTCAAGATCTTCGGTCGACTCATAGTGGCCAATTAAACTCATTAATTCCAGAAGTTCTTTTTTGGAACATTGGTTTAACGCATACTGGTTCAATAAGTATTCTAAGCGGGAAAAATTCATTTGGTTAGCTTGCTTATCTACATGACGAAGCAAAGTTGAAATCGTACTGCCAGTTTTTTTATTTTTTTTAATCAAGCAGGTTGATCAGCATAACCAATAATAGAAAACTTCTGCCTGATTTTGGATCTACCTGCTTTTTTAGATGTTTAAGCGTTTCGGAAAGGTGGTTTTTTATGGTGCTTTTTGAAAGCTGCATTTCCTCGGCTATCTCGTCGTAGCTGTAGCCCTCTTCTTTGCTCATTTTGAAAATCTTTCTTTTTTGATCGGAAAGTTGAGCCAGAGATTGTTCAATCAAATTTTTGAGGGCTGTCGCATCGAGTCTTTCTTCAATCTCATTATGAGATTCCTGGATTTGAGCAGTTAGTTCTGTAATCAGGTTGGTGTCTTTAGCTAGTTTTCGTAAATAATCAATGGCCTTATTTCTCGCCATTGTGAAAAGGTAGGCTTCAAAGGATTCAATATGGTTTAAGGAGGATTTGTTTTTCCAGATTTTCAGGAATACATCATTAACCATTTCTTCCGTAGCATCATTCGACTTACACAATTTGTATAGGTAAGCAGATAGCTTTTTGAAGTAAGCATCGTAAATGGTTTTGAAAGCAATTTCATTTCCATTGGCGATTGCCTCCAAAAGCTCCTTTTCATTTGGTTTTTTATTGATATGCAACTGATCCCTGATTTGATAGCTAAAGCTAACGAAAATTGATTAAAACAATCTTTTATTTATCAGCTTTTGCTTTAATATTGTACATATCCTTGATATTTCAATTTTCTTTTATTAGTTAAAATTAGATGTTTATTTCTATAATGAAACCTTCGAAAGATCAGAAGTTGGATTTACCGGTTAAAAATAGACGTTTACCGGTGTTTTGTCTAAAATTTTTGTTTGCATTGCAAACTATATTTAAATTTGAATATCAAAAGATTGAATTTATGGAAACGATTGAAAACGAAATGAATCCTTTACAAAGTCTGAAATTAATTTCAGATGTTATTTTACGGACTAAAGATCAGCTAAGAAGCTATAGTACTCTTTACCTAATATGGGGTTGGGTCATAGCCTTGGCGAGTATGTCATTCTTTGCATTGCATGCTTTTACCTCCTCTAGTCTTTTCTTCCTACCTTTTCCAGTTCTTGTATTGACAGGGATAGTTCTCACTTTTCGCTATTACCGTTCGGAAAGGGAAACTTCAGAAACTTATCTCGCCAGTTACTTGAAAAAATTATGGTTTGTATTGGGTATCTGCTTTGTACTGACAGTATTTATTAGTCTTTCCCAAAAAATGCAACCATTTACTTATACCTTGCTGATAGGGGGGATAGGTACACTCGTTTCCGGTTTGAACCTAAATTTTAAGCCTTTGATAGCCGGAGGGATATTATTTTTTATTTTTGCCCTGACTAGTATTTTAATTCCAGAACAATATCGTTCTCTGCTGCATGGTATTGCTGTGATAACGGGATATCTTATTCCGGGATACTTACTTAAATACACTAAAGTATAATTGATTTAAATGTATAACGATCTTGACCCTGTTTTAAATACTCCTGTAAGATTAGCGATTGTTTCTGTATTGATAAAAATGAAACAGGCAGGCTTTGCTTATTTAATGGAAATGACCAAGACTACGCAGGGAAACTTGAGTCACCAGATAAAGAAATTGCATGAGGCAGAGTACATTGAAGTTGTAAAAACTTTTAAGGGCAATTACCCACATACTATATGTAAACTAACTGAAAAAGGCAAAAGTGCGTTTGAAAAATATGTAAAGGACATCAAAAAATATTTACACATATGATCGGAAATTTCATGTCTAATCCTGGTCCTGATTCACTTAGGACACCTTTTTTTCGCGAAAAAGATGCTGAGGCTTTTTTTTGCTTATTTTGGTTTGTAATGCAAACTACATTAATAAGAAGAATTATAAATAGAATGCTGGTAATGATCATGATCTGCACGTCAATGAACTCTTATTGTCAAACGATTATCAAAGGGCGTATTACAGATGAACACCGCAAGCCTATCCCTTATACAAATGTTTCGGTGAGCGCTACAATGGACGGTACAAGCGCTGATAGTTTAGGCTATTTCAAGCTGTCGACAACTACTAAAGGAAAACAGCTACTGCAAGCCTCAGCATTAGGTTTCGAAACCTTACAATATCCACTAAATATGGATACGCTTTCTGGCGTCATTCATTTAAAACTAAAACAAAGCCCTGGGCATCTTTTGGCTCAAATAGAAATAACAGCCGGCAATATGGATGCTAACAATGATAGGATACTCAGCCATATCAAACCAGTTGACCTTTTATCGAATGCAAGCTCGCAGGGTGATATTATAGCTGCTATACAAAACCTACCAGGTGTACAACGAAATGGAGGAGATCAAACTGGATTGTTTGTGAGAGGGGGAGATGCCAGTGAAACCATAGTTTTAATAGATGGCATCATTGTTCAGAATCCATTTTTTAGCAATGTACCCGGAGTCGGTCAACGCAGTAGGTTTAATCCCTTCCAATTAAAAGGGACCTCATTCAGTACTGGAGGGTATTCTGCAAGATATGGGCAGGCGCTTTCATCAATATTAGATTTACAAACAACAGACTTGCCTGAAAAGACAATGCTTTCTGCTGGGATCAATCTTAGTGGTTTTATGTTAAGCGGATCCAAAAGGATGGGAGACAATGCGCTTGAGGTTTATGGTAATTATACCAATTATGGCCCATACTATTGCTTATCGAATACCAATTATGATTTTTATTCTGCGCCCGAATCCACCGGAATTTCCTCCAGATGGATATCAAGAACTGATAGAGGATTATTTAAAATCAGCCTTGGTTATAATAACAGTAACAGTGGAACAACCATTTCAAATCCAAACGATGTTAGTTCATTGTTGAGATTCGATCTACGTAATAAAAATACCATCATCAATGGATCTTACAATTATTGGTTTAGCAATCAGGTAAAGCTATTTATAGCAGCTGCGGTTAGTAACAATAATGATCATATAAAATGGGCTGATACCACTTTTACCAGAGCTGATGTTCGTGGTCAGGTGCGCGCAGAATTGAGTTGGGAAGCTGCAAGTAAGTTTAAGATTACAACAGGGACAGAATTAGCGTATTATAATTATGAACAACAATTCTATATACATCAAGGAAAATTTAGCGAAACTCAGGTGTCGGGTTACCTGGAGGCTGAATACAAACCCTTTGGATGGTTTGCCATCAAACCTGGAATAAGAACTGAATACAGCAGGCTGTCTGGAAATGAAAATGTCGCCCCTCGACTTTCTTTAGCCGGCAAAATAACTTCTCATAGTCAGTTAGGATTAGCAGGAGGGATATTTTATCAATCAGCACCAAATTTGTACCTGCTACAAGGTTACCGGCCTTCACAACAAAAGGCGGTTCATTATATTGTGAATTATGAATGGATAGCCGGTAACCGGTCCTTTCGCATAGAAGCCTTTTATAAAGATTATAGCAAATTGGTTAGGGAGAGTGGAACCATGTATCGTCCTAATCCATACCGTTATGATCTTGGAATAGTGGATAATTCAGGATACGGACATGCCAAGGGGATTGATATTTTTTGGCGTGATAAATCCTCAGTAAAGGACTTCGATTATTGGATCACCTACAGCTTTATTGATACAAAAAGGTATTACCAAAACTACCCTTCATTAACTACTCCTGATTTTGTCTCCAAACATAACCTCAACCTCATAGCCAGATATTATCCAGAAAGACTGCATACAGTCTTCTCTATAGGCTACAATTATGCCAATGGAAGAGCCTATTATAATCCATTGGCTACCTCGTTTCTGCAACAAAAATCTCCGGCATATCAAAACCTGTCTTTTAAAGTAAGCTATCTGACCAATATCAGAAAGATGTTTGCTGCCTGGTATGTCAACATCGATAATCTCACAAATTATAAAAATGTATTGGGCTACCGCTATTCAGCAGATGGGCACTTCAAAAGCCCAATACTTCCTCCGCAATACAGGTCTATTTTCTTTGGTGTATACCTGTCTATCTCTGAATTCAAAAAAGATGAACTATAAATAAACAACAGAAAATGAAAAAAAACATCAGAACTGCTCTGGGAGTTATGCTTTTCTCCCTTTCAGCATCATCATTAAAAGCACAAAACATGGAAACCTCTCTGAATATGGCTTATAAGGAGCTACAATCAGCTACAAAGGTTTCAACTATGGTCGAGGCAAGCAATAAGTTCAGCATGATTGCATTTAAATGGCCAAAAGAATGGGCCACCAACTACTATGCAGCTTATGCAAATGCTTACACAGCGATAAAAGAACCAGATATTAAACGGAAAGATCAGTTTTTGGACCAGGCAGAAAACTACCTTAATATATTGAATAGCCTTGGTTCCCCAAATGACGAAAGCCTGGTGTTGACAGCGTATGTTGGTTTCTCCAGATTCTTAGTTGACCCGGCAAATCGCTGGAAAAAGTATCTGGATGTCATGAATGCAAATCTTGAAAAAGCCAAGAAAATAAATCCTGATAATCCCAGAATTTATTACCTACAGGGCATTCCCCTATTCAACAGGCCTGTATTATATGGCGGTGGGAAGAAAAAAGCGAAACCCTATTTCGAAAAGGCCCAATTGCTTTTTGCTAAAAAGCAAAATTCGACATCCATACTCAGCCCATACTGGGGAGAGAAAGACAATCAGGACTATCTGTTAAAGTGTGACAACTAAAATGATGTTAAAATGAATGCTACAACACGTCAAACCGTTCACTGGGGTCAAAAATACCGTGGCCCTAATCCGGGCATCACTGCCCTTATATATGCCATTTTGTTTATGGCAAGCCTTATAGTTTTTCCTTTACTTTCCAATGGATCGGGATTTCCCTCGCCATTTGCCGATATCGGAAAAATCCAGCAACTACTGCGTGACTTCCCCGGGGCGCTAAAAACCAATGCTTTCCTGCAATTTGGTGCCGCAATCCCCCTGGGCTTATTTACCGCGGCAGTGGTTACCAAAATAAAAACCATGGGCGTAAATGCAGCTGGACTAAACATCGCATTATTTGGTGGAATAACAGCGTCTTTGTGGGTGAGTATTTCTAGTCTTTTCAGTTGGGTTTTATGCCAACAGGGGATTGCAGATGAGCCAGGTATTATAAATGTGCTGCGGCTACTCGGTTTTGCAACGGGGGGAATAGCACACCTATTGCCTTTAGGCTTATTAATGGCCGGAATTTCTGTTCCTTGTCTATTGTTAAAATACTGCCCGGCATGGATCGCCTGGTTGGGCTTGGTGCTTGCAGTATTGGCAGAGCTCTCCATTTTCGGATTGATATTTCAACAGGCGTTCATATTACTGCCGATTGTTCGATTCGGTTCTTATATCTGGATGATTGCGATAGGATTTGCACTCATGAAAACTAATGCCGAAAAATCATAAAAACTTCATTTTAAAATTCGTACAAATATGAAAGACAAAGTAATTATTGTTACAGGGGCGACTTCCGGATTAGGAGCCGCTGCCGCCAAAGCCTTTGCAGCTAAAGGAGCTAAGGTCATTTTCTGCGGGAGACGTGCAGAACAGGGAATTCAGGTTGAAAACGATATACGAAATAAGGGGGGCGAGGCTACCTTTATTCAGGCTGATGTGACTGTTGAAGCGCAGGTCTCACATATGGTGAAGGAAACCCTTCGTTTGTATGGGAGGCTAGACGTGGCGTTTAACAATGCCGGCGGAAATTTAGGCATATCCGCCATTGAAAACACTTCGGCCGAACAATTCTTAAATACGATTAGGTTGAACTTGACGGGTACTTTTTATGCTTTAAAGCACGAAATACAAGCAATGAAAGGATCCGGGGGAAGTATTATCAATACGGCAAGTACAGCAGGGCTAAAGGGAGTTGGGCAACATCTGGCTGCTTATGTAGCCGCTAAACATGGAGTTATTGGACTAACCAAAGCTGCTGCCTTAGAGAATGCACGTAATCAAGTCCGCGTTAATGCCATTGCACCAGGCGTTATACAAACGGAGAAATGGCTAGAGGAAGTACAAAAGACACCAGGCCAACTCGAGAAAATTGCCGCGATGATGCCTAATGGAAAGTTGGCTAATGAATCCGATATAATACCATTTGTCCTATTCCTGGCGTCAGATGATGCTAAATTCATAACAGGCACTACGTTGGCAATAGATGGAGGCCTTCTGGCGGGTTAAAATGATCGGATGATACTAACAAAAGCCGTCTTTCATTATGAAAGGCGGCTTTTGTTTTTTAAGTATGGAATTAAATATTACAAATAAGCTGATCATCTCAGAAAACGATAAGTTCCTTCAGTTCCTGTGAAATATAAGGCCCCATCATCGCTCCGGGCAGAAAGCGCAGGTTGAAATACCTTTCCGTCTTTCAACACCTGCCAGGTGCCAGCTAAAAGGTCGGTGATCACAAATTTGAATGTTCCCTTTCCAACAACAGAAAAGTTAAATGGGCGGTCGATAGTCTCGGAAGTTTTACTGAAAGTAACTATCCGATCTGCAAGCTGCACACCAACTACTTTGTCGCCGTCAATACGCTTAACATCATGTAACTTTTGTTGTGTGTTGTCGGCAATTTGCATCACATTCAGATAGTAATCTTCAGCTGCAGCCTTTTTAGGTGTGATTTCTACACGCCATGCACCACGCTCTAACGCCTCGTCGGTGCCCGGTTTAGGATCATTGGCGTAATTGGTACCAAATACCCAGAAATCCTTACCCTTGCCACCCACAGACTTGATATCTGAATTAGCTAGATCAGGTAGTAATGCCGTGTTAACCAACATTCCGCTGTCACCATTTTTTGTACGTTTTATAGTAATCTGATTGCCCTTAATTTCGGGTTGCTCGATACTATGCAACAGCCAGAATTTTTTAAAATCAGGGTTAGAAGAAACCACCTTGTCAAAAACAATCATCGCTGCCGGAACTTTAGCATCTTTAAGATTCAAGAATAGAAATGAACGTTTTACTTGTTTTACCTTAGTTGAGTAAGCTGCGGTAATGTCACCTTTCAGGTAAGTGTAATCTGGAGCCTGAATCTCAGGTCCAAAGCCTTGAGCAAGAATTTGGCCCGTTTTGAAATCGCCTGCCAACATTTCTTTAAGATCGCGTGGCGCAGTCCAACCTTTTCCAGGCAAACGCTGACCACCATCATTGGCGGCAAATTCTGAATGGTCACGCCCACCATATCCCGCTGAATTGAAAATCTCTTTGGGATCATAAATCAACAAGCTGTTGTGTGCGATAGTTCGTTTAAAAAAGTTTTTATTGTGTGGACTGTTGTAGCCTCCCGAAGAGCCAGTATACGAGCCTGCATCAATTGCAAGCGGACCTTTATAGTAAATCTGGAATGCACCTGCGTCCTGATGCTGATGGTTCAGGAAGGAATATTCGTTGATCTTCATCTCCGCAATCACACTTTCCGGACCCCATCCCGTACGGGCAATCATCCATCCGAAAGGAGAGCCAGAATATCTTGAAAGCGGCAAATCATCTGGTTTACGGCTACCTAGTTTAGTGTCGCGCCATAAAAATTCGAATAATTTGCAATGGGGTTCAACCCTGGGGTCTTTCAGGAATTCATAATTCAGGTATTCATCTTTATAATAACTACCTGCAAGGAATGTCGGTAGTGAATAATATTTGGGCTTTTTTCTAGAGTAATCTACATCACCACTTGCCATAATCTGTCCATCCGGGCGGCGTTTATAAATCATGTCATAAAGAACAAACTGCTGTCCCGGATTGAATACATTGCCAGCACCCATTCTATCTAATATCCAAAGGGCAAAAAGATCATTGGTGAACCTTACATTCAGGTATGACATGCCTTGATGATAGGCATGCGAAGGATAAAACCAGTTGCGGGCAACCAGATGCTCGCTGAAAAAACGGCCAGCAGCCAGGTTATACATTTCAGGAAACTCATCATAAATAGCAATCCCTACCGAGAGTAGGTCACGCATAATCATCCACTCTGAAGCATGTCCTACAATAGACTTGTCCTTTACCGGCGGATAACCACATTCGAGCATTTTGGCCAACCTAACAAAGGCTTTAACAAAACGCGTTTTCTCTTCAGGTTTCAATTGGTCGTAGCACCAATCATACACAATGGCCCCTGTTACCATAAACAAGCCAATCCCTCTCGAAATATCACCAGCCTCTTTAAAGGTTGCCGTTTCCAGGGTATCGATAATCATAGTAATGGCTTCTCGGCCTGCTTTTGGATTTTTGGTCATCAAGTAGTTCAAAGCCTTTAATTCCGCTCTTACAGTAAGACCTTTCTGGTTGAAAAAGAAACGAAAATCTTTGACTTCCGGAATCTCCTCTGGTTTCCAGTCTTCCTGCATTTTGATCATGTCGTTCCAAACTTTTTTCAGTTCAGGATCGTTTAATCTGTTTTTTAGGTCAGGAACTTGTTGTTCACGAATATACAAGCGGGGATGAACCTTAGGAGGCACTGGCATCGACACGCCATCCACATCTTTCCAAATCACATCCGCCTGGATTTGGGAATAGCCTTTTGTTGTAAACATGCATAGTTCAACAACAAATAAAATCACACACAGGTAAAGTTGCTTTTTCATATTATGGTTAATTGTCTGGTCGATCAATTTATCCGACCTTGATGGATTCAAGGTATAAATATTTTTGCTCAGCAATAAGACCGATTGCCCTTTTTAAACAGAATTGAAATGAATTTAATTGTTTTTAAAAGTGTTGCACTTGTGATATCGAGATAAGTGAATCAAATTAAGGGCTTAAATTTGAGTTCCATTGTATATAGTGTGTAAATATACATCAATCATTATTCCTTTTTAGCGTCATTCTTATTTTAGGAATTATTCTAACCTGGTGGCCCGGTAGAAGGCAATGTTCCAGAGAGTGGTTGAGTTTATTTTTTTAAATTATTTATAATAAGTCTAAATAATTATCTTTGTGACAAATCAAACATTATGCTGAATACTAATGGTGCAAATTTAGATGCCTGCACTTTTATTGATGAGCGGATACTTAATGAACTATTTCAAAAATATTGGAATAGTGTGTATCATATTTGTTTGAAGTATACGGGTTCTGAAATCGATTCGGAGGAATTGGCTCAGGATATTTTCTTTTCTATTTGGAAACGCAGAGAAACCATAAATGTACAGGACATTTCTAAGTACCTGCATGGTGCCGCCAAGTTAAAGGCTTTCAATTTCATGCGCAATAAAAGCAGAGCCAAGTTGGAAATCACAGATCTGTCTACAGAGCCAGTGAACAACGAGCATCCGGCTATACAAATGGAATTTAAAGAACTTAATGCTTATTTTTCTAAATTTTGCAACACCCTACCCGAACCACGTAGAGAGATATTTTTACTGAGTCGAAATCACGCCATGAGCCACAAGGAAATCTCTGAAAAAATGAACATCTCTTTGGGTATGGTTGAATATCACATTGGAACTGCGTTAAGGAGCATCAGAAAAAAGCTCCATACTTTTTTATAATTCCTTTCTTTTTTTTTTTTTTTTTTGTCTGATTTACAGTTGTTTAAAGTAATAATTCTAGGAACTTATTTTTTTGTTTAGTGCTGCGTTCCATTTTGGTAACTATAGTGGTATGAATCATGACCTACTGGAAAAGTACTTTAATGGAACCTGTACCGAGCGGGAACGAACTGCTGTTGAGCAGTGGCTGGAGCAGTCCGAAGACCTCCCAATTACACCTCCAACCCAAGCAGACAGGATCATCAAGGAAAGGGCATCAGCCGCGCTCAACGAAAAAGTTGAATCGCACAAGAAAATGCAAGCCAATCGGAAATGGCAGTTAGGTATAGCTGCCTCTGTGCTAATTGCTTGTGTCTTTACTTTGTTTTTTAAGTATTACCAACCCAAGGTTAATTCTGAGGTTGAAAGTCATATCATATGGAAAACAACCGCTACCGCTATGGGACAAAAAGCAAAATTGATACTTCCGGATGGCAGTACAATTGAACTCAATGGAGGATCCGTAGTTAGTTATCCGGAGCACTTTACCTCCGAAAGAACCATAAAACTGCTGCAAGGAGATGCTTTTTTTATGGTTACAAAAGACGCTAAACATCCTTTTGTGGTAAAAACAGGAAATAACAGCCAAATAAAAGTCCTTGGTACGCATTTCAACGTTAAACAAAACCGACATAAATCTAGAATAGAAATTACCTTAAATAGTGGAAAGATTTCTTTTGAGCGTAAAGGGAAACTAATGCAATTGCTTTTGCCCGGTCAGCAGCTATGCTATTTCCCTGCATCAGATGCCATCAGCCAGCCGGTGGATATTGATACAACAGAAACTGACGCATGGAGAAAGAATATTCTCCTGTTTAAAGAAACACCTGTAGCACAGGTATTGAATGAGCTTGAGCAATTTTATGGAGTTACATTCAAGAACAGAGCGAATGATACACAGCAGCTCATCACTGCACAATTTGAAAATGAACCGCTTTCCAGGGTATTAACGCTCCTAAAAAAAGCTGGGAAACTGACTTTTACTCAAAAAGGAAAAACAATTTACATCAATAAATAACTCAAACAAAAAAGGAGAAATGAACACTACTTAAATAAAAACCGGGCCTGCGCTAACAGAACCCGGTGTTTAAAACAGATTTAATTAATTATTCGACGATCAATCAATCCAATTTTAAAACAATCAAAAATATGAAATTTAGTTTCCTTTCAGCCAAAGGATATTTAACATTACTCGTAACGTTATTATGTGCCATTGGACAGCTTTATGCCCAGAATAGTGATTCAGAAATAACGCTCTCATCAAAAACCATTACGCTTGCTGCTATTGTTGAGCAGGTGCAGGCACAAACCCCATTTCGTTTTGTTTACAGTAAAAAATTTGTAGCAGCCGAACAACAGGTAAGCTTGCAGTCGCCGCGAATGAAAATAGACCAGCTTCTTTTTGCCCTAAATGCCAAAACGGGTTTACGGTTTGAACGTTCCGGGAATCAGATTGTGATCACTCAGTCTGATCGTGGCAGTATCCGCGGCACTGTCCGCACATCTGATAACCAGCCGGCATCCAATGTAACAGTAGCTGTAAAGGGACTAAGAACAGCCCATACCGATGAAGACGGAACTTTCATCATCAAAAATATCCCCGCAGGAAATTACATGGTTGGCGTAAGTTATGTGGGTTACGCTACTGGAAGCCAGAAAGTTCAAGTCAAGATTAATGAACAGGCTATAGTGGATTTCGTGATTTCCAGTAGTTCCAAAGAGCTGAGCGAAGTTATTGTAAGTAGCAACAAAAAGAACAAATTCGCTTCAAAAGAGTCCGAGTACGTTGCACGTATGCAGCTTAAAAACCTGGAAAACCCGCAGGTGTATAACGTGGTGACCTCTGATTTGATGAAAGAACAGGTGGTTGTTACTCCCGTTGAAGCCATACGCAATGCAACTGGTGCAGTGCCGGTAATCTATCCTTCAGGAGGTTTCGGGGTTAGATTCAGAGGATTCTCCATAGGTGCCAATGCCCGCAATGGTATGGAAACCACTACGGAGAGATCAGGTATTGATGTTGCCAATATCGAACGCATAGAAGTGTTAAAAGGTCCATCCGGCACATTGTTCGGTGCTTCAGCATCTTCTTTTGGTGGTGTGGTTAACGTCGTCACTAAAAAGCCATTTGAAACAGGCAAATCTGAACTTTCCTATACTGTCGGAAGCTTCGGCCTGAATAGAATCACTGTGGATGTAAATACACCACTTAATTCCGAAAAAACTGTTTTATTCAGGGTTAATGCCGCAGTAAATAGAGAAAAAAGTTTTTTAGACTATGGGTTTAATAATACAACCCTGGTTGCTCCCAGTCTGAGCTATCGTGCAAATGAGCGCTTAACTTTCAACTTTGATGCTGAGTTGTTAAAATTCAACAATACACAGCCATTGAATCATATTGTATACCCTGCAGCAAATTTTAAAAGTGCTGCAGATGTTCCTTTGGCTTACCGCTCTACTTTGTACCATGATGATGCCGATGCTAAAGGTTATACAACCAAGTTTTTCGCAGTAGCCGATTACCAGTTAGCTGATAAATGGACGTCGAAAACCTTATTCTCCTTCACCGGCGAAAATGTGGACTATAGCTATCAGCGCCCCGTTCTGTGGAGGTCGCCAACGGTAGCGACAAGAGCCTTTTCTGTATACGGTCCGCTCTATAACAATTACACTAACATTCAGGAAAACGTAACCGGTGAATTGGCCACAGGTACCATTAAGCATAAGATATTGATCGGACTAAACTATCGGTACTATAAAGGTAAATTCCTTACCTCTAATGTAGATGTTATCGACCAGGTAGATGTTACCGGTAAATTTGCACCTGTAACCAAAGGAACCATCGACAAGTTAACGAAAATGGAGACTTATCCGACTGCGGACCAGCAAACGGCGAGCGCCTATGTAAGTGACGTGGTGAATTTTACCAGTAAATTTTCGGCCTTACTGAGCCTGAGGGTGGATCATTTTGACCGAAAAGCTATTGATGACACTGATAAAGGGTATAAACAAACTTCAGTGGCGCCAAAACTCGGCTTAGTATATCAGCTGATCGATGATAAAGTGTCGGTATTCTCGAATTATATGAGTGGTTTCCAGAATTCGGCTCCGGTAAACCAGCCAGATGGTTCACTAAAGGTTCTGGATCCTATTTTCGCCAGACAATTTGAAGGAGGGATCAAAACAGAACTGTTCGACAAAAAACTGAGCGCTACATTAAGCTATTATAATATAGAGATTAATAATGCAACCAGGACTACCGCAGAATTATTGACAGTACAGGATGGAAAACAGCGTAGCAAAGGTGCTGATTTTGAATTGATAGCCAATCCGGTTGAAGGATTGAATATAGCTTTAGGATACGCCTATAATAACAACCGCATTTTGAAAACTGATGATCCAGCCTTGGATGGTAATAAAGCGGAGAATTCGCCGAACAACGTGGCGAATTTCTGGGTGTCGTATCTTTTTCAGAATCAGTTAAAGGGATTTGGACTTGGATTTGGTGGTAATTACGTAGATCGTTCTTTCCGCTTAGCAGATAACTTGGCTTATACTCCAGAGTATACCTTGCTTAACTCGACTGTATTTTATGACCACGAGCAATGGAGAATTGGTGCAAAATTTAATAATATGACCAATGAAAAATATTGGGACTCACAATGGAATGCACAGAGACCTTCCAATTTTGCTGTTAACCTGACCGTTAGGTTCTAAATAAAGACATAAAGCTGTATCATAAACCTTTTGAAATTTATGATACAGCTTATACTGATTTCCCCCTGATGCTAAAAAAACAGATTAGAAAACTTCATTTATGGCTTGGCTTACTATCCGGAGTCATCGTATTTATTTTGGGCGTAACTGGTTGTATCTATGCATTTGCCGATGAATTGAAGCCGATTGTTTATCGCCAAAAACTAAGTGTAAAAGAAAACGGAACTACACTAAAACCACTGAGTGAATTATGGGCAAAAGCTCAACTATCCCTGGGAAAGGATAAAACAATCGGACGTTTCAGTACCGGGTCTAAGCCGGGTGATACTTATCAGTTCAGGGCATATAAGGATAAAACGGGCGGTATATGGGAATGGGATAATATTGTCTATCATCAGACTGCTTATCTTAATCCTTACACTGCTGAAGTGATTGCGGTAGAAGATAACACTTTTGAGTTTTTTAATGTAGTACTGATGCTCCACTGTAATTTACTGCTTGCTGGTGGCGTAGGAAAAATGATTACCGGAATTGCCACTATGGTATTTGTGGTCCTGTTGATTACTGGCATTGTCCTTTGGTGGCCTAAAAATAAAAACGTAGCCAAGAAAAGATATTGGTTCCGCTGGAAAAATTCTACAAAATGGAAGCGGAAAAATTATGATCTGCATAGTATCAGCGGCTTTTACGCCACGATTTTGGCTTTATTAATTGCGCTTACAGGTTTAGCCATGGCCTTTGAATGGTTCGACCGAAGCCTACAGTGGGTAGCCAATGGGGGGGTAACCTATGAAAGCCCAAAACAGGTGTTATCTGATACCACACTTGTGACAGATCAGCCTCCGCTGGACAAAATATTTAATCAAGTGAGAAAAAACCAGCCTAATGCCAGAGCTTATTACATCTATCCCCCTGGCGGTAATCCTCAGGGAGTATTAAATGTTTATATCGACAATGGGCGGAGTTATCGTTCATTAATTCGGCAATACGACAGACACACTGGCCGGATTCTTAAAACTGCTACGTTTGATGAGCAGCACAACGGAGAGAAACTAAGTCTGCTAAACTATGATATTCATACTGGCAATGCATTGGGGCTAACCGGGAAATTCCTGGCATTTTTTGCCAGCCTGATTTCTGCAAGTTTGCCTGTTACGGGGTTTTTCATCTGGCTGGGAAGGAGGAAACTTAAACCTTGATTTTTCACCGAATTAGGTAACGTGGAAATGGCCTGTCGAAGTTATTTTTATGTGGTGTTTTGCTGGGAAAACGATTTAATATTAACTTTAATGCATCTACATGACTGAATACAAATGAAAAACACTGTTACTTTAAGCGCTCTGCTGTTAATATTCGGGCTAGCAAAAGCGCAATCTAATAGGGAAGATATAGATCTCCGCTGGCCGAAAGCTGAGGGCTGGGAACTTGACAGGAAATTATCAGTCCAAACTGATTTTTCTCGTCGTCATCAAAAGTGGGATCTTAAAGATGATAAGAAAGAAAGCTGGCGAAAAATGGTGATGATATTAAATGATGACATCACCGAAAATACTAAGCCACTGGACAGCATTAATATATCCCATGACTTATCAAAAGACAAAGGCATTCGTTTTACGCTCCTGGCAGAAAATAAAAGCAAGCCCCTTCCTTATAGACTGATCAGTCTGGAAAACCGAACGCTTAAATCAGAGGAAATACCCATTTCTACCCTTATTTACATTATAGATGGCAAAACCTGCAGGCATACTGTTCTTGTTTCAATGAAAACAACAAAATTTCCAGCTGATTTTTTGAAACAATGGTCTGAAATTTTGTTAAACAGCCGGATTATTCCATCAAAAGATGGAGATTTTGAACTCACGGATGATGCCTATCTTAATGTCAGAGAAATTAATGGGGTTGAAGACTTTTATATTACTGCCAATTTCAAATCAAATCAGGTGCAACATCTGCTTAAGGGGCAATCTGTTAAAATTATTATGGATGATATACCTGAAATTAGTCTTTCGGGGAAAGTATTAGAGATTGGCAAATTAAAAAATGGATCTCCTTTTAACTCAACTAACAACCAGAGCGGGAATTATGTGAAAATGGTTGAAAGATTTCCAGTTACCATTAAAGTCGAAATACGGCCGGTGGATAAGGATAAGTTAAAAAGTAGAATGAGTTGTACTGTCAGTGTGGCAACAGTGCCATAAAATGATGAAAATATTCCATTGACTGATGACGAAACAAAGCAAACGGAAATGGATCAAAAAGCATTCATTAGAGGCGCTGTAATTACGCTCGTTATTGGCAAAATTAACCTCGCTTTTCCCAAGAACCTTTTTCGTCAAGAATTTTTAAATAGCTGTTATATGGTTCCTTAACATGATAAAGTTGATACAGCCGATCAGTTAGCGCTGTGAGAAAGTTAAAGAAAATTGAAAAGTCTTCTTTTGAGTTATAAAGCCCACCCCACTCATTCAATATCCACTTTAACATTTTCCCATCCTGAGTGGTGATCGAAAACTCTAGGTAAGGAAAATCAGCATCTGTTTTTTTGTAATAGTCGAACGGTGTTCCCCCCAATAGCCCTATTTCCCTTACAGGAATCCGAATGGTGTGTATTTCCGAAAATAAAGCGGAACCGAAATTGAGGCTGGTAAAGCCTTCTTTACTTAGTGAAACAATTTCTGTGGACTGCCTTTCGGAGACCACTTTAAACAGCCTGTAAATGGCGACTAACATTAAAGGTAAGGAGATCAGCAATAGCCAGGCCGGGAAAGGTGGGTGTGAACGTGCCAGTAAAATGGCGGCTGTTAATGGAATAGTTAACAACGTGGTAAAAAACCAAAATAGAATAGTTGAGGTTTTTTTGCTATTATTAAAACTGAAGCGATAGGTATTCATAAATGGCTACTTTGGATAAATATCAAAACACAATTTCGGAAATTCTTGCCGTAACGAAAGAGGAATCAATTGATAAAATTTTTAATTTAGCATCCCCCTAAATAACCCGTAAAAACCAATGCAAATACTAGCTTTAGAATATGAGGATTTAAATTTAATATCAGACTTACGACCTGAGGGCTGGAATGATATTAAAGTGAATTTTGATTTTTATGTACAATCCCCTTTTTGCTTTCCAATTAAAGTTGTGATTGATGACGTAATTGTTGGATTAGGAGCAACAATTATTCACAATGATGTAGCCTGGCTGGGGCACATTATAGTTCATCCTGATCAAAGAGGCCATGGAATTGGAAGACGTATTACAGAATCCTTAGTTGATACGGCGAAGCAAAATAACTGTGAAACTATCTATTTAATCGCTACTAATCTCGGTGCTCCCGTATATGAAAAAGTGGGATTTATTACTGATACCGAATACCTGTTTTTTAAAGACATAAACTTTGATAAAGAATTGCTGATCTCAGATCAGGTAATACCTTATAAGGAGGATTTCAAAGAAGAGATTTCAATCATTGATAAAATGGCGACGGGAGAAGAAAGAATGATGCATCTTGAAAATTCTCTCGAAAATGGCTTTGTATATATGAATAATCATAAAATTGAAGGTTTCTATATACCTGCTCTTGGCGACGGATTAATTGTTGCAAACAATCCATTAGCCGGACTTGAACTTTTAAAACTGCGATTAAAATCTAATGACAAAGCAGCCTTTCCTATAGATAACTTATTCGCCACAGAGTTTTTGCATGATCATGGCTTTAAGGAATATGATGTTGTAAAACATATGCGATTAGGAAAAATCAGACCCTACAAACTCGAAAACATATACAATAGAATAGGAGGGAATGTAGGCTAATAACCCGGGTTTTGCGTCATATTCATGTTTAACGTCATCTCCATTTGAGGTATTGGCATGAGCTTTTGATAAGATTGAATACCTAAACTTGATTCTGCTAAGCTATTACGCTTCAAGAAGGCAAAAAATACTCCTTCATTATTCAGGTCATCCTTTACTTCTTCTTGTAACAACGGTAAAACATTGCTTTCATTTAAAGAAAGAGGTAATTTCCCATTTCTAACACGTACCAGGTTCAATAAAGAAATCGCTTCATCTTTATTGTTTAATTTCAGATTTACTTCTGAGGCGAGGAGAATAACATCCGTGTACCTGGTCAAACTACGATAGTTTCCCTTACCATATAAATTATAGTCATTCGGCTTCGTAACACCAGTAGGTTGGTCGTAATCAAGTCCAAAAATACTTTCGTTAGCGCCAGTATGAATTTGAGATTTGCTGGCTAACTGATACTTTTTACTATCTATAATTTGACTTAGGTAATTTTTAGCAAGGGAATAACTTCCATTATCAGCAGCTATTCTTGCTGCAATAGCTTTAGCCATATCCGCATCCTTTCCAATATTTCCCAGGTTTTGAATAGCTTCATCCAGGCCAGCCATCAACGTTTCGGATATTTCCTTTGCATTAGTTCTTGGACGAGGAGTATAGTCTTTATAATTCTCACTATTCACAAATGGTACATTCCCCCAAAAATTGATCAAAACCCAATAGTTGTAAGCAAAATGTGGGTAGGATTTGTATTTAAATGATTTAAAAGAAGATGACTTCCCTGCATAATCAATTATCGTATTTGCCCTGAGGATACTATTATACAGGCCTGAAAACAAACTGGCAATATTAGCATGATTAGGCGTAACTCTATGTAGATAAAAATCATTTTGTGGCAGTCCAGAAATAGTTTTGCTATATAATCCTTCCAATTTGAAATATTCTTCCGTGGCCTTTGTGCTTGCTATTAATAAGGCATTATAAGCAGCTTGATATTCCTGTTCTGTTTTGAAATAGTTCGCACCGATTATCACATCACTTCCCTTCAGCTCAACAGAAAAAACCTTCCCCATAGAGAAGTCAGGTAAAGTGATATTAAGTGATTGATATCTATTTTTCAGATGATCAGAGATAGCTTTAGAATTTAAACCTTCTAACCCTTGTTTTAACCCCTGCTTTAAAGACTCTTCTACTAAACCATCATTCTCCAGATCCGTAGATAAGACACTCAAAAGCTCTGTTAATTTTGCATTATCTGATTGAGAGATACTCAACAACGCGGCAGAAATACCCAATAGAATGTTAGAATTGTCATCATTCTTTGTTAATGAAACTAATTCGCTGCTCGTTGTTGGTGATGTTTTAACAAAGAAGGATGCGTAAATCTCAGTTAACGCTTGTTTCTTTGCTTCGCTGAAACTTTTCTTCTCTTTCTTCATTAAAGACTTAACCCTTTTTTCTTCAAGATGGCTCAGTACATTTACATTTATAGACTTATTGTTGCTTATATCTGCAATAGCATTTAATGTGATCTGCGATGAAGAAAGGTTTCCGTTTACCTCGTTGAAGTAATAACCGCTTACCGACAATTGAACATAATTAGAGGCCAGTTCAATATCAGCTAAAGAAAAGCTGCCCTTATCATCTAGTATTTCGGACTTGAAAGTCTTTCCTGTTGGATTCAGTTCCGAATTAAGTTCATAGACTGTTACCACAGATCCCCGAACAAAAGGTCCTTTCTCTACTGCTCCCTGAATAGTCGTTTTTTGTTTGGATTCATCTACAGGTGCATTCTTTTTGGAGCAAGCCAGGAAGAAGGTAATCGTAAATAATAGAACAAAAGGTCTGATGTATGGGTTGGTAAAAAAAGTCATCATAATTTTTATCAAAATGTTTGCGTTAACTCGTTGTCTATAAATATGAAATTTAAGGAAACTAATATACTATAAACAAATTAAAAAATAATTTTTATGATAAGATCAATTTTTTTTGTCTATTGTTATCAATACGCTCTAAATAACTTCTCCAGCCCATCATCGTAAACGCTAAAATCCCAAATATCACGGTTAGCCAAGGTGTATAGCTTACCCCCCTAGTCGCTATTATCCAACCGCCAGCTGTTGTCCCTAAAGTAACACCTAAGTTGCCAAAGGATGTAGCCAAACTATTGGCAAACTCTAATGATTTAGGAACTGACGAAATCATATATGTAGATGCATTTAAAAAACTTGGAGCGTATAAAAAGCCCCAAATTCCAATAACAATAATGGTTGCCATTGTATTGCCTCCAGAAAAATGCAGTAACACAGGTATGATAATTGTCCCCGAAAGGAAGAATGCCGTGGTTTTTGTTACGCTCTTATTTAACATTTTCCCTGAAATCCAATTGGCAAGCAGACCTATCAATCCAAATAAAAAGAGCATGTAGCTAACCATAGTGTTGTCCATATACTTTGCTTTGTTTAAGTAATCTGCGAAATAACTATAGGTAGAAAACCAGGCCGAGATCATGAAAAAATTCATTGCAGTGCTGATGATAAAAGTAGGTTTCGTTAATATTTTCAGCTGGCTTCCATATGATTTTTTTTCTCTTACAGGCATTGTTGGGAGTACAAAATAAATACCCAAAAAAGCCACTGCACTAACAACCGCCTGCATAACGAAAGAGTATTCCCAGGAAAATAAACTTGCCAGATAGGTCGCTAAAGGAACTGTGGTAACCATAGCAATAGCCACACCGCTGAAAACAATACTCATCAACTCATTTTTGTTCTCTTTACTGCCTTGTGAAACGGCAACAGATAAAGCCGTGGCAATATAGACGGGTTGTAGAAAAGCCGGTAAAATCCTGACTAAAATCAACAACCAAAATGGAGGGGAAAACGCGGACACAATTCCTGTTATCAGAAAAATTGAAATGGCTGCAAGCATAACTTTCTTACGATCAAAGCCAGACATAAGCAGAGTCATAAAAGGCCCTGTTAGCGCAATTACTAATGCAAAGGCGCTTAATAAGATACCTGCTTTATCAATACTGATCTGATAGTGATCAGCTATCTGTGGTAAAATCCCTATTACTCCAAATTCGGTCGTGATCACTCCAATAAAGCCGAGACAGCCGATGTATGCAAATTTCTTCATCCTATAATCCATCGTTCACTTGTTCTGATAAGTACATAGTCATAAATATTTTAATTATGCCGCAAAGTTATTTGGTAGCTTTACTTTTGCATAGAATACATGCATTTGTATGGTACTAACAAATTTGTAAGTAATGGCAATAAGAAAAGAAAATTCCACGAATATGCAGAACGAAAAATGCATAACTGAAGGCTGCGATTTAACATATGCTGTCTGTAAAATCGGGGGCAGATGGAAGTTATTAATTCTATGTAAACTAGAAGATGGTAAGCTAAGATTTGGTGAAATAAAAAAATTGATACCAGGAGTTACAGAACGGATGTTAACGTTGCAATTACGAGAATTGGAAAAAGACGGATTAGTAAAACGTACTGTTTATGCCGAAGTTCCGCCAAGAGTTGATTATGAGTTAACTGACGTAGCAAAAGAGCTAATTCCCATTTGGTTACAATTAAGTATTTGGGGTAAAAACCATAAGATTCTAATGAAGCAAGGGGTTATTTAGATTTGTTATTAAATAATATTGTTTAGGATTGTTTTAAATAGATTGAAGTATTTTAAATAGCTCGATTCTTTTTTTAGGTGAATTATTTGGCGTAAATGAAAGAAATACTGTCTTTAACAATGAGTCCGCTCATGTTTTGGCCCACGTAAGTAATGGTATACTTAGCGGGTTTGTTGATGTCATATCCTTTTAAAAGATCTACGGTAGTAGAAAGACTGTCTTTAGGATTTACAGCCATATAACTGTCAGCCGGGGGTGGCATCATTCGTTTCGCCATCGCGCCTTTGTAGTTCACTTCCTCACCAGACGCTGATTTTACATCCAGGTATTTGCTTATTAATGGCTCAAAAGGGGTGTGCCATTTGCAAAAATGTTGTATAGTGTCGGCATTGTTGTATACCGTAAATTTCAGTTCTATCAATTCACCTACCTTAACGGTGTCTTTCACTGACATCTTTGCAAATAAACGTTTTTCAGTGGTGCTGTCTACAACTGCAGTAGCCGCAGAATTCGCTGCACCAGTACTGTTTTGTGCACCATTGTTGCTCATCCCGCAAGATGAAAGTGCCAGTACCGCGGCAGTGGCTAGTAGTATGCTATAGTTTTTCATGATTTAGTTTTAGGCTTGGATAACATCGTAAACGATGACTTTCTCCCATAAATGACTATGATTCTTTATAAATTCGAGGTGAATGGGGTGTGTTTGATAAGTTTCCTGGCCCTCCATATCACTGAAAAACATTAACTCTGATACATCCCAACTGTTATCTACAACATCACGTTTTTCTGTACTGGCAACAATGCCAACATGTATTTCGCGTACCGTTGGTATTTTTTCAAGTGTTTTTACGCCTGTAATCAATTGATCGCGATCTTCTTTTGAACTTGGATTTTTCAACCAGAAAAATACGTGATGCACTACCGGATAGCTCTTATTCATATTTGTAAATTTATGAAAAATATAAATCTGCTAAGGGCTTTTCATCATAATTATGTTTGGAAGGTGTACTGAGTAAAAAACATTCTCTTTATGTGCTTGTTTTACAAAAAATATGAGTCTCTATGACAGAAAATAAGGATAAGATTAAAGAGATTGGCTTAGTATACGTTACTGATGCTATGCCGGGAATCTATAGGAGAGGGGCGGCAGGGAGATTTTATTATCAAGATAAAGATGGGAATAAAATAACAGATGCAAACCATTTGCAACGTATAAAATCCCTTGTTTTACCCCCTGCATGGAAAAATGTATGGATAGCACTGAAACCGAATGCTTATTTACAGGCGACAGGAATTGACGCCGCTAATCGAAAACAATATCGGTATCATGAGAAATGGGTAAGTAGGCGATCTGACTATAAATATTTCCGATTATTAGAGTTTGGAAAAGCATTGCCCGCAGCTAGAAGAAGGATAGTGAAAGATTTAAAACGTAAGGATTTCGACGAGCAAAAAGTGTTGGCTATTTGTGTTGATCTTTTGCAGAAGACCTTGCTTCGGGTAGGCGGAAAAATTTATATGGAACAGTATGGCTCCATTGGCCTAAGCACACTGAAGAATAAGCATGCTAAAATCAACGGGGATTCAATGCGTTTATCTTTTGTGGGTAAAAAAGGCGTTCAGCATGAAGTAACATTAACGGACCGACGCTTAGTGCCCCTTGTAAAAAAATGTAAGGATATTCCCGGCCAACAGCTTTTTCAATTTTATACAGATGGAGGAACGCATAAAAGCATAGATTCTGGGCAAATCAATGGCTACATTAAAGAAATAACAGGAAGTGATTTTACAGCAAAAGATTTTAGAACCTGGGGTGGTACATTAGAAGCTTTAAGGCAATTTGCAATCTGTGAAAAACAGTCTGATGAGATTTCTAAAACGAAAGTCGAGATTCAGGTGTTGGATTGCGTGGCTAAAAAATTGGGAAATACCAGAGCGGTCTGCAAAAGTGCATACGTGTACCCATTACTCTTGGAGGCTTATAAAAATGACGTGCTTAATAAATGGTTGAAAAAGGTGAGTACGTCCAGTAAGCCAGTAAAAAGTGCGTTAGAAAGCGATGAGAAGGTTCTGTTATCTTTTCTTAAAACTACACAAAAGTAATGTTTTCAACTATTAAATGATTTGTATTATAATCCATCGCTAAGGGCAAGCCCTTAGCGATGCTGGCATTTTCTAAACACAGGTCAATTGCCCTAAGTAGGTGCTATTCCCCTGCAGCTTCCCATCTTTCGAAGCAAAGCTCATATAGCAGTGGACAGTGTCCCCTGCAAACTCTTTGGGTAGATCGAGTAGATAGCCTTGTGCATAACGATCGGTTGCCAGTGGCTTACTAATCGCATATCCTTTTTCCGGATTGTAGACCAGGAAAGTAGCCATATCGGTATACTGGCAATACATCGATTGTCGCTGCGGTAGCCAGTTAAACTCGATTTGCTTAGGTAAAGGCAGTATCGCAGGACTTTCGGCTGGTAGAATATAACCTCTGCTGTATACCAATTGAGGATAATTTAACGTAAAACCTGTTTCAGTGGCTAAAAAGGCATGGTCATAGTTATATGCGCTCGCCACATTCATAGGGTCTTTTCCTTTAGAAAACTGCTTAAATCCGATCTTGATCAGATCATCGATATTACTCAAAAAACTACTCAGCAGGCTAAATTTATCCTGAGCTCCCAATTGCGATGTTGTTGGCGGTTTAGTGCTTGCCCGGTAAGCGGCGGTAACAACATTAGTGCTTCTGTGCATACGGCCTACTAAGGGGCCTGTTTTATTGCGAACGGGACCTATGATCCCAGATTTTAGGATCCCCATATTAAGAATTTAATAGCGATTTATCCGTTGCTTCTGGTTTGTTAAAACTACCGGTGTACACACTGTCAGCCACTTGCTTTCTGTCTGCAGCAATAAAAGATAAATAGGTCTCCATATATTTTCCTTGTAAGCTCGGCGGAAGTTCCAATGTTGCGCTTCCAGAAATTCTGTCATTACCAAACAACAGGTATTCTGCCCGCTTTTCATCAGGGAAATAAGCCAGTATCATCACCTGTTCAGCGGCTTCTGGCCAGGCCATTTTAGGATCGGTGTGCCAGGTGAATTGTAGTCCAGCAGGAAATTGTGTAACCTTCCAGTTTTCTGCAGGTTTTAAGAGTCCTTTGCTTAATAAAATTTGAGAATAGGCAATCTTAAGTGCTGGATAAGTTCCCTCAATCATCCGACTTTTGTTGTACTTTATAGTTTGATTATAAGCGTTATCGTTCCTTAACTTGGCCTCAATGCTAAAACCTGTTTCGATAAAATCTCTTATCACTAATGTAAACTCACCGGATAGTTTGGTTGCCATTCTGTTTCTTAATTGTAATTCCGAAGGTGGTTTGTTATTCACTCCGATTTCTCGGCATACATTTTTTCCATTTAACATGTAACAAACCATGTTGCCCATTCTTCCGATGAATGGTCCATTCGGACCATTGTTGATAATTGCCATAGCGTTAATATTTGGTTAGATAATGTGCCTCATTAGCTGAGGCTTACACAAATATAATACACGAATGATCAAAATGCAATAGGAAGAGAAAAAAATAAATAGCTAATAAATTGGGAATAAGTAGGGATTAAGTAGGGGGTTGCTTTACCCTTGGTTTAGGGTTGCTTTAGGGTTGGCTTACCCTTGGTTTACCCTAGGGGTAAGCCAACCCTAAGCCAAGGGTAAGGCAACCCTAAAGCAACCCCCTACTTATTCCCTATTTTATCCCTAGTCATTCCCTTGTGATAATAAAGGCTTGTTTAGGTTTGGCTGATGACAATCATTTATATTTTTGATTGCCATCATGCTTTGGCCGGGACAATCTTGGTAGGTTTGTATTGCGTTATCCAGTTTATTAATAGATAATTTGCTATGAAACCATTATTGTTATTGACCGATTTTTCTGAAACTGGTAACCGCGCAGTTGAACACGGATATCAGCTCGCTAAAAATTTAAAGACCAATGTGACCTTGTGCAATGCCATTGATATGGTGGAAACTGCAAACATGTTATGGCCCGCTGATGCTTTCGATACACTGATTGCTGATAGTGCGAAAGAGTTGAAAAAGCTAATTAAATATTTAGAAGAAACGGATAGCAATGAGGACTTTCATCCGCAGATCAGTTATCAGAGCAAGCTAGGTCGATTGGTCGACGTAGTGGAAAGTTTAAGAAAAAAGGAAGATTTTTACATGATCATTATAGGGGTCCATCGTAAGAGTTTCGCTAGATTTTTATTGGAAAACCACTGCAAAAGTATGATGGATAATTTAACTTGCCCACTGCTGATTGTACCGCCTGATGCGGCGCTAGAAAACTAAATAGTTTTTATCTAAATTTGCTCCAATGAATTGGAGTCGCGTTATTTTAATAGCCTGTTTGTTTTTTGCAATAAGCTTTAGCCAGGCCGAAGCGCAGGTGGTAAGCCCCTTGCCTTTGGTAGATACCGCTGCAGCTGTAAAAAAAAGCTATACAAGGCGCGTTGTGAAGGATTCTGCTTTCTATGCAAGGCAAAAATTTGTGACCGATTCTATCATTTCCCATACCTGGATTCTATCACCGTCGTTAGTCGATAAAAACATCATTATCGATAGTATTTTAAAAGCACAGGTATATGGGCGCTCTGGCTTATATACACGTTATAAAGATTATAAAACTTCTGAAAAAGTTAGCCAATACCGTACCGGCACTCCAGTGCCAAAGGGAAACCTCTGGGTACTTGGTGTAATCGCCCTGTTGATGGTCTTGTTTGCTTCATTAAAGATCTCTTTTTCAAAGCAGTTACAAACTATTGTCCAATCTTTTTTTAGCAACAGAATTTTAAATAACCTCAATAAAGAAGATAACCTTTTTACGTCCTGGCCCTTTTTACTGCTCTTTGTACAATTTGGCTTTACCATAGGGATGTTTTTCTACCTGGTTACCCAATATTATCACATGTCTTTTGCGGATAGCGGCTTCCGTTTCTATCTCAGTATTTCTGTTTTAATCGTGGTATTGTACGTGTTGAAAATCGTTTTATTGCGATTATTGGGCTACCTTTTTGATGTTCAAAAAGCCGTTAGTGAATATGTGTCGATATTATATTTAAGTTATTTTAACATCGCCCTTATGTTCATCCCCTTGGTGATCGCTTTTGCCCTATCTCCTTTAAAGTATGGACCTTATTACATTGCCATTTCATTTATTCTACTAACTATTGTGTTTGTATTTCAATTTATTAGAGCAGGAGTTAATATTTTATCTCATTATCGGTTTTCAAAAGTCTATTTGTTTTTGTACTTTTGTGCCCTCGAAATCTGCCCTATATTAATATTAATCAAGGCAATAGGATTATAACGCGGTAATTAGGTAAAATGCAAGAAAAGACAGAAGATAGGCTACGTAAGGTGAAAAGTATATTGGTAACCTTACCAAAACCGGAAACAGAGAAGTCTCCTTATTTTGATTTGGCTAAGAAGTACAACTTGAAAATTGATTTTAGATCATTTATTCACGTTGAAGGTGTTCCAGCCAGGGATTTCAGAAAAGATAAAATCACTTTGGGTGATTTTACAGCAGTGGTTTTTACAAGCAGAAATGCAGTAGATCACTTCTTTAGAATTTGTGAAGAAATGAGATACGATGTGCCTGCAGATTTGAAATACTTCTGTATTTCAGAATCTACAGCATTATATCTGCAGAAATACATCCAATACAGAAAGCGAAAAATCTTTTTTGGTAAGCAAACGGCAGCCGATTTGGCTGAAATACTGAAGAAACATGCAGATGAGAAATTCTTATACCCATGTTCTGATGTAGCTACCGAAGATACCATGAACTTTTTGCAAAAGAACGGATATAACGTTACTCCGGCAGTTTTGTTTAGAACTGTAGTGTCCGACCTTTCCGATCTGGCCGAAGTTTTTTATGATATTATCGCTTTCTTTAGCCCATCAAGTATTCAATCTTTATTTACCAATTTCCCTGACTTCAAACAGAACAATACACGTATTGCTGCCTTCGGTGTAAATACGCATAAAGCTGTTAAAGATGCAGACTTGATTGTAGATATAGCAGCACCTTCACCAGAGGCTCCGTCTATGATTATGGCAATTGAGAATTATATAAAGAAATCAAATAAATAGGTCTTTGGCATTTACTTTTACTTCAATAAGTTTCTCTTGAGCTATAATGGTGACGGTATAAATAGCAAACCTCTTGTCTTTTTTACAATAGGTCACATTTTTATGACCTAATAATTGTTTATATCAATCATTATTGATAAAATTGTTATAAAATTGCTTAGCGCTATTATGAGAAACTTATACTTCGTTGCTTTTATTGTGATCACTGCGTTATTTTCTAGTTGTGGAAAAGGAGGACAGGGAGAACTGGTAGGAGTTTATAATAGGAAATTCAGAAACAATAAAATTCCATTGGGGATGGTTTACATCCCACCTGGGAGGACATTAATCGGAATGTCTGACGAGGACATCAACAACTCGCAAAGTTCTCCAAGTAGGATGACTTCATTCAGTGCCTTTTTCATGGATCAAACCGAGATCTCAAACGCCGAATACCGACAGTTTGTAGCTTGGGTTAGAGATTCAGTTGCAGTAACCTCTTTAGGCCCCACTGTTGCACCAGCTTTCTTTAAACCTGCACCAAAAGGGGCAGACGGAGCAGGAGCTTTAGGCGCAAATAGAGATATTGACTGGAAAAAAGTTGGAAACGGAGGTTTGCTTTGGAGTAAAAAGAACGGTGGTATGGGCAACAAGTTAACCGATATGTATTATAGCGGTGCTGATGCTTTACCGGGTAAAAATGAAATCGATATCAGGAAACTTAAATATGCTTATAGCTATGTGAGCTCTGATTTAGCTGTTGAAGGTAGAAAAGACCCATCGAAAAAAAGACAGGATTTCATCATCACTTATACCGATAATCCTGATCCTTCAAACCCAAATCATCACCCATCGGTGCCTGTTTATCCAGATACATTGGTATGGAAAGTAGATTATTCTTATTCTCAGAATGATCCGATGGTGAAAACTTATTTTAATCACCCTTCTTACGATGAGTACCCTGTCGTAGGGGTAACATGGGAGCAAGCCAGTGCTTTTTGTGTGTGGCGTACCCGTTTCTATGAATCAGCTGCTGCTTCAAGAAAATTACCTGCAAACTCCAGACCTGAATACCAATTGCCAAGTGATGCACAGTTTGAATATGCTGCCAGAGGTGGTAATGTGAAGACTAAATATCCATGGGGCGGTCCTTATGTGCGCAATACAAAAGGTTGTATGCAAGCAAACTTTAAGGTAGGTCGTGGTAATTATTCTGATGATGGTGGATTATACACCGTAAACGTAAGATCTTATTTCCCTAATGATTACGGACTATACAATATGGCCGGTAACGTAGCGGAATGGACTATAACTGCTTATAACCAATCGGCAGCCCCAATGTTGCTTGACTTTAACCCTAACTTCACTTACGTGGCTAAAACTGGCGACAGTAAATACATGAAACGTAAAGTAGTAAGAGGTGGATCATGGAAAGATATTGGCTTCTTCCTTCAAAATTCTGTGGGTACATACGAGTACCAGGATCAGGCTAGATCATATATTGGTTTCAGGTGCGTAACCGCATACCCTGGTACCGATATCAACTATAGAAACTAATAAAAAACCAACAAACACAAAAATCACAAACATCCTTATTAACGAAGAAAATGGCAACAAAAAAGAAATTCGATTGGTTACACGTTGCAATATCATGGGGAGCCAGTATTGTAATTATAGGCGCCCTGTTTAAAATATTACATATTGGAGGAGCCTTTGGTAATTACGCGATAGGTATTGGTTTGGGTGTTGAAGCTTGTTTATTTTTCTTAACAGGTTTTAGACAGCCAGAACAAGAACTTCCCTGGGAAAGAGTATACCCTGAATTAAGCGCGGATTATAATGGCGAAACTCGTAAAGTTCCAGTTGCTCAGGTTGCTGTTGCTGGTTCTTCTTCGACCGCTGCCTTAGATAACATGATTAACGCTAAAATCGGTCCTGAATTGATCGAAAGCCTTGGTAATGGCTTACGTACTTTTGGCGATAAAGTTGCTGCAATCTCAAACGTTGCTGATACGTCAGCTGCGACAACAGAATTTACAGCTAAAATAAAAACTGCTACTGCAAGTTTCGATTCATTGAATGGTGCTTTCCAAAAAGCAACTAGTCAATTGGCCGAATTGGGCGAAAGCAATACTTCAGCTACTGCGTACCATGATCAGGTGAACGCGCTAGCTAAGAATCTATCTGCTTTAAACGCGGTTTACGAACTGGAATTACAAGATTCAAGTGCACACCTTAAATCGATGAATAAATTCTATCAGAACTTATCATTAACGATGGGCAACTTTAACGAGTCTATGGAAGATTCTAAACAATTTAAAGACGAGGTTGGTAAATTGGCCAAAAACTTATCTTCATTAAATGCCATCTATGGCAATATGCTGTCTGCTATGAATCAGCCACGTGTATAATTAGCAATCAATTAGTTATTATTTAACCAAACAGACCTAATTATAAAATGGCCGGAGGAAAAGAAACAACGAGGCAGAAGATGATCAATATCATGTATTTGGTATTGTTAGCGATGCTCGCTTTAAACGTATCAGATACCATACTAAATGCCTTTAAAAATATAAACGACAGTTTGGTTTCTTCTAAAACCAACGTAAGTACAAGTATTGATCAGTTATTTACATCGTTTGAAAATACAAAATTAAAGGACGAACCAGCTAGAGCACAGCCTATTTGGGAAAAGGCCAATAAGGCTAAGGCGCTTGCTGATGATTTGAATAATTATGTTCAGCAATTAAAAGACGAGTTCCTTAAAGCCGGTGAGGGTATCAATGAAGAAACTGGCGATATTAAGCTTAGGGATAACATGGATATTGCTCAAGGCATCATGGTTAACCGTAAAGAAGGCTTTAAGTTAAAAGCTAAGATTAACGAGACCCGCGAGAAATTGATTGAGCTGTTAGACGAGAAAGACCGTGCAAATGTGACTTTTTCTTTGGAAGCTAAAGATGCAAAGAAAGGCATAAATGGTAAGAAAGAATGGGTAGACATTAATTTTGGTGAGGGTACGCCACTTACGGCTGCCAATACCATTTTAAGCAAAATCCAATCAGACGTGAAAAACGCGGAAGTTGATGTCGTGAAAAGATTATTCGGTAACATGGATAAAGCATTGGTTAATCTGGATCATTTTGAGGCTGTGGCTGTAGCGCCAAGTTCTTATGTGGTTCAAGGTCAACCTTACACTGCTGAGGTATTTTTAACCGCTAGTGATAGCCGTTCTACGCCACAAATATCTGTAAACGGAAATAGCCTTTCTGTAAAAGACGGTAAAGGAACTTATACTGGTGGAACTGGAGCTGTGGGTATGTTTAAGTGGAAAGGCGTAATTCGCGTGAAACAAACAGACGGTACAGTAAAAGAATATCCAACTGCAGAACAAAGCTATCAGGTAGCCAAGCCTTCGGCGACAGTTTCTCCTGATAAAATGAACGTGATTTATGCGGGTATTCCAAATCCATTCTCAGTTTCGGCTGCTGGTTTCCCATTAGAAAGTGTAAACGCGACCATTTCTGGCGGATCGATTAGAAAAGAAGGAAGCGGAAAATATGCTGTAAGCGTTGGTGGTGATCAGGTTGGGAAAACGGTAAATATCAATGTTTCTGCAAGTCAGGGAGGTAAAACATTGAACCTGGGTGCTCAGCAATTCAGAGTTAAAGCTTTGCCTACGCCAAAAGCATACATTAAAGGTAAATCTGGAGGTAATGTGCCTTTGGAATGGATGGAAGGTGCGGGATCGAT
Organism: Pedobacter sp. ok626; assembly: GCF_900100435.1. Taxonomy (GTDB): domain Bacteria; phylum Bacteroidota; class Bacteroidia; order Sphingobacteriales; family Sphingobacteriaceae; genus Pedobacter. Next base: position 140,305 of record NZ_FNEX01000017.1, on the reverse strand, counting down.
TGATACCCAACTGGAAGATTTTGTTTTTGATGTTAAATTTAGAGTAGTTAGGTTTGCTGCTACTTTTATCAACCCACGTTCTGACGCGGTTACCATTACAAATCCTGGTGGCGGTTTTGGTGGTCAAATAAAAGGTGCTTTGAACTCTATTAAACCTGGTGCAACGATTATTTTTAAAGACATTGTTTGTGAAGGACCTGATGGTAGACAAAAGGTTTTAGATGGAATAACATTTATTGCTAAATAGAAGAGATGATGAAAAAGGTTTTGTATACAGTCTTATTCCTGTTTATTTGCTCGGCTTCTTTTGCGCAAAGCAACAAGAAACGAACCACTAAACCAGCGGTAAAACCTGCTGCAGTGGCGGCGCCTGTGGTAACAGCTCCGGCTGTATCTATCGATACTGTGCCGAAGGTGAAGAAAAAGATAAAAACACCTCCTAAGGATGGCTACTCTGTTAGAGTAGACGTTGACAGTAACGTAATGGTTCCGTATGCTGATGTAAGGGAAGAAGATGTATTTTATGCAAAACGTATCTGGCGTGAAATTGACTTAAGAGATACCATTAACTCTGTATTGAAAGCGGAAAGTGCAAAACTGATTGATATCTTGCTTGAAGCTGTAGGTAACGAAGAGCTGACGGTGTATTCTTCTAAGGATACAACGGCAGGAAAGATTTTGGAAGACAATGACTCGTTTAAAATTGCATTGACTGCTCAGCAGGCTTTACAAAGTGCGAGGGGGGTAACTGAAGGTGTTGCTGATTCGACAACTGGTAAAATTGCTGAACCGACATTGAGAAGGCTAAGATCTGACGAGTTTCTGAAATTCAGAATTAAGGAAGATTGGATTCTGGATATCAAGCGTTCTATTTTTGAACCAAGAATTATAGGTCTTGCACCGATGAAAATGGTTGAAGGAAACTGGCAACCAGTATTCTGGATCTATTATGATGATGCAAGAGAGTTACTAAGCAAAAAGCGTATGACTAATCCGCTTAACGATGCATCACAACTTACTTTTGACGATTTCTTCGTGAGACGTTTGTTCTCAAGTTATGTAGTCAAGGAAACAAATCCGGCAAATAAAAACATTATCGATATATTAGGTCAGACTGACCCTAAGGACACAAGAAAATTGCATGAGTCGGAGAGGATTAAGAAATCTATTTCTGATTACGAGCAAAGCTTGTGGGAGTATTAATTTAAACTCCGGAATAACGGCAAGTGAAAAAGCCCGAATACAGTTTTAATACTTGTATTCGGGCTTTTTATTTTTTATTTTCTTTTTGTTCTTTAATCTTTACTCCCCGCGCCTAATTTCATTACATATAAGGTGTTTAGAAAATAATTACAGATATTGTTCTCCGATATAAATTATAGATGGAGTCAATAGACAAAAAGGATGAAACGTATTGGATGAATACATTTAGGGATGGCGAAAGTCAGGCTCTTGAACACTTCTATAAATTACATTACAAGACTTTATGTTATTTTGCCCTTCGGCTAACACAGGACGAGTCGGAAACGGAGGACATTGTTTCTGAGTGCTTTGTGAAAGTTTGGGAAAAACGGGCTGATTTTAAAACAGCAGAAAATATTAAAGCCTATTTATACATACGTTGTCGTAATGTATGTCTTACCTATCTTAGAGATTTGAAGCGTAAAACAGCTGCCCAACAGCTTTACTTCAATCAACTTGAACAAAGTGGAAGTACCATTTTGCACGAAATTATTGAAGCTGAATTTCTGAACGTATTAGATCAGGAACTTAATGCTTTACCTGAAAGATGCAGGGAAGTGTTCAACCTTATTTATTTTGAAGGCAAAAAAACTGATGAAATTGCATTTCAACTTAATTTATCTGTAAAGACTGTTCGAAATCATAAGGCCAGGGCGGTTGATCAGCTTAAGACAGCTTTCTTGAAAAAGCATATCTCCGGGCCATTTTATCTGGCTTTTTTACTCTTTATTGATGGTTTGGGAAAATAATTGAAATTCTTTTGGGCGTTTTTACTTTTTTGGAGCTTCTATATTAAACCAATGTTAAATTATTAATTGTGCTCCATATGTTTGAAACCGAATTTCATATCTCAAAGCTTCTTGTAGGCTACTTTAGAGATCAGCTGACTGCTGAACAACTGGACGAGTTAAATGTGTGGAAAAATTCTTCGGAGGACAATGAGGTCTATTTTAATCAGTTGATGGATGAGCACGTTGTTCAAAATAAGCTGCAAAGATTTCAGGAGCTTTCGAAAAATATTGAACAAAAGGTTTGGAATAAAACTTTGGAAAAACTTGGTGATTCTTTTCCGGTAGTAGGTGCCAGTGATAAAGGTAGTGCGATGTTGAGTCTTTGGTCGAGAATTGCAGTTGCGGCAGCTGTATTTTTGGTAATTGCAGGTGGTCTCTGGTTTTATAAGCATAATACTAACCAGAGATTATTAATGGCTACCCATATCAATGATATCCCGGCAGGGAAAACTACCGCTACTCTAACATTGGCAAATGGTAAGAAAATTGTGTTATCGGAGGCAATGAATGGTCAGTTGGCCGAAGAAACAGGTGTGTCGATTACCAAAACGGCCGATGGGAAGTTGGTTTATAAAATGAGGGGTAAGGACAATGGCGAAACCAGGTACAATACGCTTACCACCAGAAACGGAGAACAGTATCAGGTAATTTTACCAGATGGAACTTTTGCGTATTTAAATGCAGCTTCGTCAATTACCTTTCCAACAACCTTTACGCATGCTAAAAAAAGGGAAGTTACTTTGGATGGCGAAGCTTATTTTGAGGTGGCTAAAGACAAAAAACATCCCTTTATTGTAAAAACGAACACGCAGCAAGTGGAGGTTCTTGGAACACATTTTAATGTGAAAAGTTACGCCGATGAATCCACTGTGAAAACGACTTTGCTGGAAGGAAGTGTTAAAGTAGTTTTCAAAAATCAACGGGCTATATTAAAACCTGGGCAGCAATCGCTGGTTAATCCCGGATCAAATAATGAAAATATCAGTATTGATTACGATGCGGACGTTACTGAAGCAATTGCCTGGAAAAATGGGGTATTTGAATTTAAAAATGCGAGTATAGAAGAGCTGATGTTGAGTGCCGCACGCTGGTACGATTTAAATGTGATTTATGAAAAGAACTTACCTGATCTTAAAATTTCAGGAAGAATATCCCGAAATGTAAATTTCTCAGGCTTTATTAATCTATTGAAATTTGGCGGTGTGAAATTTAAAATTGAAGGAAAAAATATAACTGTACTAAACGAATAAATTGAAGATCCACAGGTTAATAAAACCTGAAAAACTACCAATTAACCAAATATTAAACCTAAAGCAGTAATCATGAAAAAAAGATACCTGGAATAAGCTGGGATTTTGGGAAACAAATAGCCGGTAAGTGTTGGTCCACTTAACCGGCCGTATTTGGGTTCCCAACTATCAGACTCGACTAATTGAACTAAAAGCGTTTAACCCAAACAATACGAAAGTATGAAATTTAAATTGAAGCCCGGGGCTATGTGGTCCGGCATGCCTAAAATTTTTTTGGTTATGAAATTAATAGCTATTATTTTATTTATAGCACTTACAGAGCTGCATGCCAGTAGTTTTGCCCAAAAAATATCTATTAAGGAAAGGAATATATCTGTTGAAAAAATACTCTCGCTTATTGAAAAGAAGAGTAATTATCATTTTGTATATTTTAGCAAACTGGATATGCTTAAATCCAAAAAACTAAATGTTGATTTTAATGAGGCTCCCATTAATGATATATTAGACAAATGTCTGTCAGATTTGCCTGTAAGCTATACCATTATACAGCAGACCATTGCATTAAAAGAGAATACCCCTGTTATTAAAAACCCGTCTGAAATTGTTCAGCAACTCAGAATAACCGGTATAGTTGCCGATGAAAACGGGAAGCCACTTCCTGGTGTTACCATTCGGCTTAAAGGCACTACTATTGGTGTAACCAGTAATAATTTAGGTGTATTCACTTTAAATGTTCCGGGAAATAAGGCTACACTTGAATTTAGCTCCATCGGATATGAATCGCAATCAATAGATGTTAATGGACAAACTGAAATTAAAGTAAAGTTAAAGCCTGCATATTCAAAGCTTAATGAGATTGTGGTTGTGGGATATGGTACCCAATCGCGTAAACTAGTCAGCTCTTCCATTTCACAAGTTGATGGGGCAAGCTTGGCCAATCAGCCTGTGGGTACCCCTGGTGAGGCTCTAGCTGGTTTAGCCGCTGGTATTCAGGTTCAAAGTGATCAGGGCGCAAAACCCGGAGAGGCACCGACGATACGTGTTCGGGGGATTAGTTCATTAAGTTCATCTAATGATCCGCTGTACGTAGTTGATGGATATCCATTAGAGTCTTCCGCTAATTTTACATTGCTGAACCCGAGTGATATTGAGTCCATAGAAATATTAAAAGATGCGGCTTCTGCGTCGATTTATGGATCCAGGGCTGCAAATGGGGTAATTCTGGTTACCACTAAGCGTGGTAAAGTAGGTAAAACCGTATTTGCACTTTCCAGTCATACTGGGGTGCAAACCGTAACTAGTCTGGTTGATGTTTTGAACCGGGATGAGTTTATCTCCAATATGAAAGATATTTATCGGATTAACAAAGGAGCTTACCCCAGTATTTTTAATACAAGTCCTACTACGCTGCCTGATGTTAACTGGCAGGAGCAGATATTCAGGAATGCTGCAATCAGTAACATAGAGTTTAATGCTTCGGGGGGTAGCGATAAGATCAGATTCAATGCTTCTGCAGGATATTTTAAGCAGAAGGGGGTGTTAATTGGCACTGAATATAGCCGGACTACTGTACGGGTAAATTTGGATGCTGATATCATCAAGAATCTAAAATTCGGATTCTCCGTATCACCATCATACACTGAACAATATAGGCAACCTGCTTCAGGACAGTTTAGTGGTGCGGGGGTTTCTGATCAACTCATAGGTGTACCAGGTCTGCTCTCCAATTATAATCTTCCGGGTCCGTTAAATCAAGCCCTTACTATGCCTCCGGTAGTACCTGTTTATCGTGACAATGGAGATTTTGCAGAGGCTTATGATCCAGCTTTAAATTATATCTTGCCACCGGCCTCACCTTTCTTTCCTACAAATTATTTTAATCCGCTTAATATTATTACTCAGGCTATTAACAGGGGAAGGTCTTTTAAAACACTCAGTAATGCCTTTTTAACTTATACCCCAATTAAAGGATTAACCTTGAAAACTTTCATTGGTGCCACATTGGAGAATACATTGGTTCATGCTTATATTCCTGCAACAATGGCTTCAAGCCAGTCTCCGATGGCCTCATTTTCCAACCCATCACTTGTCGGAATCTATGCTTCTGATAATGCACGTAATAGCTTTGGATGGGTATGGGAGAATACAGCAACATTTGATAAAACTTATGGCAAGCATCATTTCAATTTATTGGGACTATTCTCGGCACAAAAATACACTTCGCAGATTAATTATACAGCTGGCTTACCGGGAACTTTTGTGACAACTGCTGTAGAGAGTCCATTGGCTTCTACAAATACCATTGGTACAGAAGGGTTTGATGCCAACGATTTTGTCTCCTATGCTGGAAGGCTGACTTATGACTATAATAAAAAGTATTTGCTTACTGCAGCCATTAGGCAGGATGGATCTTCCAAATTTGGCCCAGGTAACCGTTACGCAGTATTTCCATCATTTTCTTTGGGTTGGAGATTAGGTGAAGAACGTTTTCTTAAGCCAATATTGGAAAAGGTTAGTGTTAATGAGCTAAAATTAAGAGGGGGCTATGGTAAAACTGGTAATGCCAATATTGGAAGCTTCACTTATGCCAATTCAATTGCACTCAACAAGAATTATGCATCAGGGAGTGCCAAAATTTACGGGGCACAACAAGTAGGTTTTGCCAATCCATATCTGACTTGGGAAAAGAACACTCAAACCAATTTTGGTGTTGATTTGGGCTTGTTAAATAATCGGGTTACCCTTACTGTAGATTATTTTAACCGCATTTCTGATGGAATGTTGTTGAACAAGGCATTGCCTGCAATTGTAGGCTATGCTTCTTCTTATAAGGCTAATCTGGGAAGGCTAAATAACAAAGGACTAGAATTTAGCGCCAACACAAATTTTAGTATTGGTAGTGTCAAATGGAAAGTAAATGCCAACCTCTCTAGTTACAGAACTAAGGTCCTTGACCTTGGAGGACCATCTGCTTTACCGGCTGTTGCTGCTATTTTTGGATGGAATAATGCTTATCAGGTAAAAGTTGGGCAGCCACTTGGCATTATGTATGGCTATACTGTACTTGGTGTTTTTAAAAATGCTACCGATCTCAGCAGTTATCCTCATGTGCCTGGTGGAAATAAAGTTGGAGATTGGATTGTAAAAGATCAGGACGGAGATGGAAAGGTTAATGCAAATGATATAACCGAGATAGGTCATGGCTTACCTGATTTTACTTACGGGTTAACCAATACCTTTCAATATAAAAGGTTTGATCTGAGTGTGTTAATACAAGGAGTTCAGGGTGTAAATATAATTAATGGTAATTTAAGACAGCTTTTAGGGGGTAATGGAAACCTGAATACTTCTAAACGCTATTATCAGAATTATTTTGATCCTGCGCAGCCGGACCGTGATGTAGAATTTCCAAAACCAGCTAATGGGAGTAGTATTGGTACTACCAATGCACTTGTCAAAAATGCCGTGGAAAATGGATCTTACCTGCGGGTAAGGAATATTACCCTTGGTTATCAGCTGAATGAAGCGCTGATCCGTAAAATTTCACTTAAAACCCTGCGGGTTTACGTAACAGGTCAAAACCCATTTCTTATTACTAAGTACAGCGGCTATAATCCCGAAGCGAGTGTAAACGGTTCAGACCCAACTACACCAGGTGTAGATCAGGGTACTTATCCAACTGCAAGGACTTTTATTGTAGGTATAAATGTCGGATTCTAACCATTAATCAGATTGAAAATGAAAAATATAAAATATAAGTTGGGCATACTTATAGTTGCCTTAATGCTCTTCTCGATCCTATCGTGTAAGAAATCATTTGTTGACATCATTCCACAAGGCTTAGTTCCGGTATCGACTTATTACGCATCGGAAATAGACATAAAAAATGCCTTAACTGGTGCCTATAACAGTTTAAGACCTGTTTATAACAATCAATGGGCATTTGCCGAATTGCCATCGGATAATACCCAGACTGTTGGGGAAACTGAAGCCGCCTGGGGAGAGCAGGATAAATTAAGCTGGATAGCTTCTTCGACCAATATACAAGCTGCATGGGCCAGATACTACACCAGTATCGCTTATTGTAACCTGGTATTGGATCATATCGGTCCAGTACCTATGACGGAAGCTAACCGGAATAGCTATATAGGTCAGGCAAAATTTTTACGTGCACTAATGTATTTTAATCTGGTCCGCATGTTTGGTGGGGTCCCATTGGTACTTAATGAAATTACTTCCGAAAGTCAGGCATATAGTTACGATCGTGCCCCGGTGGCCGAAGTGTATGCTCAGATAGAAGCAGATCTGACTGTGGCTGGGTCGGTATTACCTTCAAGCTATACAGGTGTTAATGTTGGAAGGGTCACGAGTATTGCTGCTAAGGCGCTTCTTGGAAAGGTCTATCTATTTGAAAACAAGTTTCCGGAAGCTGAATCAAAATTGGCAGAGATTATTCCTTCGGCACCTAGCCCCCTCATTAGTTATGATCAGGTATTTGGTTTGGGACGTGATAATAATGCTGAAATTATTTTTTCAATTCAATATTTGACTGGTGGTTTTAGTGAAGGAAATACCTTTGCAAGTGGGTTTGTACCACAATTGTCTGGTACTACCATTATTGGTGTTACAGCTACGAGTTTGAACCTGGGATCAAAGGATCTTTACAATTCGTTTGAACCTGGAGATCTTCGCTTTAACGTGTCTATAGGTGCATTTTCTTCTGGATCAACAGTTTATTATTATGCTAAAAAACTAATTTATTCAACAGTTCCCTCAGGAAGTGAAGGTGATAATGACTGGCCTGTATTGCGTTGGGGCGATGTGATTTTGATGTATGCGGAAGCATTAAATGAAAATAATCGTACTCCTGAAGCTTTAATTCAATTGAATAAAGTAAGGACGAGGGCCGGATTAACCCCAAAATTAAATCTGACTAAGGTTGATGCAAGAATCGCAATACAGAAAGATAGGCGCATAGAATTGTGTTTTGAGGGCGAAAGATGGTTTGACCTTATTCGTTGGAATATTTTCATCCCAGTAATGGAGGCTTTTAAGACAAATTATCCACCAACAAGCGGTGCTTTTGCCAATATTGTTCCTGAGATGAGCCTCTTTCCCATTCCAACAAGAGAGCGAAGTTTAAATCCAAATTTAAGCCAGAATCCGGGGTATTAGACGCTGGTTGAGGAATTATTGATACTTAATAACCTAATAGATGTATAAAATATTTTTATATACTGCTTTCGCCTGCCTGTGTTTTATTTTCATAAGCACACTATCGTTGAGTCAAACTAAAAGGCAGATCGCACCTCAAAATAAATCGGCAATAACAATTACTCCGATTGCTAAAGGCTGGGCAAACAACTCTATTAATGTAGTCCCATACCGTAAAAACTCATTGGTTACTTTTAAAGATAGACAGTATGCCGCTTATTACGATAGTGCCCATTATGTTGTTTTAGCAAAACGAAAGTTGAACACTTCGGTATGGGAAATTGTGAGAACTCAATACAAGGGAGATGTAAACGATGCACATAACTCTATCAGTATTATGGTTGATGGGGATGGATATTTACATCTTTCCTGGGATCACCATAGTTACGGAAAACATCTTACCGCGCTAAATTATTGCAAAAGTGTAGCACCAGGCGCGCTTAAGCTATCTAATAAAATCAGTATGACCGGCATACATGAAGATAAGGTTACTTACCCGGAGTTTTACAAACTTCCTAATGGCGATTTGTTGTTTTTCTTTCGGGATGGAGAATCGGGAAATGGAAATGTAATCATGAATCGCTATGCGTTAAAAACAAAAAAATGGACTCAAGTGCAGCATGCATTTATTGACGGTGAGAATTTAAGAAATCCATATTGGCAAATTGCAATAAGTAAGTCGGGGGTTATTCATTTATCCTGGACCTGGCGGGAAACACCAAACGCGTCGTCTAATCATGATATCTGCTATGCCAAATCTTCAGATGGAGGCGTAACATGGACTAAATCAAACAATGAAAAGTATGTGCTCCCTATTAAGCAATCAACTGCCGAGTATATTAAACGTATTCCGCAAAATAGCGAATTGATCAATCAGACTTCAATGAGTATAGATGATGCAGGTACACCATACATTTCAACTTACTGGAAAGAAAATGGAGATATAGCGCCCCAATATCACCTGATATATCTTAAAAATCATCAGTGGGTAAGTCTGGATCTTGGCTTTAGACGGCGTAATTTCTCGCTTAATGGTGGCGGGACAAAAGGGATTCCTATTTCCAGACCTCAGGTAATTACCTGGAAAGACAAACAGCATGTTTCTGTGGGGGTTGTGTTTAGGGATGAAGAAAGGGATAATAAGGTGTCAATTGCTATTTGCCAGGACATCGAAAACCCGCGATGGGACTGCTTGGATTTGACCACTAAAGGAGTGGGCTTGTGGGAGCCGACTTATGATTCGGAACTTTTGGAAAGTAAGGGGATTCTCAATCTGTTCTTGCAAAAGGTTGAACAGAAGGATAATGACGGGAAAGTTTCGGTGGCATCCCAAATTATTTCTGTTCTGGAATGGAAGCCTTCAAATAAAATAATCCCACAGTTTTCAGCTGGATATGATCCGCTTAGTGTTGGCCATAAAGTGACCGATAGGTTTATTGAATCCGCTCATGTGTTATATGGTCCGACCATCGCCTACTCGGAAGTTTGTACCTGGTATGGGGCATTGAAATTTGCTGAGGTTAGTAAGAACCCTCAAAAAACAACCAAACTGGTTCAACGTTATGCTTCTTTTTTTGGAGCAGATAAAAAACTAATGCCTTTGCACGACAATGTGGATCATTCTGTATTTGGTGCTTTGCCATTAGAAGTATACCGTCAGACAAAGGATGATAGGTATCTTAATACAGGTAAACTTTATGCTGATAACCAATGGACTGTGCCGTTAGGGGCAAAGTTGACCGATTCGCTTAAAAACTTCGTGGAACAAGGACATTCCTGGCATACCAGGTTATGGATTGATGATATGTATATGATTACCCTGCTGCAGGTTCAGGCCTATAGAGCTACAGGAAATGTGGTATACATTAATCGTGCTGCAAAGGAGATGGTGTTTTATTTGAAAGAGCTTCAAAAGCCTAATGGCTTATTTTATCATGCTCCAGATGTGCCTTTTTATTGGGGAAGAGGCAATGGCTGGATGGCTGCAGGTATGACAGAGATGTTAAAATCATTGCCGCTGAATAATCCTGACCGACCTTTTATTTTAAAAGGTTATCTAACCATGATGAAATCTTTACTTAAATACCAGTCTGATGGTGGTATGTGGAGACAGCTGATCGACGATAGTGGTTCGTGGGTGGAGTCTTCCAGTACTGGGATGTTTACTTATGCGATGATTGTTGGTGCAAAAAACGGATGGTTAAAAGATCCAAAATACTTAGTCGCGGCAAAAAAAGGATGGAGAGGCCTCGTTGATCAAATCAATGAAAAGGGCGATGTTAAGGAGGTATGTGAAGGGACAAATAAGGAAAATAACCGGCAGTACTATCTGGATCGCAAAAGGATAACAGGTGATTTTCATGGCCAGGCCCCTGTTTTATGGTGTGCTTTTGCCTGGTTAGAAAAATAAGTTAAATATTATTAATAACATTATTAACCCGTTGACTTTAAGTAGTCAACATAAATTATTTAGACATGAAAATAAAATTCAAATGGCAACTTGGGTTGCTTCCTATCTTGTTTGTACTTGTGTTTGGTGTTTTTTTCTCTTGTAGTGCTGCCAAAGCTACGGGAGATTTGGTTACAAAATACAAAAATGTGTTAATTCTGGGTAACAGTATTACCAGGCATGGACCTAAACGCGATATAGGCTGGTCCGGTGATTGGGGAATGGCTGCTTCGGTCAGAGATAGTGATTATGTGCATCTATTGATTAAGAAATTTCAGGCTATTGAGCCTAATGCCGTTGTTCGTTTTAGAAATATAAACGATTTTGAAAAGGGATACTGGAATTATAATCTATCGCAATTGGATGATCTAAAACAATCAAAGCCGGACCTAATTATCCTTAGACTTGGCGAGAACGTAGAACCTGGCACGATGAAGGCGAATGACTTTAAAAAGTACTATGCTGGTCTCATCTCTTATCTTATTGCGGATAATCCAAAGGCTAAAATCCTTAATGCCTGTTCTTTTTGGAAAAAGGAGGCTGTTGCAAGTGAAATTAAATCAGTAAGCGAAGCACGAGGTGATCAATTTGTGGATCTGAGCGCGCTATCAAAAGATTCGACTAATATGGCATTTGGTAAATTTGAACATAAAGGAGTTGCCATGCACCCTTCAGATAAAGGAATGAAAGCAATCGCTCAAAAAATTTGGGAGGCATTATATAAGGAAAATCGAAGCTCTTCAGTTATTCTTGGCGCTTACTATTTTGATGGATGGGCAGGTTTAACACCGCATCTTACCCCCGAATTGGCTAATGACTTTCCAGAACGTAAACCAATTTGGGGCTGGGTAACCAGCAAGCAAGATGTTATTGAAGATCAGATAGACCTTGCCGCTAATTCTGGACTTTCATTTTTTAGCTTTTGCTGGTACTTCACCACGATCGGAGAGTTTAAGGATAATCCCAGAAACAGGGCATTATCTTTCTACCTAAATGCAAAAAATAAGGAGAAGTTAAAGTTTAATCTCCTTGTTGCAAATCATGACAATTACATTATTGGTCCGCAAAATTGGAACTACCTGTGTAAATACTGGATAAACCTTTTCAAAAACCCTCAATATGTTAAAGTTGAGGGTTCACCATTGTTAACTTTTTTCAGTGCTCCAAGCTTGATTAAAAGTTTTGGATCGGGTGAAAAGGTTAGTGCTGCATTGAAAGAACTAAGAGCGATGGCAAAAGAAAATGGATTGCCAGGAGTTACCGTTGCTATTTGTCAGAATCCTGACAGTAAGGCCTTTCAGATGGTTGCCGAATGTGGTTTTGATATTGCTACAGGTTATAATTATCATGAATTTGGTTACGAGAAGAATCAGCCTAGTGTGCCCATAGAAAGACTGGAAAGTGGGAGTGTATGGGTTTGGAATGCACTTAGGAAATCTCCATTACCTATCATACCTACAATTACTACGAACTGGGACCCAAGACCATGGCCAATTCAATATAAAAACTCTCCGGGTTATACGGGGTATTCGGAAAAGTCTGTTGAATCGTCAATTAAAGCAGTTAGGAAATTTATGGACGATAATCCTGATGAAATAACAAAAGAAAGGTTTGCATTGGTGTATGCCTGGAATGAATATGGTGAAGGTGCCTGGTTGACTCCCTCAAAGCCATTGAAAAAGTCTTTGTTAACAGGAGTTAAAAACGGTTTAAAGTAATAAACTGGTGGATCATTGGTTGGTTGAGCAAGTAGTTGACAACTATAAAAGGGTATTTTATGATAAACAGAAACATAGTGTTGGTTACGCTATTGTCTTTTACCATGGCGTATGGTAAATTATTAGCGCAAAATAAAGGTAGAGTGTCGGTATCTGATGTGCTTGAACCTTCATCGGGGATGCATTTAACCGGATATTTAGGTGGTAAATTGGAAGAGTCTATTGCCAATCGTATTCTGGTTCAGGATGTGGACAAGCTTATCGAGCCATTTAAAGTTGAAAATAGGAAGGAAACCCAGATGTGGCAAAGTGAGTTTTGGGGCAAGTGGTTTACATCGGCTGTGCTTGCGTATAAGTATCATCCTTCAGTTCAACTTAAGCAGGTATTGGAGAAAGCCGTCAGGGGGTTACTTGCTACGCAAACACCTGACGGCTATATTGGCAACTATGCAATGTCTCATCGTTTGGAGCAATGGGATATTTGGGGCAGGAAGTATTGCATGCTGGGTTTACTTTCCTACTATGACCTTACCAAGGATGAAAAAAGTCTTAATGGGGCAAGCCACATTGCTGATAATTTAATAAGTGATCTGAATAAAAAAGACGGTATTATTGTGACTAAAGGTAACTACAAAGGGATGGCGGCCTCATCTGTGCTTGAGCCTATTTGTTTGCTATATCGATATACCAATAATGTGAAATATCTTAATTTTGCAAAAGAAATTGTCAGACAATGGGAAAGGCCTGATGGCCCACAGTTGTTAAGCAAGTCTAATATAAACGTAAGTGAACGTTTCCCCAAACCCAAAAACTGGTATAGTGCAGAACAAGGACAAAAAGCTTATGAGATGATGTCTTGCTATGAGGGCTTACTTGAGCTTTATCGGTTAACGGGTAATGATAGTTACAAGCAGGCGGTTGTAAACAGCTGGGAAAATATTAGAAATACAGAAATCAATATTGCTGGTTCAGGTGCTTCAACAGAAATGTGGTTTGGCGGAAAAGAAGTACAGGATTTTCCGGTACATCATTATCAGGAGACTTGTGTGTCTGTTACCTGGCTTAAACTAAATAACCAATTGTTACGGTTGACGGGTGAAAGTCGATATGCTGATGAAGCAGAAAGGACTTATTACAATGCTATTTTAGGTTCTATGAGTGTTAATGGATCGACTTGGGCAAAGTATACACCATTGAACGGACAGCGTTTGCCTGGGAGTGGACAGTGCGGTATGAATTTGAATTGCTGTGAGGCCAGTGGGCCAAGGGGACTGTTTAATTTTCCATTTCATATCGTAATGGGTAGAAGAGAGGGTTTACAAATTAACTTTTTTGTTCGGGGGACTTATCAGCTGGAAAGCCCCTTGGGCCAAAGACTTAAAGTTATTCAGTCTACCGATTATCCAAAGTCGGGAAGTATGAATGCAGAGCTGGATATCAATAAACCCGAAGCATTTGAAATTAGCATTAGAATCCCAGAATGGAGTAACGTCAATAAGTTAACTGTAAATGGTGAGACTGTTGCTGATGTTAAGAATGGGGGGCTGACCAGGATAAAACGCATTTGGAAAAGAGGCGATAAAATTTCACTGGAATTGGATATGCGTGGCCGGCTTATTGAAAGTGGAAACGGAGTTCGGAGTTTTGCAATTATGCGCGGACCGATTGTGTTGGCTCGGGATTCCAGATTTGAAGGTATTGGGCTTGCAGCTGTTTTAAAACCCGTAACTGATCAGCAAGGGTATGTCCTGCTTAAGAAATTACCGGATAATCCGACTGAATATTTTATGCATTTTGAGGCTGAATTTATTCCTGAATCCTATACGGAAACTCCGGCAGGACCGGTGGCAATATCTCTGTGCGATTATGCTTCGGCCGGGAATGGGCATAAAAGCTCATTTTATGAAGTATGGATGCCTCAATTAATTAACCCAAAAAACAACGGATCATTTCATCAATAAATACCAATTCAAATTGTTACTCAATGAAAAGAAATATAAATGAAGAGATTGTTTAACACAGGAGGACTTCCGGCATCCTCTTTTAGATCTGGTGATTGGACAATAGAATAGCGCGTTTCCCCTTTACGATAAATTCGGGACAACAATCGCGTTATGATATGCTGTCTTAATCTTTATTTGTTATACTTTTAACAAAGTAATCCTGCAAGGCTTTAAGCTGCGCTTTATTCAGCACCTTTTCCAATTCTGCTTCTTTTGCCTCTTTGATCTTTTTTACAGACTTGAAATGCTGTAGTAATCTATCCGCTGTAGTTTTTCCAATACCTGGGATTTGCTCCAGTTCTGTTTTGAGTGTACCCTGATCTCTCTTCTTTCTGTGGAAGGTAATACCGAAGCGGTGGGCCTCATCACGCAATTGCTGAATGACTTTTAAGGTCTCAGATTTCTTATCCAGATAGAGCGGATATGGATCTCCCGGGAAGAATAATTCTTCCAGTCGTTTGGCAATTCCTATTACAGTTACCTTTTTATCTATGCCTAGTTTTTTTAAACTCGTCATAGCAGACGAAAGCTGGCCCTTACCACCGTCAATGATGATCAATTGAGGTAGCGGGTCCTCTTCTTCTAACATGCGCTTATATCGTCTGTAAACGGCTTCCTCCATTGTAGCGAAATCGTTGGGGCCTTCAACCGTTTTTACATTAAAGTGTCTGTAATCTTTTTTAGAGGGTTTAGCATCTTTAAACACTACAATCGCAGATACTGGATAAGCGCCCTGGAAGTTGGAGTTATCAAAGCATTCGATATGTTTAGGCAGTTTAGTCAGCCCAAGATCTTTTTGCATTTGCGTAAGGATCCTGTCTGTCCGCAAATCTGGGTTTAACTTCTCGTACTGGTTCAATTTCTCCTTTTTGAAGAAGAGTACATTTTTCTGCGAAAGTTCGAGTAGCTTTTTCTTTTCGCCCAATTTTGGAACCGTAAACTTAAGATTCTCATCGATCAAGGTAATATCGAAAGGAACGATGATTTCTTTTGAGGTACTGTTAAATCGGCTACGGAATTCGGTAATGGCAATGGTCAATAGTTCTTCATCAGTCTCGTCCAAACGCTTCTTGATCTCGATGGTTTGGGTTTGAATGATGCTACCGTTCATTACTTTCAGGTAATTTACAAAAGCATAACGCTCATCCGAAGCAATACTCACCACATCAATATTGGTAATGGCGCTATTTACAACGGTCGACTTACTTTGATATTTTTCCAGTACCAGCAATTTGCGCTGGTATTGATGGGCAAGTTCAAAGTTTAAATCGGCAACGGCCTTTTTAATGATTTGATTTACATCCTTGATGACATTACCTATTTTTCCATTGAGGATATCTTTGATCTCCTCAATATTAGAATCATAGTCTGCCGCACTTTGGTAAGCCTGGCAAGGTCCCTTACAGTTTCCTATTTGATATTCCAGACATACTTTAAACTTCCCATCATCGATGTTTTTAGCATTCAGAGGCAAGTTGCAAGTCCGCAGGGGATAAGTTTCCTTAATTAAGTCAAGAATGGTGTGCATCATCCCTACAGAGGCGTATGGGCCAAAATATGTGGATCCATCCTTAATCATTTTTCGGGTCCAGTACAAACGCGGAAAAGGCTCTTTTTTGATGATGATCCAGGGATAGGTCTTGTCATCTTTGAGCATGATGTTGTACCGTGGTTGATGCTTTTTAATTAGGCTGTTCTCTAAAAGCCAGGCATCAATTTCGGTGTCGACAATGGTAAAAGTGATTTTACGGATTTTAGAAACCAGAACCCTGGTTTTGCCATTCATTTGGTTGTCCTTATTAAAATAAGAGCCAACCCTGTTTCTTAAATCCTTGGCCTTACCAATATAAATCAGCATACCATCCACATCCCAATACTGATATACACCAGGATTATGTGGAATGTCGGACAGGGCCTTTTTATAATCGAAAGCACTCATGGAAATATAATAAGCTATGGGTTATTAAAAACCTAATTTTTCTTCTGCTTCAGGCTTTTGTTCCTGTTCTTGATATTTGTCACAATCAAAAGTAATAGATACTCCATCTTTAGGAGCAACAAAGTCTGCCTGTGAAATTTTCAATTTAGGATTTGCGTAAACACGTTTCATGAAGCCTGCAAAGATTGGCAATGCCGTTGTTGCACCATCACCACCAGCAGTACTGGTAAAGTGGAATGCACGGTCCTCACAACCAGTCCAAACGCCGGCAACCAATTGCGGACTGATACCCATAAACCAACCATCGGAGTTGTTTTGTGTCGTTCCTGTTTTACCACCAATTGCAGCTTTAACACCATATTTGGACGCTAAGCGCCAGCCTGTGCCGTTAGTGATTACACCTCTCAGCATTCGGGTCATAACATAAGCTACCTCTTCATTCATTGCTGGTTTAGGGATTGGTTTTTCGCTGTAAAGTACAACACCATTCTTGTCTTCGATCCTGACAATGTAACTAGGCTTGGTCCAAACGCCTTTATTGGCAAAAACACTATAGGCGCCAACCATATCGTAAACAGAAGCATCAAATGAGCCCAGTGCGATAGATGGGTAAGCGGGTACATCAGAGGTAATACCCATCTTTTTAGCCAATGTGGCTACTGCAGTTGGCCCAACTTGTTTCATTAAATAGGCTGCAATATAGTTTTGTGATAGGGCTAATGCTTTTTGTAGCGTGATGTAACCTGGAACTGTACCAGAAGATTTTGGGGTCCATGCTGGACTACCCGGAATTTCGATAGTTACTGGTTCATTTAATACCTTATAGCATGGTGAATAGCCATTTTCTATAGCCACAGCATAGGTGAAAGGCTTCGCGGTAGAGCCCACTTGCCTGGTTCCCATTTTTACCTGGTCGTATTTGAAATGCTCATAACTAATGCCGCCAACCCATGCTTTAACAAATCCTGTTTGAGGATCCATCGCCATCATGGCATTTCTAAGTAACATTTTATAATATTTTACCGAATCGATTGGTTTCATGAGTGTATCGATATCTCCTTTCCAGGTAAAAATGTTCAATCTGGTTGGGGTATTGAAATCTTTCATGATCTCTTCTTCCGATTTTCCTTCCGTTTGAAGGGCTTTATAACGGTCTGATCTTTTAATACCTTGATCGATCTGCAACTCTTTACCTTTAAAAGGGTTTCTACCCTTCCAACTTTTGTCAAATGAAGCTTGCAAGATTTTCATGTATTCTCGCTGTGCCTCCTCGGCATAGGTCTGCATGTCGTAGTTTAAGGTAGTATAGATCTTTAGACCATCTCTGTCCAAATCATAAGGCACACCATTATTGGTGATGTTACGCTCCTGGAAAATTCTTTTGATATCTGTTTTTAGTACAGCCCTGAAGTAAGGAGCGATACCGTCATTTACTGTTGCGGCAGTAAAATGTAGACCAAGCGGTTTTTCTTTTTCAGTTTCGTACTTCTGCTCATCTAATAAGTCGGCCTTTACCATTAAGCCCATAATGGTGTTTCTTCGCGCTAACGAACGATCAGGGTTACGAGTAGGAGAATATCTGCTGATACCTTTAAGGATACCAATTAGGGTAGCCGATTGTGCAACGGTTAATTTATCTGGAGTAGTATCAAAATAAACTCTTGCTGCCGATTTGATACCGTATGCCTGATTACCAAAATCAACTGTATTCAGGTACATCACCAGAATCTCTTCTTTGGTATAATTGCGCTCTAACTTTACTGCAATTACCCATTCCTGGAATTTCTGAAGGATACGCTTGGCAAAGTTTTTTTGTCTGCCTTCTTCAGAGAAAAGGTTTAAGGCAAGCTGTTGGGTAATGGTACTCCCGCCTTGTTTTTTTCCGACAAGGGCATAGAGAAATATGGTAAATGTACGTTTGAAATCGATACCTGAATGTTCTTTGAAACGAATGTCTTCTGTAGCAATTAAGGCATTGATGACATTCGGAGAAATTTCCTGATAGCTGATGTTGGAACGGTTTTGTATAAAATAAGTACCCAATACTTTGTTTTCATCATCCAGGACTTCTGATGCCTGATTACTTTTAGGGTGTTCTATATCTCTGAAAGAGGGAAGGGTACCAAATACGCCAAATCCAATAGCCATAATGAACAGTGCAAACACTACGATTCCACCTATTAATAGCTTCCATAAACCAAAATTGTACTTCCTGATATCTTCTTTCGAAAGTTGTTTGTTCATTTTAATAATTGTTTTTATAAAATACCAGGTACTTGTTTATTAAGTCTTTACTGGTTAATTTATCAAAGTTTTCTTTGCTGATGATGAAGCTGCTGTAGATGTTAGCAGGTACTTTCATGATCTGTTTTAATTGAGGCGTAATCCCCGAAGCATAAGCTTTCGCGTCGTCAAAATTACTAAAGTTCCCTACATATACCAGCTGATCATTGTCAAATTCTTTCAGTTGGTGCTTTAAGTTAGATCCGGCATAGTTCCCTCTATTGAATTGTCCGATGCCAAATCGCGATGAACTGAGGGTTAAAGAAGCATCCGCCACATCAATCACAAAATAGTATTCCTTAGAGACAGCTGTGCTGAAAATGCTTTCAACTTTAACCGGATCGGGTGTGGTTGGCTTCTCTGCGTTTGCAGGGGCAATCACTTTTTCTGTAGGTTTAACTGCTATAATTTCTTCAGTTTTGGTTGCCGGTAAAGATGGCTGAACTACTGCGGGTGTCGGCACAACAGTCGGAACAGTCGTGGAAACGGGTTGCTGTACTGGAGCAGGCGTGTAGGCCTGTGCTGTTTTGAATGGAGATTCTGCGGGATCAAAATCAGGCAATGCAATTCTTCTTTTTTGGAAGTCGGCCATATGCGTATTGATATAAGCAATATGGTCTTTTATCAGTGGGGTGATCAGCCTGTCATCTGGGAACGCTGTCGTGATTCCATTCAAAGCGGTTAAAAGTGGGTCTATAGGGTTTGTTCGTCCTATGGAGATGGCTTTTAAATAGGCGTACTGTGGAGATAAGTAGTTTTCACCGTTCGTCTTTTGCGCTTCGTCGACATGCTGAATAACACCGTTGAAATCTTTCTTTTGGTATTGGTCAAAGATGTCGTTGTATTGCTTGTTGATCGTCGTTTCCATTTCTGTCTGCTTGATAGAGAAAGAAGGATCAAGGATTGTTTTTGCGTATACGGAGTTAGGATAATCCTTTAAAATCTTGTTTTTGTATTTTTCGGCTTTGGCCTCATCTTTATTTTTAGAAATGAGGAATAGGCTATAATAGGTGGCTGACAAATGATTGTTTGCTGGATACCGGGCTAAAAGAATTTGATAGACTTCTTCAGCCTCTTCCTGGTCATTGAGCTCTTGTAGATAGAAATTAGCGATGTCGTAATAGGCATCAATGATTTTCTGATCTGATTTGGCTAGTAGCTCAGGAGTGGTAGGTAAGGCATCCGTATAGGCCTTGATCTCTGCTTCTTTACCAGCTAATGCCAATGCATTTTGTCCTGGATCCGTAACTGCAGGGTTGTTAATGACATTTGTAATCTCCTGAATCGTGGTTTGTGCTGAAGAACGGATACTTTGGCGCCAGTTGTTCTCTAGCTTTCTGTTTCCCCATTTCTTTTTGAAATCTGAATAACCAGTGCTTAAGGCCGCTGGGTTATTAAAATAGAAGGTGCTGGAGGCTGGTGCTTTCTTGCTGCCAGGTTCAAAAGCTCCAAATGGAGGAATAGCTGCGTTGTTTTGAGCAGGAGCCAAAGGTTTATCTACTACAGGAACCAATATGGCTTGTATTTTAACCAGGCGATCTTGTTCTGGTAGTTTAGCGATGGCCTGTAGCGTGTCTTCTTTTGAAATGGTCTGGTAACGACTGGTTAAGTATTCCAGATTTTGGGTCTTTTTAAGAATGATGTCGTAGCCAGGGTAGTTTTTAGGAAGCGTATTTACAGCACTATCATAATACAGTTTTGCATTTAGATAGTTATGCAGCTGTTTAAAGTTAAGATCGGCGATCCTTAAATAAGAAAGACCTTTTTGATATTGGTTTTTTGTACTCTTTTGAATAGACTTTCTATAATGTTTTATGGCCTTTTCATAATCCCCATCTGCGGAAAGGCTTTCGCCAATCTGGTAATAGACCTGGTCGTTGTAATCTGTATTTTTATCGTCCTTTAAAAGCGCTAGCAGTTCATCCTGACGATTAGTTTTTTTAGTACTCAGTAAAGCATTTAACTTAATCTGGTTTAGGTTGGCATTAAAATACATTTCGAAGGGCGCATTGCTTCTTTCGACTTTTCTGTAGTTTAAAGATGCCTCTTTATAGTTTTTCTGTTGCTCCGATAATTGAGCCAGAATATAAGTCCACCTGATTTTGTTTTGGCTATTGTTGCTTTCCTTAATGGCCTCCTTTAAATAGGAGATAGCCTCTGGATATTTATGTTGATAAATAGCCATTTGCGCTAGGGTTGCTAAAGGTTCAGATGTATTTTTCTTTAAGCCGGCAATGGCATAAGCTAGGGTATCGAGTTCATGTTTAGCTTCACTAAGCCTTCTTACCTGCATTAAACTTCTGGCTTTCCAGCTTAAAGCTTCGATATAACTTTTTTCGCTTTTTTTAAAGTTCTTGGTGGTATAGTCGAAATATTCTGTTGCATTAAAGTAGTTCCCTTTATAAAATTGAGCCTTACCCATCAGGTTATAGGCATCATCAAGATAATTGCTGTAGGTTTTTTCAAGAATGATGACTTGCGCTTTTTTAATTATCTCATCCATTGATTTGCCACCTGCACCATCTTTTGCCATGAAATTGCTATCGATCTCTGGTCCGAGGTAAACAGGTAAAATCTGGTCGTAATTTTCTGGAAAGGTTTCGGAGAGCTCTTGCTGATGGGCAGCAAGTATGACATTTGAGTTGTATATATAATTATATCGAGCAGTTAAGTTTTGCATACTCCTGGTGGTCGCATTTTCTTTTTGTGACCCGCAGGCGTATATTATACAAACGCAAATACTAAATAGTATTACCTTTATATTGTGAATAGCGTAGTTTTTCAATTATAGGATGATTTAATGCTTATAAAACAACAAAATATATGCAAAAGTATTTTATTCATCATTAACTTGTTAACAAAACCTATTTTATTTATAAATCATCTGGTATGATAGATCCTAATGAGAAGAAAAAGGAGGTGAATAATTTTGCCCGATACTCATCGATTAGTTTTCAAATGATCGCTGTGATTGGCGTGTTTGCTTTTGCGGGATATAAAATTGATGCGCATAGAAATAGCAAGACACCAATTTTTACAGCCCTATTGAGCTTGTTAGGGGTGGTGCTCTCCTTGTATCAGGTTGTTAAACAATTAAATAAAGAGAAATGATTATTTAATCGAGGCTAAATATATACTTTTGTGAAAATTTACTGATTTGAGTTTAGCACGATTTACATTTTCTTATTTGTTGTTTACGGTGGTGCTTGGTACCATCGCTTATCTATTGCCTTCTGCTTTTCCTGAGGTTACAATTCTGGCTAAAAAGTTTTGGGTGGTTTTCGGATTCCTGGCAGGGATTACTTTTATTGCCTATGTAGTAGCGGATTTGGGGATGAAACGCAATCCTGAGGCGGGTGTAATGGCTATTATGGCATCAATTGCATTGAAGATGATCTTCTCTATGGCTTTTGTACTGATTTACAGTATGAACAGTAAAGAAAAGGGCATGGTTTTCGTCCTGAATTTTTTTTCTTTATATTTATTGTTCAGCTTCTTTGAAATATACTCTTTGTTACGTAACTTGCGCCACCAAAATAAATAGTAAAAATCTGCGACTAAATGGATTGTAGCCACGTTTTTGAATTTAAAGTTAATAGGTTAATTGTTGTTTTTGCGCTTTTTTTAGCGTTTTTTTCTGTAACACCGGCAGCTTTTGCTCAGGTTGACAGTTTAGCAACAGATAGTACTCATGCCGAGACTAAGGCTGAGAAAAAGTTTGATATCGGTAAATTTGCTTTGCATCACATTGCCGATTCTCATAGCTGGCATGTTATAGGACATACCTATATCAACCTACCAGTGATTTTGTATACCCCAAATGGTTTGGTGACCTTCAGTTCTGGAGAATTTAATCATGATGATGAAGCTACTGTTGTAGTGGAGCGAAACGGGCAGCGTTTTGTTAAAATGCACGAAAAGATTTACTATGCATCTGAAGTTGCGAATGCACACGGACAGTATGTAGAGTTAGATGAAAAACATCATGCATTAAATAAGCGCCCACTTGATTTATCGATCACCAAAAACGTTTGTACGTTATTATTGTCTGTTCTCGTATTGTTAGCTGTGTTTTTCAATGTAGCTAGTGGTTATAGAAAACGTAAAGGTAAATCTCCAAAAGGATTGCAATCATGGATGGAGCCGATTATTCTATTTGTACGTGATGATATTGCCAAGCCAAATCTTGGTCATAAATACGAGCGTTTCATGCCTTATTTGTTAACCGTGTTTTTCTTTATCTGGTTTAACAATATGTTGGGTCTGGTTCCATTTTTACCGGGAGGTGCAAACTTAACTGGTAATATCGCGGTAACTATGATTCTTGCGATTGCAACATTCGGTATTACTGTTTTTAACGGTAACAAATACTACTGGAAGCACATCTTTATGCCTGATGTACCATGGTGGATGTATATCGTTATGGTTCCGGTTGAGTTGTTCGGTATCTTTACTAAGCCTATTGCCTTAATGATTCGTTTGTTTGCTAACATTACTGCAGGACACATCTTGGTGTTGTCGTTAATCTGCCTTGTGTTTGTCTTCAACAGTCTATATATAGCTCCAATCTCTATTGCTTTTGCAGTATTCATTGGCGCGATCGAACTACTGGTTGCATTTATCCAGGCGTTTATATTTACGATCTTGTCGGCCCTGTTTATCGGAATGGCAATTGAAGAACACCATTAATAAGAATTATTTTTTAACAACAATTAATATATAAAATCATGATTACAGGAAGTATTGCTGCAATTGGTGCAGGATTAGCTGCGATTGGCGCTGGTCTAGGTATCGGACGCATTGGTGGTTCAGCTATGGACGGTATTGCTCGTCAACCAGAAGCTGCATCTAAAATCCAAACTGCAATGTTAATCGCTGCTGCCTTCGTTGAAGCTGTTGCGCTTTTCGCAGTGGTTGTTGCCCTAATGGGTAATGGCTAGAAATTAAACGGTGCCAGGTTTGTACCTGGTACCATTTATTGTTAAAAAAGAACAAAATATTTTATACATATACAGATGGAATTATTATTACCTGAATTCGGCCTAGTTATCTTTCAATCCATTGCTTTCTTATTGCTAATGTTTTTATTGGCAAAATTTGCATGGAAACCAATTTTAGCAGCAATTAAAGAGCGTGAGCAATCAATTGATGAAGCATTAAACAAAGCTGAATTAGCAAAACAAGAAATGGCTCGTTTGACTTCTCAAAATGAGGAGTTGATGAAGGAAGCACGTGCTGAGCGTGATTCAATCTTGAAAGAAGCTAAAACTTTAAAGGATAATATCCTTACAGAGGCAAAAACTCAGGCGCATAGTGAAGGTGCTAAACTGATTGAGAAAGCTAAGATTGAAATTGAGAATCAAAAGAAAGCTGCTTTGGCTGAATTGAAAAATCAGGTTTCAACTTTATCTCTTGATATTGCTGAGCGTGTATTGCGTAACCAGCTTCAGGACAAAGCTAAGCAAGAGGATTTAGTGGCTAACCTTTTAAAAGATGTTGAATTAAACTAGTCTATAGTTTATTTAACTAGATATAACGGAAAAAATGTCAGAAAATACAGCAGCATCGAGATACGCTAAATCATTAATTGATCTTTCTACAGAGCGCAATACTTTGGAGGAGATTAAGAATGATATGATGCTTTTAGCGGAGGTGGTTGATCAAAACCCTGAACTGGAAGCTATTCTTAAAAACCCTATTGTTCCTTTGGATAAGAAATCAGGAATTTTGGATGGTTTATTTGTAGGTAAGGTAAATGAGGTTACCAGCACTTTTTTTAAGCTGATGGTAAACAAAGGCCGTTCTGCAATTCTATTTGATACAGCAAAAGCTTTTATTGTACAGTACAATGCTATTAAAGGTATTGTTACTGCAGATGTAACTTCAGCTACTGAACTTACGGCTGAAAGTCGCGCTGAGATTGAAGCGATAGTGAAAAAGGAAATTGGCGCCAATGTGGTTGTGATTAAAGAAAAAGTTAATGACAAGCTAATCGGTGGTTTTATTTTAAAGGTAGGTGATAAGCAGTTTGATGCGAGTATTGCCAGCAGTTTAAATAAACTTAAAAAAGAATTTGCTCAAGGCATTGTTTAAGCAAGAGCGAAATAGAGATAACAAATACTGAATTTACAAAAGAAATAATATAAAATTATGGTAGAGGTAAGACCAGACGAAGTATCGGCAATTATCAGGCAGCAATTGGCGGGCTTCAAATCAGAAGCAGAACTTGAAGAAGTTGGTACCGTATTGCAAGTGGGCGATGGTATTGCCCGTGTTTATGGTTTAACTAAAGTTCAATCGGGCGAGTTAGTTGAATTTGAAACAGGCTTGCAAGGAATTGTTTTAAACCTTGAAGAAGATAATGTTGGTGTGGTACTTTTGGGCCCATCTGACAAAATCAAAGAAGGTGATACTATTAAACGTACTAAGAAAATCGCCTCTATCAAAGTTGGTGAAGGTATGTTAGGTCGTGTTGTAAACACAATGGGTGAACCAATTGATGGTAAAGGACCAATCATTGGCCAAACTTATGAAATGCCAATCGAGCGTAAAGCTCCTGGTGTAATCTATCGTCAGCCAGTAACTGAGCCTTTACAAACAGGTATCAAAGCTATCGATGGTATGATTCCAATCGGTCGTGGTCAACGTGAGTTGGTTATTGGTGACCGTCAGATTGGTAAAACTGCGGTTTGTATCGATACTATCATCAACCAAAAAGAATTTTACGAAGCAGGTAACCCTGTTTACTGTATATATGTAGCTTGTGGACAAAAAGCAAGTACAGTAGCTAACATCGTTCGTACTTTAGAGGAAAACGGTGCAATGCCTTATACTGTAGTTGTTGCAGCTTCTGCTGCTGAGCCAGCTCCATTACAATTTTATGCTCCATTCTCTGGTGCAGCAATCGGTGAGTTCTTCCGTGATACGGGTAGACCAGCTTTAATTGTTTATGATGATTTGTCTAAACAAGCTGTAGCTTACCGTGAGGTTTCTCTATTGTTACGTCGTCCACCGGGTCGTGAGGCTTATCCAGGTGACGTGTTTTATCTTCACAGTCGTTTGTTAGAGCGTGCTGCAAAGATCAACTCAAACGATGAGATCGCTCAAGCAATGAATGATTTACCTGAATCATTAAAAGGTATCGTTAAAGGTGGTGGTTCATTAACTGCGCTTCCTATTATCGAAACTCAGGCTGGTGACGTTTCTGCTTATATCCCAACTAACGTAATTTCGATTACGGACGGACAGATCTTCTTAGAATCTAACTTGTTCAACGCGGGTATTCGTCCAGCTATTAACGTAGGTATCTCGGTATCACGTGTAGGTGGTAATGCTCAGATCAAATCGATGAAGAAAGTTGCTGGTACATTGAAATTAGATCAGGCTCAATACCGTGAGTTAGAGGCTTTCTCTAAATTCGGTTCTGACCTTGATGCAGCTACTAAATCAGTATTAGATAAAGGTTCACGTAACGTTGAGATCTTGAAACAAGGTCAATTCTCTCCAATGACTGTTGAGAAGCAGGTTGCGATCATTTATATCGGTACTAAAAACTTAATGCGTTCTGTTCCTGTAGATAAAGTAAGGGAATTTGAAGTGGAATATTTACAACAACTTGAGCAACGTCATCCTGAAACTTTAAGCGCTTTAAAAGCAGGTAAGTTTGATGACACGATCACAGGTGTATTGGAAACTGTAGCTAAAGAGCTTTCAAGTAAATATTAATATTAGATCTGAGATAAAAAGAGAATGGCTAATTTAAAAGAAGTAAGAATTCGTATAGCGTCAGTGCAATCTACACAGCAGATTACCAAAGCCATGAAAATGGTTTCGGCTGCTAAATTGAAACGTGCTACCAATGCTATTGTACAATTACGTCCCTATGCTACTAAATTAAAAGAGATCTTAGGAAATCTTTCAGGTAGCTTAGAAGGATCATCATCACCTTTTATACAAGAACGTGAGCCTAATAAGGTATTAATTGTAGTAGTTTCTTCTAACCGCGGTTTAGCGGGTGCGTTCAACATGAACGTAATTAAAACTACGAACAACTTAATTGCCGAAAAATACAGCGAGCAGTTGAAAAGAGGTAATGTAAGTATCGTAGCCATTGGTAAGAAAGCTCAGGATTTTTACGAGAAACGCAATTACAGCGTTATTGGCAACAATAGCGATGTATATTCTGCTCTTACTTTTGAAAATGTAACTAAAATCACTGAAAGCATTATGGCTGGATTTGAAAAGGGTGAATTTGATAGAGTGGAATTGGTTTACAATAAATTTAAAAACGCTGCTGTTCAACTTTTAACGACAGAGCAATTGTTGCCTTTGCCTAAAACGGCGCAAGAGGAAACAGCTGTAAAGGAAATGAACGTTGATTATATTCTTGAGCCTTCTCAAGAAGCGATCGTTGAGCAATTGATTCCTAAGTCGATTAAGACGCAATTGTACAAAGCGGTATTGGATTCACATGCTTCTGAACACGGAGCACGTATGACTTCAATGGATAAAGCAACTGAGAATGCTGGTGATTTGATTAAAGCGTTAAAGCTTTCTTATAACCAGGCACGTCAGGCTGCGATTACCACAGAGCTTACAGAGATTGTAAGTGGTGCGGCTGCATTGAACGGTTAATAAGCGTAAGCATAATGTATAGAGCCCTTATCAGCAATGATAAGGGCTTTTTTGTTTTATTAATATAAGTTCGGAATGATTTTTTCTTTAGGGTACTTCACAGAATAGCTAATTCTGATCTTTTGTGAACTAGCTGGTTTCATATTTAAATTCCAGGTCAGCATTCCCGATTCCTTATCTACTTCTGCACCATTTGAACTGAGTAATTCGACTTCCATATCCTTATCCGTTGATATTGGATACTGATCTTTAAGCTGTAAGCTTATCGCTTCTTTTTTGTTATTTCTTACCGTTATTTCATAGGTAAAAGTTTGTTTCTTATTACTTCCTATTGTTTTTACTCCCGTTTGCTCAGCTATTTTCTCACGTTTGATAATGATCTTTTTATCACGGCCCATACTCAACTTTAAGGTATCGGTTAAGGCATTTGGATTGATATAGGATTTTCCGATGTAGCTATTTTCGAAGATGAGGTTTGCCTCTCCAGGTAAAAGATTTAGCTTTTCGTAATCTGTAATTTCGGCCATTAAGAAAGCGTCGTTATCTACTTTAGGTACGCTATAATATTTGTATGAGGCCGGTTGAGTTGATTCTTTGAGCATTACACTATGTGGCTTGCTGTTGGAAGCAATATCATAGGGGATATCGATATCAAATACAACATTCAATTGGTTTTCAACTTGCGTGAATTGCGGCGCTGCTTGACTCATGGCGGTGACCACCACTTCTTTGAGTTCATATTTATCTACACTTCCGATCATCATCCCAGAGGCTTTTCCTTTTAGTTGTTTTGCGAATTGATTTTGGGGTGATCCAAATTGTAGAAACCAGGAAGATAATAATGGAGCGGTCCCATTTTGTGTAGGATTGCCGGTAGAAAGACTAAGCTTAACCTTTTTCCAGTCTATGCCTGTATACTGACTTATGCTGGCTTTATAAAGAATCTTTAAGGGTGAAGCTGTATTCTCCGTTCTAAGGTCGTAAAGCGCTTGCCATTGCGCATTAGGTGATAAGTAGCTCAGGTTAAAATCTGCATTAACTGGCTGTGTGGTCAAAACATTGATGATCACTTGTCCGGTTGTGCCAGATTTGTCCTGGCTCAGTTCCTGTAATTGCTTTTGCAACTTTGCAATTTTTCTTTGCCAGCTTTGCTCTGTTTCTTGCCAGGTAGCAATGCTATTGCGGAGTTCAAGTTGTTTGCTTTTATAGTAATCTGCAACTTTGATCAACTCATTTACATTTACTCCAGTATTGGTGCCGCCAACAGTCTGGTTTTTATCTAATAGCACCAATAGGTTCGCATCAACGATGCTTTTATTTTGAACTTTAACCAATTCTCTTTTGGCTACAGTCAGACTATCCTCAATGATCCGATAGGCGGGGCTATTATTGTCTTGTTTTAAGTAATCTTTGCTAAAGCTGGTGGATAGGATCGTAACACTTGGGGGAACGTTGATCTGAATACTGTTTTCATCTAGTGTATTGGCGATATTGGTAATTACTATTTCGCTCGTGCCAGTAGGGATGTTAATTCGGGCTTTATGATTCAATTCAGCACCAGCGCGATAAACAGTTGCCGATTCCAATACCGCAGGAAATAAACGGGGTGATTGCGCTTTTATGATGCTTGTGCTTAAAGCGATAAGCAAAAATAGATATATCTTTTTCATGGATCTTGTTTTTAAAAGAGATGCATGTTTGGACTATAATCCATAATTGAGCTATTATTTTTTGTTGCACCGTAACTTATTTAAAAAGTAATAGATTAAATACTACTTTTTTGGTAATTAATATTATTTTTGTCCCATAATTATAAATAGCATGGAAGAGAGACCACTACACAATACACCTAGCATGAAAAGAGCTAACGAGACTTCGATTTATACAATGATAATTTTGGGTGTCCTAATCGGTATTGTAGGTGTTTATTTGCGTTTTGCAGGTGATTCAACTACATTGTCAATTGTTTCTTGGGCAATCTTAGCGGTTGGTACTGTAGTAGCATGCAAAGGCGTATTTAAAATATTGGCTGCTTAAGCAGTAAAAAATATATTATTAAAATTGAAAGAGGCCGTATCATTAATCAAAAGATGATGCGGCTTCTATTTTTTGTAATCTTTGAGATCCGTCTTGAGTATTTGCTTACTATGCCTTTTTCTTTGAATATTTCTTAAAGTGTACAAAAAACAGCTTTTCTAAGCTGCTTTTTTCCTAATATTTTGTGCAATTGCCAATAATCCCCATTCAATTTCCACTTTTTGTTTACCTCTGAGCATGAAGCGGCGGAACCCGTGGTTCTGTTTGATATTGGCAAAAACAGGTTCTACATCATAACATCGTTTCTTTCTATGACTGATGCCCTGCTCTGTATTGAGTAGACGATGTGCTTTTTGCTTATGCCTTTGCAGGTTTTCATTAATTTCTATTAGACGGTTGCCTTTAGACTTGTGGCAAGCCCCGTTTAGCGGACAATTGTTGCAGTTTTTGGCTTGATATCTCCTGATATGCTGCTCGAATCCACTTGTAGTACGTTTTTTAACTGTTCCCACAAAGTCCATGCTTTGCCCCATTGGGCAGATGTAAGCGTCCTTTTGTTCATTGTAAAAAAGCTGATTTGTTGCAAAAGGATATTTCTGATTATAGCGTGCATTTTGTTGTTTGTCAAACATGTTAAATTTAACAAAAGACTCCACCTGTTTTTGCTCCAGCAGGGTGTAGTTCTCTTCTGATCCATAACCGGCATCAGCGGTAAGGATCTTTGGGGGACGATTGAAGCTGTTCTCATGTTGTTCCAGATGTGATTTTAAAGTTAAGATGTCTGTAGGATTGGAGTGAATGGTGTAGTTGACAATGAACTGGTTTGAAGTGGATATCTGTACATTATAAGCCGGTTTGAGCTGTCCGTTACGCATATGATCTTCTTTCATTCTCATAAAAGTTGCATCCGGATCAGTCTTACTGTAACTGTTGCGTTCAGCGAGTATTTCTTCCTGATGCTCATACTTATTAATAGTCTCGGGATAGTTTTTAGTAAGGTAACGGAGCTTTGCTTTGGTCTTTTTATCAACCTGATCATTGTTAGCCAGCACTTCATTCAGCTTATCAACTGTTGCCTGGATGCTTTCGGGACTTACGGTTTTAGCCGTAGGTGGTTCGGGCAATAAATCTTCCACCGTAGCCACACTCTGGGCATAATTCCAGATCTCATCCAGTTGCTTTTTCATCTTCGCTTTATTGGTCTGGATAGATTTTTTCCAGACAAAAGTGTACTTGTTGGCATTCGCCTCAATCTTGGTTCCATCGGTATAAACTTCATCAATACTCAACAATCCTTCTTCAGCCAGATATTTGACCACTTCTTCAAATACACTACGCAAAGCATGTTTTAAACGGGCACCCCGAAATCGGTTGATCGTATTGTGATCCGGTTTACTCATACCACTCAACCACATAAAAGGAACACTTTCCCGGCAGGCTATGGCCAGTTTTCTGCTGGAATAGGTATTGGTCACATATCCGTAGACCAATACTTTTAAAAGCAATATGGGATGATAGTTAGATGCGCCCCTGATGTGGTAGGCATTCAACAATGGTTCTACATTGATCACATTAATAATCTTGTCGACAAGTCTTACAGTATGATCTGCTGGAATCAACTCATCGAAGGTAGGCGGAAACGCCATGAGTTGATGCTGGTAATAAGGCTTAAAAACAGGTTTCTTATTGGCCATATTTCGTATTGATTATATCATAAATATATGAAAATCAGTAAGTTAATCCAAATTTAAAACCATAAAAATCAACTTAAATTACTAATAATCAAGATGATCAAACTGCAGGAAAAACAAAAGAGCCTATATCATCGATTTATGATACAGGCTCTTTTTTTGTAATATTTATGTTATCCAATTTTTTTAAGGTTACTTATTATCGCATCTGGTATTAAGGTAAAACATACAACCTTTAACAATATGAAAAAATATTTAATTTATTGCGTATTCGCAATGACGGCTTTCGGCTGCAACAATGCGTCGAAAATGGGTGAGTCTGCTGATATCCTCAACAAAATTGAGAACGGAGATACTGTAATGGAGTCGAAGATCATTAAGACGGCTGATATGAAGTTTAGAGTGAAAGATGTTCAAAGTACAAAAGAAAAGATTTCGGCAATACTAAAAACAGAAGGCGGGGCCATAGGAGAGGTTTCTATTATCAGCAATATTCAAAATACAGAAAAGGTAAAGTACAGTACAGATTCCCTGCTAGAACTGACAGCTTATCGCACAGAAGGCCTGATGGTGGCCAGAGTTCCTTCGGAAAAGTTGGATGATTTTACTAACCAGGTAGCAAGAATGGCCGTTTTTGTAGACCATCAGTCGTTGAAGTTCGACGATCAGAGCCTGAGTTATCTTACGAGCGAGTTAAAGAGTATCAATAGGGAGGAAGCCGTAGCTCAATTAGAAAAGAAAGCTAATAAAAAGAAGGAAGTCATAGCTTCGAAAGATGTAAGTAAGAGTTTGGCACTGAAAGATGAATACGTAGATCAGAAAGTGAAAAATATGTCGATAAATAGCCGGGTTCAATATAGCGACGTGACGCTCAACTTCTATCAGGACCATACGGTGAAACAGATTGTTGTTGGAAATGATAACCTTTCAGATTATCGTCCACCCTTTTTTCAACGTGTAATTATAAATCTACAGGGTGGCTGGTTTATCTTTAAAGAATTCATCTTAATGTTATTAAATATCTGGTCAATACTTGTATTGATAGCCGCTGGATATTTTGTTTACCGGTATTATAAAAGACAGAGAAAGCTTATTTAATCCGCTTTTTATTGTCACTAACAAAGGATTCCCAACCGGAGTAGGTTTTTCCCTTACCACCGGTTGGGATTTTTTGAAAAGAATGACATACTGCAACAGCAAGTCCATCTGTAGCATCTAAAAACTCTGGTGTTTCCTTAAAATTTAATAATCTTTGGAGCATAGCCGCCACCTGCTCTTTTCCGGCACTTCCGTTTCCTGTAATGGATTGCTTGATCTTCCTTGGTGCATATTCATTGATGGGAATATTTCGCGATAGTGCAGCTGCCATTGCAATTCCCTGGGCACGGCCAAGTTTTAGCATTACCTGTATATTTTTTCCGTAAAATGGGGCTTCAAGAGCTACGGTATCTGGTTTAAATTCGTCTAGTAGTTTTATTGTTTTTTCGAAAATGCGTTGTAGCTTTAAGAAGTGGTCGTCCAGATGGTCCATTCGGACAATCCCCATAGTGATCAGTTCAATTTTACTTCCTTTCTCCAGAATAACCCCGTACCCCATAATCGAGGTACCTGGATCGATCCCCATGATCACCCTTTCCTTTTTTTCAGCCAACATAGAACAATATTAAGCATATTTGCACAGAGTAAAAGCAAAAATATTGACATCCAATTATAAAAAGGTACTTTCATACATTCTAAAGGGCGCAATTGTCGTATTTGCATTTTGGTTTGTATATAGGAAACTTTCCTCCAATGAGAATTTAGCAGCGTTTAGAAATTTGCTAAAACAGATTCCGATACAAGAAATTATTCTGGTACTTGGGGTTGTTTTTTTACTGATGTTGCTGAACTGGGGATTGGAGGCTTTGAAATGGAAGCGACTAATTGCCAGAGTGGAAAGGATCAGTGTATGGCGGGCTATTGAATCTGTTTTTTGTGGTTTAACCTGGGCAGTATTTACCCCCAATCGGATTGGTGAATATGGAGGACGGGTATTTTTTCTTTCTCCTAAACGAAGGGTTATTGGGGTTGTAGCCATGGCTGTAGGTAATATCGGGCAGATGGTGCTGACCAATGTTTTTGGGGCAATCGCTTTATGCGTATTTATTTACCGTTTTGAACCTATTGATTACAGACTTTTTTATGCGCTGATTGCCTTAGCCGCAATGTTCTGTGCTTTCTTTATCATATTTTATTTCAACATCAAATGGTTGAATGGGATTTTGCTTTCTATGCGCTTTACCCGGAAGTACAAGAAGTTTTACAGCATCCTAGCCCGGTACAGCAAAAAGGAACTCTTAAATATTTTGTTGTTCTGTTTGGCGCGCTATGTCGTATTTAGCACGCAATATTTTATTCTTTTCTTTTGGCTGATACCAGAAATTCATTACCTGGATATTTTTATGATGGTAAGTATTCTGTTTTTTGTCCAATCGACGCTCCCTTCTCTTGATCTTTTTGATATAGGGGTGCGGAGTGTTACCGCCTCTTACTTTTTTAGTTATATAACAGGTCATCAAGTAGCCGTTATTGCATGTACTGCAAGTATTTGGCTCATAAATATTATAATTCCTGCTATATTAGGTTCTTATTTTGTGTTTAAACTCAATTTTTTTGGAAGTATTCAGCGTAATTAGTTATATCTCATCTGTTTTAACGGTTTTATACATCATGGTGGTCATTACTTTCATCAAAGGATGGCATAAGTTGGTGTATTTTAAACCTAAGACTACCGTTTTAAACACTAAAGTTTCTATCCTCGTGGCTGCCCGTAATGAGGCGCAAAATATCGCGAAGACAATCGAAGATTTGATTGCTCAGGATTATGATCGGGGACTAACCGAGATTATATTTATTGATGACCACTCTACTGATCAAACAGCTGCAGTTATCGATTCTTATGCATCCCAAGGTGTAAAATTGATCCGCTTAAACGAGGACCAGCCGCTTAACTCTTATAAGAAAAAGGCGATACAGACAGCGATTGCCCAGGCTACCGGGACTTTGATCATTACTACGGATGCAGATTGCAGGATGGGACCAAATTGGCTGAAGACCATCGTAAGTTTTTATGAAGAAAAGAAGTATAAAATGATTTCTTCGCCCGTGGCTTATTTCGAAGAAAAGAGCTTTTTTGAACGTGCACAAACACTGGAGTTTTTATATTTAATTGGCCTTGGTGCCTCGACGATAGGGAATAAAAGGCCCTCTACTTGTAATGGGGCTAACCTGGCTTACGAGCGGGATGCTTTTTATGAAGTGGGCGGATTTAAAGGGATTGATGATCTGGCTTCTGGTGATGATGAATTGTTGTTGCATAAAATGGCAGCGAGATTTGGGGATGCCATAGGTTTTTTAAAGCATTCGGATGCAGTGGTTTTTACGCATGCCAAAGCGACATTAAAAGAATTTATTCAGCAACGAAGGCGTTGGGCTTCTAAAAGCACGAGGTATAAAAATAAGTCGATCATTGTATTGGGTGTTTGTATCTGGTTGTTTAACCTAAGCATCCTGGTAAATATTGGTTTGGGCATTTTTGATGGCTTTTATTTCAAATTAGCTTTAGTTCAGTTGTTGGCAAAAATGGTTGTTGAATGGCTGTTTTTATACGATGTGACTGCATTTGCAAAGAGAAAGAGTCTGTTGGTGCTTTTGCCAGTATTGAATGTGTTGCATATCTTGTACATTGTGTATATCGGTATTGCGGGGAATAGTGGAAAGTACAACTGGAAAGGTAGAATGGTAAAATAATGGAGATCAATAATAGTCCTTCAAGCAAAATATGGAAGCGTTTTAAGAAAAATAAAATGGCTTTTGGAGGATTGTTATTTATTTTAACCATGAGCTTAATGGGAATTCTGGGCTATCTGATTACACCGGATAAAAGTCCGATGGCAAATACCATGCACCTACAACTCAGCAATAAAAAGCCAGGCAGATCTTTCGACTTTTTAATCATCAGCAGGAAAAACAACATTGAAAAAGTGAATTTTCTGGAATTGATGTTACATGGTCAGGAAGCCGATTTTAAAAGTATTCCGATAACTGCTTACCGTGAAGTAGGGGATAAGGTTTATGTGAGGGAATATATTGGTGATGACGAACAGGCAGAAGAGTCTGAATATCCAAAGTTATCATCTAATCAACAATATCGGCAAACGTTTTGGCTAGGTACTGATACCTATGGCCGGGATATGTTGAGCCGTTTGATTTTGGGAATTAGAGTTTCTTTGTCGGTGGGCTTAATGGCAGTCCTTATTTCTCTTTTTATTGGGGTATGTCTGGGTGCTTTAGCCGGTTATTTTGGCGGAAAAACGGATGCGTTGATCAGCTGGTTTATGAATGTGATTTGGTCATTGCCTTCTTTACTCTTGGTTATTGCCATCTCATTTGCATTAGGAAAGGGATTTTGGCAGATATTTATTGCTGTGGGTTTATCTACCTGGGTGGATGTATCGCGGCTTGTACGTGGACAGGTTATGGCTTTAAAAGAAGTTGAATTTGTAGAGGCTTCTAAGGCACTAGGCTTCTCGACTTCAAGAACGATTATCAGACATATTCTTCCCAATATTGCCGGGCCTATTCTTGTGGTGGCTTCTGCTAATTTTGCTTCTGCTATTTTGCTCGAAACAGGATTAAGTTTTCTCGGATTTGGTGCGCAACCGCCGATGCCGAGCTGGGGAAGTATGATTAAGGAGAATTATGGCTATATCATTATGGATGCCGCTTACCTTGCACTTTTACCCGGGTTAGCCATTATGCTTACGGTTTATGCATTTAATTTATTGGCTATTGGCTTGCGTGATGCTTTTGATGTTAAATCTCAAAATATATCTGTATAGCTTAGCTTCAGAATTTACTAACTTTGACCCATATGTTATTAAACTGTTTTCAGCTAGAAGTATTAGAAGCCGGATGTGATGAAGCGGGAAGAGGTTGTTTGGCAGGACCGGTATTTGCCGCTGCTGTAATTTTACCGCCCGATTTTGTTGCCGGTGAGTTGAATGATTCGAAAAAGCTGAGCCACGAACAACGTAATAAATTAAGATTGATCATAGAAAAGGAGGCTATAGCTTGGGCTGTTGCTGAAGTTGATCATATAGAAATTGACAAGATCAATATCTTGAATGCCTCTTTTTTGGCGATGCACAGGGCTATCGATAAATTGAATATTAAGCCTCAATATTTGAGTATTGATGGAAATAGGTTCAAAAAATACAAGGATATTCCACATGCTTGTATCGTAAAAGGGGATGGCAAATATTTAAATATTGCCGCTGCTTCAATCCTTGCTAAAACGCATAGGGATGAATTTATGGAGCGCATTTCGGACGAATATCCTCATTATCAATGGAAACAAAATAAGGGATATCCTACGATTGCTCACCGATCAGCCGCTCTTGAGCATGGTTTATCGCCATACCACCGTAAAACTTTTAATATTAGTGCACCACAGCTAAAGCTATTTTCGGAAATAGAGGGATAATTCGTATTTTCACGTAAATTGAAAGTCCTCATTCTGACAAATAGAGTCCCCTTTCCGCCCAATAGCGGATATCCTATAGTGGTTTACAATACCATTAAAGGCTTGGTGAAACTCGGGGCTGATGTGACGTTGTTCAGTCTCAATACCAGTAAGCATCGCATCGATATTGATGACATTTATGATCCTGTTTTTGATCAGATAAAATTTTATTCTTTTGACCTCGATACGGAAGTTAATGTATGGGGGGCAATTAGTAATATTTTTTCTGATGAGTCCTACAACGTTTCCAGATTTTTTGATGAGGATGCTGCGCGCTTGTTGGAGGACATTCTAAAAGAGACCACATTCGATATCATACAATTTGAAGGTTTGTTTGTGGTGCCTTATCTGGATATCGTAAAAGCCAATAGTGATGCGAAAGTAATTTACCGGGCACACAATATTGAGTTTGATGTTTGGGAACGTATTGCGTTGAAAGAGCCTTTTACGCCCAGAAGAAAGTATCTTCAGTTTTTAGCACGTCGCTTAAAATACTATGAAACTGAGCAGATCAATCGCTTTCACCAGGTATTTGCAATCAGTGAACCCGATAGGCAAAATATTGTAAAGTTTGGTTGCGAAACCGCTTTGGATGTTTTTCCGGTAGCACTTGATTTCGAAAAATACATTACTGATCCTTCTAAAACCAGTTTTCCTACCTTGTTCCATCTTGGCGCAATGGACTGG
Organism: Pedobacter sp. ok626; assembly: GCF_900100435.1. GTDB lineage: Bacteria > Bacteroidota > Bacteroidia > Sphingobacteriales > Sphingobacteriaceae > Pedobacter. The sequence goes on along the minus strand of NZ_FNEX01000017.1, from coordinate 102,804 downwards.
AGGCCAAACAAGGAGGGGCTGGCCTGGTTTCTGGATGAAATATGGCCGGATATTGAAAAGTTAAATAGTGAATTGCGCTTTTATATCGCTGGAAAGAACATGCAGCAGGAGTTTTTTGAATACGATTCGGAAAACCTAGTGGTTGAAGGTGAAATATTTGATGCGGTTGAGTTTATAAATTCCAAAGCCATTATGATTGTTCCATTGTTGTCGGGCAGTGGGATGCGGGTTAAAATTATCGAAGGAATGGCCATGCGCAAATGTGTAATTGCAACGAGTATGGCTGCCGAAGGTATCCGCTGTGAACATGGTAAAGATATATTAATTGCCGACACTGCCGATGAATTTTACCGCTCTATTTTACAATGTATCACTAACCCCAATAAGTGGCGTGAAATAGGCGAGAATGCACGTAAAACGGTAGAAAGAGACCACGATATCAATGTGATTTCTAAAAGAATGCTGAATGTCTATCAAAAATTAATTAGTGGCTAAATTTATATACCTTTGCCACGTTTTTATAGATATTATACCGTATGAAGAATACCGCACTAACCGATAAACACATTTCTTTAGGCGCCAAAATGGTGCCATTCGCAGGATACAATATGCCCGTACAGTACGAAGGCATCAATGCTGAGCACGCTACAGTTAGATCAAGTGTTGGCGTTTTTGACGTGAGTCATATGGGAGAATTTATCCTGAAAGGTGAGCAAGCTTTGGACTTGATCCAAAGGGTAACCAGCAATGATGCGTCAAAACTATACGATGGTAAGGTTCAATATTCATGTCTGCCAAACGAAGACGGTGGTATTGTTGACGATCTTTTGGTTTACCGCATTGATGAGTTAACTTATATGTTGGTAGTGAATGCTTCGAACATAGAAAAAGATTGGAACTGGATCCAAAAATTCAACACCAATGGCGTAGAGATGCACAATATTTCTGACAAGACTTCTTTGTTGGCTATTCAAGGTCCTAAAGCTGCTGAAGCATTACAGAGCTTAACTGATGTTGATTTGGCTTCGATGGAATATTACAATTTCGTAAAAGGCAGATTTGCTGGTATTGATAATGTAGTGATTTCTGCTACTGGTTATACTGGTGCTGGTGGTTTTGAAGTTTATTTCGACAATGAGCATGCTGATATGATCTGGGATGCTATTTTTGAAGCAGGTAAACCTTTTGGCATTAAACCTATTGGTTTAGGTGCGAGGGACACTTTGCGTTTGGAAATGGGTTTCTGTTTATATGGAAATGATATTGACGATACGACATCTCCTATTGCGGCGGGATTAGGTTGGATTACGAAATTCTCTAAAGTATTTACCAATTCTGAGGCGCTTTTGGCTGAAAAGGAAGCTGGTGTAGCACGTAAGCTAATTGGATTTGAGATGATTGATAGAGGTATCCCTCGTCATGATTATGAGATTGTTGATGGGGAAGGAAATGTAATTGGTAAAGTTACTTCTGGAACGCAATCACCATCTTTACAAAAAGCGATTGGAATGGGCTATATTGATAAAGCTTTGGCTAAAGAAGGCACTGAAATCTATATCAATATCCGTAATCAAGAAATTAAGGCTAAGGTAGTTAAGTTCCCATTTTATAAATAATCGTATTTTAAACTCACCTGTTTTATACCCTAATCGAAACCGATGCCTTATAAAAAAAGCATAGAAGTTTGTTTGACGCCTGCATTATTAAATCTTTACGACACTAAAGAAAGTGTTGTTGTTGTTATTGATATTTTAAGGGCGACATCGTCTATTGTTTATGGTATTGACAACGGCGCAGATGCAATTATACCAGTTGCACATGTAGAAGATTGTTTGGGTTATGCAGATCAAGGTTTTTTGCTGGCAGCAGAGCGAAATGGAGAAGTTGTTGAAGGGTTTGACTTCGGCAATTCTCCATTTTCTTATAGCAGTGATAAAGTAAAAGGAAGAACAGTTGTATTGACCACTACCAATGGAACTAAAGCCTTGCATATGGCTAATGCCCAGTCTGCCCAGGTAGTTATTGGTTCATTTCTGAATTTAAAAGCCTTGTGTGACTGGCTTAAAGTTCAGGAGAGGAATGTATTGTTGCTTTGTGCCGGATGGAAAGATAAGTTTAATCTGGAAGATACCTTATTTGCCGGCGCTGTGGTAAACGAACTGCGCCAAGACTGCAGTCATTTTTGTGATTCTTGCGTGGCCGCTGAAGATTTGTATCTCTTGGCCAAAGATGATTTGAGGAATTATCTGCATAAATCATCACATAGCCATCGCCTGGCCGAATTGAATATTGAAGAAGATGTTAAGTTTTGTTTACAGCTGAATATCTGCAATACTATACCTGTTTTGGAAGGTGATGCACTGGTTCCATTAAAGGCTTAATTCGCGTAGAACAGGATTATTTTTTATCGTTTTTAGTGTTTCTTCGTAGGCGAGCCAATAGATGGTTTCGGCCTTGGCCATATCAAAAATATTGATACTGCCCATGTCTTTGGGTTCCACCATAACGTTGCAAAATTTGGCTTTCTCCTCCATGTCTTTATTGATGGACATGATGGCTGCTCGTGTTACCAGGGAGGTGATTTTTGTAATCTTTTTTACAGGATTTAAATGATTGCAGGAGGAACCGATGATAAAATCGCAATCTTTCAGTAATGGCTCTACCGGGAAATTGTTCAAAACGCCGCCGTCCACATACATCTGATCGTTGATCATGATGGGTTTAAAAATACCGGGAATACAGCAGGATGCCTGGATTGCCCTGATCAGTGGGCCTCTATCAAAGTACTCCAGGCTGCCCTCGCTAAAATTGGTGGCAGCAATGGTAAGGGGTATTTTCAAGTCTTCAATCTTGTCATGAGGGAAATAGGATTTCAACAGATCAGCGGTATGCTCTATGTTCATTAAACCTAAATTACCAAGTGCCGGCCTTACAAAACGGAGGAGCTTCGTTTTTATAAAAATATGGAGCGCTTCTTCCGGGTCGATCCCAGCAGCATAAAATGCGCCGACTATAGAGCCCGCACTGGTTCCACTAACGTGGCTAAACTGTATTCCTGCGTTTATAAAGGCTTTTAAAACGCCTAAATGCGCGATGCCACGGATGCCCCCTCCAGATAATACGATTCCAATTTTTGTCATATAGCTAATAACGGTTAAACTATTTTGGTTTGTATTTAGATGCCTGCAGTATTTTTTGTGGATCCTTTTCGACCATCAATTGCTGTAAGGTAACTGATGGATTTTCCTTCATATATTTTCTAACGATTTGCCAGCCAGTCCAGATGCCTAATTTTGGCGCCGACTCGTTTCTTTCACCCAATCCAGGGGTAAATGGGCCTTCGCTTAAGAATACTTGTATTTTCTGGTAATCTGTTTCAAATAATAGTTCGTTCTGAAGGTAATAGCCCCAAATATCACTTTCAAAAGTCTTACACCATTCTAACTGTTTGGTGGTATAGCCTATTTTAACAGAATCAGGGACATTTTCGGCTAAAACCTGGTCCATGAAATAGAGGATTTTTCCATTATGAATCATCTTGGCCAGGAGTGTTCTGTCTTCGTCGTGTTCGGCAAAAAGTTCTTCCCTTGCATAGGTCTCGGTTAACCTTGGTACTACATATTGCGGCGTAAAACGCTTTGATAAATAAAGAGGAACACTCTCTACAATAGCTCTATAGAATTTGCTGTCTTTTCCTAAAAACATATCTAAACCGATCCCCATATAATCGTCGCCAATAGGAGTTTGTACTGCGAAGCCTGAAATAAAGGAAATGAACCTTGGTACTCGGGCTTTAGGGTAATAATATTTGATGTATTTAAAGGTTTGTGTAAGGTCTTTTTCAATAGGGGCCATGTTGCTGAAAACACTGTCGACCTCCTTGTTTAAATCAGAGTAAGCCTGATCCTTGAACAATGTGGAAAGGATTTCGTTGGGACTGTAAGTTTCATTGCCCACCATGCGGTGTATATAGTCATCGTAAAATGCGCCATACTTTTTTTGTAGCAGGTCATTCGTTTGATTAATGTCTTTGTTTTTTCCAAGGTAAAGGTCTCTGTCAAAACGATCAATTTTTACATCTAGCTGTATCGCACTTACATTAGGTTTAGTACCTTGTTTGCAGGAAAGAAAAGTTAATATAAATAGAAAAAATAGATAGCTTTGGCTGAATTTTACGTTATAGTTCATTATAAACAAATATAAACGAAGTTTATTCAAGCTTCAACACCTTAATATAAAAATACTATGAAAAGAACATTTGTCGGTCTACTGCTTTTATTTCTAACAAGTAATCTTTTTGCGCAGTTGCCTGCAATGCCTGAATATGATTTTCGACTTGGTTTGACTGCACATCCTACTATCGGTTGGATGAAAACTGAACCTGGTAAAAGCAGGGGCGTTTCTTTAGGCTTTTCTTATGGTTTACTTGCTGATTTTAATTTTGCTGAGAACTATGCTTTTGCGACAGGATTAACGATTACTACGATCAATGGAAAGAGTACTGAAATTAATGTTCCGCCTTACTATGATGGCTCGAATACACAAACTGCTTATGATTTGAAATATAAGCTTCAATACATCGAGATTCCGCTTACCGTAAAGCTTAAAACTGGTAAAATGGGCGATATAAAATGGTACGGACAGTTTGGTTTATCTAATGATTTCAATATTAGTGCTAAGCAAAGTGCTGAAGCTATTGGGAAAGCTGCCATTGATGATAAAAACATTTCTAAGCAAATCAACTTTTATAGAGCTGGATTGATAGTGGGTGCTGGTGGTGAAATCGACGTTGCTGATCATACGAGTGTTACGCTTGGGGTAACGTTGAACAATGGCTTTACTAATATTGCAGATGATAATAATCGTAAAGTGCGAAATCATTATCTTGGCCTTAATGTAGGTGTTTTCTTCTAATCAACACGACATCTTTATTACCGATCTAAAAAAAAATTATGAAACCATCATTTTTGATAGCTTCATCACCTTTAAAAAACAAACTATATACTGATGAAAATCGCGTTAGCACAACTTAACTATCATATAGGTAATTTCGAATACAATACAAATAAGATCATTGAGCACATTGAATTGGCGAAGGCCAAAGGTGCGGATTTGGTTGTATTTGCAGAATTGGCCATATGTGGTTATCCGCCACGTGATTTTTTGGAGTTTGATGAGTTTATTGAGCTTTGCGAAAAGGCTGCCGGAGAGATTGCTAAGCATTGCGTAGGTATTGCCTGCATTGTTGGCCTACCGGTTAAAAATGAAATATTAGCGGGTAAGGACTTGTACAATGCTGCTTATTTTCTGGAAGATGGGCAATTAAAACGAGTAGTTAAAAAGGCTTTGCTGCCTAATTATGATGTATTTGATGAATACCGTTATTTTGAACCGGCAAGTCATTTTGAGTGTGTCGATTTTAAAGGGATTAAGATTGCAGTAACCATTTGTGAGGATCTGTGGAATATCAATAATAATCCATTGTATATTTCTTCTCCTATGGATGAGTTGATCAGGCAAAAGCCTAAACTGATGATCAACATTGCGGCTTCGCCATTTTCTTATCTGCATGATGAAGAGCGTGTGGTTGTCCTTTCTGATAATGCGAAGCGATATAATATGCCGCTGTTGTATGTGAACCAGGTGGGTGCCCAAACCGAGATTATCTTTGATGGGGGGTCTTTGGCTTTTGATGCTAAAGGGAATCTGATTGATGAAATGCCTTATTTTGAGGAAGCGGTGCGTATTTATGAATTTGAAGACAACATCATCAAGGGACATGAACCTATGCCGCATCAGGCTGTACCTGACATAGAGCAAATCTATGAGGCCTTGGTGTTGGGTATTAAGGATTATTTTAGCAAATCGGGTTTTAGTAAAGCTGTACTTGGTTTATCTGGCGGGATTGACTCTGCTGTTGTTTGTGCATTGGCTGCACGGGCATTGGGTGCCGAAAATGTAATGGCGGTATTGATGCCTTCTAAATACTCTTCGGATCATTCTATTCAGGATGCATTAGATTTGGTTAATAACCTGGGTTGTCAACACGAAATCATTCCGATCAAGGAGGCTGCTGATGCATTTGATAGTATGATGGCACCTGCGTTTTTGGGACTTCCTTTTAACCTTACTGAAGAAAATATACAGGCCCGCTGTAGGGGAGTAATTGTAATGGCGATGTCGAACAAATTCGGTTATATTTTGCTAAACACTTCTAATAAAAGCGAGTGTGCAGTGGGATACGGGACATTGTATGGCGACATGTGTGGTGCGATAGGGGTGATTGGGGACGTTTACAAAACCCAGGTATACCAGCTTGCGCATTATATCAATAAGGATGGAATTGTGATTCCGGAAAATTCTATTGTTAAGCCACCTTCTGCCGAGCTTAGACCGGGTCAGAAAGACTCTGACTCTTTACCTGACTATGATGTACTCGATAAGATTTTGTTCCAGTATATCGAATTAAAACAGAGCTCATCCGGAATTATTGCCCAGGGGTATGATGAGGCATTGGTTAGAAGGATCATTAAGATGGTAAATTCCGCAGAATTTAAGCGTTATCAAACGCCACCAATCCTGCGGGTATCTCCTAAAGCTTTTGGTATGGGTAGAAGGATGCCTATTGTAGGTAAATATCTTTCTTAAGCTTTTTTAATCCATTTTCTGTAAGGGATAATCAAAGCCAATAGTAGGGCTGTTATGCATAAAAACTTAGCGATGATGTCGCCTGTTTTAACGTATAAAGTCAGTTCGTCATTTAGGTTAATGTCTGCCTTTAATGCGGTTCTTGTCCACCATTTGGCTTGCTCGATGACATCACCTTTTTGATTGATGAAGCATGAAATGCCGGTATTGGCCGAACGTACTACATAGCGACGGCTTTCTATGGCACGTAATTGCGCGTACATTAAGTGCTGATCTTTTCCTGATGTATTTCCCCACCAGCCATCATTGGTGATGATAGCGATGAACTGTGCACCGTTTTTAACGGCTTCTCCAATCCATTCGCCCCATAGAGATTCATAGCAAATGACAGGGGCTACACCGATGCCGCTGTAAGCGTAAAATACACCGGGTTTATCTTGCCATCCCCATCCGCCACCACTACCACCAAAACCTTCGAAAATGGGTCCCAGGATAGATAATGCAGCTGGAAAAGGCATTTTCTCTACGCCAGGAACCAACTTGGATTTATGGTAGAATTGTACGTTTGCAGAGTTCTCAACCTGCATGGCTGTATTAAAGCTGTCGAAATACACGCCGCTAGGATCTTGTTTCGCAGATACGGTTTGTTTATCGTTGTACAATTTTACGCTTTCAATTCCGGTGATGACAGTGCCATTCTTGTATTTTGAAAGAAACTGTTGTACGGTGTTGAAATCGGGGTTGCTACGGATTCTATCTTCGTCTGCATAATTAGGGATTGCAGTTTCGGGCCAGATAAAATACTCGGTATTGGGCTGCGCTATAGAGTCAGATAAATGAGTGAGTATATTCAACTGATCAGCTGCGGAAAGGCTGCCAAATTTTTGATAGGGATCGATATTTGGTTGTACAGTGACAACATTTACAGGGACCACTTTTTCTTTGTATTGGTAGTATTTTGCGAGCGACAGACCAATAGGCAATATCACTACCAAGGCCCAAAGCATCGCTGGTCTTAGTTTTAAATAGCCCTTTGCATCAGTTTTGAAGCGTTTGTAAGCTTCGAAAGCTAAAATATTACTGAGCAATATCCATACAGAACCACCGTAGACGCCAGTGTACTCATACCATTGCGCCAATTGGTGCATACCTGATAAACCATTTCCCAGTGTCATCCATGGAAATGCTAAATCCCAGCTTTGATGCAGGTATTCCATCGCTACATAAAATGAAATCAGACCAGCAGAAGCAATTTTTGTGTTGGTTACGCTCCGCAAACGGTAATACAACCAGAAAGCAAAGGTCATTAATAATGCGCCTAAGCCAAATGGAATGAGGGATACGAATGCGGATACAACAGGGTTATTTACTGCGCTGATGGCATTGTATACCCAGTAAATAGAAGCCGTATTCCAAACCAGAAAAGTTAGACCGGCAGTAAGGAAGACCTTTTTGCCTGTTTTTTCTGCTTTTCGAAGAATGATTTTATCCAGGGCAATTAAAAGAGGGACTAAGCCAACTAGAAGGAGCGGGGTGGTATAAGGAATTGGTGGCCAAGCCAGCCACATTAAAAATGCGCTTAACAAGGCCAGTGGGGCAGTATTTTTAAAGTTCATTAATCGATACTTATAAGCTATCTAATATATCTGCCTTTTTTGCTTCATATTCTTCCTGAGTAATCAGGTGTTTGTCGTACAAGCTTTTCAGTTTTCTCAATTTTAAAGTGGTCTCATCTTCAGGTTCTTCAACATGCTGAGGTGTTGCGGCTGGTTGTGAGAAGAGTGCTGCTGGTTCTTCTGAAACTGGTTCGGGTGTAACCGCATTTACAGTTACTGGTGAAGGAACAGATCTTCTTCCTTCCAGTTCTGTTTGTCTTTGCTGCTCTTTGAAATTTTCCAATTGCTCGTAAGCTGCCTGGTATAATTTGCGTGCCTGTACTTTAGGTATATACTCTGTGATGATGTTCTCGCCGTGTAAAGGCACACAGATGAATTTAGAACCAAAGATCTCTTCTTTAAAAGAAACCTCTTTCACGCTCTTCCAGGAAATGTCTTTGAAGTTCATGGTGATCCCGAAGTTACCCGGTTCGCAATAAAAAATGCGTTTATTACTTACGGCAATACAGTCAGGAAGCAAGTTTACGGCAGGTTTTTTCTGTACTGCCATATAAATGAGTTCCTCGTTGTTGGTGAGCATGTCGTTTAGTTTGCCCAATACTTTCTCAACAGCTTTTGGATCTTGTTCGTCACTTAAAAATCTATCTATTAAAATCATGATGTTTCTTTTTTATATAGGGGTATCAAAAATTGAACCCAATTAATCTTTATCGTATTTTGATTTTTTCTTTACTTCTTCTGCACCGGCGATACAAATTACAAATTCTCCTTTTAATATATTGTTTTCGAAATGTGATTTAATTTCTGCTAATGTGCCTCTAACTGTTTCTTCGTATAGTTTGGTGAGTTCGCGACTTACTGAGGCTTGTCTTTCTGCTCCTAAATACTGTGCAAATTCTTCCAGTGTTTTTAGCAAACGGTGTGGACTTTCATAAAATATCATGGTCCGCTCTTCGTCGGCCAGTTTTTTGAAACGTGTTTGCCTGCCTTTTTTTACCGGCAGGAAGCCTTCAAAAACGAATGCATCGCAGGGTAGTCCTGAATTTACCAGGGCGGGTACAAATGCTGTAGCACCGGGTAAGCATTCAACTTGTAGGTCGTGTTTTAAGGTTTCCCTCACCAGAAAAAAGCCTGGATCGGAAATGGCTGGTGTTCCTGCATCTGATATCAGCGCTACATTTTTTCCCTCTTTTAAAAAGCGGATGATTTCTGTAGTTGCCTGGTGTTCATTGTGCTGGTGATGGGAGTAGGCTTTTTTATCAATGCCAAAATGCTTTAACATAGGGGCGCTTGTGCGGGTGTCTTCTGCCAATATTACATCAGCCTCTTTTAAAATCCGTATGGCTCTGAAGGTCATATCCTCCAGATTACCAATGGGTGTAGGAACAAGAAAAAGTTTACCAGTTGTCATGTTATGCGTTCAAGGTTACTAACATCGCTTTTCGTTATCGGGGAATCATTGCATAAAACTCGCAACTCATTACTAATAACGCGTAACTCTTATTATCTTTGTTTAAAAAAATAAATAATGCTGCAAGTTAACTATATCCGCGAAAATAGAGCGAAAGTTTTGGAAGGCTTAACCCTGAGAAACTTTAAACAGCCAGAATTGGTTGATGAAATTATTAAAACCGATGAAGAAAGAAGACAAATCCAAACTTCATTAGATAATCTCTCTGCTATCGCAAATTCGAGCGCAAAACAAATTGGTGAGTTGATGCGTAACGGAAAAAAGGATGAGGCTGAGGCATTAAAAGCGGAAACAACTTCTAATAAAGAGTTGATCAAGAATTTATCTGAAGACTTCGCTGCCGCTGAAACGAAACTGCACAGCCTGATTGTACAATTGCCTAACCTGCCATATCATTTGGTTAAAGCTGGAAGTACACCGGAAGAGAATGAGATTGTTTCTGTGCATGGTGAGCCAGCCGCACTTGGTGAAAAGGCATTGCCGCACTGGGAGTTGACCGCTAAATACGATATTATAGATTTTGAGCTGGGCACAAAGATTACCGGCGCAGGATTTCCAGTTTATAAAGGTAAGGGTGCACGCTTACAGCGCGCATTGATTAATTTCTTTTTAGATCATGCTACGGCAGAAGGTTATAGAGAAATGCAGGTGCCTCACCTTGTAAACGAAGCTTCTGGTTTTGGTACTGGTCAATTGCCGGATAAGGAAGGACAAATGTATCATGTAGGTATTGACGGTTTATATTTGATCCCTACGGCAGAAGTTCCTGTTACCAATCTTTATAGGGATGTGATTTTAAAAGAAGAAGAGTTGCCGGTTAAGAATACCGCTTATACCCCTTGTTTCCGTCGTGAAGCAGGTTCATATGGTGCACACGTTCGTGGTTTAAATAGGCTTCATCAGTTTGATAAAGTAGAAATTGTACAGGTTGTTCATCCAGATCAATCTTATGAGGTACTGGAAAACATGAGTGCTTATGTTCAGTCTTTATTGCAAAAATTAGGTTTGCACTATAGAGTATTGCGCTTATGTGCTGGTGATATGGGCTTTACGGCTGCGATGACTTACGATATGGAGGTTTGGAGTGCTGCGCAACAACGTTGGCTGGAAGTGTCTTCAGTGTCTAACTTTGAAACTTATCAAAGTAACAGGCTGAAATTAAGGTTTAAAGGTGCGACTGGAAAAACTCAGCTTGCACATACTTTGAATGGAAGTGCATTAGCATTGCCACGTATTGTAGCTGCTATTTTAGAGAACAATCAAACGGAAAAAGGAATCAAGATTCCTGAAGCTTTGGTAAAATATACCGGCTTCGAATATATTGATTAAAAACACCTTTATTGTACAGTCGTTAAAATTAGGCGGCCGTTATACTGAATTGATTTTGGTATAACGGCCGCTTTTTTTATTGCATTTATATTTTTTTATTTAAAATCTTAGAACTTTATTGAGGCCTTATTTGTAGTTAAAGTGTTTATAGTGAGCTGGCTGAGAATACTTTAATCATTTTCTAATATATGAGACTACATCAATCGATTTTAATGTTTCTCCTTGGTCTACCTTGTATGATGTGCTCAGTCGCATTTGGACAAACAGGAGATAATAATAAAGTACTCAGCAACGCTTCTCTCCAGGAGATTATAAATTACGCATTAGCAAACAAGCCAGGGGTTAAACAATCCTTGATCGATGAAGAGATTGGTGAGCGGGATATTAAGTCGGCATTGTCTGGCTGGTTTCCTCAAATTAGCGGTGATGGTAGCTATAATTATAACCTGAAACAACAGGTGAGTACGCTGACCATGAATGGGGAGACTTCGCTACTAGTACTCGGTACAAAGCATACTTCTGCATTCACTTTACAGGCTGATCAAAAGTTCCTGGACGCTGGGCTAATTCAGGCTTCCAAAGCATCGAAATATTATAGACAACAGTATAAACAGAGCACAGAAAATACAAAGATTAATACCGTAATTAGCGTAAGTAAGGCTTATTTTGATGTACTGACCAGCAGGGAACAACTAAAGATCATTACTGAAAATATTGCGCGATTAGAGAAGCAGCTCAAAGATGCCAAGGCGCAATATGAAAATGGATTGGTAGACAAAACGGATTATCAACGGGCACAGATCAGTCTAAGCAATTCTAAAGCGGATAAAAAGCGGGCAGAGGAACTGATCAAGTATAAATACGCTTATCTTAAAGAGCTGGTCGGTTATGAGGGTGATAAAGAGTTTAGCTTGAACTTTGATGCGGTAAAGATGGAAAATGAAATTCTGATCGATACCAATCAAAGGGAGACTTATGAGAATAGAGTGGAATATCGGTTATTGCAAACTCAAAAGCAATTACAACGCCTCAATACCAGCTATAATAAATGGTCTTTCCTACCTAGTATCTCTGGATTTATCAATTACAATTGGAATTACCTCAACGACAATTTCAGCGACCTCTATGATAAAACCTACCCGAGCTCTTTATTTGGGCTAAAATTGAACCTACCTATTTTTCAGGGGACTAAAAGAATTCAAGAGCTTAAAAAATCGCAATTACAGGAGCAAAGGATAGATCTCGACCTGGTAAATACCAAAAATCAGATTAAAACTCAGTATGAGCAGGCGATGGCTACTTATAGGGCCAATTTGAATGATTGGAAGACGGCGGGGGCAAATGTGGAGATTTCCCGACAGGTATACCAAACGATCAAATTGCAATATGACGAAGGCATAAAAACTTATCTGGATCTGATGACTTCGGAAACAGATCTGCGTACCGCTCAGCTCAATTATTTGAATTCTCTGTACAGTCTTCTTTCTTCAAGATTGGATGTACAACAAGCATTAGGCACAATTACCGTAAACCAATAAAGTACTCAAATGAAGACGATTAATCACGTAAAACTTAGCATTGTTATTTTGGGGTCCATTTCTTTAGCGTCATGCGGTGGTGGAGATGAGGCTGCACAGCAACAGGGAGGGCCGCCTCCTGCAACACCGGTATCTGTTTATAAGGTGGTTGCTGAACCTGTTACAACGGTTGATACTTATCCCGGGGTAGTGGTGGCTCTGGATGAAGTGGAAATCAGGGCGCAGGTTGGTGGTTTTATTACTGCTATTTATGTGCGTGATGGACAAAAAGTAAGCAGAGGGCAGAAGCTCTACGAGATTGACCGGACAAAATATCTGGCTGCTTACAATTCTGCGAAAGCAAATGTACAGATGGCCCAGGCCAATCGTGATAAGGCAAAAAAAGATGCGGATCGTTATAAAAATCTGGCCGCTCAGGATGCGATAGCCAAGCAACGTGTGGATTATGCTTTAACGGATCTGGCCAATGCAGAATCGCAGGTGGCTGCGGCAAAAGCAACACTTTCTTCCGCAAATAACGATCTTCAGAATGCAGTGATTGTAGCTCCGCTAAATGGAACAATCGGGATTTCGCAAGTGAAAGTAGGTGCTTTGGTTGCGCCTTCTACCACGCTTTTAAATACCGTTTCTAAGGGCAATCCGATTGCGGTAGATATTTCTGTTAACCAGGCTGATATTCCTCATTTCCAGAAAATGAAAAATAACCCAGGGGCGATAAAAGACTCGCTCTTAACGATACAGCTCCAGGATGGCAGTTTATATACACGTCAAGGTAAGATTATAACGATAGACCGTGCGGTAGATCCTGCAACAGGAACGATAAAGGTTAGGGTAAGCTATCCGAATGAGGCTGGAAAGCTGATTGCGGGTATGACAGTAAACCTAAGAGTATTAAACAAATCTACAGAAAACGAATTGGTGATTCCGTATAAAGCAGTGATAGAGCAGTTGGGTGCCTATAATGTTTATGTGGTGGCTGACAGTAACAAGGCAGAGCAACGTATCATTCAGTTAGGTAAACAATTCGATAAAAGTGTAGTGGTGAAGGATGGGTTGAAGGTTGGAGAGTTGATTGTCGATGAAGGATCCCAAAATGTAAGGCCTGGTGCCGTGGTAAAATTTTAAAAGAATTCTAAGCTTATGATCTCAGAAGTATTTATCAGGCGCCCGGTCACGGCCATCGTTATATCCATAATAATTGTTGTTATTGGCGTTATTGTCATCACAACCTTGCCGATCAGTCAGTATCCAAGTATTGCACCGCCAACAGTAACCGTTTCTGGAGCTTATACCGGGGCTGATGCGCAAACGGTGGAGCAGACCGTAACTACTCCCATAGAAAGCCAGATCAACGGTACACCAGGAATGAAGTATTTATCTTCCAATAGTACCTCCGATGGACGTTCTTCGATTACCGTGACATTTGAGGTGGGGACGAATATCGATATCGCCGCTCTGGATGTGCAGAATAGGGTAGGTATTGCCGAACCCTCCCTGCCAGAAGCTGTTACCCGTTTAGGGGTGACCACTAAGAAAGCGAACAATGATATTTTGATGGTGGTGGGTTTGTATTCGCCGAAAGGAACTTATGACGATAAATTTATCTCAAATTATATCAACCTATATGTAAAGGATGCTTTATTACGTGTTCAGGGGGTTGGTGATGTACAGGCCTTTGGTCAGCCTTTTAGTATGCGGATTTGGCTTGATGCCAATAAATTGGCCAATTATGGCCTGACCCCAGCAAATGTATCTGCAGCTGTTCAGGAACAGAATATTAGGGTTCCTGGGGGAAGTGTAGGTGCGCCGCCACAACGAAACAATCAGACATTTGAATTTTCTGTGCTCCTTGATGGCGACTTGAATACCGTAGAACAGTTTAATAATATCGTAATCAAAACCGGGCAGGACGGTTCCGTTGTTTTCCTTAAAGACGTAGCAAGAATAGAATTGGGCGCCTTTAGTTATTCTATTAAGTCTAAAGTGAATGGAAAGGTGGCTTCCCTGATGATGATTAATCAGACTCCAGGTGGTAATGCTGTACAAACCGCAGATGGTATTCAAAAAGCATTGGAGCAATTAAAGAAATCTTTTCCAAAGGACCTGGATTATACCGTTCCTTACGAAACAGTTACTGTGGTAAAGATGTCGATTGAAGGTGTAGTACATACCTTAATTGAGGCATTAGTACTGGTTACATTGGTGGTGTTTTTCTTCCTCCAAAGTTGGCGGGCTACACTGATTCCTGTATTGGCAATTCCTGTTTCTATCATAGGTACTTTTATCTTTTTCACATTTTTCGGGTTCTCGATCAACGTATTGACCATGTTTGGTTTTGTGCTCGCGATTGGTATTGTGGTGGATGATGCTATTGTTGTGGTAGAGGCAGTGCAGCATTATATGGACCATGATGGCTTGTCTGCTCCGGAAGCGACCAGGAGAGCGATGAATGACATTACGGCGCCGGTAATTGCCATTGCCTTGATTCTAGCCGCCGTATTTATTCCGGTTGGATTTATTCCGGGAATGGTTGGACAGCTGTATCAGCAATTCGCCATTACCATTGCCGTTTCTGTATTGATTTCTGCCTTTATAGCACTTTCTCTTACCCCGGCCTTGTGTTCGATCCTGTTGACACCAATGAATTTAACTAAGGACTCGAAAGGGGTCAATAAATTCTTTTTTAAATTTAATAGGTGGTTTGCCAAGGTTACACATAACTACTCTATGGGGGTTAAAAAAGCCTTAAAATTGATTCCACTAGTGATGATTATTCTACTTTGTATTTACCTGGGAACTGGCGGTATGTTTGTGAAAAAACCAACTGGTTTTATCCCTAATGAAGATGCCGGAATCTTTTTAGTTGGTGCAAATTTACCTGAAGGTTCAGCTATGGTTCGTACAGATGCGTTTATTAAACGGATTACAGACAGTATACGCAATAATTACCCTGAAGTGGATAACATTACCTCATTAAGTGGTATCAATATCCTGAACAGGTCCTTTAAGTCTAATGCTGCTACCTTTTTTGTGCAGCTTAAAAATTGGGATGTTCGTAAAAGGGATGTGAATACAATAATGGCCGGTGTAAGTAAATCTTTTGCGGGTGATAAGGACGGTAGTGTTCTCGTGGTTTCGCCACCGGCAATCCCGGGGTTAGGGATTAGCGGTGGTTTTAGTTTGCAGATCCAGGAGAAACAGAGCGGCGACATTAAGGCGTTTGAAGCCAATGTAGGGAAATTCCTCGCTGCGGCAAATCAGCGACCCGAAATCGGCATGGCTTATACTTTGTTTAATTCCAGAACACCAAACTATAAGGTGCAGGTGGATCGGGAACAGGCAAAGAAAATGGGGGTTTCTATTGGTGCAATATATAGTACGATTTCGACTTATCTGGGCAGTAGCTATATCAATGATTTCACTAAATATGGAAGGAACTTCCGGGTGGTTAGTCAGGCCGATACCAATTATAGAACAAATATTGAAAATCTGAAGCACCTTCGGGTAATGAATGCCCAGGGTGTTCCTGTCCCGCTAAGTTCACTGGTTTCTTATAAGGTGATAGAGAATGCATCTATCATTAGTCACTATAACCTTTTCCGCTCGATAGAAATCGGGGGAGCAGCGAAGCCTGGGCGTAGTTCGGGTGATGCACTCAAAGCCTTACAGGAAGTGGCTGCGCGAACTTTACCTGCCAATTATGCGTATGATTTTTCTGGTTTGAGTTTGGAAGAAACGGAAGCGGGAAATAGTACTACAATGATTTTTTCATTGGTTATTATCTTTGTATTTCTATTACTTGCGGCCTTGTACGAAAGTTGGTCCGTTCCTTTTTCGATATTACTTTCGGTGCCGTTGGGTTTATTTGGAGCCATCCTGGCTTTAACCTTCCTGCCAAAATTAGACAATAACATTTATGCGCAAGTGGGTTTAATTACCTTGATCGGTTTGTCGGCCAAGAATGCGATTCTGATTGTTGAATTTGCTAAGGAGAGGGTAGACTGGGGAATGGAACTTATTGCGGCTACGATAGAGGCGGTAAGGTTAAGGCTTAGGCCAATTATTATGACTTCATTGGCCTTTATATTGGGTGTTATTCCGCTAATATTGTCTTCGGGTGCAGGTGCGGTTTCTCGTCAGACTATCGGCTGGACTGTAGCTGCAGGGATGCTATCGGCAACCTTATTGGCGATATTCATCGTCCCTGTATTGTTTGTTTTGATTACCAGATTTGCTTATGGTAAAAAGAAACTTGCCGAATTGCAAGCTTCCTATAAACCAGAAGATCATAAAAATACACTACATGCAGATGAGGATTAATATTGATTATAGTCTGATACTAAAAAAGCTTCCCCTAGAGGAAGCTTTTTGTTTTTAACAGGTAGATGTTAAGGTTAGTTAATAATAATACTATAGGATAAGGATTAATAATAAAATGATGATGATGATAGCACCTACTGAAAGGTAAACTCCGCCTGCACCTAATGCACGAGCTTGTGATTTTAATTCTCTCAGCTCTTTACGAAGTTCTTTTTTCTCAGCTCTGGATAAATTTGATTTATCCATATTTCTAATCTCTTCTACACGGTTAGTAATCCGTTCAACCTGAACCTTCTGTTCTGCAGTCATTTCAGTTTTCACTTTGTTGTTTTCTGCTGCACTAACTGTATTCGCACTTATTCCAAGTGTAAATATTAAGATTAACGAGTAAATTAACTTCTTCATAATGATTGGGTTTATAAGAGGTACAAAACAAAAAACCTACCAAAGTTATTTGGTAGGTTTTCCTTACATTTTAAATAAATACTGTATACTCTACAGGTCAGAATTAGAATTTGCTGATCTCAAATTCAGAATTAGAATCCTTTGATTTCAAACACTACATTCATCTGGTAGTTTAGTTTAATCTTTTTAAAATCAATCTCAGCTGGTGGCGCACCGGCCATATCTGCACTCTCCGCCTTCATCATCATTACATTTGCACGATACATTGGCTGAGGGAAAGATTCGTTGTTTATCTCCTGAATATCTATTGCACTACCAAGCTTATCTCCAAGTGCTTGTACCAGGTAAGTTGCTTTTTCTTTTGCTGCTAAAAGGGCTTTAATCTTAAGCTCTTTTTTTAAGCTTTCAATTTTCGAATAATCGTAGCTATCAATATTGGTATAAGCAATACCTTTTGGATCTACTTCATCAAGGATTGTATTCCATTTATTCAAATCGGTTACTTTTAAGCGGTATTGCTTGCTAGCCAGGTAATCCGGATTTTTCTTTTTCTGGGCTATTGCAGTATAGCTGGATAAATTAGTAACTGTTAAGTTCTCCTTTGCAATTCCAGCATTTTGTACTGCTTTAAACAACTCATTCTCTAGGGTAGTAATGTCTACTTTTTTCTTGCTGTTACCATCTTTTAGGTATTCTTTTAAAGAAATACTGATATAAATAATATCAGGTGTAACTTCAACTTCGGCAGATCCACTAACATTGATCTTCTTACGTAAATCTACTTGTTGAGCCATAGCACTTAAACTAAATAAGGCAACGATGGCAAGGCTTAATAACTTTCTCATAATATGGTATTTTTCATTTGTGTATTTGATATATAGATGGAACTTTTAGGTCAATTCCATACTCATATTTCAAAATATGATCAATTAATCTTCAACCATCTCATTATTAGGGCTTATTTCTTCAACAACTTCTTCTTTGAAGTACGATTTCTGGAAAACAAGTATTAAAATTACACCCACAGAGATGGCCGCATCAGCGATGTTAAATACCGGTCTGAAGAAGATAAAATCTTCACCACCCCAGATCGGTACCCATTTAGGGAAAACACCTTGTAGTAATGGGAAGTAGAACATATCTACAACACGGCCATGGAACAAAGTTGCATAGCCGTATATTTTACCATATAGTACGGAGTCGATAATGTTTCCCAATGCACCTGAAAAGATCAAAGCAACGTTCATAATCAGCCCTCTGTGATACTTCCTTTGAATCAGATAGCATAAGCCATAGCCAATTCCGGCGACAGCAGCAATTCTGAATAAAGATAGAGCCAGCTTGCCAAATTCGCCGCCAAACTCTAAACCAAAGGCCATTCCATTATTCTCCGTAAAATGAATAATAAACCAATTGCCGATGATCTTGAATTCTTGACCAAGGTACATGTTGGTTTTTATCCAGGTTTTTAAAAGCTGATCGGCAAGTAAAACGAAGAAGATAATTAATAAAGGTTTTGTATAGCCTTTCATTACGACTGCTTCAGTTTAGCTTCCATACTTAAAGTAGCATGAGGAACTGCACGAAGACGTTCTTTTTGGATCAATTTGCCGGTTTCTCTGCAAATGCCATAAGTTTTGTTTTCGATGCGTACCAACGCCGCTTCTAAATTCTCGATGAACTTTTTCTGACGTGCTGCCAGTTGGTTCAATTGCTCTTTTTCTAATGTAGCAGAACCATCTTCCAATGTTTTATAGGTTCCAGAAGTATCTTCAGTTCCGTTAGAGTTAGGGCTGCTCAATGAATTGGTCAGATCAAGAAATTCTTGTCTAGCCATTCTCAATTTTTCAAGAATTAGTTCTTTAAATTCTTGTAGTTCATTGTCAGAATACCTTGTTTTTTCTTTTTCCATAATAAAATTATTGTTGTGCAATCAAAATGTGTAGTTCAACATCATCGATTACTATTTTGTTTCCGTTGTCTAAAGTTTCGGTTAAGTTAATGTTATCTGCCAGAATTTCCGAGCAAATGTATGTTTTATTTTGTGCCACCGCTTCGCTGATCAGGTTATGGTTTTGTAAAGTCACGGTTATCCTGTCAGTTACTTCGAAATTAAGCTCTTTTCTTAAATTCTGGATCCTGTTGATCAATTCACGTGACAAGCCTTCTTGTTTAAGCTCTTCGGTGATTGAAACATCAAGCGCCACAGTTAAGTTACCCATGCTGGTTACTTGCCATCCGGGAATGTCCTCAGCCATAATTTCCACATCGCTCAGCTCAATTACATAATCCGTGCCGATAACTGCAAATTTTCCGATATTTTCAAAATTTGCCAGTTCTTCCTGGCTCATGTTGTTCACAGCTTCAGCAACCAGTTTCATGTCTTTTCCTACTTTAGGGCCTAAGGTTTTGAAATTTGGTTTGATTTTTTTCTTGATAAATCCCGCAGTATCAGTGATGTACTCAATCGCTTTAATGTTGGTCTCAGACAAGATTAATTCTTTTACCAGTTCTACTCTTTCTGCAAATTTATTGTCCAATACAGGGATTAAAATTTTAGCTAAAGGCTGACGAACATTGATGCTTGTCTTTTTACGCAACGATAAAACCATGGATGAAATGTCCTGTGCAAGCTGCATTCTTTCATTCAATTCTGTATCAGTTAATGATGCATCTGCTTCATCCCAAGTACTAAGGTGTACGGATTCTAAAGTGTTAAGTTTATCGTCGGCTGTTAAATTACGGAACAACCAATCTGAGAAGAAAGGCGCTACTGGTGACATCATTTGCGCAACGCTCATTAAGCAGGTATACAAGGTTTCGTAAGCTGCTTTTTTATCTGCAGTCATTTCACCTTTCCAGAAGCGGCGGCGTGATAGGCGGATATACCAGTTACTTAAATGCTCGTCAACGAATGCCTGAATAGCTCTTGTTGCTTTAGTAGGTTCATAGGCATTGTAGCTTTCATCAACTTCTGCAATTAGGGTTTGCAATAAGGATAGGATCCAACGATCTAGTTCACTGCGACGCTCTACTGGAGTCATCTCGTCTTTATTGATCTGGAACTTATCAATGTTTGCATATAGCGCGAAGAAGTTGTAGGTATTGTAAAGTGTGCCAAAAAACTTACGGCGAATCTCTGCAATTCCTTCAATATCAAATTTCAGATTATCCCATGGATTTGCATTTGATATCATGTACCAGCGTGTTGCATCTGGTCCATATTCTGCCAGTGTTTTGAATGGATCTGCGGCGTTGCCTAAACGTTTCGACATCTTTTGCCCGTTTTTATCCAATACCAGTCCATTTGAAACTACGTTTTTGTAAGCTACCTTATCAAAAACAAGTGTGCTTATCGCGTGTAGCGTATAGAACCATCCACGAGTCTGGTCAACGCCTTCAGCAATAAAGTCTGCAGGGAAGTCCTTATTTTCATCAATTCTATCTTTGTTTTCAAAAGGATAATGCAATTGCGCATATGGCATTGCACCAGAGTCGAACCACACATCAATCAGGTCAGTTTCGCGAACCATTGGTTTTCCTGATGGAGAAATTAAAGTGATTCCATCCACAACGTTTTTATGGAGATCGATCAGGTCATAATTTTCTTCCGACATGTTTCCGATTTCAAATCCTTTAAAAGGATTTTCTTTCTGGAAGCCTGCTTCAATTGATTTTTCAATGGCCTGATAGAGTTCTTCAACAGAACCGATGATCATTTCTTCTTTTTTATCCTCAGTTCTCCAGATTGGCAATGGAATTCCCCAATATCTTGAGCGGGAAAGGTTCCAGTCGTTGGCATTTTTGAGCCAGTTTCCAAAGCGACCTTCACCTGTAGATTTTGGTTTCCAGTTGATGGTCTCGTTCAGATCAAACATACGGTCTTTTACATCCGTAACTTTGATGAACCAGGAATCTAGTGGATAGTATAAAAGCGGCTCGTCAGTTCTCCAGCTGTGTGGGTAACTGTGAACATATTTTTCTACTTTGAAAGCTTTGTTTTCTTCTTTTAAGCGGATGGCGATTTCAACGTCAACAGATTTCTCAGGAACTTCGCCTTCGTTGTAATATTCGTTCTTCACATATTTTCCGGCTAAGTCGCCCATATTTGAAGTGAATTTACCTTGTAAATCTACCAAAGGTACTGCAATTCCGTTCTCATCCAGCACCAACATTGGTGGAACTTCAGGGCTTGCTTCTTTTGCAACCCGGGCATCATCCGCGCCAAAAGTTGGGGCAGTATGCACGATGCCGGTACCATCTTCTGTGGTCACAAAATCTCCTGAGATTACTCTAAAAGCATTTTCAGGGTTTTGGTAAGGAAGGGTATAGGCTAGAAGTTGTTCGTATTTAATACCAACAAGGTCAGTGCCTTTGCATGTGGTTAGTATTTGATAAGGGATTTTTTTATCGTTTGCAGCGAAGTTTTCAAAATCAGCTGCATCAGTACTTTCAAAATATCCTTTGTTGAATTGTTTTCCAACCAGGTTTTTCGCTAAAATCACATTTACCGGAAGGAAAGTATATTGGTTAAAAGTTTTTACTAAAACATAGTCGATTTTCGGGCCAACAGTTAATGCTGTATTTGATGGTAAAGTCCATGGTGTAGTGGTCCATGCCATCAGGTAGATATCGCCAAATCCCTGTAAAAATGCAGGCAATGTGTCTGCCAATGCTTTAAACTGGGCAACAATTGTAGTATCGGTAACATCTCGGTAAGCACCTGGTTGGTTTACCTCGTGCGAACTTAAGCCTGTTCCCGCTTTCGGAGAATAAGGTTGTATGGTATAGCCCTTGTAAAGGAGACCCTTATCGTAAATTTGTTTCAACAACCACCAAACCGACTCCATGTATTTTGGCTTGTAAGTTACATATGGATCTCCCATATCAACCCAGTAGCCCATTTTCTCAGTCAAGTCATTCCATACATCAGTATAACGCATTACCGTTTTTTTGCAGGCTTCGTTGTATTCTTCGATAGAGATGGTTTTACCAATATCTTCTTTGGTAATACCCAGTTCTTTCTCGGTTCCCAGTTCTACTGGTAAACCATGTGTATCCCAGCCTGCTTTACGCTTTACCTGATAGCCTTTAAGGGTTTTGTATCTGCAAAAAATATCTTTAATAGCTCTTGCCATCACATGGTGAATCCCAGGCATTCCGTTTGCCGAAGGCGGGCCTTCATAAAAAGTAAAAGGGTTCGATTCAGGACGGCTTGAAATGCTTTTTTCAAAGATGTTTTCTTCCTTCCAAAAATCAAGTATCTCTTCGCCTATTTTAGCTAATTCTAGTTGTTTAAATTCCCTATACATCAATCAAGTATCTCCAAAAATTAAGGATGCAAAGTTAAGGTTTTAGAATGAAAGATTGAAGTGTTTTTAAATGTGTCTCGGCTTATGTTTAATTATCAAGTGTATAGACTTTTCAGGTGTGTGGGAAGTTTCATGAAGTCCGTAAACTTTTTGTTGTTGTGATTGTTATGTCCCTTATAACTAGTGTTTGTTTGAAATTTCTAACCTAAAAACTATAAACATGAATTTAATTGAAATGATAAAGAATGAAATCGGCGATGATGTCGTTTCTTCTTTAAGCCAGAAGGCAGGCGTAAGCGAAGATCAGGTAAAGACTGGTCTTTCTGCAGGTATTCCGGCGGTTTTAGCTGGTATCCTAAAAAATGGGATCGGCGGTGACTCGGGGTTTCTTGGCAAAATATTATCAGGAGCTAGCGGTATGGTTGGTAAACCGGAAGATGTGCTTAATGGCGATCATGGAGATTTATTGGAAAAGGGGAAATCGTTATTAGGCGGTTTATTTGGTAATGATTCTGATGCGGTAACGGGTGCTGTTGCGTCGTCAACTGGTTTAAGTGGCCCAAAATCTGCAGGATTATTGGCGATGATTGTTCCCTTAATTACTGGTTATATTTCAAAATTGATGGCTAGTAAAGGATGGGGAATTTCTGATTTAGTGGGCAAAATTTTTGAAAGCAAAGCCGATATCGCTGCAGCTATGCCACAAGGCTTAAGTGACTCTTTAGGTTTTGCGAGTATCAAAATGCCAAACGTAAACATCCCTAAGGTAGATGTGCCAAAAGTGGAGTTGCCGAAAGTGCCGCCTGTTAATTATGGTGTAGCTCAGGAGCCCAAATCTGGTAGCATATTCAAATGGTTGATCCCGCTACTCATTATTTTGATTGGTGGTTGGTGGTTAATGGGAAAAATGGGCTGTAACAGTCCTAAAGTAGAAAATACCATTGGTGCGAATATGGATTCCTTAGGTCACACAATGGATTCGGCAACTGATGCAATGAAAGCTGATGCTATGGCCGCCAGGGAGTCCATTGAAGGTAAATTAAATGAAGCCGGAGATTTTGTTCGGGATTTAGGCGTTGTCATTGTTAAAAAACTACCCGATGGTAAAGAAATAAAAGTTGCCGAAAATTCAGTAGAAAACAAGTTGATCATGTTTATTGAAGATAAGGATAAACCAGTTGACAAAACCACCTGGTTTACTTTTGATCGCTTATATTTTGAACCTGGTAAAAGCGTTTTAAAAGCAGAATCGCAAGGACAAATAAACAATATAGATGCCATATTAATTGCTTATCCAACTGTGAAGTTGAAAATAGGTGGTTATACGGATAATACTGGTGATGCTTCAGTAAACAAAAAGATATCTGATGAGCGGGCGAACGTTGCAAAGAACGAGTTGGTGAAAATGGGAATAGATGCTAAGCGTTTAGATGCGGAAGGTTATGGTGCGGAACATCCAATTGCGAGTAATGATACGCCTGAAGGTCGGGCACAAAATCGTCGAATTGATATACGTGTAATGGAAAAATAACGTTTGATCTTTTTGAAAAGGACTGCATCATTAATCGTGGTGCGGTCTTTTTTGTATAGGGTTATTGCATATCTTTACAATGTGTCAAACCAAATAATCGAATGAAAGCTGTTGAACCCATTCAGTATCATCCTCTGGGGGATAGTGCCATTGTGATACAATTGGGCAATGAAATTTCTGAAAGTATTCAACAGCATATATCATCGATCTGTAGCTTCCTCGAAGATTACTCTTTCGAAGGCTTTGTTGAATATGTGCCTGCATTTACAACGATAACTATATTTTATGATCCATCGGTTACGGATTATGAAACTGTGCAATCCCTCTTAGAGGAGATGTTGAAGGAAATTATGGAAGGGACTGAAGAAAAGGAAACTCCAATAGTAGAAATTCCTGTTTTATATGGTGGTATACAAGGTCCGGATTTATCTTATGTAGCTACTCATGCAGGAATTTCCGAAGCTGAAGTGATCGCTTTACATACTACTGGCGAATATCTGGTATATATGATAGGTTTTGCCCCCGGTTTCCCTTATCTGGGTGGTTTGAATGAACAAATTGCTGCCCCAAGAAAGGAAATACCGCGAGGCAAAATTGCTGCGGGTGCTGTTGGTATCGCCGGTACGCAAACCGGAATTTATCCGATAGAGACACCTGGGGGATGGCAGATTATTGGGCAAACTCCTTTAAAACTGTTTGATGTAGAACGACAACCTCCCGCCTTGCTAAGGGCCGGAAATAAACTGCGTTTTGTAGCCATTAGCGAAGCTGAGTTTGAAAAAATTAAAAGGGAGTCTGATGGGGATTAAAGTGATTAAAGGAGGGTTACTCACGACAGTGCAGGACCTGGGCCGAAAAGGATACCGGAAAGACGGTATCATTGTAAGTGGGGCAATGGATACGTTGGCACTTGAAATTGGCAATCTATTGCTTGGAAATGATACGACTGAAGCTGGTCTGGAGTGTACATTACTTGGTCCGAAGTTACTTTTTGAAACAGGTCAGTTGGTGGCCATTACCGGCGGTAACCTAAATCCCATGGTGGATGATAAACCTGTAAAAATGTGGCGCCCGGTTTTTATACCAAAAGGTGCTGTATTGAGCTTTGGTTCGGCAGAAGCTGGTTGTCGCTGTTACCTGACTGTTTCTGGTGGTTTTGATTTACCAAAGGTCTTAGGAAGCCATTCCACTTATTTGAAAGCGGGCTTTGGGGGCTACAAGGGGCGGGCGTTGAAAAATGAAGATGAATTGTCATTTAAAAAAGCATATGAACCTAAGGGGGCCGTCTTTAACTGGTCGATAGGTTTGCAACTGTACCCGGAGTTTAACGATAATGAAATCAGGGTGATGAAAGGTCCGGAATACGAATTGTTTACCGGGCAAAGTGCAGGGGATTTGTTCAATGCGTATTATATGATTACTAAGGAGGCCGACCGGATGGGCTATAGACTGGAGGGGCCGGCTTTATTGTTGACTGAGCCTAAGGAGATGCTTTCTTCTGCAGTCACATTTGGAACTATACAGGTTACCTCTAATGGTTCTGCCATCTTGTTGATGGCCGATCATCAAACGACGGGAGGCTATCCCCGGGTATTACAAGTCATTACGGCCGATTTGACCAAGCTTGCGCAAATGAGAAGCGGACAACAAATCCGCTTTAAATTAGTTACTTTAGCAGAAGCCCGCCAGGCTATGCTCCATATAGAAATGCAGCTTAAACAATTAAAACAAACAATAACATTAAAACAGATATAAAGCTTATGGATAGCGGCTGGTATACAGTAGATCTAAACTGTGATATGGGTGAAAGCTATGGGGCCTATCAGATTGGTAATGATGAGGCTATTTTCCCTTATATCACCTCTGCAAATATTGCTTGTGGTTTTCATGCAGGTGATCCTGCTGTAATGAAAAAGACGGTAAGACTGGCTTTAAAATACAATGTAGCAATAGGTGCACATCCAGGCTTGCCGGATCTGCAAGGTTTTGGCCGGAGGGAGATGTCCGTTAGTGCCGAAGAAGCTTATGATATGGTGATGTATCAAATAGGGGCATTAAATGGTTTTGTTCAATCTGAAGGCGGACTGCTACACCATGTAAAGCCCCATGGGGCGCTTTATAATATGGCAGCGACCAATAAAAATCTGGCAGAAGCTATTGCAGAGGCTATTTATAAAATAAATCCCCAGCTTGTTCTGTACGGTTTGTCGGGTAGTGAGCTGATAAAGGCCGGTAGTCATATTGGTTTGAGCGTAGCGAATGAAGTGTTTGCTGATAGAACTTATCAGGATAATAGCACTTTAACATCAAGAAGATCTGCTGATGCACTGATTACGGATGAGGACCGGGCAGTAGAACAGTCCCTGCGAATGGTGAGGGAAGGGGCAGTGACGGCAGTTAGTGGCAAAAATATATCTATACAGGCTGACACAATATGCTTGCATGGGGATGGCGCACATGCGGTTACATTTGCAGCGAAAATCCACACATTGTTTAAAGAGCAAAATATAGCTTTACAAGCACCATAGTCCTATGAATGGAAAGATTGACTGGAGTGTTTTAACAGGTGCGGCCTTTTTAATGGCTACATCTGCAATTGGGCCTGGATTTTTAACGCAAACTACTGTATTTACCCAAACCTTGGGCGCTAGCTTTGGATTCGTGATTCTTACTTCTATAGTTATTGATATAGGCGTGCAGTTGAATATCTGGAGGGTTATTGCTGTTTCAGAAAAGCGTGCTCAGGATATAGCAAACTTATTGCTGCCGGGTTTGGGCAGCTTTATTTCCCTGCTTATTGTTTTCGGTGGACTAGCCTTCAATATTGGGAATGTTGCTGGGGCTGGCTTAGGCCTAAATGCGCTGTTTGGTATTCCGGTAATAACCGGTGCTTTGATATCTGCGGCAATAGCTATTGCTATTTTTATGATTAAAGAGGCAGGAAAGGCAATGGATAGGTTTGCGCAGGTGATGGGCTTCATCATGATCATTGTAATTATTTATATCGCCATCACCACTAATCCACCTGTTGCTGAGGCGGCAGTACGAACCATTCTTCCTGCGAAAATTGATCTCATGACCATCATTACGCTAGTAGGCGGTACCGTCGGCGGATACATTACTTTTTCTGGCGGACACCGTTTGCTTGATGCAGGTATAAAAGGTAAAAGTGCTTTGCCGCTGGTAAACACAAGCGCCGTAATGGGTGTTTCTGTAGCTTCATTGGTGCGGATATTTCTATTTTTAGCTTCTCTGGGTGTAATCAGCAAAGGTTTGATTATTGATCAGGGAAATCCTACAGGATCGATATTTCAATTGGCCGCAGGCAACCTGGGTTATAGGTTGTTTGGACTGGTGATGTTCTCGGCAGCTATTACTTCTGTGATTGGTTCAGCCTATACTTCGGTCTCGTTTATAAAGTCCTTTAGTCCGACAATCGCCAAAAATGAAAATAGGGTCATCATTATTTTTATTATGGTCTCTACCCTCATTTTCGCAATTGTAGGTAAGCCAGTTAGTTTGTTGATTATGGCAGGAGTAGTAAATGGCTTCATTTTGCCGGTTACGCTGGCAACAATCCTGTTTGCTTCCTATAAAACCAGAATTGTCGGCGATTACAAACATCCAATTTTGCTAACGGTATTTGGTGTACTGATCGTACTCGTTATGACCTATATGAGCATAAATGTAATGATCGGATATTTCTTGTAGGATATGGTTTGATTTTTGTGTATTGTCTTTTAGTTAAATAACCCTCGCATTATGATAAAAGTTCTAAGACTTCAAAAAGCTGTATATCTCATAGTTTTGGGCGTAATAGGAATAATTGCCTATAAAATTATGGAGGCTAATAAAGTAGAGTCGGCGGTTTATATCCTCCAGCTATCCGGTCTGTTATTTTTAATAGGAGCAATATGGATGGTGTACCCCATATTTTTTGCTAAAAAGATAAATGCTGAAGAAGTTCAGCTCGATCCTGAAAAGCATGAAGAAGATACTGATCCTGGTGTTACAACAAGCCGCCCATAAATGGGTCTGTAATAGAAACTTCTCCGGTTTCCACATGTCCTGCAAATTGTCTGCTGTATGCTTTGTGTTCAGGCGTTGCTACTGTGAAATCATACCATGAACTGCTATTTTTCAAATTCATTAAAACCTTTAATTTTTGCAAAGGTGCTAAGGTGATATATTTCGGGGGACTGTTTTTATAAACATTGTCTATAATTTCCAGCTTAAGCGCTTTGTTCCCTTTGTTTTCTAGAAACAGTTCAATATTGCCACTTGGGTTTTTACTTAAAGTGCCAGTCTTTTCATATAAGCAATTGATATTTATGGCTGGATCATTTATGCTGCCTTTAAAGCGACGGAAGAAACCATTCGGTCCATTAACGTTCAGGTCGTAATTATTATCCTTAAAGGATGCTAGTTTTAAACTGTCAATAACCTTATCCCCGGCAACAACAGCATAGTTCCAGCTTTTTCCTGCAGTACTGCTATAGATATTTGAGGTGTAAAGCAAAAATGGAGCGCCTACAGGTACAATTTTTTGTCCAAAATTTCCTTTCCCCGCTTCAAACTGAAGCTCAATGTTTTCTTTTTTTGCATCGAGGTGGCAAGACGCAAATAATTCATATGGAAGTGGGCATGCTGGTTTAGTGCCTTTTTCCTGCTGCGGCATTAATGACGAAGATAAAGGGGAGAAGGGGGGATTTGAATTGATCTTTTCTATGTCTTGTTGTGATAGTGGATTGGGCTTAACCTGAGGTGGTTTATTCCTGGCATTGGTGATATTAACCAAAACCTCTTCTTTGTTTAATAGTGGTGGCACACCCGATTGGTTTCCGACGGCAGGTCTGAAAGCCGATGTTAAATCACCACATATCGCTCTTCTCCAACTGCTGATATTATTACTTTTGATCGTTTTTCCTGTTTTTTTACTTAAAAAGTGCTCTAAAAACATCAGGCATGAAGTATGATCAAATACTTGCGAATTTACATATCCGCCTTTACTCCATGGAGAGGCAATGAGCATCGGGACCCTGTAGCCTAAGCCAATTGGGCTATCTTTTTTCAATTCATAATCTACATCGACATCAATCTTTGCGGAAACTTTTCCAGTATCGGTAGCATTCGGTTTAGGCACCACATATGGAGGTACATGATCAAAATAACCATCATTTTCATCGTAAGTAAGGATGAAAATGGTCTTTTTCCATACTTCCGGGTTTTTGGTTAAAATATCTATGGCTTCGGAAACATACCAGGTGCCATATAAAGGTGAGCTGGTATGGTCAGAGAATTTTTCTGGAGCAACCAGCCAGGATACAGTCGGTAGCTTTCCATTATCTACATCTGATCGGAATTGATGAAATATATCATGTTTGGGAATGGCAATGGTTTGGTCCTGACCGTTGTCATCTTTAAAGGTGAAAGGGGTTAGTGCCAGGTAATTCTCTGGTGCATTAATGTTTGTGGCAAATGCTTTATCTATCAGGTTCTTTTCTTTGGAAGATAGCTGATCGTATTTGGCTCTAACTTGTTCTGGGGTTAACGCTGGACTTTCTGTACTGTCGCCATTTTTTCTAAAATAAGCGGATAACTTAACGTTATAACGTTTTACATATTCAAGGGCATTATCGCCATAATTGCCTAGCCAGCTGTCTACGTCTTCACCCTTCAGGTCTGAGGTCCACAGCTCATTTTGATATATCTTCCAACTGACATCATGATCTTCTAAAAGTTCTGGAAAAGTATGCCAGTCTACATAGACGTTTTTTCTTGATTCGGCTTGTGCATTGTTTACAGCTGCGATAGCAGTTCCGTTTTGTTCAGGCCTGATGGTTCCCGACCAAAAGAACAGGCGGTTGGGTGTTGTGCCTGTTAACGACGAGCAGAAATGATGGTCGCAAATGGTAAAGGCGTCTGCCATGGCATAATAAAAAGGGACATCAGTCCGGTCATAATAGCCCAGTGACATTACACTTTTTACGGGTACCCATTTATCATAATGACCGTTATTACGTGCTGCTAATTGGTCGTTCCAGGAGTGTGGTAATCCTCCTTGCCAGGTGATTTTGGTTTTATTGATGTCGACATGGAAAGGGGCGTAGGTATTACCTGCATCATCCTTTTGCAGCCACACTTTATTGTTATCTGGAAGGGTAAAGGTTCTTGGATCGTTAAAGCCACGGATGCCTTTAAGTTTGCCAAACATATGATCAAAAGAACGATTTTCTTGCATTAAAAACACAATATGCTCGGCATCCTGAAAAGTGCTACCCGGCTCGGCGCTGATGGCCATAGCTTTTTGAATAGACATCGGAATTACATTGGGTAAACCCGCTGCACCTGATAATATTGCTGCTTTTTTAAGAAAATCCCGTCTTGAGTTCATTGGTTTTATTTGGTGTTAACAAAACCAAACTTAACAATAATCTTTATATAATAAAATGCAGTATTCATTATCAAAATATGATTTTTATGTCAGGATGATTAGCTAGATAGTGCTTTCCAAATTACATCGTAAACCTCAGTTGCAGTTTTATTTTCTGCACTTAAGGCTGGGTCAGTAATTAAAACAGGATGGAAATCTGTAGGGGTGTTTATACTGCCATGTGAACCTTTGATCAGCGTTGCATCCAGTGGAATTACATCCATAATGTATCTGAAGCCGGCTTTTTTTCGCAGTAATTTATAGGCTGCCCTTGGTTTAGATGACATAAACATTTCAACGGGATCATAACCTGGTTTTTTATGGATGTCGACACATCTGGCATAATCGGGAGCTTTGGCATCGTCCAGCCAAAAGTAATAGGTAAACCAGCTTTCTGGTTCGGCAACCAATACAAAATCTCCGGCCCGGTTGTGGTCTATGCCGTGTGTCTTTTTACCTTCCTCATCCAAAACCAGGGCAATACCTGGAGTTTGATTAAGTATCGTTTTTACCTGTTCTGTTGCACATTTATCATTGATGTAAACGTGGGCAATCTGATGATCGGCAACAACAAATGCTTTTGAAGCTCCCGCATCTAGCAACTCCAGTCCACGTTCTATACGGATTTGCAACAATCCCGCTTCCCTAAAAACACGGTTTAAATGTATAGGGGTGTTTACAGGGGTAATTCCATATTCTGAGAGAAGAATCACATTTGCGTTCTTGCTTTCATAAAAGCCAATTAATTCCTTTAGTATGGCATCTATTTCGGTTAATTCTTTGCCAATATGGTTAAAGTTTGGACCAAATTTTTGCAGACAATAGTCCAAATGCGGCAAATAGATCAGCGTTAAGGTTGGGTCGAAAATTTCATCGGTCATCATAGATGCATCGGCGATCCATTTGGATGATTTTATATTCGCGCCGGGTCCCCAAAATTGAAACAAAGGAAATTGACCTAGTTTTTCTTGTAAAATATCGCGTAACTCTGCCGGTTCTGAGTAGCAATCTGGCATTTTTCTGCCATCGGCCAGGTAATTTGGACGTGGGGTTACCGAATAGTCTGCGTTGGAGTACATATTGTACCACCAAAACATGTTTGAGCAGGTAAAGCCGGGGTTTTCTTTTTTTGCCTGATCCCAGATCTTTTCAGCTTGGACAAGCTTGTTTGATTGCTTCCAGAATTTAATTTCGGCATCGGTTTCATCATACCAACCATTACCCACGATACCGTGTTGGGAAGGTTGTTTGCCCGTTAAATAAGTGGATTGTACTGCTGTTGTTACTGCGGGCAACATAGGGGCTATGGTACTCAGCTTTTTATTTTTAATATATTGTTCTAAAAAAGGCGTATGTTTTCCAATCAGGTTTGCCGATAGGCCAACAACGTCTATAACTACAGTTTTCTTCATCTTAAATAAATTGTATCTATGCCAGGGTATCAATCACCCAGTTTAACTCATTGCTGATCGATTGGGCAATTGGTAATTTTAATTGTTCAGGTAATACCTCCCAGGTGTAGGTTTCTACTTCCAGGTGCTTGGTAAAAGGTTTGCGTTTTTGAAGCTCCAGCAGGGTGGTAATGTCATCCTGTGTAGATTGTAGCAATCCGATTTCTTTGATTGATATGGGGACATGAAAATGCGAGCGCCATTGTTCAATATTTTCGTGATCAAAATCTTCAAGGGCTTGTGGTAAATCTGGGTATCTGATTAATGAGCCATCCTTTTTTAGGGCGACTACCTGATGTAGATAGGTAGATTCATTAAATGAGGAGAAGCTGTTTTTTATGGCTGCTTTTTCTGTTAAAGATCCCTGTAGATCTGCCTTTAGTGCGGCGCTGATCTGAATTTTGCCAACACCAATTCCTTTTTGTTCCAGTTCGGTTAGTACTGCTTTATGGTTTTCGTAACCGATAGCAAAATGGCAAACATCGTAACAAAGGCAGAGGTGTTTTTTTATGTGATCTGTGGCGTCCTCCGTTGAGATGTTAAATTGTTCTGCGAGGACTGGGGCACCTAAAACCAAAAGATCATTTTCAAACCAATCGATAAATTCTCTTCCCGTTTCCAATATCCCATCTGGTTCAGGCTCTATGTCAAGATGCAATAGCTGTCCGGTTTCGTGATGAATGGTTATCAATAGGCCAATTACGGTTATGATATTTAGTGTAGCTGCCTTTTTTGCAGTGTTAAAATCTATCTCATTTTTAAACCAATGGCGGTAACTAAGGGGAGAGGTCGAAATGCCCCCGTCCATGCCTTCTGGTAGTAAAGCCTTCAGGATGTGAAACAGTCGTATCGTATAATCTACCCGATCATTGGTCGTCCAGTCTGGGCTATGTACATGTTCTTTTACAACGGTGTGATGAAAATCCCCATAAGGAAACCCATTCATGGTAAAAACATAG
This sequence comes from Pedobacter sp. ok626, assembly GCF_900100435.1. Taxonomy (GTDB): domain Bacteria; phylum Bacteroidota; class Bacteroidia; order Sphingobacteriales; family Sphingobacteriaceae; genus Pedobacter. The sequence goes on along the minus strand of NZ_FNEX01000017.1, from coordinate 69,791 downwards.
GCATCATTTTCTGTTAGCCATTGTTTAAATTGCTGTAAAGCATCCTCATTTCTCAATTCGCGACTGGCTTCATTAGAAAGTCTTAAGCCGAGACCTAAAGGTTGATTTGGAACAATTGTTTGTTTTATAACAGGGAAGTTTTGCTTTAGGGCATTAAAATCTTCTTCCCAGTTTTTGCCTGCATGAATGTTTGTACAATAGGTTAAATGGCCTGTGTTTACTTTCATGCTAGTGATTTATGGAGTTTAAAACCAGGTTGTTTTTTGCAAAATCGGCTACATACTCACTTGCTTTAATGAGTAGTTGATGATTCATCTCATATACTTCTTTGCCTGTGCCTAGATCTGTTAACAGTGTAATTGTTAGTTTGCCACCCAAATGTTCCTGAAATTCTGTTAATCCCTTTAAGATAGGTGATTGCGTATTGTTGATCTGGATAATAGGATCTGTGATTTCGAAAGATAGTCGTAATAATACAGTTAGTATTCGTTTCAATTTATCTTCGGTTAACAAGCCTGCCAAGAAAGAATATGTACTGTCAAGTGCGATCCCCATTGCTACAGCTTCGCCATGGAGAACCGTAAATTGACTAAGTTGTTCCTGTTTATGCGCACTCCAATGGCCAAAATCTAATGGTCGTGCCGATCCGGTTTCAAAGGGATCTGTACCTGCAATATGGTCAAGATGTAGTTTTGCACAATGTTTAATCAGGTAGTTCATACTATCTGTATGCCTTGTAGCCAGCTCATCCGCATGATCTTCTATCCAGTAAAAAAATGCTGGGTCTTTAATGAGGGCGACTTTTATAGCTTCGGAAATGCCTGAACGATAATCCCTGTCGCTTAAGGTATGTAAAAATTGTTCGTCATTAAATACGGCTGTAGGCGGGGCAAATGTGCCCAGAAAGTTTTTCTTTCCTTTATAATTGATGCCATTTTTAACGCCAATTCCAGAGTCGTTTTGAGACAATACGGTGGTAGGAATGCGGATGTGTTTAATCCCTCTGTGCGATACAGCGGCAGCATACCCGGCCAGATCCAATACAGCACCTCCGCCAATGGCCGCGATGTAGGAGTGCCTGTCTATGCCATGAACATCTACGGCATCAACCAGCTGATCAAATAGACTTGTGTCGTTTTTTGAAGCCTCACCACCCGGAACGATCATGATGTCGTTAATCAGGTTTACCTGGCGGTGTAACTCAAAATAGGCTTTGATATCGTTGGTCAGATTTGGGTGCGCGATTGCTACACCTTCATCAATAACAAAGAATATTTTTTGGCTTCCTTCTGCTGGTCTTCCTTTGAAAAAGTCGGCAAGTAGTGTATTTGTGCTTTCTAAAAGGGAATTGGTGAAATATATTTTGTAGTCAAATTTGACACTAAAAGACTGTTCTAAATAACTCATAAAAATGCGAACTAAGTAACGGCAAAAGCTTTGCCTAATAGTATGGATATGGGTAATAAAATCACGATAAATATAGCAACGTTCCATACACCAAAGGCTGCGGCCCAGGATGCATTCATTAATATTAAGGCGATAACTCCTGATTTTACGGCTTTCCCTATGTTTTTACCAACTGGAAATTGGATGGCTATAAGTAAGGGCGTAAAGATCATCAAGGTAAAGGGAACTATAAAAATAAGCGCGGAGAGGAAGTTGCCCTTGGATTGTGCAACGACCAAAATGGCAGCAATAACAACGGTATAAAGCAGTGCAGCAAAGTAAAGTGTTTTTTTACTGCCACCGTGTACTTCTCCTCTGCTGATCATGGTGATCGCAGCGATATAAATGATCGGTATAATGGCTAAGAACCACCACTGTTGTATGGCTGTAGGAATAATACTGATACCTAATAGGAGATTTAAACCACGGCACAGGCCCATATTTAGAGGGCCGAAAATGGCATTGTGTTTTAAGAATTTATTATAAATCAGGGCGCTAACCATAATAGCAACAGCAAGGTATTGAGAGTTTGAATTATAAAGTCCCGCTGCAAAAATGCCGATAAAGAAAAAGATACCGCCGAAAATTGTTGCTGCCTTTTTGGAGATCAGTCCGCTTGGAATCGGGCGTTCCGGACGCTCTTTGGCATCCAGTTCCGCGTCAAAAACATCATTGAGGATAATCCCACCACTGTAAAGCCCAATGGTGGAAATACACAACAGGATAATCGGGAGGAAAGAAATCTCTGGGCCAGTGCCCCATCCGAAAGTTCCAGGGGCCAGTTGTACAAAATAACCTGCAATGGCTATTCCTGCCATTACATCGGCGACAGCCGTAATTACATTGGCCGGACGCATTAGCCTCAGGTAACCCAATAGTTTTTTCATGGTCTGCTTATGAAATGATGATTGAATTCTTGTCTATTCTTGGTTGTTGACCACCTCGTAAGATGGAGTTGCTGGCAAACTTCTGACTCTGATCTATATTTTTAACCGTAGTAAAGTCATCTTCATTAATCTGTCCACTTTGTGCAAATGCGGTAATGGCATTGCGATAGGTAACCAGCTCAATATCGGCCAGGCTGATGCCCGATCTTTTCATTAATGCGGCGGTTTTAGGAATAGCCAAAGGATCGCTAATGCCCCAATCGGCTGCTGAATTGATCATGATTCTTTCCGATCCATATTGTTTAACCACTTCGACCATACGTTCATTTCCCATTTTTGTAAAAGGGTAAATGGTGAAGGCTGCCCAAAAGCCTCTGTCGAGCACTTCTTTTACCGTTTCCTCATTGTTATGGTCTACGATGACCATGTGTGGAGACAAACCTTGTTCAATGGCAATGTCCATGCTCCGTTGTGTTCCTTTTTTCTTGTCGCGGTGCGGGGTATGAATTTGTACCGGAAGTCCAGCTTCTAAGGCTAGGTCTAGTTGTAAGCGATAATATTTCTCCTCAGCAGGTGTCTGATCATCAAAACCGATTTCGCCAATACCGACTACACCGTCCTTAAAAATAAACTGTGGCAAGATTTCCATGACTTGTTCGGCCAGTTTTTCGTTGTTGGCTTCACGAGAATTTAATCCTATGGTACAATAGTGTTTAATGCCAAATTGCGAAGACCTGAATCTTTCCCAACCGATGAGGCTACTGTAATAGTCGGTAAAGCTATCTACACCAGTTCGTGGTTGTCCAAGCCAAAAGGCAGGTTCTATCAGGGCAACAATACCGGCATCGGCCATGGCCTGATAATCATCCGTAGTTCGGGAAGTCATGTGTACATGCGGATCAAAGAACTTCATCCCGCTGATGTCGTTCAGGTCGAGGGTAGTTTGTATTTTCTCTCCCTTGTTTCTTTCCTCAAAATTTTCGTTACAGCACATAGTTCATTTTATATTTGGGGGTTCATTTGTTGTGTCAATTGATAAATCTCTGGCGCTACGGTTCTATGCGCAGCCAGGCGCTCCTGTACATAATCCAGCAAGGTTTCGGACAATGCGGGGTTTGCTCTTTCGTAAAGTCTGTAGATTTTGCTTACGTCTTTATCCGTAAAAAAGGCTTTTAGGACCAGTTGGTTCCATGAAGGTGTGGACAGGAATTTGGCCGGGTAGGGATTGTGGTACATAATGGCTTCTAATACAGTTCCAATATTACTTCTTATTCCCTCTTCGCATCTTGCAATCCATTCTTCTGGGTAACAATAAAAGGGAAGGGCGGCATATAAAGCTACTTGCTCATTCATCTCTGCGGTAGCAAACAACCCATTAATCTTTCTTAAGTAGTTTTCTTTGTCGCCTTCCGGGATTTGCATTAAAAGCCAAACGCGACACAACTTGTCGATTGTCCAGTCGTTAAGCTCCATTCCTGATAGGTTGAACTCTGCTGTTTCATCGTTTGTTAGCTCAATAATATCCCGCCCCGTTTGTCGCGGAAGCATAGAAAAGCTCAGATTTAATTGCATTGATCTTTCTTCTGTCTTTATTAAATCGCTCTTTTTTTGAAGCCAATCCCAGGCATCGCTGCTTAGGTTTCGTTTAATGATTTTCTGGAAAAGTTCAGGCAAATTTTTTATATCTATTATCGGCATAGTTTTCTAGTTAACAGCCACAAAAAAAATAGTTAATTGCCAGTGCTCCACTAATGATCAGCAAGCCGAAAAATTCTCTAGTTTTCTCTATATAAGGTTTTGTGGCCTGCATGCTTTCTACCAGACTTGGCCTTTTATACCGCAGTATCCAGTCGCGGACGCCATCCTTAACAAAAAATAAAATTACAGCATAAACGATATAGAAGGATATGGCTGCAAGGTACACGGTAGGGTAGAAATGATTAAATACGGCAAATCCACAACAGATGGATGCAATCATATAAATTGGTACCCAAAGCCAGAAATCACTATCATTTAGGTTCACATAAGCGAATAAAATAAAGGCAATGCAAAAAATGGAGTTTAAAATACTCAGTAGCATAACAATGAAGTTTATATTTGTGTGTGTTTGTTTACTATATACAAATAAACAGATTATTAAATCGATTTAGAAGGATCGTAGCTTATTTTAGGTTTTTTATTGAGTACATTAAGAATTGCAGGTGGAGAAAGAAATCAATGCCCTAACACATGATTATACTTTAGCGAATTTTAGCATTTCGGGATTAACCATATCAGAGATATTAAAACACAGTAAAGTTGGTACGGATACAGGAGTGAAGGGCTTTTACGAACTTTCGCCTAGAGAGATTGCTGTGAACTTTGCTGTCTTTAGTGATACCGCGGTCTCTATGACTACTCAGGTGGTTACCATTACTCAAACCAGAGATCGTGTAATGCTGTCTTGCTCCTGCATGTCGGCTAACAATGGACTATGTGAATATCAGGCTAAAGTATTATATAACATCATGAACCGGCAACCGCTCCGCTTATTTTTTGATGAAAACCTGAGGTATAAAAAACTGAAAGAGTTTGCCGTTGACTATGGATTGGAAAATGAGCGGCACCTGGATGATCATTTCCAGATCGATTATGTAAAGGGTGCTCTGGAGATTGGCCCTAAAGTGAAGGCGTTATTTCCAATTAACAAAAGAACAAAGCAAGAATTGGGTGAGGCTTTATTACCTACTAAAGAATGGCCTTTATCAGCATCCGGAGGTTTAATTAAGAAGGATGTAAAAACGATAGTTGTTTTTAGTCAGCATCGGTTTTATAGTCACCTAACCGTATCTCTTTATGAAGGTTTTGCGAGTAAGGATGGTAAAATAAAGAATCCTTTAAAAGCTGTTGATCCATCAGACTTGATTTGGCGATCAGAAAATAGTAGTGAATTGAAATTCCTGAACGGGATATTAAAGTTTCAGAATAATTATAATGCAGAGGCTTCCGAATCTGATCTGGAAGGCTTAAAGGCCTTGGCTAAAAATCCATTGGGGTTGGATATCTATATGCACGATAGTAAGGTGTCGCCTAATATATCTGCGAGTTCCATCAGCCGGGTAAAACTTAAAATACTAGGTATCGATCTGATATTGTCAGTTAATGAAAAGGGTGATTTTTACGAGGTGTCGGGTAAATTATTATTGGAAGGACAATCGCTAGCTATTGAAGACCTTGTGATTAAGCATCATTATTTTATTCGATTAGATAACGACTTATACCTGATTGACAATCCTGCTTTTTTACGGGTAATCGATTTCTTTAAAAAGCATTATGATAAGATGCTGATTCATAAGTCGAAGTTTGATGAGTTTTATGAGACTATCCTTTCAAAATTGGAAGAGAAAGTTAAAATCAATTACTCTTATTTAAAACCAGCTACAAAAACACAGATCGAAGAAAAGGGTTACGATCTGGAAAACGAGCAACTGATTTATTTATCCGAGTCGGAAGATTTTGTATTGATTACCCCTGTAATGCGTTACAGTAACACCGAAATTCCGGTACTTTCCCGAAAACAGATCATTGGGAAGGATAAGTATGGGAATACATTTAAATTGCGCAGAGACGAAGAGCAAGAGCTGCAATTTGTATCCAATATTGCGAAACAACATCCTTTTTTTGAAGAGCAATTGGATGAGGAAATGAAAATGGATTGCTTTTATATGCACCGTAAACATTTTCTCGATATAGGATGGTTTTTGGATGCTTTTGAGGCATGGCGCAGTAAGGGCATTACGATTATGGGTTTCAATAAGCTGAATAATAATAATCTGAGCCAGTTTAAAGCTGACATATCCATCAAGGTGATTAGTGGTATAGATTGGTTTGAGACGGTCGCAAAGGTTGAGTATAACGGGGAGGCGATCTCTTTGAAGCACCTGCATAAGTCTATCCGTAACAAGAGTAAATTTATCAAGCTGGATGATGGAACGATGGGGATTTTGCCGGATGAGTGGGTAGAGAAATTTACCAGTTACTTTAGTGCCGGAGAGGTGGTTGATGATACGATACATACACATAAGATCAATTACAATATGATCGCTGAGTTGTACGAAGAGCAACTTTTTGATGAGGCGGTAAAAGACCAGCTGGCGATGTACCGTGGAAAGCTATCTGGGCCGGAAAGTATAACTCCTGTAAGAATACCAGATACTTTAAATGCAGAGTTACGGGGATATCAGCACGATGGGGTAAACTGGCTTAACTTCCTGGATGATTTTAACTTCGGGGCTTGTTTGGCTGATGATATGGGATTGGGTAAAACCATCCAAATCATTGCTTTTATACTTACTCAAAGGGAAAAATCGACACATAACACCAATCTGGTTGTTGTGCCAGCTTCTTTAATTTTTAACTGGCAGGCCGAGGTTGCAAAATTTGCCCCTTCTATTAAAATACGGACCATTTATGGTGCCGACAGGTTGAAAAATAGTCATGAATTTGATCAGTATGAACTTATCCTTACTTCTTATGGGACGTTATTGGCTGACATCAACTTTTTGAAGGGCTACCGGTTTAATTATGTGTTTTTAGATGAGTCGCAAACGATTAAAAACCCAGATTCGCAGCGATATAAAGCTGTACGGCTTTTGCAGTCGCGGAATAAAGTAGCTTTAACAGGTACTCCCATAGAGAACAACACTTTTGATTTATATGGTCAGTTGTCGTTTGCCTGTCCGGGCTTACTGGGGAGCAAGCAGCAGTTTAAAGAATTGTATTCTGTGCCTATTGATCAATTTAAGGAGACGAAGCGTGCAAAGGAATTGCAGCAAAGGATTAGCCCTTTTATTTTGCGGAGGACTAAAGAGCAGGTAGCGAAGGAATTGCCGGATAAAACGGAAATGGTGATTTATTGCGAAATGGGTACAGAGCAGCGAGAGGTGTATGAGGCTGCGGTACAGGACATCAAAGATTATATAGCAGGTGTTGCTGAAGATGAATTGCAGAAAAGTAGTATGCATATTTTGCAGGGCATCACGAGATTGAGACAAATTTGTAACTCTGCCGAATTGTTAAAGGATGATAAGTTTTATGGCAATGCATCATCTAAAATGGAAACATTGCTGGAGCAGATTGAAAATAAATCGCCAAATCATAAGATATTGGTTTTCTCGCAGTTTGTAGGGATGCTTGACTTGATCAGGAAGGAGCTTTATGAACGAGGGATTGCCCATGAGTACCTAACCGGACAAACCAGAAATAGAGCTGGAGCGGTGGCTTCATTTCAAGATAATCCTGAGGTACGAGTGTTCTTGATTAGTTTGAAAGCCGGTGGGGTGGGATTAAATTTGACTAAGGCCGATTATGTTTATATCGTAGATCCGTGGTGGAATCCAGCAGTAGAAAATCAAGCTATTGATCGTACTTACCGAATAGGGCAGGAAAAGAATGTGGTTGCCGTACGGTTAATTTGTCCGGATACGATTGAAGATAAGATCATGAAGTTACAAGATACCAAGAAGGATTTGGTAGATGATCTGATCAAAACGGAAACATCAATCTATAAGACACTTTCCAAAAAGGATTTGTTGGGATTGTTTTAAAAGAGCGAGGGTACAAGTACTTGTTATACCCCCGCTTTATTAATTACTCCGTAATCACAAAACTGCGTTTTTGTGTAAAGGGTCGGTTAAACATATCAGTAGCTTTTACTTCTACAATATGCTCGCCAGTGGATAGGTCGGTTGCAATTGGCCCTTTCCACAAGTGCGTGCTTTTTGCAGGGTTAGACGGCCTTCTTGCTTTTTGTTTTTTATCGGTTATGGATTTCCATGTTGCTACCTCTGCAATATAAAATGGATCAAATTCGATGCTTTGTTCCAAGTCTTTCCACTGGCTGTTATCTATCCGATATTGTACTTTGTCGTTTTTACTACCGGTGTAAAAATTCACATAGACATAGGCTAGGGAATCACTGTTCTTTTTAAGTTTTTCGGGGGCGGTAATTCTCATTTGCTCTGCAGCATCTTTACCGGCCACTTTATAATCTATTATATATTGGTTTCCCTTAAAATGAATAAATCCGTAGCCTTTTGGTGTTCCATCACGCATAGTTGAAATAGGGGTTCCGTTTTTGTCGCTGAGACCGGAGTAAAAATCACCCGAAGCGGTTCCGATATTAAAATGATGGTGTGGTTTATCCTGCAACCATTCTGTGCTTTTTACATAGAAATCCTGACGCTGCATATGGGTATGTGCGGAGATTGAGAGTGTATTGGGGAAATCCTTAATGGCATTGAATAATCTTTTCCTGGTAGCTGAACTGAAGAGGAATTCTGGTTCACTCAAGGGAATATGCATTGTGATTACAATCAAGTAGTCCTTAGGGACATGTTTCAGATCATTTTCTACAAATTTCAGTTGATCCTCCCTTAATCCGCCGTAATAGCCATGTCCGTCACGTGGGTCAGGATATTGTACATCATCGAGTACAATGAAATGTACTTTTCCATAATTGAATGCATAAGTGGTGGGGCCAAAATGAGCTTCAAAAGATTCATCAGATAACGAATCTGTTGGTGCATCTGCATTTAGATCGTGGTTACCCATCATATTGTACCAAGGAATGCCCACACGTTTTACTGCGGCAGTATATGCCGGGAACAGATCAAGCTTGTCGCCAACTTCATCGCCCATACTGATGCCAAACGACACGTCTTTAATACCTTCCACTTCCGTAATCACATCACGTACAAAGTAATCTATCTGCTCCTGGTTATACACCTGTGGATCACCAAAAATCAAAGCGGTATAGCTGTTTTTTTCTGTTGATGGTTTTAAAGCAAAATCTATAGATTTTGGTAGAGGGCCTGTAGGTGATACTCCTTTGTATTTTAAAATTGGTGAGCCTTGTGGCTTATGGATGTAATAATATTGGGGCAGATTGTCGGTATTTAGCGGCACCTGATAACCAGTTGGTTTAATTACGCTAATGATGTTGTCGTTGCTAACGGGTAACTGGTAAAAACCTTTGCTGTTGCTGAGCACAACTTCTTGTCCGTTGGTTACAGAGACGTTAGGGATACCTTTTTCTGTTTTATCTCTTTTGCCGTTTCCGTTTGCATCAGCAAATATGTAACCGGATGCAGTGGTTTGGGCGTGTAGAGAGAAGGATGTAAGTATAAGAATGAGGAAACTTAGTTGTTTCATATGGCTTGTAAATTGAAGATGAAAAATTGAACCCCGAATGATCATATATTTTATGGGTTCATTCGGGGTTCGGTTGTAGAATTAAATGAATAGTTTCAGATGCTATTTCGTTATTGTGTATTTGTAAACAGCAGTTTTCTTATCTGCAGCGGTCCTTACCACAATGTAGGGAATTCCATCTGCTGAGACTTGCATATCAAACTCGTCGATAGTGCCAGATACCACTAGCCTTTGATTGTTCCAGTTTTTAGTCTCATCATTAAAGGTTTTTACATATAAACCGAAGTTATTGGCAAAAGCAAAGTATAGTTTTCCTTTTGGATCTATAGCCAACGCATATTTCTCGGTTCCTTGACTATTGCCTGCTGAGCCTAGTTCTTCCCACAATGATGTAGCTTTATTGAATTTAAGGATACGGTTAATTCGTTCACTGGAAATAACAGTTTGATAACCTATATAGACTTCTCCTGCTGCACTCGCCGCTCCAATAACAGTAGTGAAGGCTGGTAAATTATCTGAAGTTCTAAAACCTACCGGGCCAATAGCATTCCAAGTATTGTTCTGGAATTTATACATACTCAAACTCGAATTCCTATCTAAAACTGCCATGTATGTTTTTCCATCCAAACCTTTAAATACCTGAACTCCTCCAATTAACGGGCTAGCTACTGCAGGAGTAATATTAGCCCACTGTCCAGCTGTAAAATTACTCACATAAATGGCACGTTTAGCAAAACCTGGAATCGCAGTGAATGTAGAGGCTCCTATCATAGGCTGATTGTTTTCGCCAACGGTGAATGAGAATTTATCCACTCTCATAGGACTGAAATTTTTATCGCCGACACTGGTCCATGTATCATTTACAAACTTTAATACTGTTGCCTTCTGTTCAGTACCAAAGTAATCTTTGTAACCAACATACGGTGTTCCTTCATCATCAAATGCGATATTGGTGAGGTCAGCCCTGGTTTCCGAAATTCCCGAGGCTAGGCCAAGGTATTTCCAGTCTGTTCCGGTGTAGCTAATTACGGCTACCTTTTTTTCCGTATCTGGCAAATCAACACCTTTTTCATCTTTTCCTGTCCTATTATAAACAATATATGGGTATTTAGTAAATGGATGAATGGCCATTTTTAAGCCGTTAGTAGTAGAAGTGATCATACTTTTATCCCCAATCATCCACCATTTCGGACCTATAAAGGAAAGTTGTACGTTAAAGTTTAGTGGGGCTGGTAAGCCTGTGTCCGTAAAGGTATATACCACAGGATTTCCGAAATTATTTGGTGTTACTTTGCTTTCCTGGGTTATGGCGCCTACTTTTAAGGTAGATCCAGTTGTAGTTTGAAACCTTGCTACCAATTTTGTTAAATCAATGGTTTCGTGAACGGAAATGTCAATAGTTAAGCCTCTGATTACGGCCTGATAATCTTCTTCAAGAACAGGGTTATCGGCCTTAAAGAATCCGAAAGATTGAAGGGCAATCTTCTTCTCTATCCGAACTGAATAACTTCTTGTGCTTTTGTCTTCAGCTTTTACTTTATACGATACAGGTTGACTAAAATCCTGTTCGGATATACCCGATTCTTGTACTTTAGTATTAACTTGTACAATTGTACGTGGGTTATCTATCGTAAAGCTGGCTTTTAGATGAGTAACATCAATTTCAGTTGGGAGTGCTACTATAATTTCATCACCCGAGATTACGCCTGGATATTCTGTTTCTACGTTTAATGCATCTTTAACAATGAATTTGAAAGTTTCAAATCCTTTGCCGTACATTACTTGGTCTTTTTTACAACTGCTACTAAGGCCAACCGCAATAAGCAGGAGTAGGGTTGTAATAGTTTTAATAGTCTTCATAACAATTAGTTTAGTGTCTTAAAATTTTCAGGCATTAATACCGCTTTTATACCAGGAGTATCTATCAAATACTTTTTAGCGTAATCAGCAATTATTGCCGGAGTGATTTTATTGATCATATTTTCGAAATCATTGAAATAGCTGTAGTTCTTAAAACCAAAGTAAAACTGGTTTCTTAGGGCTGAGCTCCAAAACAGGTTTTTATCTGCCTGCTTTTTGTATCCGTCAATTTGCTGTACCTTAATGTTGTTCAGGTCGCTGGCAAAATAATTAGGATTCTCGGCAACTTTTTTAACTTCAATCTGGGCTTGTTTGATTAGGAATTCCGCTGATTCAGGTGCGCAACTGAAAGAGATTCTTGCACGGATCAATGGGGAAGGAACGTTTGTTGCCGAAACAGATACACCTACGCCATATACACCTGAGTTTTCCTCGCGAAGGTTTAGGCGTAGTTTTACTTTTAAAACCTCCTGTAACATGGTTTGCACCAAGATTTCCGGGTAGTCATAGTTTACCTTATTACTTTGGTGGAAAAGGTTTACTGTGCTTTTTGGAGCGGCTCCTGCATAAACCAATATGTCTTTCGCAGAATTGCCACCTACCGGGCCTTTGTATTCAAACTTATTGTTGTAATCTCCGGCTGGTAGACCACCAATATATTGTTCTATAAAAGGTTTGATACTGTCCAGGTTAAAGCCTCCAACAATTACAAATTGAAAGTCTTTTGCAGAACCAAAACGGCTTTTGAAAATGGGTAAAATATCTTTTAAATGCGCCTCTTTATTGAGTCGCTCCGCAGACATCTCTGATGCATAATCATCATCCCCTTTTAACAATTCGCTAATGGCTTTGGTGTAGGCGTAACTTGGAGAGAGTTTATTGTTTTCAAGCTGTTCCAGTGATTGACGTTTTGCTTGTTCAAAGGTTACTGGATCGGCATTTGGGTACATCCATTTCAGGTACATCAACTGAAACATAGTTTTAGCGTCTTTCCAGTCAGCACTACTTACGACCCCTTCCCTTGAACTCGAAAGAACCAATGTAGCGGAAGCTGAGTTTCCTGTAAGGAATTGAGTCAAGGCACGGCGGCTAAAATCACCAGCCCCGCTTAAACCGGTTACTGGTTTAACAAATTGTGCTGTTACATACTGTGAAGAATCAAGTGCATAGATACCACCTTTCCTAAAACCAGATAAGGAAATATAGTTCTTCCGCTCTGCAGTAGGTTTTAGGTATACAATGGTGCCGTTTGATAAAGTCCATTTGGTCGTGCCAATAGGTGAAAGGAGCTCTTCTTTAACAACTTTTCCTGCAGATGGTTCCTGTGCGAGCAATGTAGTGGGAACGGTAATCTGATCCGACCATGGAGCAACTTGCTCGGCAGCTGCTTTCGCAAACATGGCTCCTAGCTTAGCTTGACTAGGTAGATTTGCTTTGTCCTTTTCAGGAGCTGTAAGTAGTACCACCGTATTGCCTGGTTTGTTTACTGATTTTAAGAAATTCAAAATAGTAAGCGAATCAATCTGCACTGCATATTTTAAGGAAAGCCTGTTCCGTTCTGTTTTTGCCAGCATCGTGCTACCATTATAAAACACATCATGAATTTCGTTTACATAAGCTTCAGCTTGTGTTTTGTCTTCGGCATTAATAGAACGTTTAATTGCAGCAATGTATTCATCTCTATATTTCTTTACCTCATCGCTGGTAAAGCCATAACGGAAAATTCGCTGTGCCTCGGTTAAATACTGGGAGATTCCTTCTTTAATTTTATCATGATACAATGATGCTCCACCTGAGACAATGCCATTTTTTAACACTATATTACTGACAGAGACACTACCTTCTTTGAAGTCGTTTTGTAATTGTGATATTCTACTAAAGCGACTTTTGGCTAGTGCATTGAAAAATGTTCTGGTCAGCTGCTCTTTGTAATCCTGTTCGGTTTTAATGCCACTGAATGCTTTGATCTTGTTGAAAACACTCAGCTCGATGGCATTGGCTTCTTTATCTGTAAGGATTGAAAACAAAGTATCCCTATGTTGAGGCAATTCATAATAAAGTCTTGGTGCTTTACTTTTAGCCTTATACTGGTTAAACTCGTTTTTGATATAAGACTCTACTTTTTTAGGATCGATGTCGGTTACAATGGCTATGGACATTAGATCCGGACGGTACCATTTCTCGTAAAAGTCAACAATGGTTTGGCGCTTAAAGCTTTTCAAGATATCGACTTTACCAATAGGCAAGCGCTCTGCATATCTTGATTTATTAAACAACACTGGTAAGTACTGTTCTCTTAAACGGTTTGCGGCACCCTGTTTACTGCGCCATTCTTCAATTACTACTCCGCGCTCTTTGTCTATTTCGTGACTGTCAAAAGTTACTCCAAAGGCCCAGTCGGCCATAATGTCAATAGATTTTTCCAGGTTTTTCTCATCTTCAGTATTGATACTGATTTTGTAAACGGTTTCATCAAAGCTTGTATGTGCATTCAGGTCTGCACCAAATTTTACACCTTTGGATTCCAGAAACTGAATCACATCATTTTTTGAATAATGTTTGGTCCCGTTAAATGCCATGTGTTCTATAAAGTGGGCCAAGCCTTGCTGGTCGGTCTCCTCCTGTAATGAGCCGGCATTTAAAAACAACCTTAATACGGAGTTGCCTTTCGTTTTGTCGCTTTTATAGATGTAATAGCTGAAACCGTTTTTAAGTTTCCCTTTTACCAGGTTAGGATCTTGCTGTAATTGCTGTGCATAGCTCTTGGAATTGAAAAATCCGAGTCCAGTCAGCAACAACACCATTATATTTATTCTCTTCCTCATCCTTGCTATTTATTTTTTTGTGATCACCAATTGTTTTTGAAGCTGATCAGGGCCTGGAAAACCAAGGATGAAATTTTTACTGTTGCTGATTAAACTTATGGTGAGACGGTTGTCCTTTGCTGGGTCTACAGGAATATCCTTCCAGGCAATACGAATAGGGCGTTCAAAGATTCCTTGTGGAAAAGTAAGCGTATTAGTCTTGTTTAAAAGCACAAAATCACGCCCCTCCTGAAGGCCATCGCCAAGTTTAATTTCATATTGAACATCAACAGGTTCAAATAATAACTGTGAGCTAAGGTAAACCATATAATTTACCGTATCCTTACGGTTACTTAGTACGTCAATTACACTTTTGTTTTCAAAATTGATATGGATAAATGGGGTGTCGTAGGGCACACTCTCCTTAGAACATGAAGGCATAAGGAATATTGTTAATAAAAAGGCAGAGGCCAAGAAATATGTTATGATGTGTTTCATTGTCTTAATTAGTTAAAGCCAGGATTTTGAATAATTGCTTTGTTTGCTTCAGCCTCTTTACCAGGTATCGGTAAAATAAATTTGTCGTTAGGGTAAGTAAGGCTACATACAGTGGCATTACAATCTGAACTTCGAGTCAGGTTTTCTTTACGCCTTATAAGGTCAAACAAGCGCTGGCCTTCAAAGCAAAATTCACGGTTCCTTTCATCGGCGATTTGTTTGTATAGGTCTAAACTTGAGCCATAGGTGATGGTGATTGTTTTGGTTGGGTGAGCCCTTTGAGAAATGATGCGTAAATCTTCTGCTGCTTCACCATATTTCTGTAAGTTCCATTTGGCTTCTGCACGATTTAAGTAAAGTTCTGATAAACGGATAACCTGTATGAGGGGTGGCCTAAGGGCGCTTACTGTTCCATCTGCATATTTGGTGGTAATTAATCGTCCTTTATTGTTTCCGGTTTTAGGAGTAAGAAACATGTTCTTTAAGCGGATATCCTCATCATCAAATAATAATTTTGTTTTTGAAGAAATGATATAAGAGGCATTGGTCGTGTCAGAAAATGCAGTGTAGATGCTTGATGAAGGACTTGTAAGCCCGTCATTGGTTAGCTCGAAAATACTTTCCGGTTTGGTACTGTCGTTAGCACCTAAAAGAAATACAGATTTATAATCGACTGCATTTGCAAGGTGATAACGATTGTCATTAATAACCAGGTTTGCATTGGCTATACTTTTTTCCCAATCTCCCTGATATAGGTAAACGCGAGATAGCAGCGCCAAGGCAGCCTGATAGGTAATAGCAGCATGGGTAGTATGATTTGCATGTTGCTGTAATAATGGCAAAGCATTGTTAAGATCTAAAAGAATCTGTTCGTAGGTTTGCTTCATTGTTTTTCTGGCAACTTGTTCCCCTGGACTAGGTGTTTTAGTGAGTACAGGCACGCCTAAGTGTGAGGCATCTATT
Organism: Pedobacter sp. ok626; assembly: GCF_900100435.1. Classification (GTDB taxonomy): domain Bacteria; phylum Bacteroidota; class Bacteroidia; order Sphingobacteriales; family Sphingobacteriaceae; genus Pedobacter. Next base: position 54,142 of record NZ_FNEX01000017.1, on the reverse strand, counting down.
GTATAATTATATGGTTGTGCATAAACTCTGCTCAAATCGAAGTGACACAATGCCCGCATAACCAAACCCTGTCCGGCAAGGGAATCGAGTGTCTTTGTTTGGTCCGGGAATTTTGTTTTTAGTTCAGGAATCGCATTTAAAACATTGTTAACATTGTTTAAAGCTTCATAAATGTTTAGCCAGATATGTCCAACGGCAAAGGCGTCATCACCGATTGCACTTTGGAAATTAAACTGTGGCAACATAACCGTAGCACTAGTTCCACGAATCACATTATCAGAAGCCACATCGGCATACATGCCAAATTCATTTTTATAATAATTGAGTATTACGTTATATGATCCGTTAATTGCCAGTTTAGCGCCATTTACGGTTTCAAATAAAGTGTTTTTTCCTGTTTTTCCAAAGGGCTCTTTTTCTAAGAACTTTTTACAGGAAGTCGATGTGAAACACACAAGGATAAGCAGGGTTAAAGTATAGCTAATTTTTTTCATCACATTTTCTTTTATAAACTAACATTTAGACCAAATGAAAGTACAAGTGGTTGTGGGTATGGGTTGAATGAGTTTTTGTAATCGTTACGATCCGATTTGCTGGAGTATGGCGTCCAGAAGCCAACATTGTCTGCTTGTAAGTAAACACTTGCACCGTCCAGATGAATACGTTTGATTAACTGCTTCGGTAAATTGTAATTCATACTAACATTGGTTAAACGTAAATTGGTTTTTTTATGTAAAAAACGAGTAGAGTTACGTCCATTGTTTTCATTGGCACCCAATACGGTTTTAGGTATATTGCTTAAATCTCCAGGCTCTTTCCAACGGTCTAGTTGGTTAGCAGACTGATTATTGTCGGCAAGATTACGGCCGTCGGATTCAGAATCACGCTGTAATGTACTGAAAGCGTAGCCACCAACATTGTAAACCAACAAAGCCGATAACGTGAAGGCTTTATACTGAAAAGTATTGGTCATACCGCCAAAAAAATCTGGGGTTGATGAACCTACCGTCACTCGGTTGGTCAAATCAAATGCTTTGGTGAGGTTACCACTGGCATCGTACCAAAGTGGGCCACCATCTCGTGGATCTACACCTGCCCAGCGTACTAAATAATAGGTGCTTGCGTCTTTTCCGACTTCTCTGATGGTCTTGTCTAATACTTTAGTATTACCGTTATATAGTTTTAGTATTTTGTTGGTATTGCGCGCAATGTTAAAAGTTGATGACCACTGAAAGTCTTTATTCTGGATATTTTGGGTGACTAAATTCATTTCAATTCCACTATTTCTTACCGATCCAATGTTTTGGTCGATACTCGTAAAACCGGTAGTGCGTGTAACATCAACTTCATCCAGCATTCCCTTGGTGGTATTTCTGTAAATATCCAGATCTAGGGATATTCTTTTAAACAAGCCTAGACTAATCCCTCCATTTATGATATAGGTAGTTTCCCAGGATAATACAGGGTTTTCGCCAGAAGCCATTATGGCGCCATCAGCTCCATTGTAACCACTGCCGATTACATTTAGATTATAAATTCCTTTCGCTTTGTACGAGCCCATTCGTGAATTACCGTTGGTGCCGTAGCTTAATTTAATTTTGGCAAAATCAATTTGTTTAATCTTCCAAAAATCTTCATTGCTAATGGTCCATGATGCACCAACGGAATTGAATGTTGCCCATTTTACGTCAGAACCAAAATCAGAATTGCCATCTCTACGGAAACTGCCTAATAAACTGTATTTTTTGGATAAGGTGTACCTGAATTGACCATAATATGAAATGCCTGTCTTCTCTTCCCCTGAAAAAGTTGGAGTGATTCTGATCGCATAATTTGGATCACGAATCTCATCGTTCTCAAATCCTATTCCCATTAGTTGATTCGACGCCCTATCGTCACTTCTTGCTTCGGCACCAAGAAGTACTGAGAAATCATGCTGGTTGATAGTTTTATCGAAATTTAAGCGTTGTTGGCTATTCCAGTTGAAAGACCTGCTTTTTGCAAATGTCGCTTTTCCCTCGTCCTTGTTGCTGAAAGAAAACATAGAACCGTAAATGTTCTCTTTGATTTTGGTATAGTCTATTCCATTGGTACTTGTAAAGCTAAGTCCTGGTAAAATCTTAATAGTACCGCCAATATTTCCGTTAATCGCATTTGCTTTTTGGGTGTTATCGTCATAGGTCGCTTCTCGTAGCTTATTGTAAAATGCGGCTACATAAGACCCATCTGGCTGGTAAGGGCTGTCTATTGGTCTATTGATGTAGTAACTGTTGCCTGGATTAAACATGTCGTTAATATTTCTGGAAACACCTAGCCTAAAAAAGAGATCGATGGATTTATTAATTTTTTGATCTAAGTTAATCCTGGCCGAAAGTCTTTGGACTTGATTTTTGATCATAATCTGTTTTTCATCATAATAGCCACCAGAGATATAATACCTGGTGTTTTTATGCGTTCCTGAGAAGGATAGATTGTGTGTAGTGGTTACCCCTGTCCGGAAAAATTCATCATACCAATCGGTATTGGTTGTGCTTAAAGTAGGTAATTCAGATTGGTCTAACGCTGTATTGTTCTTATACGATTCAGTGTATAGTTCCCTGTATTCATCCGCGTTAAGTACTTGAAACCGATTATTATTGATTAAGTTCAGTCCGGTTCTAAAACTATAGTTCAGTGATTTTTTTCCGGATTTACCTTTTTTGGTTGTAATTAAGATAACTCCATTTGATCCATCTGCCCCATAAATTGAAGTTGCTGTTGCATCTTTTAATACGACTACAGATTCAATGTCACTTGGGTTTAAATAAGTTAATGGACTGATACTCGTATTTACCCCAAGAATCGCGTTGGTTTGATTCCCCGTATTTAGAGGAATTCCATCTAAAACCCATAATGGCTCATTAGATGCACCAAAAGATGCTTCGCCTCGTATCCTTGTTTGATACCTTGATCTGCTGCTACTTGTGGTTTGATCCTGTACTTCATATTGTAAGCCAGGAACGATACCTTCCAATAATTTATCAATTCTATCTAATGGTTTTCGTTCCAGATCTTTACTGGTTACTAAGAAAGCGCTACCAATTTGGTTCTCTTTTCTCTCGGATGTACCATATGCTGTAACGATAACTTCATTAAGATCACTGGCTGTTTCCATCATTACTATATCAATTTTCTTATTTCCATTGATAGGTACTTCTTTAGTTCCGTAGCCTACCATAGAGAAAACTAGAGTGCCATTGGCAGGTGCCTGGATAGAATAAGCTCCATCGCTATTAGTCGCCACAGCTTTCTTTGTGCCTTTTATGGTAATCACTACACCTGGAAGTGCCATGTCAGATTGGCCGGTACCGTCCTTTGATTTAACAGTTCCTTTGATAAGGATTTCCTCTTGACTCGTATTTGCTCTCGCTTCAGAAATAATTACTGTTTGGTCTATGATTTTATAGTCTAGCGCTTTTCCTGTTGTTAATCGTTGTAATGCATCTCTTAGATCTACATTTTTTAATTCCAGGCTAACCTTTCCTGACTTTTTTAGTACATCAGCATCATACAAAAAAAAGAAGCCTGTTTGCTTTTTAATAGCTACGCACACGCTTTCCATATCTGCATTATGCACTGATAAGTTTACTTTTTGGGCATATCCTGAAGCTTGTGCAGCCAGGCAGCCAATTGTTAATAAGAAAATAGTTAACCTCATAACTAATAGTAGTTTTCTATTAAATGACCTACATTTTCTCGCACACTTGCCGAGAAGGATTTGTTTCATATTTTTGTATGTGTTGGTTTTGAAAAATTGGTTGAATTAGATAGCGATCAAATAAGTCCAGCCACACGCTTTGTCCGGGAACATTTGCAGTGTTTCCGGATTTTTTATGTCTGCTCTTAAGTTTTTGGGGCTAGTAAAAGTTTATTTCATGTGGTTTGGGGTTTAGTTTTTATTTATTAATGTCTACGGTTACGGTTTTGTCTTTTAGGTGATACTCTGTATTGCTAACGGTTTTTAGCATTTCCAAAACCTGACTTAAAGTTGCTTGTCTTCGTATAGTGCCACTGTATCTTTTTCGGTTTGGTTCTCCATTATAAACAATGTCTACATCATACCATCTGGAAACCTCATCCAGAATATCCTTGATCCGGTCATCCTTAAAGTAAAATACCCCCTCTTTCCAGGCTGTTGATTTGTAGGTGTCTACTGCGCGAACCGTTAGGTGTCCGTCATAGGTAAATGCTTGTTCCCCTGGTTTTATCAGGCGTTGGTTTCTTCCTTCAGAAACCTTAATGGCCCCTTCAATTAGCGTAGTCTTACTATAGGTTTGGTAAGAGCTGATATTGAAATGAGTTCCCAAGACTTCTACTTCAGTTTTGTTGAAGCTGACAATAAATGGGAGGGCTTTATTGTGTGCAACTTCAAAGTAAGCTTCACCAGTAAGTTCCACCCGTCGTTCATGCTTGTTGAAACTAGTAGGGAAACGTAAGGACGATGCGGCATTTAACCATACCAGACTTCCATCCGGCAACATCATTTTATATTCTCCAGCTTTTGGCGTTCTCAAGATGTTATAGCCATCGCTCTTGTTGATTTTTCCATTGGCGCTAAAGGCTAGAACACCATTTTTAATATCGATTGCTGCATTATCATCTTTAGCGTCTAATTGGAGATTTGCTTCGCTTAGATCAATAACCGATCCGTCGGCCAACTCAAGTACTGCCTTTTTACTCCCTGGCATAATATCCTGAACTTGGGCTATTTCACTAATCCTCTTAGATTTAAATTGCGCGCTATAAATATAAACACCTATGCCAACGCTAATGATCAATATCGCTGCGGCACTGTATTGTATTATTTTAGTCCATGCTAATCTTTTTGCTGGCGTTTGACCAATTTGTTTCGAGAGCTCTTCCCAACCATTGTTGACATCTACCGCGTTTAAATAGTTGACTTCTTGCTGCACCTTCTCTGTATTTCGAAAGGATTCAACAAGCACTTTGTTTTCAGGGAAAGCCTTGAGCCATAGTTCAAATTCTGCTTTCTCCTTGTCAGAGAGCTCGTTTTTTAGAAACTTAATAATAAGCTCTGATGTACGTTTAAAATTGTTGTGCATTTCCATAGATACCTATAAGAAACTTGAAAAATGAAAGTGGGTGAAAGAAAGTTGAATTATTTTTAAATAATTTGATTATTTCAGCAGAAACACTGAAATAATAGCAAACAAATCTGGATTTAAACGCACTTTTAATAACTGTAAGCCGCGTTTTTTCTGAGTTTTAACGGTATTAATGCTAAGGCCTAGTTCAGCGGCAATTTGAGGGTTTTTTAAACCTTCTAAATACCCCATACGGAAGATTTTTTGGCAATTGTCTGGTAAAGTAGTGATGACCTTATGCAATTCTGCGAGCACTTCCGACCTTATCATCGAGTTTAAGGCTACTGCATCCTCAGACGGATCGGACTCCTGATCGTTTAAAAAGCCATGTTCCAGTTTTTGTCTGCGTAACTTATTCAGACATGCGTTTCGAACCGAGGCATATAAAAACGCATTTACAGACGAGGTATGATGTGCGGGCCTTTCATCCATATTCCAGTAGGTTACGAAAACCTCTTGAACAATGTCTTTGGCAGCATCGTCGTCTTTTAAAAACTGAATCGCAAAATGACATAATTTGGCATAATTGTCCTTAAACAATTCTTCAAATGAATATGCCGTATGTGGTGTTTGTTCCCTCAATTCTGTTGACGATGAATGAATTGCTAAAAATAGGATTTATGGAGCGGATTAAAAAATGAATGTTCCCGTGTACATAAGGAAAGGGCTATTACTAAAGATTGGCAAGCATAGCGCTTATTTTGTTTAGTATGCCAAAATGAGACACAAGTAGGCTAATTTGATTAAGCAATCTTCATCTTATTTTTCTTCAATTGCATAAACCAAAATAATATTTATTAAACCAACCATGCAATTATGACAAATCTAAGTTTAAATCCCCACTAGGCGCATTTTTGATAGATGCCCTCGTTAGAAAAAATTGTTATTAAAGTAACGATTGTGACGAGGAAGTATAATTTATATGATTATACGAGGAGACGAACTTCTCCAAAATTTTATTTTAAATAGACACAGCTTTATTTTAAAGAATAAATATGAAAAAAACTATACTAAAAATAGTAATGAGTGTGTTTGCGATTCTGTTTACAACAGCGTCACTATATGCTCAGACAATCAAGGTTTCAGGGACTGTGACCGACGATAAGGGCGATGGGATTCCTGGAGTAAGCGTGCTGGTGAAGGGTACAAAAACTGCCGCACAGACAAATAACGAGGGTAAGTATTCGATTACAGTACCCAACGCTGAGTCCGTATTGGTGTTTACCTATATTGGTTTTGACACAAAAGAGGAAGTTGTTGGCGCCCGACGTTCCATCAGCCCCAAATTGATTCCTTCTTTATCTGACTTAGATGAAGTAATCGTAGTAGGTTACGGAACGCAAAAGAAAAGAGATGTAACAGGTGCAATTAGCTCAATTACGGCAAAAGCGATTGAAGAAAAGCAACCGATATCTATTTTTGATGCTATACAGGGTGCTGCGCCGGGTGTTAGGGTAATGACAGGCAGCGGTGCTCCGGGTGATGAAAGTGATATAACCATTCGTGGAATGTCTACGCTATCTGATAATGGAGTTAAGCCATTATATGTAGTGGATGGGGTGCCAATGAAGAATATCATGTCAATTAACCCGAAAGATGTACTGTCTATCGAGATTCTCAAGGATGCAGCGTCTGGAGCTATTTATGGTTCTCGTTCCGCAAATGGTGTTATTTTGATAACAACGAAACAGGGGGAGGACGGTAAGCCGCGAATTAATGTTGATTACTTGAGAAGTTACAGTAGTCTTTCACGTCACATTCCTCAATCAAACCGTTTGCAAAGGCAAATGTTTGACCAAAGAAGTAAGATTAGTCTTGATCCACATCCGGATGATTCTACAGCTTATAATAAAAATGCGGATAATGATTATCAATCCTTGATTACGCAAACCGCTATTCGTAATCAGTATGATGTGTCGATGAGTGGGGGAACACCAAAATTGAATTACTTTAACAGTTTACAGTATCTGGATGAGCAGGGGATTATATTGGCTAGTTTTAATAAGCGAGCAACCATGCGGACCAATTTAAAATATCAGCCATCTAAAAAAGCGAGGTTATCAACACAGCTTAGTTTTAGTTACCAAAACAAGAACAATATCAATGAGGGGAAAGTAATACAGCAGGCGCTACAACGTGGGCCGCAACAAACGCTGTTTTTGCCCAGTGGGGAGTATCTTTATGACAATGGAGGAAGAAAAAATCCTATTGCAGAGGCATATCTTCGTGAAAATCTAACCACTACTTACAGAGCGGTTATTTTTCAAGGTTTTGACTATTCCTTCACTAAGGACTTAAATTTCCATGCAGATGCATCGGCTGACGTTCAACTTTTGAGGCATACCACGTTCAATTCTAAATTGTTGGAAACAGGGACTAATCCGGCTAGTTCCGGTGCCGATGAGACTAAACTTCCAATAAGAGCACAAGGAAATGCGGTATTAAACTATAAAAAAACTATTGCAAAGGACCATAATCTTAGTGCATTGTTGGGTATGAATTTGGAAAAGAACTCGCTTGAAGAGATCAACATTTCAGGTAAGCGGTTTGTAAGCGAAAATGTGCATACTTTAAATGCTGCCGGCGAGTTGAACCTAAGTGATATTTATTCGAGAGAAGGCGGTTCTGCGCTAGTAGGTTTCTTTACCAGAGTAGGATATGACTATAAAGGTCGTTATTTATTGAACGCGACTTTAAGAAGAGACGGTTCATCTGTGTTTGGTCAGGAAAATAAATGGGGTTATTTCCCTGCTGCATCTGTTGGGTGGAGGTTCAGTGATGAGAATTTCATGAAATGGTCCAAAAAGATATTAACAGATGCTAAAGTTAGAGCTAGCTGGGGTATTACGGGTAATCAGGAGATTGGCGATTTTGATGCCGTTCAGCAGTTTATTTTTGGTACTTATTATTACAATGGGGTAAGTGGTGTCCGTACCAATACCAGGTTGGGTAACAGCAGCTTGAAATGGGAAGAGACTACGCAATCAAACATAGGTTTAGATTTGACCTTCTTTGATGGGAAATTAAGTTTTATAGGAGATTACTATGTTAAAAGAACCAAAGATTTGTTGTATGAGGCACCGCTTCCATTGGAGGTAGGTTTCCCTAACAAAGCGGTAATCAATGCTGGATCCCTTCAAAATAAAGGTATTGAATTAATGGTTTCTGGATATCCAATCCAAACTAAAGACTTTAGCTGGCAAACATCCATCAACTGGTCTAGGGTAAGAAACAAAATTCTAAGCTTGCCAGGCGGTGATTATGTAGATGACAATTGGATCGTAGCTGAGGGTAAAGAAGCGGGTAACTTTTTTGGATATAAATATCTGGGTATTTATCAATACGATCAGTCAAACGCTTATACCGATGATTACAAAACAAGATTGATTCCGCAATTCCAAAAGGATGGACAGGGTAATGTAATTGTTGGAAAGAACATGCAGGCAATTTTAACTGGCTATACGTATCCAGACGGTACACCATATAGTGGAACGCCTAAACAGTTGACTACAAATGGTAACATTTCGAAGGGTGGCGATGTAATTTGGCAAAACCAACCCGATGCAAATGGCAATTTAAACGGTAACATTGGTAATGAAGATAAGATCGTAACTGGTTTTGGACAGCCAAGATGGAGCTTAGGTTGGACCAATAACTTTACTTATAAAGGTTTTTCTGTAGCAATTTCTCTTTATGGAAATTTTGGTAACAGTATTTACAATGATAACAGAAGAAATACAGCATCTTTTGCGATCAGTAATACGACGCCAGAGCCTTATTTTATCCTGAATATGTATAAATATCCTGGGCAAATTACAGATTCATATATAGGTGGAGATAAAGCAGCTGATAACGTGCGGAAAACCAATGATTATTATCTGGAGGATGGTTCATTTATCCGTTTGCAAAATGTTCGCCTTGGTTATCAACTACCAAGAAAGCTGATTGAGCGATACCGCTTACAAAACTTCAACTTGTATGTTTACGGCAATAACCTTTTGACTTGGACAAATTATACAGGGTTTGATCCGGAAGTAAAACAAAACAGTGTGCTTAAACCGGGATTGGACAACGGACAGTATCCAAGAAAAAGAGAGATAGGTTTAGGGCTTGGTATAACATTTTAATAGAAGATCATGAAAAAGATTAGATTCACAATATTATTATTTGGGGGATTATTGATCCTGCTGACAGCTACAAGATGTAAAAAGTTTTTGCAAAATGACCCGGTTTCGACAATTACACCTGGTAGTTTCTGGAAAGATAAGTCGGATGCTGACGCATGGATGGCAGGGATATACAATTCTGTGCAGACTACCATAAACACAAATTGGTTTGACTGGGGAGAAGTTCGATCGGACAACGTGAAGGGCGCAGGTACAGGAAATGCGCAAACCAAGTTTTTAAATAATGCTTTATCAGCAAGTGATCCGGATATCGCCGGAGCAACCAATTGGACAAACCTTTATGTGACTATTTCACTATGTAATTATGGGATTAAGTATTATCCGCAAATGATGAGTCAGGACATTGGTGGGGCTACAGCAACTTATACGGATTATTTGGGTCAGTGTTATGGATTACGTGCATTAATGTATTTCTACGGTCTTCGAGTATGGGGTAAAATGCCTATTATCACAGAGCCTCTTGAAACCTACGGACAGCCAACTCAATATGGAAGATCGCCGATTGCCGATGTTAAAAAAAGAATCCTGGATGATATTGACCTGGCCTTAAAAAATATAGGAACTAATAAAACAAATAAGTATAATATGCAAAAAGCAGCAGTTTATGCTTTGCAAACAGATGTTTATATGTGGTTTCAGCAATATCCAGAAGCTTTGGTTGCGTCGCAGAATTGTATTACCGAAAGTGCATGTACATGGGTTACCAATGCGCAAAGCTGGAAGAACATGTTTACTGATCCTGCAACTTCAACAGAAACGATCTTTAATCTTTACTGGGACAATATCGAGCGTGGTGGTGGCGTGGGTGTTTGTGGAAGATTTGCATCTGGCTCAAATACAAATAACTACATGATGGCACCAAAAATCTTTCAGGAATTGTTTGATAGGATAGATCCGGTTACTTCAGCACATACTGATGGTCGTTTGACTACCAGTTTTGATATGATTACTTATTCAACTCCAGGGCTTTATAATACACTTAATGGACCATTTGGTAAATTTACTTTATTCGATCCTGCGGCAAAAAGAAGTGATGGGCAGCCTGGGGGAGCTTTTGTGTATCAGCTAAATAATGAGTGTAATGTAAAGATCCCGATCTATCGTTTTGCAGATATTATGCTGTTAAGAGCGGAAGCTTTAGCACACACCGGAAAATATCAAGATGCTTTAGATATCGTAAATAAAGTAAGAACCCGTGTTGGATATATGACTACCGCCAAGTTAACTGACTATACAGGAGATGTTGTGGCAGGCATAGAGCGTACTATTCTTACAGAACGTCAATATGAGCTAATGGGTGAAGGTAAAAGATGGTTTGACTTATGTCGCATTGGAAAGATGTATGACTTTACAAATGGTTATGCTTATTTGACTAGTGTAATGAATCCGATTTTAGGCTCAAGAACTGGTGCAAGTAAATATGAAGGTGCAAATTTGGGAAGGATTATGTTTCCAATTAATTCGGCAGCATTTAATGCCAACCCTAAATTGGTTGGTGATCAGAATCCTCCTTATGATGAGTAACCGAAGTTTGCAATACTTGAGATATTAATATAAAGCCATTTTATGCTTTACAACAGTTGGAATATAAATATATACTGATGAAAACTATTAAAAAATTAATCGCACCGGCAGTCTTAATTTCGTGTTTAGCATTTGCCGCTTGTGAAAAGCTACCGTTGCAAAAAAATGATAAGTATGTACAGTCATTTTATGATAATAAAGTAAATATGAATGTGATGGATTTTATGACATCACGTCCGGATTTGTTTTCAGGAATGCTGGCAGCGATTGAATATGTGGATAAAGATCCAAATTATAAGGATATAAAACCGCTGTATACAGCAACGGGGAATACCTATTTGTTACTCACAAATAGCGCAACAACTAACATTGAAAGCGCGAATAGCTATTTTACTAAAAATACATTTGTAGATACAGATCCTACGAGTCCCACCTTTAATTTACCTGTTAAAGGTTCTGACTGGACCCAGTATCCGGTTGATAAAGTAGCCACTTTACTTAAGTACCATGTATTAAAAGGTACTTACGACTATAAGAGCTTAAATTCGATTGGAAAATGGGTGGATACCTATGGTATAAGTCCAACAAATGATTCTGCCAAAGTATGGATTTATTTGCAAGCGAGTCGTGATGGGCTTTTGTTTATTAATAATTACGTTGGTGGAACAGGGGAGAACAGACCTCGTACGCCTGACTTACACGCAACTAATGGAGTCGTGCAAGTAATGGATCGTTATTTTACTGCACCAACAAGAAAAGATATCCTTAATAATAAATAATTATGAGAAAGTTATATCATACAGGTATATTCATGATACTTTGCATAGTTGCGGTATCATGCAAGAAAGAACCAGTTGAAATTTTAACCTTGAGTAAAGCAGGCGAAGAATTTTATTTTGGTGAGAAAGTAAAAGTTTGGGCCGGAACCGAAGGTGGGGACAATACTACAGTATCCTATAAATGGAGTGCAACGGGTGGAACATTTGATGGTTGGCGTACACAAAATTTGTTCGAAAATTTATGGATAGCACCAGCTGCCATTGGTGAATACACCGTTACCGCTACAGCCAATCGCGATGGTGGTGCCAGTAGCTCAAGGACAACAAATTTAAAAGTAACCAGGTATTTCTTTGATGAGTTTCAGAGTAAATTCACATTTGATGGAAATGGCTGGGCAAACTCAGACATCACTTTTAACCAGGTTGCGGACAATGATCCGTTAAAGAGCCGTTTTGAACTTACATCTGCAACAGTTAACAAAACAGGTGTTTTCAGAAGAGATCTGAATCTTGCTGATCTAAGAATTCCACTTTCTGTACGTGCAAAATTAGGCTGGAAATCTTTCTTTAGAGCAGGTCAACCTATCATTGTTTCTCTGTTTTTTAAGCAGCCATCGGCGAATCCGAACTACCCTTTCCTGAGAGAGATCAGATGGGAGTACTATCCAACTGTTGACCCTGCAACTACGGATAGCTATCAGATTAGATACGAGACATTTACTCCTGCATCTGGGAAGTCAACGTTTAGTACTAATACTGCTGTATTGCCAGCTCCATTGCCTTTAATAAACCCTATAAAGGGTAAAAGCACACTCTTTAAATCTGGGGATAACGTAGAAAAGAGCATTGCTTTTGCTATTGATGCGAATAATGTCTTTACTACTTATGTAGATGGTGTTCAGTGGTTTTCAAGCAATGGAATTAAAGATTGGTTAGCATACTGCAAAACTACTTATCCTGGCTTTGAAGCGCCTCTTGCAAGTCGTTTCCAGGTTGCTTATCCCGGTAGAGCTAATGCTAATGAAACTGGTACCACGGGTTTTTTAAAAAGCGTTTACATTACTAATGATGGAACGATCCTTAAATAGTTATTTGGTTTAGGTTTATGTGACCGGAAAGCTTTATGCTTTCCGGCTTTTTTTATTTGTGCCCAGCGTAGGGTGATCCGCCCAAGGGAAATTGAATGCCCAATAAAAAACGGGCTGTGTTTTTGCACAGCCCGTTTCTATATTTTTATAGGTTATTTCTTTTTGGTACCATCTTCGTTCTTATCCACTACCGGGCGTTTGGCTCCATTTGCCAATTCCCATGCGGTAAAATAAACCAATTTGGCTCTTTTGGCTAACATTGGGAAATCGATTTTACTAATTTCATCTCCTGGTTGGTGATAATCGTCGTGAACTCCATTAAAATAGAAGATCACTGGTATTCCATGTTTTGCAAAGTTGTAATGATCAGAGCGATAGTAAAAACGATTAGGGTCCGTACGGTTGTTGTACCTTTCATCAAGATTTATTTTTACGTAATCTTTATTGGCTTTTTTACCGATCCGGTCCAGATCACTGCTTAACATATCCGAACCGATGATGTAAACAAAATTGTTATCTGCAGCATGTGCTGCATCGCCACGGCCAATCATGTCAATATTTAAATCGGCAATCGTGTTTTTCAATGGGAAGATTGGATATTCCGAATACCATTCAGACCCAAGCAATCCTTTTTCTTCACCCGTTACTGTCATAAATAAGATGCTTCGCTTAGGACCTTTCCCAGCTTTTTTAGCTTTAGCAAAAGCATCAGCGATCATCAATACTCCGGTAGTACCCGAGCCATCATCATCTGCGCCGTTGTTAATTTTATCGCTGCCTTTTGCATCTGGTGTAATCCCAATATGGTCGTAATGAGCCGTAATTACCAAGACCTCATTTTTTAGTTTAGGATCTGATCCTTCTAAAAAGCCAAGTACGTTCTCGGCTCTAACTTTCGTTTCAGTCTTTTTTGCGCTAGCGCTTACTACAATTTTCAACTCCTGAGATGCAGGCTTGCCATTTCCCGCAATCTGTTTCTTTACAGCTTCAATAGAGGTTTTAGCTGGTCTAAGCAGCTGATTCGCCGTCGTAGTTCCAATGTAAATAACCGGGATACTTTGAGCGCCATTCATGCGGTCAAGATTTTCCTTGGTTTTCATCACCAGTTGCTCAGCTTGCAAATAATTTTTTAAATTATCTGGCATTGCATCAATCGAAGGGTCTATTACCAGTACCGCCTGCGCTTGATTATCAGATAAATATTTGATTTTATTGTTGATATTTCCACCAGCATTCTTTGCAGTTTCGGTAGGAGAAGGGCTTCCGGATTTGAAAATCATGACAACTTTACCGGAAACATTTAAACCCTCGTAGTCATTATATCCCTCTTTTGTAAGTCCATATCCTGCAAATAATACGCTACCTGCATTAAAAGCAAAGCCCTTATTAGATACCATAGGAGGTAAGATGTAGAAATCTTTCAGTGGTTCCGCAGGCTGGCCATCTATGGTCAATACTTGCGAAAGGCCGTAGTTTACCATATCTATTGGCTGAAAATAATCTCCCTTTACAGGGCCTTTTAAGCCTAAATTTTTAAAGTGAGCCTTGATATAGTCGGCTGCCATCCAACCACCTTTTTTACCTGTTTCCCTGCCTTCATATTCATCAGAGGCTAAAACAGAAAGATGTTTATAGGCATTGTCTTTATTAATGGTTTGACTAAACCTTATGGCTTCTTTATTCTGCGCAACCGCTGTATAGCCTATTAGCAGAACAAGCGTGGTATACAAAAATTGTCTTCTCATGAGTTTGTTCTTTAGCAGGACATTTTATTAACTCTGGTTGCATGTCTACCACCTTCAAATTCAGTAGTCAAAAATGTAGTCACCATTTCTTTTGCTACTTCCTCCGAAACAAATCTTGCGGGGATACAAATGATGTTTGCATTGTTGTGCAATCTTGCCAGTTCAGCAATTTCTTTTTGCCAGCAGATTGCTGCACGGATTTGTTGATGCTTATTGGCGGTTATAGCCACCCCATTAGCACTACCACATACCAATACCCCAAATGTATAGGCTCCACCCTCTACCGCTTCGGCAACAGGATGGGCAAAATCGGGGTAATCAACAGAATCCGCTGCGTAAGTACCAAAATCTTTAACCTCATAATCATTCAAGAATGACCTAAGGAGTTCTTTGTATTCGAAACCAGCATGATCTGAGCCTATTGCAATTTTTAATTTCTTATCTGTCGACATCTTTTAAGTTTATATTGATAATAAAATAAGGGCGTTTTAATCTTTCTTTATTTTGGCTACCCCATACTGTTCTTTATTTCTTTTGCGCTCTATATTCGCTGAGATAAAGATACTTACTTCGTATAGGATAAAGAGTGGGAATGCAACTACCAGCATCGTCATCACGTCGGCTGTTGGAGTGATCACTGCGGCGATGACAAGAATGATAACCGCTGCATATCTCCTGGTTGAACGCATAAATTTAGGCGTCATGATGCCAAATTTAGACAGAATGTAAATAACTACTGGCAACTGGAAAATAAGGCCTGAACCAATCGTTAATGTTGATACAGAAGAAAGGTATGAAGTGATGGTAAACGTATTCTGTATATCCGGACTTACTGTAAAATTGGTTAAGAAGTTAACGGATAGCGGACATACAATATAATAGCCAAACAAAATTCCAATAAAGAAGAGCGAGGAAGCGAATACAACAAAATTGCTTGCTGATTTGCGCTCATTGGCATGAAGTGCCGGTCTAACGAATAACCACAATTCAAACAATATATACGGGATGCCCAATATAATGCCGACCATTACACAGGCATTAACTTGCAGGGTAAATTGTCCTGCCATTTCGGTATTGATGATCTTTGCGTCAATATGAGTGATGCAAAAGTCGGGGCCAAATAGATTTGGCCAGGTCGCTACCATTTTGCACATCATTCTGTATGTCCAGAAATCGGGGTTTTTGGGCCCCATAATCAGATCATTAAAAATAAAGTCAGAGAACCAGAAAGCCCCAATAGTGAATATGACAATTACAAGTAACGAACGTAATAGGTGCTTTCTTAATACATCTATATGGTCAAAAAAAGACATTTCTGCCTCTAAAGCTTTTCCTTTTTCTTTTATGACCTCAATCAGGTCACGTTGTTTATTATCACTCATGTAAGTTATTTGTAAAACAAAAATACCATTCTTTTATATAGAATGGTATTTACGTTTTAAATCTAGCAAATAGTTTTTGTCTTTATTCTGAAAACTCGAAAGTCTCCATAAATTTAGTCGTAAAATTACCAGCTCTAAAGTTAGGGTCTTTCATCAGTTTTAAGTGGAATGGTATCGTGGTTTTTACACCTTCGATCACAAATTCACTTAAAGCGCGCTCCATTGTACTGATCGCCTCTTCACGTGTTTGTGCAACACAGATTAGCTTAGCAATCATAGAGTCATAGTTTGAAGGAATTTGGTAACCTGCATAAACATGCGTGTCAACCCTTACACCATGACCTCCTGGAGAATGGAAATTCGTTATTTTACCCGGAGATGGTCTGAAGTTATTAAATGGATCTTCAGCATTGATACGGCACTCAATAGCGTGCATATCTGGTAAATAGTTTTTACCAGAAATTGGAACACCTGAAGCAACTTTAATCTGCTCTTTAATTAAATCGTAGTTAATTACTTCTTCCGTTACCGGATGTTCTACCTGAATACGGGTATTCATTTCCATAAAATAGAAATTGCGGTGTTTGTCTACCAAAAATTCGATAGTACCTGCGCCTTCATATTGTACCGCAATAGCTCCCTTAATTGCGGCTTCACCCATTCTTTCACGTAATTCAGGAGTCATAAATGGAGAAGGAGCTTCCTCAACCAATTTTTGATGCCTGCGTTGAATAGAGCAGTCGCGTTCAGATAAGTGACAAGCCTTACCATATTGATCACCGATAATTTGGATTTCAATATGACGCGGATCTTCAATGTATTTTTCTAAATAAAGACCGTCATTGCCAAAAGCTGCACCAGATTCTTGTCTGGCACTATCCCATGCATTTTCAAAGTCTTCATCTTTCCAAACTACACGCATTCCACGACCACCACCACCGGCAGTAGCTTTTAGAATAACAGGGTAGCCGATTTCGTTGGCAGTAACAATGCCTTCTTTTATATTATCAACCAAGCCTTGAGAACCTGGAATAGTAGGTACACCAGCTTTTTTCATCGTCTCTTTGGCCGATGCTTTATCGCCCATAGAGTTGATTTGCTCTGGAGTAGCCCCAATAAATTTAATTCCGTAATCACGGCAAACTGATGAAAATTTAGCATTTTCAGATAAGAATCCGTAACCTGGGTGTATCGCATCTGCATTAGTTAACTCAGCAGCAGATATGATATTTGGAATGCTTAAGTAAGAATCTTTACTTGGGGGAGGGCCAATACAAACGGCTTCATCGGCAAAGCGTACGTGTAAACTCTCTCTATCAGCAGTAGAGTAAACCGCTACGGTTTTGATGCCCATTTCCTTACAGGTGCGAATAATGCGTAAAGCAATTTCGCCCCTATTGGCAATTAGTATTTTTTTAAACATATTTTCTTTCCTTTTCAGGGATTAAATTGGCTCTACTAAAAATAAAGGTTGGTCGTATTCTACTGGTGATGCATTATCAACAAGTACTTTAACAACTCTACCTGAAACTTCACTTTCAATTTCATTGAAAAGTTTCATCGCTTCAATAATGCAGATTACTTTACCTGTAGAAATTTCATCACCAACATTTACAAAAGAAGGTTTGTCAGGGCTCGCAGAACGATAGAATGTACCGATCATTGGTGATTTAACAGTGATGTACTTTGAAGTATCTTCAACAGGTGCAGATGCTTTAGTTTCTGTAGGAGCAGCTACCTGTGGGGCAGCAATAGGGGCAACAGGAGCAATCTGAGCTGGTACAGTTGCCTGAACAAAAGTAGGAGCTTGATTGGTTTTAATAGTGATTTTGAAGTCTTCCTGCTCAATAGCCACTTCGTTTACGCCCGAACGAGAAACAAATTTAATAAGTTCCTGAATTTGTTTAATATCCATTTTTTAGGTGTTATTTAGAAAAAATAGTACGTCTTTAGAACTATCTAAGTTAAGATTAATTATTTTATAAAATTAGTAGGCCCATTTTAAATAAACAGAACCCCAGGTAAAACCTCCTCCAAAAGCAGCCAATATTACATTATCGCCTTTTTTAAGTTGACTTTCCCATTCCCATAAACATAAGGGGATAGTGCCATTTGTCGTATTTCCGTAACGTTGTATGTTGATCATTACTTTCTCAGCACCCACACCCATTCTTGATGCAGTAGCATCAATGATACGTTTGTTGGCCTGATGTGGTACCAACCAGGTTACATCGTCTGAAGTCAATTGATTGCGATCCATGATATCAGCAGCAACATCAGCCATATTAGTCACAGCAAACTTGAATACCGCTTGCCCTTCCTGATAAACAACATGTTCGTTGTTATCTATCGTTTCATGTGTTGCCGGTCTTGCAGAACCACCAGCTTTTTGATGTAAATATTGTTTTCCTGAACCGTCGCTTCTTAAAATAGAATCCATTATACCCAAACCTTCTTCATTCGGTTCAAGGAGAACGGCGCCGCAACCATCACCAAAAATGATGCAAGTTGTACGATCTTGGTAATTGATGATTGATGACATTTTATCGCCACCAACAACCAGAACTTTTTTATGTTTACCGGATTCGATGAATTGAGCACCCGTCGACAAGCCGTAAATGAAGCCCGAACAAGCAGCTTGAAGATCATATCCCCAAGCATTTTTTGCACCAATTTTATCTGCTAAAATGTTAGCCGATGCCGGAAAAGGCATGTCTGGAGTTGTGGTACAGAAAATGATCAGTTCGATTTCCTCAGCACTAATCCCACGTTTTTCAAGTAATCCATTTACAGCATGGACTGCCATGTCTGATGTACCTAAACCTTCACCTTTTAATATTCTTCGCTCTTTGATACCTGTTCTGGACGTAATCCATTCATCGGTAGTGTCTACAATTGATTCAAGCTCTTTATTGGTCATTACGTAATCGGGTACATAACCATGAACAGCTGTAATCGCAGCGTGAATTTTACTCATTTTTTTAATAATTATTTAAATGCGGCTTGTATTTTTCCAACCAAGCCGGTTGTAATCATGTCCCTGGATTGCAGGATCATGTTTTTAACAGCCAATGGACTCGAAATGCCATGACCAATTACTACAGGAGCATTTACACCTAAAACAGGACTACCTCCATAATTCTCATAATTAAAGCGGTCAAAGAATTCATCTTTTAACCCTCTTTTCTTAGTAAGTACATAGAAAGACTCAGCAAGTTTAAGCATTACATTTCCTGTAAAACCATCGCAAACAATTACGTCGGCTTTATCGTTAAACAAATCCCTTCCTTCCACATTACCCACAAAATTGAAGAGATTGGTATCCTTCATTAAAGGGAATGTAGCAAGACTTAGCATATCGCCTTTTTCATCTTCCTCGCCAATATTCATCAGTGCAACTTTTGGTTTTTCAATTTGCATTACATGTTCCGCATACAAACTTCCAAGCACACCGAATTGAAGTAAGGTATCCGGCTTACAGTCGGCATTAGCGCCAACATCAAGCATTAGCCCAAGACCCCCACTCAGTTTAGGAAGAAAAGTAGTTAAACATGGTCTAATAATACCGGGGATTGTTTTTACGCTAAAAACAGCGCCAACAAGCATTGCACCAGAATTACCTGCACTAGCAAATGAATCAAGTTTACCTTCTTTAAGTAAATTGAAACCAATAGATATGCTGGAATTTGGCTTTTGAACAATAGCCTTAGTGGGATGTTCGCCCATACCAATCACCTCTTCGGTATGAATATACTCAAAGTGATCCGGATTAAAACCGCTTTCAGTTAGGATGGGCTTAATTTGCTGGGTATCTCCAATAAGCACTATGTGCTCATCCGAAGATAACAAGGGATGAGCAGCTATTGCTCCTAAAACATTTGCTTTAGGAGCATAGTCTCCGCCCATTATATCGAGACCTATTCTCATAGTAAAAAATCAGTTTGTGTACGAGGCAAAATCGCCTTTTTTTAAAGGCTCTAAGTTAAACTTTAGTGCACTTAAAACACAAACTATTTTTCAAGAAAATTAACCTATTGAGGTGTTTTCAATAACCAATTTACCGTTGTAGTACAAGTTACCATCAACGTTGTAAGCGCGGTGAGGAATGTGTATCGCACCTGTTGTCTGACAAGTAGCTAAAGAAGGAGCTTCTGCTTTGTAGTGAGTTCTTCTCTTATCTCTTCTACTCTTAGAAATCTTGCGTTTTGGATGTGCCATTGTTGATTTATTTAAATATTATTATTTTAATTTCTTTAATGCTGCCCACCTTGGGTCATCACTTTGTTGTTGTTCTTCTTCTTGTGATCCTACTGCTAAACTTTCCAGTCTTGCAATCATCTCCTGGTCGCATTTCTGACCGTCACCATTCTCTTCACAAATCTTAATATAAGGTACCGATACTGTGATGAATTCGTAAATCAGTTCCGAGATATCAAGCTCACTCTCTTTTCTACTTAAGGTGATGATCTCCAGATCATCGCTTTCTAATTCATCTTCAGCAAATTTTACAATCTGCCTTTCCTGTACGCTTATTGGTGCCTCAAACTCGGCCAAACATTTGTCGCAATCTAATACTATTGTTCCTTTTATACGGAACTGCAGCAATAGCATGGTCTCTTGTTTGTCAAGCTCAACTTCTGCTTTTAAGTTTCCTTTTTTTACTAAAGAGTATTCAAAAGCTTCAAAAAAACTGTTATCGACCTCAAAATCAAACTGATGCTTGCCAATTTTTAAGCCTGTAAATGGGATTGAAAATTGTTTTAATGGTTTCAATTGTAACAAAATTTTAGCCCGCAAATGTAGAGATTATTTTCAATGGTTGCAAATCTTTTTTAATTCGCGTCATCTTTCATATCTGCGGCAGTTTCAATTACTTTCCCTCCCGTTCTTAATTGATTGCTTAATAAAGCCTCCTGTTCTCTCCTGTTCTTCACAATATGTGTAGCTGCAAAGATAGCTTCAATGAATGAAGAAGGATCTGCCAGGTTTTTTCCAGCAATATCATATCCGGTACCATGATCCGGTGAAGTACGTACTATTTTTAAACCAGCAGAGAAATTCACACCCGTGCCAAAAGCAATGGTTTTAAAAGGAATCAAGCCCTGGTCGTGGTACATGGCCAGTATAGCATCAAACTGCTTGTGACTGCCATTTCCGAAGAAACCATCAGCAGGATAGGGGCCAAAACAAATCACGCCCTTATCAAAGGCTTCTTGGATGGCCGGCATGATAATTTGTTCTTCTTCTTTACCCAATAAACCATTATCGCCAGCATGTGGGTTTAATCCCAATACAGCGATTTTTGGTTTTTCAATCCAGAAATCTTTTTTAAGACTCTCGTTCATCAAAACCAATTTCTTAACAATCTTTTCTTTGGTGATGCTTTGCGCGATAGCTGAAACAGGGATGTGCCCCGTAACAACCCCTACACGAATGTCTTCACTAATCATAAACATCAATACATCTGTACTGTTGCTCTGTTCCTGTAAGTATTCTGTATGTCCAGGGAATTGAAAGGTTTCCGATTGGATGTTGTGTTTGTTAATCGGCGCAGTAACCAATGCATCAATTTCTCCTTTTATCAAAGCATCTGTAGCCTTTTGAAGAGATATTAGTGCATATTTTCCGCCAATCTCGTTAGAAACGCCTAAATCTATTTTTACGTCTTCTTCCCAGCAATTGATCAGGTTTGCCTTTTTCGGATTAGCCGAAGCAGGGTCGTTGATCACATTAAATGCAAAATCTGTTAATCCTAATGCTTTTCTATGATAAGAAGCAACTTTAGTATGTCCGTAAACTATTGGAGTGCAGTAGTCAAGAATGCTATTGTTCGATAAAGTTTTTAAGATTACTTCTAATCCAATCCCGTTTATATCGCCAATACTTATTCCAATTTTAATTTTATTGCTCATGCCTGAATAGAAATTTGGTGCAAATTACAGATTTTCACCTTAATGTTAGCCGGATACTAGTAAAACTTTACTTATTTTGCAGCTTTTAAGGGAGAATATATGAGTTTGGTGAAGGCAAAAAAACATTTAGGGCAACATTTTTTAACGGATAAAAATATCGCAGCAAAAATTGTAAACGGCCTTGTTCATACTGACAAATACAAACAGGTGCTTGAAGTTGGACCTGGTATGGGCATCCTATCTGATTTATTGTTGGAGCGTACGGATCTCGAAACTTACCTGATAGATATTGATGTTGAATCCTATCATTTTTTAAACCAAAAATACCCGCAGTTGGGCAACAGGCTTATCAATGGAGATTTTCTAAAGCTTGATCTTTCCGAAATATTTAAAGAGAAGTATGCCATCATCGGTAACTTTCCTTACAACATATCTTCACAAATCCTGTTTAAGATTCTTGAAAATAGAGATAGTGTGGTCGAAATGGTGGGTATGTTTCAAAAGGAAGTGGCAGAACGTTGTGCTTCAAAATCGGGTACAAAAGATTATGGGATACTAAGTGTGCTAATTCAGGCTTATTATGATATAGAGTACTTATTTAGTGTTAAGCCTGGTACATTTAATCCGCCACCAAAAGTAAATTCTGGGGTAATCAGACTGAGTAGAAACAATGTTGAAACGCTTCCTTGTGATGAGAAGTTATTTTGGCGCACAGTAAAGGCTGGTTTCAATCAGAGGAGAAAAACCCTGAGGAACTCGCTTTCTGGGGTAATTCCTAAAGACAAGATGGATATACATCCATTTTTTGATAAACGGGCAGAGCAGTTAAGCGTGGCCGATTTCATCGAATTAACCTCACACTTGTCGGAGCTTTCAAAATAATACACCCCATAACGCAAGCTATTACAACGCATGAAAGGAAAAATATTAATTGTTGATGACCTGCATCCTGCATTTAAAGAAAGTGCAACTACATTGGGTTATGAAGTACACGATAAACCTTTAATCACCAGACCTGAAACATTGGCTGTTATTGGAGATTACGTTGGGATTGCGGTACGTACAAAGTTTCTGATTGATAAAGAATTGATGGAAGCTGCGCCGAATCTCAAGTTTATTGCAAGGGCAGGAGCTGGGCTGGATAACATCGATGAACTATTCGCAAAGCAAAGGAATATAATGCTGTTAAATGCCCCTGAAGGGAATATGGATGCCGTTGGTGAGCATGCGACAGGATTGCTGTTAAGTCTGATGAATAACTTCAGAAATGCTGATACAGAAGTGCGCAATGGTATCTGGGACCGAGAAGGGAATCGTGGTTATGAGTTAAAGGGGCGTACAGTAGGCATCATTGGTTATGGTTTTATGGGCAAAAGTTTTGCTAAAAAGCTTTCAGGATTTGATGTGAATGTAATCGCTTACGATAAATATAAAACAGGTTTTACTGATGCATATGCCAGAGAGGTAAGTATGGAAGAGATTGTGAAGCATAGCGATGTGCTGAGTCTTCATATTCCCCTCACTCCCGAAACCAGACAGCTGGTTAATGAGGAATACTTACTTCATTTCCGTAAACCTATATTTTTTATCAATACGGCCAGGGGGGAAATCGTGAATACTAAAGCCGTTTTATCGGCTATTAAAAATAACAAAATAATCGCTGCGGGATTGGATGTGCTTGAAGTAGAGAAGTTTCCGGCGCTGGCGGCCCAGGATTGGTTTAATGACCTTAAGTCGTCGGGTAAAGTGATCTTAACGCCTCATGTTGGAGGTTGGACATTTGAGTCCTATCGTAAGATATCTGAAGTGTTGGCCGAAAAGTTGAGTTCTTTTTAACAGATTTATTTCATCATTCCTGCATCATTTAAGCTCAAAAATTTGTTTTTGTGCTATTACCCTATTATCTTCGTTTTAATTGAAGCAAGACTATGTAGGCTTAAAAGCCGATGTAGTCTTGTTTGTTTTTTAGAGGATTTACAATAAATAAACGAGCTATGACAGAGGTAACGTATTATACCCAAGATGGTTTAGATAAACTCAAAGAAGAGTTACAGTATTTAAAAACTACCGGGAGGCAATTGATATCAAAGGCAATTGCTGAAGCAAGAGATAAAGGTGATCTTTCTGAGAATGCCGAATATGATGCAGCTAAGGAAGCACAGGGCCTACATGAAGCAAAAATCTCCAAGTTACAGGGCACACTATCAACTGCAAGGTTGATTGATGAGTCTAAATTAGATACATCTAAAGTGCTTGCACTTTCTATCGTAAAGATAAAGAACGTTAAAAATGGCGCAACGATGTCTTACCAATTGGTTGCAGAATCAGAAGCGGATCTTAAAACGGGAAAGATCTCTGTGAAATCTCCAATTGCTAAAGGTCTATTGGGTAAATCTGTAGGTGATACCACCGAGATTGAAGTGCCTGCAGGTAAAATGGAATTCGAAATATTAGAGATCAGCAGATAAAATTAAAAATATGGCAAGCATCTTTTCAAAAATCGTAAATGGTGAAATTCCAGCACATATTGTTGCAGAGACCACCGAGTTCCTCGCATTTCTGGATGTGAATCCGTTGGTGATGGGACATGTATTGGTTATCCCTAAAAAAGAGATAGATTACATTTTTGATATGGATGAAGAAAGTTATTTCGGATTAACCCTATTTGCTAAAATAGTAGCTACAGGACTAAAAGAGGCTTTCCCATGTAAAAAGGTTGGCGTTGCTGTTATCGGATTAGAAGTGCCGCATGTGCATATTCATTTGATTCCGATGAACCACGTAAACGATATGAATTTCAGTAAGGAAAAATTGAAACCAACGCAGGAAGAACTGGCAGAAGCTGCAGCCAAAATTAAAGCGACATTGTAGTATTCTACCTGTTAGGTATAAAAAACGGAGCTAATTTATCTTAACTCCGTTTTTTTATACATTCTATTTTAGTTTCTCATTGTTCTTATGTCTATCTGCATCTCTGATGCTCTTTTTTATCAGATTCTTTTCCATTGCAGCTGTCAGGTCAATTCCAGTTTGATTGGCCAGACAGATCAATACGAATAAAACATCAGCCATTTCATCGCCCAGATCTACCGCCTCATCGCTTTTTTTGAAAGACTGTTCACCATATTTGCGCGACATGATTCGTGCCACTTCACCAACCTCCTCCATTAAAATGGCGGTATTGGTCAGTTCATTAAAATAACGGATGCCAGTTGTTTTGATCCACTGGTCTACCGTTTCCTGTGCCTCTGCTATGGTCATATTATTCTTTGTTTTTTGTATCGATCGCAATCGTTACCGGTCCATCATTTGCCAGGCTGATCTTCATATCCGCACCAAATATTCCGGTTTGTATTTCTTTGTTCAATAGTAAGGATAGTTGTTTAATCATGGCTTCATAAAGAGGAATTGCCTTATCTGGCCGAGCTGCGCGTGTAAAACCGGGCCTATTGCCTTTTTTAGTTGAGGCGAACAGCGTAAACTGGCTGATCAGCAAAATATTCCCATCAACGTCAGTCAAAGCCTTATTCATCAGGCCTTCCTCATCGCCGAACACCCTCATGTTCACTATTTTTCCAGCAAGCCATTCCAAATCCTCACAGGTATCCGCATCCTCAATACCAAGCAAAACTAAAAAGCCAAGCTCAATACTACCAGTGGTGTTTCCCTCTACAACACAACTTGCAGCCGTAACTCTCTGTATAACCGCTCTCATGATTTAAGCCCTGGTTTCATTTCCATGGAAGATACTCAGGTAACTCTCATATCTGCTCAACTCAATTTCACCATCTTCTACTGCTTTAATGACGGCACAACCAGGTTCGTTGACATGACGACAGTTGTTGAAACGGCATTTATTCATCAAAGCTCTCATTTCCCTGAAATAGTGTCCCAGTTCTTCGGGTTTGATGTCGTAGATGCCCAGTTCGCGTATTCCGGGAGTATCTATAAGGTACCCGCCGAATGGTAAGGTGTGCATTTCAGCAAAAGTAGTGGTGTGTTGTCCCTTATCACTTGCTTCAGATATTTCACCGGTTTTGATACTTCGGCCAGGTAATAAAGCATTGATTAAGCTAGATTTTCCTACACCCGAATGACCGGAAAATAAGGTCGTCTTGTCTTTTAATAGACTTTCAATCAATGGAATATTGGTGCCTTCAAGTGCCGAAACAGTATAACATGGATAGCCAATGTGCTCGTAAATGGCTTTGTATTCTTCTAAAATTGCCAACCCATCTTCATTAAACAGATCAAGTTTGTTAAAAATTAGTACCGCAGGAATATCATACGCTTCAGCCGTAGCTAAAAAGCGGTCTATAAATCCCAATGAGGTACGGGGTGATGCCAGTGTAACTACCAAAAATGCCTGATCAAGGTTTGCCGCAATGATTTGCGCCTGCTTAGATAAGTTGATGGATTTACGAATGATATAATTTCGTCTGTCGTACAGCTTGTTAATCACGCCATTCTCTGAATTGGGTTCCAATTCAAATTCCACTTGATCACCTACAGCAATAGGATTGGTGGTTTGGATACCCTGTATCCTGAACTTGCCTTTTATCCGGCAGTCGTAATCAAGCCCATTTTCGGCATGTACCTGATACCAGCTTCCTGTTGATTTTATTACTAATCCTTGCATATAATGCGTAAAGGTAAGAAAATGTTGCATTTGTTGAGTTCAGATCTGCTTGAATAGATAATGCCTACTAAATCGATCTATTAATAATTTATTTTTATAAACATTTGCTAATTAGAAAAATATAACTTTACTTTACTGCCAGTTACAAGATAGTGTAAGAAATACAATGTATAACAATTCAACCATTACTACGATTACCACAACCACCGGCATAGCACGGAGGAAGGTAAGCTAGTGGGCTGAAAATGAAAATATAACAACCACAAAAAAGCGCCTTCCTCTAACAGGGGAAGGCGCTTTTTTTTTAACCAACAACTATGAATATTTTAAAATTTGGAGGTACATCTGTCGGGTCAGCGCAAAGCATTAGCGCCCTTATGGATATACTCAAGAAAGAAAAGGGAGATGAAAACCCAATTGTTGTTCTTTCTGCAATGGGTGGAGTAACCAACACCCTATTACTTATGGCAGAAAATGCGAGAAGCGGTGCGGATTATGCTGATCAACTTAAAGCTGTAGAAGCTAAACATTTCGAAGTGATTCGTGCATTGCTTCCGGCAGGAGCCCAAAACCCAGTATTGACCAAACTGAAGATCTATTTTAACGAATTGGAAGACATTCTACAATCGGTATATACCCTTCGTGAGTTGAGTCTGCAAACCAAAGATCTGATCCTTAGCTACGGTGAGCGATGTTCAAATGTAATGGTGAGCCATATCGCACGTCAGTATTTCGCCAATTCACTTTATGTAGATGGTGCTGAACTGATTAAAACAGATAGCAATTTCGGACAAGCGAAAGTTAACACCCAGCTTACCGAAACATTGATCAGAGATTTCTATGAATCCAATAAAGATAAATTGCTTTTTGTTACCGGATTTATTTCCAGTAACCAGGATGGACGGATCACTACATTAGGTCGTGGTGGTAGCGACTATACTGCTGCCATTTGGGGAGCAGCTTTAAATGCAGAGGAAATTCAAATATGGACAGATGTGGACGGGATGCTTACCGCCGATCCGAGAATTGTTAAAAAAGCGTTTTCATTACCTGAATTAAGTTATATTGAAGCAATGGAGCTTTCTTACTTCGGTGCAAAGGTGATTTATCCGCCAACCATGACTCCGGCATTTTTAAAGAAAATACCAATTGTAATTAAAAACACTTTCAATGTAGATTTTCCAGGTACTTATATCAAACATGGCGCGCAAGCCTCTAGTTTGCCCATAAAAGGAATCTCTTCTATTGATGAAATCAGCATTTTAAATCTCTCAGGAAGTGGGATGGTAGGCAAGGCTGGATTTAGCGGAAGATTGTTTTCTCTTTTATCCAGAGAACAAGTAAACGTGGTGCTCATCACACAATCCTCATCAGAGCATAGTATCACTTTTGCCGTTAAACCTACAGATGCTTTAAAAGCATTGGCATTGATCAGCAAGGAGTTTGAACTGGAGCTGCAGGCCCGTAAACTCGAATACCCTGAGGTAGAAAACGGACTTTCAATCTTGGCTATTGTGGGCGAAAACATGAAACGTACACCTGGAATTTCAGGAAGGTTGTTTAATGCTCTAGGCAGAAATGGTGTAAACATCAGAGCTATTGCACAAGGTTCTTCAGAGTACAATATTTCCGTAATTCTGTCAAGAGCAGATTTATCTAAAGCAGTAAATGCTGTTCATGACGCCTTCTATTCGGACCTTAAAAAGACATTGAATATATTTTGCCTGGGTACTGGTAATATCGGAAAAACTTTATTCCAGCAATTGCAAAACCAAATGCCTTTCCTGGCGAAAAACAATGATCTTCAGGTAAAAGTCATGGGAGTGAGTAATACCCGTAAAATGTATTTAAACCCAGAAGGTATAGATTTAACTACCTGGGAAAGTGTGTTGGAAGAACAGGGTGAAAAAGCAGATTTGGGCGATTTTATCAAGCAAATGAAAGATATGAATCTGGCCAATTGCGTGTTTGTAGATAATACAGCTAGTCATAATCCTATTCAGTTTTATTTGGATGTGTTGCAATCCAGCATCTCAGTAGTTACCTGCAATAAGATCGGGAACTCGGCTGAGTATGATCAATACGTTGCTTTTAAAGAAGCTGCGAGAAAACATGGTGTAGATTTTTATTACGAAACTAACGTGGGTGCTGGTCTGCCAATTATCCGCACCCTAAAAGATTTAATGCTGAGCGGCGATAGGATTGCCAGTATCGAAGCCATCCTATCGGGAACAATATCTTACATCTTTAATAACTTTAAAGGCGACAGGTTATTTCACGAGGTGGTGAAGGAGGCGCAGGATTTAGGCTATACAGAACCTGATCCTAGAGACGACTTAAACGGTAAAGATTTTATGCGCAAAATGTTAATCCTTGCCCGTGATGCTGGATATGCATTGGAGGAAAAGGATGTTGCGATAGAGAGCATGCTTCCGGCCGATTGTTTAGCCGCCAGTAGCGTAGCTGATTTCTATCAGGAAATGGAAAAGAATGCCACACATTTTGAAAATCTAAAGCAGGAAGCTGCAAAAGGCAATAAGGTATTAAGATATATAGGTAAACTGGAAGACGGTAAGGTATCTATAACCCTTCAAATGGTTGATGATGCGCACCCTTTCTATATGCTTTCGGGTAGTGATAACATCATTTCTTTCACTACTGATCGATACAAAGAACGCCCATTGGTAGTTAAAGGTCCTGGTGCAGGTGCTGAAGTAACAGCAGCCGGAGTATTTGCAGACATTATAAACGTGGGTAAAAGATAATAGGTTATGAGAAAATCAGTAAAAGTTTTTGCCCCGGCAACTGTGGCGAATGTAGTATGTGGGTTTGATGTCCTTGGTTTCGCAGTAAATGAGCCAGGTGATGAGGTGATCATGCGTTTGACAGATAAACCGGGAGTGTCTCTTTTAAAAATTACCGGTGATGAAGGCCGTTTACCTTTAAATCCTGATAAGAATACAGTTAGTGCGATTGCAAAGCAATACCTGGAGCATATTGGTAGGCCCGATGCAGGTATCGAGATAGAGCTGCATAAAAAGATGCCAATAGGTAGTGGATTGGGCTCAAGTTCGGCCAGTACGGTTGCCGGTCTTTTTGCCATCAATACTTTGTTTGATAATCAGTTGACAAATAGAGAGCTTGTTCCTTTTGCGATGAAAGGGGAGGAACTAGCTTGTGGATACGGACATGCTGATAATGTGGCTCCGGCCTTATTGGGTGGTTTTGTGCTGATCAGAAGTTATAGTCCGCTAGATATCATTAGCCTGCCTTTTCCGCAGGATTTGCATGCAGCAATTGTATATCCTGAGGTAGATGTGCCCACTAAAGATGCACGTCAGATGATTCGCTCTAAAGTATATTTAAAAGATGCAGTAACGCAATGGGGTAATGTTGCCGGATTGGTAAGTGGATTATTTATGAATGATTACGACCTGATTGGGCGTAGTATGACGGATATTTTGGTTGAGCCAACTCGTTCTATTCTGATTCCTGATTTCGAAAGGCTTAGGGAATTGGCTATGGAAAGTGGAGCTATTGGCTTTGGTATTTCTGGCTCGGGACCATCTGTGTTTGCACTTACTAAAGATGCAGAAACAGCGAATCGGATTACTCAGAAATTACAACATCATCTAAAAAATATTGCCATTAATAGCCTGGCTTTTGTTTCCGAAGTAAATAAGAGAGGCCCGGTTATTTTAGACTAATAATAAAAGCGTCATGCTATAAACGACTAAACAAAATGAAATTATACAGTACCAACAACCATAACCTAAGCGTTGATTTTCCTACCGCGGTATTCAATAGCATGCCTACAGATAAAGGTCTGTACATGCCTGTGCATATTCCGCAATTGGATCAGGAATTTATCGACACAATTGATCAGTTCACTTTACCTGAAATTGCTTTTAAAGTAGCTTCAACTTTATTGCAAGATGCTATCCCAGCCAAAGACCTCAAGAGCATCATTGATGACGCTATTAATTTTGATGCCCCGGTAGTAAAACTGGCCGACAATGAATATGTTCTAGAGCTTTTTCATGGCCCGTCATTAGCCTTTAAAGATTTTGGCGCAAGATTTATGAGCCGGATCATGGCTTACTTTTTAGAAGATAACGAGAAAACCCTTGATGTATTAGTTGCTACTTCTGGCGATACCGGTGGTGCCGTAGCCTTAGGATTCTTAGGAGTGCCAAACACCCGGGTAACCATCCTCTATCCTAAAGGAAAGGTTAGCGATATACAAGAATTACAACTTTGTACCAATGGCCAGAATATACATGCTGTTGAAGTAGATGGTACGTTTGACGATTGCCAGGCGCTAGTTAAGCAAGCTTTTGCTGATGATGAACTCAATAGCAAGTTCCGTCTTACTTCTGCAAATTCCATTAACATTTCGAGGTTGATACCACAAACATTCTATTATTTCAATGCCTATGCGCAATTAAAAAAGAAAGGTAAAAAGGATGTCGTATTTGTAGTGCCAAGCGGAAATTTTGGGAATATAGCTGCTGGCTTATTAGCTTATAAAATGGGCTTGCCTGTAAAACAATTTATAGCAGCAACAAATGTGAATGATACTGTTCCCCGTTTTCTGGAAACAGGTGTATATGAAACCCGTCCTTCGGTTCAAACTTATGCTAATGCCATGGATGTTGGTGCCCCAAGTAACTGGGTGAGAATTATGGATATGTTCCACAATGATAAGGCTAACCTGCAGCAAATATTGAAAAGCTATCGGTATACGGATGAAGAAACATTGGAAGGAATGAAAGCTATATACAGTAATTTCGGTTACATCGCTTGTCCACACACTGCAATAGCCTGGAAGGCTTTACAGGAATATAGAAAAGAAACCGATAATAAAGATTTTGCAGGCGTTTTCCTATCTACCGCACATGCCTGTAAGTTTCCAGATGTTTTTCCTGAAGAGATGAAAGCTAAAATTGAAATTCCGGAACAAGTAAAAAGTTTGGCTGCAAAACAAAAACATGCTACAGCTATGGACACTGCTTTTGAATCTTTTAAAAATTACCTAACTACTTCTTACTAAAACGCATAATAGCAATATCACCCATCATAAAATTCAGGGTACTATCGCTGGTTATCGTATAATTACTTGCTTTTTTAAGCATTTCTACAAAAGTGGTCTCTCCCTCGCCGGGGCAGGCCATTTTTGTCATCATAAATGGTTTTGTGAAGTTAATCGTCGAATCGTCTGCAATCAGTTGTCCAGAGAAAGAGTTACAACTGGTGTTTCCACTAAATCTTTTCTCAGCAATGTCAAACTTAATGATTGGTTTTTTGCCTGGATACAGCCCATTGAACGCTATTCTTGGTCCTGATATATAATTCAGCTCCCAGGTTCCACCCAATTGAGATAATCCACCATTGCCTATAGTTCCGGGTTTCATGGTCGTGCAAGACACTAAAGAACTTGCAATAACCACTGTAAATAGCATCAGCCTTTTCATATAAAATTAAGTTTAAGTTATTGAATATACAAAGAGTATTCCAAAAAACAGGAAAGGCTTTTTTATCGGTTCCAACTATGCTGTCATCCTGAGTTGGTCCAGAAACTCAGGATGATAGTTTGCACTGTTAGTTGGATAGGATTTAAAAAATTGCGCGGGCAATTCTTTTTGTAGGCTCCGGATTCCCCATTGTGTAGAAATGCAATACCGGTGCACCCATTGCTTTAAGCTCATTGCATTGGTTGATCATCCACTCAATACCCACTTCTTTTACCTCTTTTTCGGACTTGCAAGCTTGTACAGCTTCACTCAATTCCAAAGGAATATCGAGGTGGAATATTTTAGGTAAACTAATTAATTGTTTACTACTGGTAATTGGCTTTAACCCCGGAATGATGGGGACATTAATCCCGTTAGCCCTGCATTTATCAACAAATTCCTGATATTTTTTATTGTCGAAGAACATCTGAGTTACGATAAAATCAGCACCAGTGTCTACTTTATGTTTCAGCCATTTGAAGTCTGTGTCCAGGTTAGGCGATTCAAAATGTTTTTCAGGATAGCCAGCAACACCGATACAGAAATCGGTTTTTTCGGCACTTTCCATATCGTCGTGCAAGTATTTACCCTTGTTCATGTCTGCTACATGTTGCAATAGTTCTGAAGCATAGGCATGGCCATTCGGTGTAGGAATAAAGCCATTATCGCTTTTACGCGCATCACCTCTTAATACCAATACGTTGTCGATACCCAAAAATTGAAGATCAATCAAAGCATTTTCTGTTTCATCTTTGGTAAAACCACCACAAATTAAATGAGGCACAGCATCAACCTTATATTTATTCATAATGGCCGCGCAGGTCGCCACTGTACTTGGACGTTTGCGGTAAGCTACTTTTTCCAATAAGCCATTTGCATGTTGTTTATAAATATAATCTTCGCGTAGATAAGTTACATCAATAAATGGCGGATTAAATTCCATTAAAGGATCTATAGCGTCAAATATTCCTTTGATACTTTGTCCTTTGATAGGCGGTAATAATTCAAATGAGAACAAGGTTTTACCCTTTGCATTATTTATATGATCTATAATTTTCATTAGTTCTAATTTTGGTTTTTTTGGGTTTGTGTTCAATAAAGGATTAGTACGCCAGGTTAGGGCTTAGCCATCTTTCGACTTCTTCAAGAGGCATATTTTTCCTTACTGCGTAATCTTCAACCTGATCTTTAGTAATTTTACCCAATCCAAAATATCTCGATTGTGGGTGCGCAAAATAAAACCCGCTTACTGCTGCAGTAGGATACATGGCATAGCTTTCCGTTAAACGAAGACCAATTTTAGCCTCAGCATCCAATAGTTCAAACAAAGTACCTTTTTCAGTGTGCTCTGGACAAGCAGGGTAACCTGGTGCCGGACGAATACCTGAATATTCTTCTTTAATCAGAGCCTCATTGTCTAAAATCTCATCTTTTGCATATCCCCAATAATCTTTCCTCACTAACTCATGCATTCTTTCCGCAAATGCCTCTGCCAACCTGTCGGCCAATGCTTTGGCCATGATGCTGTTATAGTCATCATAAACAGCCTCAAATTCAGCAACCAGCTCATCACAACCTATGCCAGTTGTTAAGGCAAAACCACCAAAATAATCAGGTACTCCAGTTTCTTTTTGAGCCACAAAATCAGAAAGTGCATAATAAGGCTGATCTGCAGTTTTTTCTGCCTGCTGGCGTAAAGTATGGATCACCACTTCTTTGCCCTCAACATTCAATACAATATCATCACCAACAGCATTTGCTGGCCAGAAACCAATTACGGCTTTAGCAGTTAATAATTTCTCATCAACTATCCTTTTTAGCAAGGTTTGTGCATCAGCAAATAATTTTTTCGCCTCATCGCCTACAACTTTATCTTCCAGTATCCTTGGGTAGCTTCCGCGAAGTTCCCAGGTTTGGAAAAATGGGGTCCAGTCAATATAGGGTACAAGCTCCTCTAGAGGATAATTTTCAAACACTTGTGTTCCTGTGAATTTGGGGGCAGGGGCTACCAGCGCCGGGTCTATTTTAAAGTTATCCTTACGTGCTTCTTCAATGGTTTTAAAACGCTTGTCGGAGCGCTTGTTTAAATGAGCCTCACGTGCTTTATCATACTCTGCCCTGATCCCAGCAATATACTCCTCTCTGGTATCCTTGTTCATCAATGTACTGGCTACAGTTACACTTCTTGAGGCATCTAAAACATGTATCGCCGGACCCGAATAGTTTGGCGCCACCTTTACGGCTGCATGGATACGAGAAGTTGTCGCTCCACCAATCATCAATGGAATGGTAAAGCCTTCACGTTCCATTTCTTTGGCAAAATGAACCATCTCATCCAATGAAGGCGTGATCAGACCACTTAAACCAATAATGTCAGCATTTATTTCTTTGGCTTTTTTAATGATATCCTGTGCAGGAACCATTACGCCCATATCTACAATTTCGAAGTTGTTACAAGCTAAAACAACACCTACAATGTTTTTTCCAATATCATGTACATCACCTTTTACAGTGGCCATTAATATTCGACCTGCAGATGAGTTCTGATCCTGATCTGGGTTGTCTAATTTTTCCTGCTCAATAAAAGGCAATAAATAAGCCACTGCTTTTTTCATTACACGGGCAGATTTTACAACCTGTGGCAAGAACATTTTTCCGGCACCAAAAAGGTCACCTACAATGTTCATCCCATCCATCAGTGGACCTTCAATTACTTGGATTGGTCTTGCATATTTCTGACGGGCTTCTTCCACATCATCGTCCAGATACTCTATAATACCTTTAACTAAAGCATGAGAAAGTCTTTCTTCAACCGGGTTTTTACGCCATTCTTCATCCCTTACAATCTCTTTTCCTTTAGATTTGATGGTATCTGCAAATTCAACCAGTCTTTCTGTCGCATCGTCCCTACGGTTCAACAATACATCTTCAACCAGTACAAGCAGTTCCGGTGGAATCTCCTGATAAACTTCAAGCATTCCGGCGTTCACAATTCCCATATCCAGACCAGCCTGAATGGCGTGGTATAAAAATGCAGAGTGCATCGCCTCCCTAACCGTATTGTTTCCTCTAAAAGAGAAGGAAATATTGGATACCCCACCACTCACTTTTGCATAAGGCAGGTTCTCTTTAATCCAGCGGGTGGCATTTATAAAATCTACCGCGTAGTTATTGTGTTCTTCCAGACCGGTTGCAACCGTTAGGATGTTTGGATCAAAAATAATGTCTTGCGGAGGAAAGCCGATCTCATCTACTAAAATATCGTATGACCTTTTACAGATCTCTTTTCTTCTTTCAAAATTATCGGCCTGTCCTTGCTCATCAAAAGCCATTACCACTACGGCAGCACCGTAAGTCATGATTTTGCGGGCACTTTCTCTGAATTTCTCTTCTCCTTCTTTAAGCGAGATAGAGTTTACAATTCCTTTACCCTGCAAGCATTTTAATCCAGCTTCAATTACAGTCCATTTGGAAGAATCGACCATGATCGGTAGCTTAGAAATATCAGGTTCGGAAGCAATCAGGTTTAAGAATTTCGTCATCGATGCTTCCGAATCGATCATCCCTTCATCCATGTTTACATCAATCACCTGTGCGCCACCTTCAACTTGTTGACGCGCAACAGTTAAAGCAGCTTCAAAATCTCCACCTAAAATTAGTTTTGAGAATTTTGGAGATCCGGTAATGTTTGTACGCTCACCAATATTTACAAAAATACTTTCAGGTGTAATCGTAACTGGCTCCAAACCACTTAAACGCATATAAGGTTCAAGATGTGGAATTGTACGAGGAGCAACATTTTTTGCTTTCGCAGCGATACAACCAATGTGATCTGGAGTAGTACCACAGCAGCCACCAACTATGTTTACAAAGCCATGCTGGATAAAATCTCCCACCAGATGAGCTGTTTCGTGCGGCATTTCATCGTAGGCGCCAAATTCGTTAGGCAAACCCGCATTTGGATAAGCCGAAACATAACAAGGCGCTTTTGCCGAAAGTTCTTCAATGTGAGGTCTCATGTCTTTCGCACCCAATGCACAGTTAAAACCGATGCTTAGCGGGTTGGCATGAATCACCGAATTTAGGAATGCTTCAGCGGTTTGCCCACTTAAAGTCCTTCCCGATGCATCGGTAATCGTGCCCGAGATCATGATCTCTATTTTACGGCCAATTTCTGCCTCATATTTTTTAATAGAAAATATCGCAGCTTTGGCATTTAAAGTATCAAAAATGGTTTCGATTAGCAGTAGATCAGCACCACCATCAACCAGTCCGCGAACCTGCTGATCGTAAGCATCAACCAGTTCATCAAAGGTAATGGCCCTAAAACCAGGATCATTCACATCTGGAGAGATAGACAAGGTTCTGTTGGTTGGCCCAACGGCTCCGGCAACAAAACATTTACGGTCGGGGTTGGCCGCCATAAATTCATCGACAGCTTCTTTAGCAATTTTAGCGCCTTCAAAGCTCATCTCATAATCCAGTTCTTCCATCTGGTAATCAGCCAGAGAAATACGTTGTGTGCTAAAAGTGTTGGTCTCAATGATATCAGTACCGGCCTTTAGGTATTCGGTATGTATCGCTTTAATGATGTCGGGACGGGTTAAGTTTAGTAAATCGTTGTTCCCCTTTACATCACATGGGTGATCTTTGAAGCGCTCGCCTCTAAAATCTTCTTCAGTTAAAACGTATCGCTGTATCATAGTGCCCATTGCACCATCAATAATTAGGATTCGTTTTTCTAATTCTTCTCTAATGTTCATTTAACAAAAAATCATATGAGCAGGTAATAAGCTATTTTTGATAGAGGCGAAAGCCTAAACAAGTGCCGAACTCATTACATACAAAGCTTATTCGGAATTCAGGTGTTGGACGAATTCAACTTATCTTTCGGGAGCCAGTAGTTCCGGTTCCAGTAGAATTTAGCACCTTGTAAGCACAGGTTGCCAAGACTTCGCAGGGTCTAATCCCTCCGTCTTTCTCTATAAGCATTACAAAGGTGCAACAAAGAAAAATCATTTCCAAAAAAACAGCGGTTAAAGCATATAAAATTGTATTAATGGGGCTGATTTTCGTGAAAATTGGAATTA
The DNA here is from genome assembly GCF_900100435.1 of Pedobacter sp. ok626. Lineage (GTDB taxonomy): Bacteria > Bacteroidota > Bacteroidia > Sphingobacteriales > Sphingobacteriaceae > Pedobacter. The sequence continues at coordinate 17,139 of NZ_FNEX01000017.1, read as the reverse complement.
TATTCTGTATTTCAATGATTTACTTGCCAAGTGTTTCTATGTTAACAATAAAATTATCGACCATGAGGGCGGTCGTCAATCGCTGTCTATTTAGTAACATGCATGGTGCGTGTATTTCCTTTAATGGATTTTATTTTGCCACGCTGTGCTTCATTATCAAATGTATTGTACCAAGTTATTTTAATAGGACCAACAGATTTTAGGGTTCCCTTGAGCTCATGTATATCAAAATTATTATTGTATTTGAAGTCGATATCACCAATAGATTTTAGGGTGCCATTGATTTCATGAATATCAAAATTGTTATTGTATTTGATCACGGTTTTACCAATAGACTTTAGTCTACCCTTTTTGTCATGGATATCAAAGCTGCTGTAATAATCGAATGGAATCCCATCTATTGATTTTATTTTTCCGGATTTATCCAGGTTAAAATTATCATAATAGATGACGTTTAAGCTACCTAGGTTTTTTGACCCATAAACCGGATTGTCTTCATAATCGTCCCAGTCGTTTTGGCGGCTCCTTCTTAAAGGCTCAAGGGAAGAAATTTCTCCATCAGGATTTATTCCGATGACGAAGGTGTTAAAAGTAAGTTCAATTTTCTGAACACCTTTTTTATAATCTTCAATTTTAAAATTAGCACGGGTGAAGTCTTGCGCTTTGCTCGTTAGCCCAATGCATAACATTAAGCTAAGGATGAATATTTTTTTGTAATTCATTTGTGTAAATATTTATGGCAGTACCTAACTTTGCCACCTGTTAAACAAATAAGGCCCCCGATTTGGGAGCCCTATGTTATAGTTTAATGTTGTGATTATCTTCTGTCGCCAAATATTCTTAGCAAGTAAATGAAAATGTTTAAGAAGTCAAGATAAAGTGATAAAGCACCCATAATGGCCAATTTCTTAGTATCAGCATCTTCCATACGTGCGCCACTTTCTTCTAAACCAGCACCTATTCGTTTTAGTTTTTGAACGTCGTAAGCAGTTAAGGCTGTAAAGATAGCGATACCGATAAAGGCCATGAACAAGCTAAAGTTTGCACTTTGAATGAACATATTTACCACACTGGCGATCACTAAACCAACTACACCTATCATTAAGATTGGGCCAAATTTACTTAAATCCACATTGGTCGTATAACCCATTACGGCCATGATACCAAAGATACCAGCAGCACCAATAAAGCAGCTTAATACTGAACCTGAGGTATAAGCCAATAGAATAAAGCTTAAGCTTACTCCTGTCAATACAGAATAAAGAATGAAGACTCCTACTAACGCTCCAAAAGATAGACGGTTAAGGCCTGCACTCATCAATAAAACCAATCCAAGTGGGGAAAGCATTGCTACCCAACCTAACATGCCCATTTTACCAGTTTCCTGATTGATCAGGTAAGTCATCATTTCAGGTGTGCTCGACATATAGTAAGCTGCAAAGCTTGACAAGGTCAATGCCACAAACATCCATAAGAACACATTAGCAAAGAATTTCTTACCCACACCAGCCGTCGTCTTTTCTACAAAAACAGATTGTTGTGACCAGTCATAATTATTTTTGTTATCCATTTGTTTTAAATTTATTTAAAGGTACTAATTGTTTCTATCATACAAAAGCTATGCCCCAAGCCTTTTTGTCAGGGTTTCTTCAACTTTTTTAAAGAATTGAAGTGGTTTTAAAGTGCGCCATGCCAAATCGTCAAGCTGTCCGCCGAAGTTGATATAGTAATCAATATTATTGCTTTTGAACTCATTGATGACATGCTCCTGGAAGTTAATCCCTGTAATCCAACCATCTTCAACATCCTGAAACCATTCTTCATAATAGCTATCTTCTTCAGAAGAGTGGAAGTTCAACACGTTTTCGCCGATAAGGATAAACTTGTTGATGCCTTCATCCATCATCAATTCCAGAATTTCGCGTTTTAAGAGCATAATGTCATTGCCAATAGCATCGTTCCATTCACCTATAAACTCAATGATGGCGAAGTTTCTATCATAGTCCACATACAATACTTTGAGGTATAATGTACCTGATCCAAAATCGTCCCATTGTGGATGAATGAGGAAGTTGTACAGCTGCTTGTCAAAATAAAACTCCGAATACTCTGTGTTGTAAAAGGGCGAACGCTCATCTTCTGCTGCTATATAATCATCCCTCCAGAGATAATAAGGTTCTATTTCGTGCATATACTTGTTTTTTGTTATTCGTTATGACTTGCTCTACTGGCTTCTACAGCTTTGCGAACGCTTCCGTGACGCAATAGTAAATCTGCGGCCTTGTCGTAGTCGATGTGTAATTCATCCATGACCATTTGCGTGCCTCTGTCAACCAGTTTATGATTGGTTAACTGCATATCCACCATTTTATTGCCCTTTACCCGGCCCAATCTTATCATCACCGTGGTGCTCAGCATATTTAAAACCAACTTTTGTGCCGTGCCGGATTTCATACGGGTTGATCCTGTTAAAAATTCGGGGCCAACTACTACTTCTACCGGAAAATCGCTTTCAGCAGCAATAGGGCCACCTTCATTGCATACAATACATCCGGTAAGAATTCCTTTACTGCGTGCAGTGTTTAAGCCCGCTACAACATAAGGGGTTGTGCCCGAAGCGGCTAGACCTATCAAAGAATCTTTAGCATTGATGTTGTATTCCTGAAGGTCAATCCATGCTTGGTTCACATCGTCTTCTGCGTTTTCAACCGCTTTTCTGATGGCGGTATCACCACCAGCAATAATACCAACTACCCAATCAAAAGGAACGCCAAATGTTGGCGGACATTCTGATGCATCGACAACACCTAAACGGCCACTTGTACCTGCCCCGATGTAAAACAATCTTCCCCCATTTGCCATGCGCTCTGCTACTGCAGTTGCTAATTTCTCTATTTGTGGGATTGCTTTTTCTACAGCTTGTGGAACAAGTTTATCTTCTTCATTGATGCCTTTCAGAATTTCAAGTACCGACATCTGGTCGATATCATGGTACTTTGACTCTTGCTCGGTTACTCTTATCATATCTTTTTGTATGTATGTTTATTATTTTAGGGCTGCATTCAGCCATCCATTCTTGTTTTATTTGTAATTGTATTGCTTAGGATGGATTTATAAAACTCGTTATTTTCTTGTTAAACAAGAAATTTATGCGTAAAAACCGTATAATTTATACCTAATTCTGCAGCTTCCGTAATAATTCTATCAAAATGTTAAACAATTGCAAATGAACATAGTTTAATTTATTATTTGACTGGGTAATTTTATAACTTTACGCAGCGTTTATCTATGAAAAGGAATACCCATTTTAATGTCTTAATAGCCCTTACTTATTCGGCTACGTTAATTGTCGGAATGTTTTTGGGCTATAAATTTTTGAAAGATCAGGGGTATCAGTTTCAAAAGCCGGTGGCATTTGTCAATAACAACACTGAAAAGGTCGATGAAATCATTCATATCATCAATAAAAACTACGTTGATGAGGTAAATGCCGACTCCTTAAATCACTTACCTATAGATAGTTTGTTGCATCAGCTGGATCCGCATAGTATGTATCTTCCGGCCGATGAAGCCAGTGAACAGACCGAAGCGTTGGAAGGGAACTTTGAGGGGATTGGTGTTGAATATTATATCCTGAACGATACTTTGCTGGTTACCAACGTGGTAAAAGATGGTCCCGCTTTTAACGCTGGGATTAAGCAAGGAGATAAGATACTAAAAATAGATACAGTTACAGTAAGTGGTAAAGCCTTGCCAAGGGAGCAGATGGTCGGACGGATCAGGGGTAAAAAGGGGACTGCTGTAAAGTTGACCATCCTTCATCCTAGAGATACCCAGCAAATGGTTTTCTTTGTTAACCGTAGCCGTGTAAAAGTGAGCAGTATCGACGCAGCCTACCTGTTAAACTCCGAAACGGCTTATGTCAGGATCAGTAAGTTCGGTGCAGATACAGACAAAGATTTTATAGAAGCTATAAGGTCCCTGAAGTCCAAAGGCATGAAAAAGCTGATACTTGATTTAAGAGATAATGGAGGTGGTTATCTGAGTGCTGCTACTGGTTTAGCCAACCAGATTTTGCAAGAGAACAAGCTGATTGTATATACAGAAGGAAAGCACGAACCCCGTACGGACTATACCACTTCAGGTGGGGGAGAGTTCGAACAAGGTAAGCTTGCCGTATTAATTAATGAAAATTCGGCTTCTGCCAGCGAGATTCTTGCAGGTGCTGTACAGGATTGGGGTAGAGGGGTGATCATCGGCCGCCGTTCTTTTGGTAAAGGGCTGGTTCAGGAGCAATTTCCTTTTGGTGATGGCTCTGCTTTAAACCTTACCATAGCACGTTATTACACTCCTTCGGGTAGAAGTATTCAGAAATCCTATAAAAAAGGCTATAGGGCTTATAAGAATGAGATTGACGACCGTTTTAATGATGGTGAGTTGACCACTGATAATACATATAGTGCAAAAGACACAGTAAAGAGTAAAAACCTTGCAAGAGGCGGGATACAGCCTGATATTTATGTAAAACTAGATACCACGGGGTATAATAGGTTCTACAGTAAGCTGATTTCTAAAAAGATATTGTTTGATTTTGTGTATGACATACTGGCCAAGAGGTATAATGCGAGTTATTTAGATCAAAATATGTCTACGTTTTCGATTAGTGATGTCGATTATAAGGACTTATTAAAGTATATCCAGAATAGGGATGTTGTGATCGATCAGAAGCAGTTGAGCGCTTCAAAATCACTCATTTGTAATGAAATTAAACTGCTTTTATACAAGTATCACTTAGGTGATGCCGGTTATTACAAGGCATTAAACCTAAGTGATCCAATGGTAAAGCAAGCTGTTGCCAGCTTGCAGTAGTAAAACTCTTTTTATTTCTGTCTGAAATAGATTTGAATTGGCACTCCGCTGAAATCAAAGTTCTCACGTAGCTTATTCTCAATGAAACGTTTATACGGTTCTTTAATGTATTGAGGAAGGTTACAGAAGAAGGCGAACATCGGAGATGTACCACTGATCTGAGTGATGTATTTGATTTTAATGTATTTTCCTTTCAATGCAGGAGGTGGGTATTTTTCAATGATTGGCAACATTACATCATTTAATTTTGATGTAGGGATTTTCTTGCCTCTGTTTTTGAATACCTCCAGCGCTGCTTCAATAGCCTGGAATATACGTTGTTTGTTAACAACTGAAGTGAAGATGATAGGAATGTCAGTAAACGGTTGTAGTTTTTGGCGGATTTGATCTTCAAATACATTTACTGTTTTACTGTTCTTCTCTACTAAATCCCATTTGTTAACCAGGATAACGATTCCTTTCTTGTTTTTCTCTGCAAGGTGGAAAATGTTCACGTCCTGAGACTCCAAACCTTCCATTGCATCAATCATCAGGATCACTACATCGGCTTCTTCCAGCGCCTTAATGGTACGCATTACCGAGTAAAATTCTATGTTTTCTTTTACCTTGGTTTTTTTACGTAAACCTGCAGTATCAATAAACATAAACTCGTGACCGAATTGATTATAGTGGATATGGATCGAATCCCTTGTAGTACCTGCAATAGGAGTCACAATATTTCTTTCTTTACCAATTAGTGCGTTGATTAAAGAGGATTTTCCAACATTTGGTCTTCCTACGATAGTCAGCTTAGGTAATGCATTTTCTTCCTCAGGGAGATCTTCGAAGTGTTTGATCACCTCGTCTAATAAATCTCCTGTCCCTGATCCTGTCATAGAGGATATTGGGTGGATCTCTCCAAGACCAAAGCTATAAAATACAGCAGCCTCATTTTGTAACTGGGTATTGTCTACCTTATTTACAACAATGTATACTGGTTTTTTACTGCGTCTCAGCAATTGAGCAATCTCATCATCCAGATCGGTAATGCCTGTAGTTACGTCAACCATAAATAAAAGCACAGTGGCTTCTTCGATGGCAATAACTACTTGCTCGCGGATGGCAGTTTCAAATACATCTTCTGAATTGGCTACATAACCGCCAGTATCGATCACTGTAAATTGTTTATCTGTCCACTCTGCTGATCCGTAATGACGATCGCGCGTTACCCCGCTGAAATCATCAACAATAGCTTTACGACTCTCAGTTAAGCGGTTAAAAAGGGTAGATTTGCCTACGTTAGGTCTTCCGACAATTGCAATAATGTTTGCCATGGGTGTTTTATACGAATATTTTAAAAGCCACAAAGATACACAATCCTGTGGATATGCTTGATTTTAGTTTTTGGGTAAGAAATTTTAGTCGTAACCGAAGCTTTTCAGGTAGTTCTTTTTACTACGCCAATCTGGAATTACTTTAACAAATGTCTCCAGGAAAACTTTCTGATCCAGAAATTTCTCGATGTCCTTGCGTGCTTCCATTCCAACTTTTTTAAGCATTGTTCCGCCTGTTCCGATAAGAATGTTTTTTTGTGAATCGCGTTCAACTACAATCTCGGCAGTAATGCGCACCATTGGTCCATTTTTACTTTGTTCTTCTTTAAAGGCAGTAACGATAACCTCAGTACTGTAAGGGATTTCTTTTTTATAATTGAAGAATATTTTTTCTCTTATAATTTCCGAAACGAAGAAGCGCTGGCTACGGTCGGTTAATTCTTCCTTGTCATAATAAGCTGGATGCTCGGGGATATAGTCCAATATCATCGGCAAAATACCTTCGAGATTATATTTGTGCAGGGCCGAGATGGCATATATATGTTTAGGATTTAACTTTTCCTGCCAGTACGCGAATTTCTCATCTACTTGTTCCTGTGTAGAGTTGTCGATTTTATTCAATAGCACTACCAATGGGATTTCCGTATTGATGATTTTTTCTAATACATCATTCTCATCATGTGTCTCATTAATATCTGTGACAAACAAAATCAGATCTGCATCAGTTAACGCTCCTTTTACCGAACTCATCATAGAATCTTGCAAACCATACAGTGGTTTTATGATGCCGGGCGTGTCCGAAAAAACAATTTGATAGCTTTCTTCGTTCACAATTCCTAAAATGCGGTGACGGGTAGTCTGTGCTTTTGGAGTAATGATAGAAAGCTTTTCGCCTACCAGGGCGTTCATTAGGGTGGATTTGCCCACATTGGGCTTACCTATTATGCTTACAAAACCTGCTTTATGTGACATGAAAATATTTTTTAAAATAAATTTGCATTGCAAAGGAACGAATTATATCTTTGCATTCCAATTCGGAGGAAGAGTTAAGGATTTAACAAACACTAAAGAAATTGTATATAGTGCGGGGTGGAGCAGTTGGTAGCTCGTCGGGCTCATAACCCGAAGGTCATCAGTTCGAGTCTGGTCCCCGCTACCAAAAGGTTCGCAGCTTTTATAAGCTGAGGCAATCTTAAATGGCCCGTTCGTCTAGGGGTGAGGACGCCAGATTTTCATTCTGGAAACAGGGGTTCGATTCCCCTACGGGCTACGGAAGCCAATTACCGAGATGTTGAACGGTTAATAAGAGGCAAAGACATTTACAAACGGAGTTTTGTAAACATATAGTGCGGGGTGGAGCAGTTGGTAGCTCGTCGGGCTCATAACCCGAAGGTCATCAGTTCGAGTCTGGTCCCCGCTACCCAAAGGTAAGGCATAAGCAGCAATGTGAGTCGCTTTACTAAATGGCCCGCTCGTCTACCGGTTAGGACGCCAGATTTTCATTCTGGAAATAGGGGTTCGATTCCCCTGCGGGCTACGAAAAGCTCATCGAAAGATGAGCTTTTTTGCGTTTGAAGCTTTTTTGTCGGTATTTTTAAAGATGAAGCCGCAGTCAATTTATAAATGAGAAAGGATATTGATCAGGTTCCCAAAAGGGTCACGAGTGTAGAACCGCCTGACTCCCCAAGGTTCATTTGTCAGTTCATATATTATTGGAAAGCCCGCTTTCTTTATCCTTTTAAAGGCCTCATCTACATCATCCACTTCGATAGATAAATCCGGTGTCGTTGTACCAGATCCCCCTTGTGAGGCAAAGCTGATTTGGATATTCATTGACGTTTCATGAGATCCGTATGTTCTGATCCAGCCATGATCCATCAATTGCTCAAGTCCTAAAATATCCTGGTAAAAGATCTTTGCCAATGCTACATCTGGCGTATTAACATTCATTACTATGCGTTTAACTTTCATAAATGGGAGTTTTGTTTCTTCTAGCGCTACTTGGTAACTTTTGAAAGCTCAAGTACTTTTTCATATTCTGCCTTGTCTAAAGATACCTTATGTTTCGCTCTGGTTCTAGTTAAAGGTAATTTAATTCACGGTACATTAACGGATGTTAACCGGACACTGCTCGGCTCAACCCGGGTAGTGTCCGAGTAACATCCGGGTAACTGCCGGGTATAAGCCGGGTAAGTAGAGTTAACTATAAGGTAACTTTTCTGTAATAGCCTGAGCGTTTTAAGTTCTAATGCTCAGCTTTTTCTTTTTTTGTATAGATCCAGTAAAAATCTTTATTATTGCCATCTGTATTTAATACATTTTAACGTACAGGGGAATCAATTAATGGCTAAAGCTCATATCAATGAAACAAATTTGCTGTCTGAAGCAGCAGAGGGGAATGAGCGCTCTTTTACTGAACTGTTTTATTGGTATTATAAACCTTTAGGGAAATTCGTGTTTAAAATGACGGATTCTCAGGAAATTACTGAGGAAATTGTACAAGATGCCTTTGTGAAAATCTGGTTGAGACGGGAAACGTTAAAGCACATCGATAGTTTTGGTGCCTATATGTTTGCCATTTGCAGGAATGAAACTTTTGCAGCGATGAAAAAAATAGCAGCCGAAAAAGTTTTCAAAACAGACTTCGAAAAGTACCTCAGCATGGAAGGCGAAATTGATCTGCTCGATAATCCAACAGAAGAATACAGGTCCCTGATTATTGCTGCGGTGGCGAAGTTGCCAACACAACAGCAAAAGGTGTACACCATGAGCCGTTACGATCGTTTAAAATATGAAGAGATTGCTACACATCTAGGGATTACTGTAGTTACAGTTAAGAAACACATTCAACTTGCTGTACAGTTTATTCACAAGGATGTCGCTTCCAAAAAGCTAAATGCAGGTTTAATCCTTGTGTTAACCACTCCTTTAATATTAAGCTAATATTTTTTTAACTTTTTTTAATTCTCGTTACTACTTTTTAGACCTGCCAGGACTCTATCTAATTAAAGGTGGTAATTAGCCCGGTTTAATTGTAAAAAATGGAGGAAAGGTTTAGCTATTTATTTGATCAGTTTGCTAAAAGACAGGCGACTCCGTCTGAACGTGAAGAGTTCTTTGCACAGGTGAGTAGTGGTGAATATGACGCGTACTTACAGCAGCTAATGAGGGATACTTATGAACAGGATAACCTTGCGGATCTGCCAGATGACCAAATCGGTGATTGGTACTTGCCCGGGGCTGATCAGAGAATCGTAGCAGCGGTGTTTAGTTCAAGACCAACAGCAACTGTTGATAAAAAGGCTTATTTTACTCGCTTGTGGTCACGTATAGCTGCTGCGGCAGCAATTCTTTTGGTGGTTGGAGCAGCGTGCTACTTATATATCGCCCAATCAAATAATAGCTTACTAAATACCGTTGCATACAATGATATTGCTCCAGGACGAAATTCAGCTACACTTACTTTAGGCAATGGTCGTAAGATTCTATTGTCTGCCGTTACGCAAGGGGAGTTGGCTAAAGATGCCGGAGTGAGCATTACAAAAGATGCAGAAGGGCAAATTAGCTATGAAATAAAAGAAATACCTTTCGCAAAAGGAAGAGCTGCCGAAGACGGAGAAATGGGCGAAACAAATACGCTTTCTACTGCAAACGGTCAAACTTACCAAGTACGTCTCCCTGATGGTACTGCTGTTTGGCTGAACGCGGCATCATCAATTACTTATCCGGTGTCTTTTAACACGCATAAAGGTAGACAGGTTCAGCTTAATGGAGAAGCTTATTTTGAGGTCGCCAAGGATAAAGCACAGCCATTTATTGTACAAAGTGCCGGACAGGAAGTGGAAGTGTTGGGGACGCATTTTAATATCAACAGTTACGCAGATGAAAGTAGCATAAGGACTACGCTACTTGAGGGAGCGGTAAAAGTTACCAATCTTAAATCTAAAACATCAAATTTCTTAAAACCTAATCAGCAAGCAATTTTAACTGGTGCTAATCAAATAGAAGTGAGAGACCTAGATGCGCAAACATCAATATCATGGAAGAAGGGGGAATTTACGTTTGACAGGGAAGAGATCAGCAGTATTATGCGCAAGGTTGCTAGGTGGTATAACGTACAAGTAGTTTATAAGGACAATTTAAATGGCGTTAAATTAACCGGGAGCGTATCCAGATTTGAAAATATTTCTAAGCTTTTAAAAATGCTCGAAAATACAGAGGAAGTGAATTTTGAGATTGATGGCAATAAGGTTGTCGTAAAGAGATAGCTCCTTTTAAAGAAAAAATTAACCAACTAAACCAACGAACATGAGAAAACTTTACGAAAGATAAATTAAACAGCAGAGGGGGCTTGACGGTCTGATTTCACAGCGCTATAAAGAAAAACCGTAAAGTGGTTCGAAGCACTTTACGGCCAATAATTTGAGTCAACCCTTCCAGAATTACTGGAAAAACAATTAGTTATCAACTTATCATCTTAACCCAAACTAAACAAAAGTATGAATTTAAATGCTTTTTACCTAGGTATGTCACGTTTGTGGCTTCCGCCAAAATTATCAAAAAAACTATTTATGCGAGTTAAATTGATCATAGTTCTTATGACCAGTTGCTTATTGCAAGTGGGGGCAGCTGGTTTTGCCCAAACCATCACTTTATCGGCAAAAAATACTACGCTGGAGCAGGTGATGAAGAAGATTAAATTGCAAAGTGGTCTGGCTGTACTTTATGGCAGCGATTTGCTGGATCAGGCCAAAGTTGTGAATGTGAATTTAAAGAATGTTCAATTGACGGCGGCGCTTGATGAGATTTTTAAAAGTCAGTCCTTAACCTATGAGGTTCATGAGAAGACCATTGTAATTACACGAAAAAAGCCTTCTTATGTAGATCGGATTTTGGCTGCCTTTAATGCTATAGATATTAAAGGGCATGTAACCAATGCTCAAAACAACAGCCTTGCATCTGTTAATGTAAGTATAAAGGGGAGTAAAAAAAAGTACGGTTACTGGCCAGAACGGTGAATTCTCGTTAAATGTGCCAAATGAAGGGGTTACTCTTGTATTTTCTTGTGTAGGTTATGTGACCCGTGAGTTACCCGCAAAAGGAAATATGCAGGTGACCTTGGAAGTCGAAACCAACAAGTTAAATGAAATGGTGGTAGTTGGATATGGTAGCGTTCGTAGAAAAGATTTGACTGGCTCAGTTGCTTCAGTAGATGTGTCGGAATTTAAAAATGTCCCCTTTGCAACTATAGATCAGGCTTTAACTGGTAAAGCAGCGGGTGTACAGGTTGTACAACCTGACGGATCACCTGGCGGAGCCGCCAAGATCAGAATTAGGGGTGGAACCTCTTTATTGGGCGGAAATGACCCGTTATACATTATCGACGGAGTGCAGATGCAGGTTCAGAATAGATACTTGAAGAGCGCGGCAGAGATTATTAGCCCTGTTGAGAATTTTGGCGGCGGTTATGCCGGTGATAATCCGGCTAACACGGTTTCTGGCTCTTTTGCCAGGGGATTAAATAGCCTTGGGGGCTTAAATATCAATGATATTGAAAGCATTGATATTTTAAAAGATGCTTCCGCGACAGCGATCTATGGATCAAAAGCAGCCAATGGTGTAGTAATTATTAATACCAAAAAAGGTAAACTGAATCAAAAGCCGGTTTTTGAAGCCAATTATTACACAGGTGTAAGTAAACCAATCAAAGAAAAGCTTTTAAGTAGAGATCAATACATCATGATTATTAAAGAAGCTGCTAAAAATCTAAATGATGTCAAAGCAGGTTTAAATGATCCGATTACCTATCCGCCAGATCCTGTTGCCACAGATATTTTAACAAATCCAGATTTTATGGGAACGGCCAATACGGATTGGCTTGATCTTGTGCTCCGTAATGGTGTAAATACAAATGCTGATATTTCTGTAAGAGGCGGTGGCGCTAGTTCGCGTTATTACACTTCCTTATCCTATAATAAAAACAATGGGGTAGTTTTAGGAACAGATTTCAGTAAGATTGCCGGTAAAATAAATCTCGACAATGAAATAACTAGTAAACTCCGTATTATTACCAATTTGGATTATGGCGTAACGACCAATAACATCTCAAACGGGGTGTATACGCAGGCACTTTTTGCCCCGCCAACAGTTAAGCCATATAATGCAGATGGAAGTCCAAGGATTATAACAGCAGAGGACAATGGGACGATGGATTTTGAAGGATTTCAGAATCCTTTATTCTTGCTTAAAGGAGTGAACCGGGGAAATACCCTTTCTTTAATCGGATCATTGGCCTTGGAATATGATATTCTGAAAGATTTGAAATTCAGAAGTACAGTTTCTGCGAATTATAACAACTATCGTCAGAACAATTATGTGCCAAGTACAGTTTTGATTAGTGATAAGAATAATGGCAATTTTCCTGGAAGTTCTAACAACGGTATCGCTACCCAGGCGCAATCGCAGCATACTGATATCTTTTATGAAAATACGGTTACCTGGAATAAACAATTTAATGAAAATAATAGGTTAAGTTTATTGGCTGGTACTTCATGGCAGATTACCAAAAGCAATTCTTTTTCGGCGAGTGGTCAGGGCTTTCCTGATGATGAATATTTAAACAATCTTTCTTCAGCGGCTTTAACACTGCCTTCTACAGGAGTTTCTGGTCAAAGTTCTTTGCTCAGTTTTTACTTACGTGCCAATTATAGCTTGTTTGAAAAATATTTATTCACCTTCACTGGGCGTTCTGATGCTTCTTCCAAATTTCCTAAGAAAAATAGGGTTGGTTATTTCCCATCGGGAGGTGTAGGTTGGCGTATTTCACGGGAGAACTTTTTAAAAGATGTAAAATGGATTGATGAGATTAAATTAAGGGCAAGTGCAGGTTATACCGGCACTCAAAATATTGCCGATAATCTTTTTTATACGCTCTATTCACCGATATCTTACAATGGGTTAAATGGATTAGTGCCATCGCAATTGGGCAATGAAGGGCTCAAATGGGAATCAACATTACAGAAAGATGCAGGCATAGATTTTCAGTTTTTTAATTCGCGCTTAAGCGGTGGGATTGGTTATTATGAAAAATCAACAACGGGTGTCTTGTTTCCTACAACCGTCGATAGAACTTCAGGTTTTTCGGGCGTAACCGCCAATATCGCAGACATCAGAAATCGTGGACTTGAGGTTACATTGGGGGCTGAATTTATCCGCAACAAAAATCTACAATGGTCTGGTACTTTTAACATTTCAGGGAATAGATCTAAAGTACTTGCCCTTTCAAATGATTTCGCTGATCCATCTAACCCAAAAGTATATAGATATGGCAATACCGTGCTAAAAGTAGGGGAGCCATTGGGTTTACTTTATGGGAATGTTTTTGAGGGCTTGTATAGAACGCAACAGGAAGTAGATGATTTCAAAAGTAAATATCCTAATTACATTAATTTAACACCCTATATAGGTGTTGGCGACGCCAGATACGTATTGGATCCGATTAGAAGTGGAAGCTATCTTTTTAATAAACAAGAAATTATTGGACATGCAGAGCCTAAATATTACGGAGGATATACCAACAGCCTAACCTACAAGAATTTTAGTCTTATTGCTTTGGCTACCTTTTCTTATGGAGGTGATATTTTTTATCTCGCAGATATACAAAATCAGAACACACTTTTACGGACGAATAAAGGGGTTAGAATATTAGACAGATGGACTCCAGAGAATCCTAACTCAAACAGACCCAGACTAATTTTAGGGGAGTCCGATTTGACTACAGCAGAATCGGCAAGCAATAATGTTTATGATGCTTCTTTTATTAAGTTAAAGTCGGTTACCCTAAATTACCAATTTCCAAAAGTCTTGATGGATAAGTTAAAACTGACCAGTGCTTCTGTGTATGTTTCTGCTACAAACCTTTTTACAATTACAAATTATCCCGGGGCTGATCCAGAGGTGAGTAATGATCCGTATAGTTTAATTGGTGGATACAGTGACACCGGTAGTTATCCTACGGTAAGGCAGTTTAGTTTAGGACTTCGTTTTGGATTTTAACTGCGGAGCATTAGTGAATGCGAATAAAAAGAAATGGGAAATAATGAAAAATAGAAGATCATGAAATATATATATAAATATTTAGTGCTGGGCGTGGTTCTTACAACCTTTTGTGCCTGCGAAAAGGAACTGGGTGCTTTACCCAAAAATGATAAAGTTGATGCCAATACGATTCTTGATCAGGGGACGGCTCAGATTGCGCTGAATGGGGCCTATTACTATTTTGCAAATGCAGTTATGGCTAAAACCAGGTGGCAGTCGCACCAGGTGGCACCTGCCGAATTAGCGGGTTATATGGGCTATGGCTTTGGTGCTTTCGGAGCGGAATGGAGCAATAAAAATACCAGTATTCAGAGTTACTACTGGGAAGAATCTTATAAGTTAATTAATGCCATAAATGGAGTGGTAACTGGGGTGAATAAATTGCCGGGCAATAAATTTACAGGTACACGGAAAAAGGAAATCATTGCCGAAGCCCGCTTTTTAAGAGCTTATGGACATTTTAAGATATTAACATTTTACGGCGAATGGTATAAAGCGGATAGTCCATATGGAGTATTGCTTAGAGATGAACTATCCACGATTAGTAATATCGCTAAACCAAGAAGTACAGTAAAAGATAGTTACGATTTTATTTTGGCAGATCTGGATGATGCCATTGCAAATGGCCCGGAAGAAAAGTCCGGCGTTTATGCAACTAAATGGGCTGCCATGGCCTTAAAAATGCGTGTTTTAATGAGCCGTGGTAAGGCGGCAGACTATACCACACTGATTGGGTTGGCAGATGAAATTATCGACGAAGGGCCATTTACTTTGGAACCTAATGCCAGGGATATTTTTCAGAAAAATGGATTAAATAGTTCTGAAGTTATTTTGGGACTTAAACCGCAGGCTGGACAAGAGCTGGATTACAATGCCAAAAGCTGGCAATATTGGCCCGGACATTCGGCTTTGTATGTTGCAACGCCAATGTTGAAAGTGCTTTATGACAACGATCCACGTCAGGCTTGGGTAATAGGACCTAAAAGAGGGACTACTACTGTAAGCTATTTTCTAAATAAGTACATTGCAGTAGGAGGGGTTCCCACGCAGGTTTCAGAAACGGATTATGCGCTACGCTTAACAGAGGTTTATTTGTTAAAAGCCGAAGCAATTGCTCGTTCGGGGGGGAGTTTAGCCACAGCCAAAACAGTAGTACACGAGGTGCAGGAGAAGGCCGGAATTACCAATGTTGTAAACACTATTCCTTATCTTTCTGTAGAAAATGCAAATACGCCTTCCGATCTGTTGATGGAGATTTATAAGGAAACTGTAAAAAGTCTGATTGCAGAAGATGGCATGGAGTGGATGGCACTGCTTAGATTGCCTTTCGCTACGGTAAAGCAAATAAAGCCAACTATTATCAGTGAACAGTTGTACATACTACCAATACCCAAGGATACATTTTTATACAATCCTTTATTTGGCGATCAAAATCCAGGTTATATTAAGAACTAAATCATGATAAAGAAATTAAAATTTATAACGTTGCTGCTGTTGTGCGCTAGTATTGGCGTATATGCGCAGACAGCTATTGTTTTAGGCAATATTTCTGGTCTGAAAGAAAGCAAAATTGTCTTTTACTATTTTAAAGATGGCAAGTCTGTTGCCGATACAGTGAAAGTAAAAGATGGTCAATTTAAGTGGGTTGTAAAGATGCCGGAGGCACAAAAAGTAAGTGTGGTGCTATTTGATGATTATTACCAGTTCTTTGTAGAGAGTGGAAACATTAAAATTACAGGTGGGAAAACCATCGAGGAACTTAAAGTAACGGGTTCTAAAACTCAGGACGAATACAAAGCTCATGATCAGACTTTGTTGGATTTGAACAATCAGCGATCTTCTTTGTATGACAAGTGGGGGAAGGTAAGTGATGAAGAGCAAGCAGTACTAGAGGCAAAGATTGAGGATTTGGGAAAGCAGCGCAAGCTGCGGAATACTCAATACATCATCGAACATCCTAAAAGTGCAGTTAGCATCAGTCTTGTTTCTGATAAAACAAGTGTAGGGAACTATGAGGATGCGATTTATGCTTACGAAAAATTAGACCAGTCTGCCCGAAACAGTATGATTGGTAAACAAATCGCAGAAAGGCTGACTGTGTTAAAAAGAAGTGCCATAGGCGCACCCATGTTAAATTTTACACAGAATGATACAGAAGGGAGGCCTGTTCAATTTGCAGCATTTAAAGGTAAATATGTGCTAGTAGACTTTTGGGCAAGTTGGTGTGGACCATGCAGGGCCGAAAATCCTAATGTGTTAAAAGTTTACAATCAGTATAAAGATAAAAATTTTACTGTCGTTGGTATCTCCCTGGACGATAAAATAGAGTCCTGGAAAAAGGCGATTAAAGATGATAAAATGCCATGGACTCAGGTTTCAGATTTGAAAGGATGGAAAAATGAAATTGCCACTTATTTTGGTATTAAGGGCATCCCAAATACGCTGTTAATCGACCCAAAAGGCAATATCATTGCCGTTGGTTTGAGAGGAGAAACATTGGTTAAAGCACTAGGTAAATTCCTATAGATTGCATATGCAAGTTGAGAAGCTGTCTCAAAAGTGAGGCAGCTTCTTTTTTTTGATGTGAAATTTTTGTAATTTAAAGTCATGTCAGGAAAAGTAGTTTTTAAGCCCTATGATCCGGATCAGGCGACATTTTTACCTTATAGCCTGGAAGAGTTAGTGCCTTTAGGCCATCCGGTTCGGATCGTTAAACAGGTTGTCGATCAGGTAGATGTTAAACCGATCAACCGTAAATATAAAGGAGGCGGAGCCTCCAGCTTCCATCCCCGTTTGATGTTGAAACTGTTGGTCTATGGTTACCTGAGTAATACGTATTCCTCCCGTAAGCTGGAAGAGC
>NZ_FNEX01000013.1 GCF_900100435.1 Pedobacter sp. ok626 | reverse complement strand
TATCGTAAACAACGCCCCGTCGATGTAGAACCCGTATTTGCACATATCAAAGCTAATCGTGGCTTCAAACGGTTTTTATTGAAAGGGATAAGCAAGGCTGAAGTAGAAGTCGGGTTGCTTTCCATCGCTCACAACTTAAAAAAATGGAAAGCGTAAAGCTTTTTGTATCGTTGTTTAATGCTAAAGTACACCGGGGAACATAGATGCATACACAAATCAACGTTCAACCAAAACTTGTAGCTTTGATCTGAAAAAAGTAGCTAATAACTCAAAAAATAACACAATAAAAAAACCGTCTCATAATTGACTTATGAGACGGCTACTTAAGCAAATTCAAATGTGTTATATCAATTTTAAGCGTTTACGCTCTTTTTAAAGCTTAAGCTAGGATACATTGCCATTATACCAAACATTACTGTTCCATAAACCAATGTACCATATAAGAACTTCAATTCGAAAGGAATTGCTGCTACTAAACAAGCCCCAAAACCAGCCAATGTAGATGGATACAATCCAGGAACATACATTGCACTAATATCAGAAACAATCCAGTGAATCAGGACTACCACAATTGTTGACAATACTAAATTTTGAACATTTATCTTGTTAAGCAATTGCTTACTAGCAAAAACCATCGCGATAAAAGCGATATATGTCAAGTACCATCCCGGGTAAAAGAAACCAAACCCAGATGTTTGAGCTATAAAAATATCACTGATCAATAATACTAATAAAGGAAAACCAAATGCCTTGGCAGAACTATTAAAGTATGCACCACCAAACAAGGCAATAGCTCCTACCGCCGAAAAATTGGCAATATCTTTAAAATTATCAGAATAAGGTGCCGCTACGCGGAAAATGCTAACAAGTACAACTATCGATAATAGAATTACTGCACTCGGATTAAATCTAGATCCAGACATGTTCATTATAATTTATAACACAAAGTTATATTATTTATATGGAATTTTCATGGAATACAAACATTGCCGGGAAATAATAACCGCTGTAAGGGATCTGTTTAATCAATTGCCCTGTCGCTGCATCATGAAAATAGATATTGTTAACCTCATAATTTGCACCATAACCATCCTGCACCGTAGTCGTTACAATTTGATTGGTTTGCGGATTATAACCTAAGTTCTTTCTATAAAACGACTGCTTATCAGGGGTCGTAATAAATGGCTTATCTAAGGTTGATTTGTTGCCTTCAGTATATTTATACAACTCTTTACCTCCACCAAAGCTCGATGATTTCAATAAAAACACGGTATTGTCCTTAGTAGAGGCTATAATTGGTGAAGAGAACCAGGTAAACCATGTCGTTGCAGGAGTAAATGGCAATTCAACACTATCCGTTTCTAATGTTTGTGGATTGGAGCTATATAAGAATTTTGCTTTGGTATACCATACTTTTTGGTTAAGTGTTTGCGCAAAGCCTAAAGTAACTCCAGCTATCTTCTTAACCACAGTAAGGTCTTCCGCATTGTAAATAATAGCACCAGCCGATTGATTAAGCACATAGATGTATTTACCAGCTTTTAGCATATCTCCGGTCTGCCCGGTAGCACCCAGTAATTTAAATGAAGGCTTATAAGTTTTAAGATTAATCATATAAACACCATCACTAGCACTCAACAAGCCTCTGTTTTCGTCTAAACCAACAAAAGCACGCCAATCGTAATCAGTTGAGCCCGCAATACGGCCAACCTCTTTAAGCGTTTTTGCATCGGCAATTACAACCGATCCTCTAGCCTTGCTTACCACATATAAATTATGGTTAAACTCAGCAGCAAACTGCACAGTCGAACTTGTTGGCGCAAAACCCTGACTAGTTGGGTTCTCTTTCTGAAATACACTGTCCTTTAATGTCCCCGATACATTATCAAAGAAACTTACCGACCCTGTACCGTGGCCAAACCAGCCTTCATTGATTACAAAAAAACCATTTTCATATTTACCGGCTACTGGTAACTCGTCTTTAACATTGTTATCTTTTTTACACGAGGCTAAAGCACTTGTAATCAATAATGCAAGTCCTGCATTTTTTAATTTTCTAGTATTCATTTATTTGTTAAGTAATTTTTGATTTGTGTTTTAAGAGCGCTTTATTTTGATAAGAAAGCGATTACTTTACTAAACTCATATCAGCAACACCGAGTACTTCTGTCGACAGCTCGCCTAACCAGCCCATATTAGCTTGTATACCTGTCTGAATTTTAATAAAATCGACACCTGCCAATGATACTTTTTTACCATTCTTATCTACAGCATTGCTGATATCAATCTTATCTCCACCAACAGTATTATCAGCATATCCCCATGCAAATGGAGCACTTGTGATGTAGCTAGGGTTAGTCATATCAATACCCGTAGATGGCAATATAGAACCCGTTAATGTATATTCACTTCCAGTTACCCATAGTGGAAAATAACTCTGTTTGTGAAAAGTGTTTGTAGCGACAAAACCTGTATTACCATCGCTATCTTTCCATGGAATTGGAGCAGTATCTGGTGTAGGTCTGGTATAGGTAACTGAGTAATTTCTTTTATAGCCCGCTTTACCAAAGTCACTTCCTGCCACTTCATACCATGTATCATCAGGCTTTCCATTGTTATTTTCATCCTGCATTACCCATATAATTCCAGGTTCAGCAAAGTTTCCCATTGGATTACCGTACACAACAATATCATCCTTATCGATATTCAACACAGTATGATCAAATCCCAATACGATATAACCGCCCCATGCACCTAATGTAACCATCCCTTTTTTTCCAAGGATACCTTCAGCACTTACTAAATTTCCAGGTGCTTTATTGATAAATTGTCCAGGTGCAGGATTGTATTCGAATAACTTAGTTACATACATGGAGCTCTCAGGAGTAACAGGCTTAGTTGGAGCCTCTACTTTAATGGTATATAAAAAAGTAAATGTATCCGAGTTATTAAAAGCAGTGTATTCGATCAGGTAAATGCCAGATTTTAAAGGCGTAAATTCATACACGCCTCCAGTGCTTTTTACTTCGCCATCTAACTTCCATTCCTGTTGGTAAACAACGTCATTTGTGCTACTCGCAGAAAAGGATAGCATTTCACTTAACTTACCAGTAATCTCTTTATCAGCAACACCCATCTGAATGGATAGAGCCGGTATAGCCTCGTCTTTTTTACAGGCTGATAGCAGGCTAATGAATAAACATGCCAGGAGAAGATAATTTTTAATTTTCATTTGTTTTATTTATTTATTTATTGGTTAATGATTTAATTGATTCAGGGGATGACAATTGTATTTCGAGTCCCATGATGGCAACAGGTGATCTTATTTGTAAACAAATGCGATATGAGCAGGAATATCTCCAGTTTCGACAGACCACCTCCTTTTTCCGGTATTTTTGTCAAAACAATACAACCTACCTGGCGAAACGTAGTCCTTGGCATCGGTTACATATACATCCTTGCTAATCGGGTTAATAGCAATTCCATACGGAATCATGATATTTTTATCTGTCCCATCAGTTATAAACTTTTGATTCGTTAGCACCTCATCCTTTACATTCAGAATACCATAACTAATCTTATTCTCACCAGTTAGGTAACTAAATTCGGTGCTATAGAAATATGCCCGATCACCATCTATAGCCAAATTACTCACGCCAATATCAAAGGTCTTCTTAACAGTTTCAGTTTTGGTATCAATCACAAAAAGTTTGGAAGGAGTATCGTAGTAATCCCCTCTAGAAGTCACATATAAATCTCCATACTGATCTGCCTTAAGGCGATGTAGATTAATAGCCACATCAATATTTTTAACGACTTGAAAGGTATTCAGATCTATTACCGAAACTGTTCTTTCATAGTTTGGGGGACTGTAACCACCGGAGTTCGCAACATATAGTTTTTCGCCAACTATAGCCATTTCTTCCGGTTGCCGGCCAACTTCTACCCTTTTTACCTCATTCAATGTAGTCGTATCGATACATACCACTACTCCCTGTGGCGCTTTAGGATCGCCAACTTCACCTAAATAAGCACTTACATAAGCCTTACCTTTACTGAAACTGACATAACGGCAATTAAGCACATCAATCTGCTTAATTTTTTTACCTGTTTTAACATCCAACACCTCTACCTTATTGGACACATTAACTACTACATATAATTTAGAACCATATACAGAGATATCATTCCCAACATCCCCCAATCCTTTTACCACTTCAGGATTGGCTTTGCCATAAATATTTTTTTTATAAAGCCCCTGATGAATATCAAGGTAATCCAATGAAGCCTTGTTCATATTCATGTTTCCTTCGTTGAGCAGGTAAAAGCCTTTTACCAGACTTGAAGGGTCCGGAACGATTGCTTCTATTTCATCTTTTACCGGGGCTAAATCCTTTCTACAGCTTGTTTGCACTAGCACAAAAAGCAGAGCAGAGGATAAAAAATAGAGTTTTCTTTTGTTCATCATTAATAGGAATAAGATAGAGTGAAACGATATGACCTGCCGGGCATAGGGAAATTGGTAATCACGGCGTAATTCTGGTCCAGTAGGTTATTTATTTCGGCAGAGAATTTGATCTTCTTATCGCCAATAGATTTACGGTAATGAAATGCAATATCATGCGTATACCAGGGCTGTACGTAGTTGGCAGCAATATTTGCGCTCTGATCGTACCTTTCACCTGTATAAATATAACTGTAATTCATACCCATGTTTCGCCAGTCCAGTCCCCCAATAACAGAACCGCTGTGAACAGGTGTGTAAGGAATTTGATTTCTATAGTTTAGCGTTACATTGGTAACATTAAGCGCTTGCTGATAAGTATAAGTAAGCCCTGCATTGGCACTTAAGCCATCGGTAATTTTCCAGACAGATTGCGCATTTACATCCAGTCCTTTTATCTCTACAAGGCCTAAATTCTGCATACTCCATCTAAATAGGTTTGCTCCTGGAACTGCAACAATCTTATCCTTTATCTTATTGTAATAGGCATCAGTCTGTATACTGATCTGACTTAGCCATTTATTTTCAAACACCTTTATGTAAGTAAAACCTAGATCATATTGCTTGGTATATTCAGGCTTAAGAAAGGTACTACCAATAAACGTATAATACAGATCATTAAAAGTAGGCATCCTGAATATGTGCTTGTAAAATGCGCGCAGTCGAAATTCCTTTGAACCAAAAGGCTGCCAGGAGGCCATTACAGTTGGGCTGAGTTCGCTTTTATTACCTGCTGAGTAATATTGCTTTACTTCGTCATTTACGAGGGTTCCCAATAAATTGGCCTGAATATTTAATCGGTTTAAATGAATTTCAGTGGCCAACGCCATAAGCACAGTTTGCCTTGTTGGATATGGGAAACGATACAGATTGGCATCTAAAGTATTGTGCTGATAATCTCCAGATAAAACAACATCCCATAAGGAGTTGATTTTATATCGATTAGACAAGGTTACATAAAACTCTTGCAGCTTGTAAATATTATTGGTTAGCCCTTCATCCTTAACAATATTTGGATCCAGATATCTGGAATAATCATTTGCATATTTTACAGATGCCATTAAATTATACCTGCCCGCTTCTTTTTTGTAGTTACCCTGAACAAAAAAGTTCCGGTTCCATAGGCGCTGACTGAAATCATAAACATTATTAACGATCGCTCCTGGTAAGCCTTGCTCGTCATTGTAAAAATAAACCTTAGCACTCCATACACTACTATCGGCCAGCTTACCGTATAATCCCCCCTCCAGTCGCATGGTCTCTATATCTCCATTTCTCCTAACTAGCGTTGTATCGTATGTACCATTGGTATCATGGAATTTATATCTTCCATTTGCGTTTTTATATTCTGCACTTATTGAACTATAAACCTTATCGTTTACTTTCTTTTGCCAACGCACTGAAGGATTAATTAATCCGAAAGAACCTGATTTAAGTGTCGCAGTTAAATGATCAGACTGTCCCTTTTCAAAAACAGGCTGTTTTGCATTAAGATATAGGGAGCTCCCAGAAGCAAAACCTTTAGCAGATTGAAAGATTGTACTCTTTTGGCCATTGTAAAGTTCTATTTCTTCGATGTTATCTAATGAAAACTTTCCGAGATCCACCTGCCCATTTTGTGCATTACCTAACTGTACACCATCATAAAATACAGCAGTATGATTGGTGCCCATACTTCTTACGTTGATGGTTTTTAAACCTCCAATGCCCCCATAATCCTTTAGCTGTACACCAGAGAAAAAGCGAACTGCATCTGCAACAGACAAACTGTTTAAGCGCTCCAGCTCCGCTCCTGATAGAATCTGCAAGGGCGTGGAAGAAGTCTGCCTGCGTGTAATCTTTACCCTGCTGATCTGAACTTCTTTAAGCTGTTTTACTTTATTTAACGAATCCGACTTTAGGGCTTTGGCAACACCAGTTTGTGCCTGCAAATTTGCAGGCATAAAAAAGTTGGACCAAAAAACGGCCATAAAAGTCAATAAAGCACAATTTACACCCCTAAAGGCATGTTTGTTTCTTATCATTTTGTTGTGAGTATTACCCACAGCAAACAGTTAGATTAAGGAAATGAAATACAATAAATAAGCACTCACTCCTAGCTTCAATCCCCGAAAGCTATGAAATCATAAAAGCGAATGGCAGGTCTTCTGACTTACTCCCGGATATTCTGCCTTCCCATTCTTCACCGTTTAAGATTTAGAAAAGTGGCTTCGATTTGAATACCGTTATAGAGCTTACAGCTGCGGGACAGTTACGGAATTACACCGTATTCCCTTTTAATCCAGATAAGTTAATCTTATCGGGAACCAAAAGCGCTGCGAAGGTACTTAATATTAAACTACCAGCAAACAAATAGCTATGAAAATCTATTATTCCCACGACAATCAATGCTGGTTTTACCTTCAAGATTATTTTTTCAAATGATCAGGCAGCTTAACTTTACTAAACATCTCTTTTGCCCTAGCTAACTTTTTTAAAACATACGGATCATTGGCATGACTATTCCCCGTTTCTGCAACAAGAACTTTCGGATAGCCTTGTTCTAATTCCCTAACGTATTTCTCTGCAACCATAATAATGCTTTTTAATTACCTTTTAATATTTACTAATTTACTTACGCCTAACCAAAAACCCTTGGTAATTGACATTTCGCTCAAAACTGACTATTTCAGTTCCAGTATCTCCATAGATGTCAAAATCAGCACTAATTTCATCATATAACCGGGCAATATTAATTTGATAAAGCCTAGTTCTTGAAGCCGAACTACCTGTAACATACACAAGTTGATTCCCATAACGATCACAAAATGAATGAATAGTACTTGCGACGGTGGCGAGTACAAAGTCTCTATCGTCATTATTACTAATTACATTATCGATAATCTTTCCGGTGTTCGCATCCTCATCGCCAAACGCCAGGTTATAAACCAACGGATCTTCCTGAAGAACTGAATAGACAACGGATTTTCTTATTTTTCCCTTAGGACCATTACTATTAAAGTAATACTCTCGAAAATCATTTTTTGCTTGAAATGGATATCTTTTTAGATTCATAAAACCTATTTCTGACAAAGATCCCAAGATCATTATTGTCAAAAAACAGGTATCAAAAATTAGTTGGAAAACGCATTTTTTATTGAGTTTAACCAAACAAAATTAGTTGCGATACCAGAGATCGCTGTATTGAACAAAATTACATTTTGTTCAATAGTAAAGATGGAAATTGGAAGAAATTAAAATCAGTAATTTAACCATCTCATTAACAGGTTAAATTACTGATTTTACACTACATTCTAAACGTCAAGGACGTATATTTTATTTAATCGTAAAGCTTACACCCGCATTCACATTAAAGCCCATACTGTTGTAACCATAAAACTCAGTATACTTTTCATCTAAAACATTCTTGAAATCTGCAAATAGCTTCACATGTTTTTTAACCAGAATATACTCACCATAGAAGTTCAGCAATTTATAAGCCGGAAGATCTACAATCACAAATTCATTAAAGTTACCATCAGAACGCTTACCATTATACTTAAAGAAAGAACTTAGGAAAAGATTTTTAGTAGCCTGAACACCTGCATTAATACCAAAAATATGCTTTGGTCTACGGATTAGATAATCAGAAACCTCATTGGTAACCACATTATACTCATTCCCCTCTACATAAGCATAATATCCATTAAGACTAAATGCACCAAATTTCACAGAAGGCTCCGCTTCAAAACCTTTTACCTTTTGGCGCGCCTGATTGATATATCCCACATTTCCGTATACAATTGCATTGGTTAAGTCTCTTTTAAAACCAGCAACACGCAAAGCATATTTACGCTCAGCAAAGCTGAAGTCAACACCCGCTTCATAGTTTTTAGAATTCTCAGGTTTAAGATCCAGATTAGCTCCATACAGTCCAAATAAATTCTCCAGCGTAGGTGTTCTAAACGCGGTTGAAATGGTACCATAAAGCTTAACTTGCTTTACTACGTTAATGGATGGAGTAATGTTGTAAGTATAATTTTCGCCATATTGCTTATGTTTATTGTAACGTCCGCCAATTTCTAAATTAAAAATGCTCAAGTCATGTGCAAATACCGATGCATAAGTACTAAATAAGTTTGTAGACACACTTGGTCCAGAATTGGTTTTAGAACTCGTAGCCCTATTGTCCAAGCCTACTAAAACATCAATATTACTACCTAGTTTTTGATTGTAAAACAAATCAACAAGATGTAACTTACCCTCTCCAAGACTTGAGGTACCTGAAGTAATAGCGCCAACTGAAGATGTTTCATAGCTATAGTTGAAGTTTAGTTTTCCAGTTCCAAAATTATACCTTGAACTTATACCTCCATTAAAATGCTTAATCTTAGAATTATTGGTAAGATTATCTTTGTATCCACCCCCATCAAAATCATAATGACCATAAAAATAACGTAGAAATGGGCTAATGCTAAAATTATCTGTGGCCTGCAAAGAGAAATTTGCATTAACCGCTCCCGTTTTATTACCATCTTTTTCAAATGGAACCGTGTTACCGGCAGGTTCAGCAGCTTCCGAAAAACCATCAGTCTTACCTTGAGTATAAGCAATGTTATAAGAGAACTTATCCACGTTAGCACTCATACCAATAGTACCTTTATACGTTTTATAAGTTCCATAACTAGCTACACCATACACACTATTTCCGGCATCCTTACCTTTTTTGGTTACGATATTAATCACACCAGCTACAGCATCAGAACCATATATAGTTGACTGGCCACCTTTTAAAATCTCAATATGATCAATCTGGTCTATAGAGAACATGCGGAGATCAAATGCGCTTCCTGAACCAGCAGGGTTACCTACCAAAATACCATCGATCAATACAACGGCATAAGAACTTCCGGCGCCCCTCATAAATAAGCTCTTGTTTAAGCCTGCATTAGCAGTTGCCCCTCCAACTATAAGTCCGGCCTGCTCATTTAACAACTCCACCAGATTTTTACCCTGACTCCTGTCCAACACATCCCTACCTATAATGGTAACAACCTTACCCGTCTGCGATTGCTTCTGGTCATTTTTAGTAGCTGAAATAACTACATTATTGAGGTCGATAGTTTCCTGAGCACGTAGAGTTCCTATAACACCCAGCTGGATTATACCAGCGCTCATTGCAATTAATAGTTTATTATTAATTTTCATTTTATATTGTTTTTGTTTGTGAGCTTTTTTACCCACAGCAAACAGATAGATCAAGGAAATGAAATACAATAAATAAGCACTCACTCCTAGCTTCAGTCCCCGAAAGCTATGAAATATTATTACTTATGGCAGGTCTTCTGACTTACTCCCGGATATCCTGCCTTCCCAATCATCGTTCTTTTGACAGAATCTGAAAAGTGGCTTCGATTTGAACACCGTTATAGAGCTTACAGCTGCGGGACAGTTACGGAATTACACCGTATTCCCTTTTAATCCAGATAGATTGTACTATCCGGAACCAAAAGCGAGGCGAATGTAATCAATTATCCATCCACCAGCAAAACCTATATTTTTTATTACTTATATTTATCAGTATTAACATACGGCAATGAACAAGACAATTTTCGCTTTATTCCTCATGATCAGCCTCCATTCTTCAGCGCAAAAAACCGATACCGTACTGATCGAAAAACTTATGAATCAACACGCTGAGCTATTTTCTGGCGTTTTAAATCATCCACAAAAAAATCAAATACAAGTCCTATATACACAAGTAAACAGAGACTCAAAAAACAAAATCAGCTTTAAATCCTACAGCTACAATTTAAACAACCACCGCTATTTTTATCCTGCAAGTACAGTAAAGCTTGCCGCTGTAATCTTTGCCCTGGAGAAAATAAACGAGCTAAAAGTAAAAGGACTTAGCGCTAGCAGTACCATGATCACCGATAGTGCAAGATCTAGCCAAACTAAGGTCTTGGTTGATACAACCGCAAAAAATGGGCTACCATCTGTAGAACAATACATAAAAAAAATATTGTTAACCAGCGACAATGATGCTTTTAATCGCTTATTCGAATTTATCGGTCGGGCAGAGATCAATAGTAAGCTAAAAAAATATGGCTACCACGACAGCCGGATATTGAATAGATTAGCAATAGGCGATTCGGGTGAACCTGCAAAACATACCAATCCAATCCGATTTTATAATGGCGAGCAATTAATATATACCCAAGCACCACAATACGATCCCAAAGAATATCCATTAAAATTATCCAATACAGTTATGGGCGTTGGGTACATTGACAGTGCCGAAAAAATAGTGAACAAGCCATTTGACCTCTCCAATAAGAATGCTTTCAGCATCTCAGATCAACAAGCGATGATGAAAAAGTTAATCCATCCCGAAGCATTTCCAACTAAAGAACGTTTTAACTTAACACCTGCGGATTACCAGCTCATTTACACTTATATGAGCAAACTGCCAACAGAAAGCGATTATCCAGCGTATGATCCAAAGGAATTTTGGCCAGCTTATGCAAAAATGCTGTACTATGGTCGTGAAAAAGATGCAGTAGTGAATCCAGATTTGAAAATATTTAATAAATATGGCGACTCTTATGGCTTTATCATCGACAATGCCTACTTCAAAGACAGTAACCATAAAATAGAGTTCTTTTTAACAGCAGTAATCCAATCTAATGAAGATGGAATTTATAACGACGGCAAATATGAGTATACGACAGTATGCTATCCCTTTATGAAGAACATCGGAAAACTGATATACAATTACGAACTGGAAAGAAAACACAAAAAATAGGTAGAATCTATAAGAAGAATCTACTTTTCGTTGAGCAACTGCTGCTTAATTTCACCTAATTTACTCATCTCAGATTCAGGCAACACAGGGTATTTGAGATCTAAATCTTTAAAGGTATCTACTAAAATCTTACTTATAGCTAACCTGGCATACCATTTCTTATCGGCGGGTATAATGTACCATGGTGCCCCTTTTGTTGAAGTTTCTGTTAGTGCTTCTTCATAAGCCTTCATATAATCTTTCCATAAGGCTCGCTCTGCAATATCCCCAGAAGAAAACTTCCAATTCTTAGACGGATCATCAATTCTATCTAGAAAACGTTGTCGCTGCTCCTCTTTAGAAACATGAAGAAAAATTTTCACAATGACAGTTCCATTTTCACTAACATGCTTTTCGAAATTTCGAATACTTTCATATCGCCGCTCCCAAAAATTCTTATCAATTTTTTTAATGCTATTATAGCCAGGAATCTTTTCATTCAACACATATTCGGGATGAACTTTGCAAACCAATACATTTTCATAATGAGATCGATTATGAATGCCTATCCGGCCCTTTTCCGGCAAAGCTTTATAATGACGCCATAAAAAATCATGATCATACTCTTCCGATGTCGGAGTTTTAAAGGTAAAGACCTGGCAACCCTGAGGGTTTAAGCCCGACATAACATGCTCTATTGCACCATCCTTCCCCGCTGCATCCATCGCCTGAAACATAATCAGAACAGAATGTGAATCAGCAGCATACAATCTTTCCTGAAGTTCATCTAATTGTTCCTTGAGCTCAGCCAGCTCAAACGCTGCATGATCCTCATCCTGAGCCCCTTTATATTGTGTTGGATAATCGTTGAGTGAAACCTTCTTTCCCGGACTAACCAGATAGTTTTCTATCTCTTTTTTCATCATATAACTTCACATAAATAATGATACTTACAGTCTAACAAATCTTTGATTCAATTGTTTAAACCGTAATATAATAACAAGATAGCGGATTTCGAGATAAATCCGTAAACAGAAAGGAGTTCAATTATGGGTAAAGTTAGAAATGTCTTACAAGGAAAAACTAACCCCGTTATTTTTGTAAGCCCAGACACTACTGTTTTTGAGGCCCTCCAGGTCATGTTTGAAAAAAACGTCGGGGCCCTGTTAGTAATGGAACAAGAAAAATTCGTCGGAATGATGACGGAAAGAGATTATGCCCGAAAGGTTATTCTCAAAGGAAAATCATCTAAAGACACTCAAGTCAGGGAAATTATGTCTAAAAACCCTGTCCTGGTATCTTCTAACACAACGATAGAAGAATGTATGTGGTTAATGACGAACAAATTTACCAGGCATCTGCCAGTAATAGACGACGATAAACTAACCGGCATCGTTTCTATTGGTGACATTGTTAAATACATCATCGATGAACAGAAATTTATCATCGGAAACTTAGAGCATTACATTACAGGTGGCAGATAGACGGGAAAAGATCAAATAATTACGTTAATTTGCATCCTTACTTTTTAACACTATTTAACACAAACTGTTTTACGATTTTTTGATCTTTACTTCCATGTTTAAAGAAATTAGCAATAAGTATCTCCGTTATTCAAGCATATTCCTTTTTTGTATCATCATCTTTTTTTGTGCACTGCAGCTCAACTTCTTATGGCTATTTGGCTACTCGCCATCTTACGAAGACATCAAGACTCCAACCCTACGCGTAGGCTCAGAATTATACACCTCAGATGGGAAATTAATCGGTCGTTATTACAAAGAGAATCGGACACCAGTAAATTTCAAAGAAATATCACCCAGCGTAATTAATGCACTTATTGCAACAGAAGATGTTCGTTTCTATAGCCATATGGGTATCGATTTCCGTTCTCTACTTTCCAGCGGACTCTCTACGGCAACGGGCGACAAACGTGGAGCAAGTACCATTACACAACAGCTGGCAAAAAATCTATATCAAACCAGATACAATAAATCCCAAGGCTTTTTAAGTCACATCCCAGTACTCCGCACCATTATAGCAAAACTAAAAGAATGGCTAACGGCGGTAAAATTAGAATCCAATTATTCTAAAAACGACATCATTACCATGTATTTAAACACCGTTTCCTTCGGTAATAATGCATACGGTATTAAAACAGCTGCTCGTATTTATTTCGATAAAGAAGCCAACCAATTGGATGTACCTGAATCGGCTTTATTGGTAGGAATGTTAAAAGGTACGACTACCTACAACCCAATCAGAAACCCTCAAAAAGCATTAGAACGTCGTAATGTTGCCTTGGCACAGATGAATAAATATAATTACATATCTACTGCCGAACTAAACACCTATAAAAACACCCCAATAAAACTTAAAGAAGGACGAATAGATGAAGGTAGCGATGGTGATTCTTATTTAAGAGCTGCTGTAGATAAATACCTTGAAAAATGGTGTAAAGACAATGGCTACAACCTTTATGAAGATGGCTTAAAAATCTACACAACCATCGACTCGAAACTACAGCAATACGCCGAAGAGGCAGTGAACGAACAGATGAAAACCCTTCAAAGAAGGTTTTATAGCGTTTGGGGCAATGAAGATCCATGGGAAGATTCGGAAGGAAAAAAAGTAGATTACCCAGATCGTGCTATGCGTAACCTGCCCATCTATAAAATACTGGAAAAGAAGTTCCCAAATAATCCTGATTCTGTAACGGCTTATTTCAACAAAAAGAAAAAGATGAAAATCTTTACCTGGAAAGGCGACCGTGATACCTTGTTTTCAACGATGGACTCCATCCGTTACTACGGAAAAATCCTGAACGTAGGAATGATGACCCTTGACCCTTTTAATGGAAAAATTAAAGTTTGGGTGGGTGGTCTTGACCATAAATATTTTAAGTACGACCACGTAAATCAATCGAAAAGACAAGCAGGCTCTATATTTAAACCTTTTGCCTACCTGGCAGCATTAGAAAGCGGCATGAATCCATGTGATAAAATCACAGACAAGCCTGTAAAAATAGCCTACCAGGAAAAAGGAAAAACAGAATACTGGGAGCCTAAAAATGCCAGCTATAGCTTTAGCTACAATGACATGTCGCTCCGTTATGCAATGGCCCGCTCAGTAAACAGCGTTACTGCGCAAATTACTGAAAAAGTTGGCTGGGATAATGTAGTAAAATGGGCACATGAATGCGGTATAGATAGTCATTTAGAATCCGTTCCATCTGTTAGCTTAGGCCCCAATGACGTTACCGTCTTTGAAATGGTTAAGGCTTATGGTACCTTCTTGAACGATGGTGTAAAAACCGATCCTATTCTTGTAGAAAAGATAACCGATCTAGATGACAATGTTATTGAGAATTTCGTAGCTAAAACAAAAAGAACCCTTTCTGAGGAAATGTCCTGGTTAATGTTATATATGCTTAGAGGTGGTATGGATGAACCGGGTGGAACTTCTCAGGCCCTATGGGAATGGGATCTTTGGAAAAAAGGAAACCAGATTGGCGGAAAAACAGGTACATCAAGTGACTACGTAGATGCCTGGTATATGGGCGTTACCAAGGATTTGGTAACTGGAATCTGGGTAGGTTGTGATGAACGTACAGCACACTTTAAAAACGGAGAAACTGGTGAAGGATCCAGAACAGCACTCCCAATTTTTGGTAAGTTCATGGAAAAAGTATACAAAGATCCAAGTACAGGGTATACCATGGGCCCTTTCCCTAAAGCAAAAGTAAAAATCACAAGGGAGATCGACTGCCCTACGCCTAGATATGAGAGAGACACTACTGAAAACGACAGTCTGGCTGTAGATTCTACAGATTTTGAGGTAGTCCCTACTCAGGAAACACAGCCCGTTACAACCGAACCTGTAATACAAAAAACAGAAGAAAAGAAAACTACCGACCCCATCAAACAACCTGCTGCCGAAGTTCCCCTAACAAGAAAAGAACAAAGGGAACAAAGAAGAAAACAACGTCAGGAAGAGAAAGAAAAAAAGAAAAATAACGAACTATGAACAAAAGCTATACTTTCCTCAGAAGATTAATTGCCATATTGTTTATCCTTACAACATCTTCTGCCGCTCTTCAAGCTCAGTATTTCGGACAAAATAAGGTACGTTACAACAACGAGAAATTCAAAGTTCTACAAACGCCTCACTTCGAAATCTATTATTACCTGAAGAATGAAAAACTGATTGAAAAGTTCGCTCAGGATGCAGAAACCTGGTACAAAATGCACCAGGAGATATTCAAGGATACTTTTCTTAAAAAGAATCCAATCATCTTATACAATAACCATCCCGACTTTCAGCAGACTACAGCACTTCAGGGCGAAATCGGTATCGGAACTGGTGGGGTAACAGAAGCTTTTAAAAACAGAGTAATCATGCCGGTTATGGAGCTTAATAACCAAACTAGGCACGTACTAGGACACGAGCTTGTTCACGCTTTCCAATATCACCTCCTACTAGAAAAAGACTCTATAAATCTGGAAAACATTAGCCAGATCCCTTTATGGATGATCGAGGGTATGGCCGAGTATTTATCAGTAGGTAAAACAGATGCCTTCACATCAATGTGGATGCGCGATGCCCTATTAAACAGGGATATTCCTTCTTTAAAAGACTTAACCAACTCCAATAAATACTTCCCTTACCGCTATGGTCAGGCCTTTTGGACTTTTGTTGGTTCAGTATATGGAGACAGTACCATTGTACCACTATTTAAAGCAACAGCAAAATATGGCTACGAAAACGGGCTAAGATATACTTTTGGTTACGACGACAGAGCGCTCTCAGGCTTATGGAAAAATGCAATTGAGGCGCACTACCGCCCAATGCTTAAAACTGATAGTTCTCAAATCAAAATCGTTGGTACGAAAATCATTGACAATAAAAACGCAGGTAACATGAACGTTGCCCCATCTATCAGTCCGGATGGTAAATACCTCGCCTTCTTATCAGAAAAAGATCTTTTTGGTATCGACCTGTTTCTCGCTGATGCCAAAACAGGAAAAGTACTTAGAAAATTAAGTAGCCAGGTTTCCAACTCCCATATCGACGACTTCAACTTCTTAGAATCGGCTGGTACATGGTCGCCTGATGGTACGCAGTTTGCTTTTAGTATTTTCAGTAAAGGCAAAAACCAGCTGATGATCATCAACATAAAGGACGGAAGCGTTGCTTTACGTGCACAAATGGGTGATGTAGCCCAATTTGGAAACCTTTCATGGTCACCAAATGGCGATGACATTGCCTTCTCAGGAATGATCCAGGGACAAAGTGACATCTTCTCTTATAATCTTAAAACGAAGGTGGTTACACAAATCACCAATGATGTATATTCAGATTATGCCCCTGCTTACTCACAAGACGGAAAGAAAATAGCATTCTCGTCAGACAGAGCCTCCATGAAAAGCAATGGCAATGCGGCTGTTCATCCTATTAACTTGAGCATTTACGACGTAGAAAGTAAATCCTTAAACGACATCCCTGTATTCCCAGGCGCCAACAACCTCAACGCACAGTTCTCAGGTGATAGTAAAAGATTATTCTTCTTATCGAATAGAGATGGCTTTAGAAATCTTTACGAATATACGCTGACTGATAATAGTATAAAACAACTTACGGACTACTTTACAGGAATTAGCGGTATTACCGAATTCTCGCCAGCCATTTCTGTATCCAGAAATGACGAGATCGTATATAGCTATTACCGTTATCAACGCTATACACTTTACAACTCACCAGCAAGTGCGTTTCATGCAAAGCCAGTGGATGCCAATGCTGTGAATTTTGATGCCGCTGTCCTACCCCCAATGGAAAGCACGGGTGTAGATATTGTAAATTCGAACCTAAAAAACTTTGAACGTTTTGAAAGGACAGTTGCAGACTCAATGCGACTTATCCCTTATACACCTAAATTCAAGTTAGATTATCTGGCCAATAGTGGCGTTGGTGTTTCTACCAGTAGATTCGGTACAGGCGTACAAGGTGGTATTGTTGGTATGTTTAGCGACATCTTAGGCCGAAATCAAATCATAGCCAATCTATCAGTTAACGGAGAGATTTATGATATCGGTGGATTAGTAGGCTATATCAACCAACAAAAAAGAATTAGCTGGGGTGCTGCCTTATCACACATCCCTTACATCACTGGTTACCGCGACATTGCCAAGACTACAATAAAAGACAGGAACGGAAAGGATATGAAGGTGTTTGATGACAGAACAGACCTGATCAGGACTTTCGAAGATCAAGCCCAACTGTTTGCCGCCTACCCTTTCAATAAAGTACACCGTTTCGAGGCTGGAGGTGCATTCTCTCGTTACAGCTATAGAGTTGATCGAATTAGCAACTATTACGAAAGGTTAACTGACGACCAAATTGGCTATTATATCACTTCAGAAAAAACGAAAGTTCCAGTAGACTCGGCGACCAATCCATTTGGAGCGCAATTAAAAAGCTTCAATATCTTTCAGTTAAATGCCAATTTTGTAGGGGATAATTCCATCAATGGAATTGCCGCTCCTTTAGATGGTTTTAGATATAGGGTGGGCGCTGAACAGTATTTTGGCGATTACAACTTCTCTGCAGTTACTGTTGATGTAAGAAAATACTGGCGTTTGAAACCAGTTACCCTTGCAGCAAGAAGCTACAACTACTTTAGAATAGGTAAAGAAGGAGAAAATCTTTATCCATTATTTATAGGATATCCATATTTAATCAGAGGATATGAAGCAACATCCCTTTATAACAACAGCGCTGGTACCAGCAATGGTTTTGACATCAATCAGCTGTCTGGAAATAAAATTGCTGTGTTCAATTTTGAACTTAGACTTCCATTTACCGGCCCTAAAAAATTAGCAGCTATTCCTTCTAAATTCTTATTCACCGACCTAAACGTTTTCTTTGATGCCGGTTTAGCATGGAATGAGGACTCTAAAGTTGTTTTCAAAGGTCAACCTGTAAACAATATTGAACCTAAGATGGTTAATGGCAACATCATAACAGACATTAACGGAAATCCTATCTATCAGAAAACGAATGAACGTGTTCCTGCAATGAGTGTAGGTATAT
Organism: Pedobacter sp. ok626; assembly: GCF_900100435.1. GTDB lineage: Bacteria > Bacteroidota > Bacteroidia > Sphingobacteriales > Sphingobacteriaceae > Pedobacter. Next base: position 208,514 of record NZ_FNEX01000013.1, on the reverse strand, counting down.
CACTTAGAGTTAATATGTTTGGGGCTTTTGTACTAGAACCTTACTATGCCTTCCCTTTCCAACGTAAAGATATCTCAGGAGGTGTATTTGGCTTAACCTTTGCACCTGGCTGGTAATTATACCAACGTTTTTACTAAGGCCGATCAATCATGATCGGCCTTTTTTTGTAGATATAGGGCGTTAACTAGGAAAGCATATTAAAGGTCAGGTTCACCTGATTGATCATTTTTCTCCCGGAGGTGATGTGTTCGAAATCCAAACCGATAGTTAAATCAACCCAGTCAGGATTACATGATCTTACCAAGCGCTCCTTCTGTGTTCTGGTGAATCTGCTGATCAATTTAAAGCGACTTAATGCCTGAGCCTCTGTTTTAAATTCTTCAAAGTAAACCAGTCTTGTCAACTGTTGTCCACTGTCAAAAAACAAACAAGGCATTTGTTTATAGAAATCTAATGTTTTAATTAGATCAGAACTCATTCCTACATGTAAACTCGTTCTGTTTCTGTCTGTTATCACGTACACAAAATTTTTCATAACATTAAGCTTAAATAAGATAAACTAAATTAGTTAGCATAACTATTGGATATCTGAATTAATAATACTAACTTTATTGGTACAATAATACTAACAATATTAGTAAAAACAAATTTATTTTAACTTTTTATTTTATGTCAAATATTTCATCCAACCTTAAGTACTTAAGAAAGAAAAAAGGCCATACACAGCAGCAATTTGCTGATGCTATGGGAATTAAAAGGTCGCTTATTGGTGCTTATGAAGAAGACCGGGCTGAACCAAAATATGATTTACTAAAAAAAATAGCAGAATACTTTGACCTAACAATAGATGAGTTTATTAACGAAAACATCAATGAAGACTGGAAACCTAAGCCAAAAAGCCAGGGATCTAACCTTCGTATCTTAAGTATATCCGTTGATAAAGACGATAATGAGAATATAGAAATGGTTCCTGTAAAGGCGAGCGCCGGGTACTTGAACGGGTTTTCTGATCCACAATACATTAAAGACTTACCAAAATTTCAACTTCCCCTTCCCTTTTTAAAACAAGGAACATTTAGGGCTTTTGAAATTGTTGGCGACTCCATGCTGCCTATACAACCGGGAAGTATCATCGTTGCAGAATATATGGACAACTGGAATGATGTTAAAACCGGAGAAACCTATATCATCATCAGTAAAAATGAAGGTGTCGTTTACAAAAGAGCTGGTAACCGCTTCAAAGAAAACAAAGACCTTAAACTCATCTCCGACAATAGGATCTACGATCCATACACTGTAGCCGCTGAGGACATTCTTGAAATATGGAAAGCCAAAGCATATATCTCTACGGCTTTACCTGATCCTACACCAGAACCAAGCATAGAAACGCTAAGCACCATGATGGCACAGATGCAGAAGTCTATCTCGCAACTGAACAAAAACTAAAGATATACACCTTATATAACCTGTTGCAATGACCACGATTAGCTGCGAAGCAAAATAAATCCATTGCAACAGGTATACTTTAATCTGCTTTGTATATTTTTGAAAACCATGAACAAAGCAGAGCAATTCATTCAAAGTAGGCTACAACAAAGAGCCGATAAAGGCATACTCAGATCGCTCTCCTCAACCGCTTTCCCTACCGACTTTTCTTCTAATGATTATCTTGGTTTTGCGAGATCCTCCGAATTAAAGATCCGAACAGCAACTACGCTGGGTCAAATACCACATTATAAAAATGGTGCTACTGGCTCCCGTTTACTTAGCGGTAACCATAGCTTTACTGAAGAGACCGAACAAGCCATTGCGAACTTCCATCAAGCAGAAGCGGGACTAATCTTTAATTCAGGTTATGATGCCAATATAGGGCTCATATCCAGCTTAGCACAGCGTGGTGATACCATCATCGCTGATGAATTGATACATGCTAGCCTGATAGATGGAGCAAGACTTAGCTATGCAAACCGTTATACCTTTAAACATAACGACTTGAATGAGCTGGAAGCCAAACTAAAAATAGCCAAAGGCAATGTCTACGTACTTATAGAAAGTGTGTACTCAATGGATGGTGACATTGCGCCATTAGCAGAAATCAATAAACTTTGTCATCAATACCAGGCACAGCTCATTGTAGATGAAGCCCATGCTCTGGGTATATTTGGTGATCATGGCACCGGTCTGGTACAAATGCTCAGACTGGAGCATGAAGTCTTTGCCCGCATCGTAACTTTCGGCAAAGCGCTTGGTTGTCATGGCGCCATTGTCCTCGGGACTGCAAACCTGCGTGCATACCTCATCAACTTTGCCCGCTCTTTTGTGTATACTACTGCCGCACCTATTCATGCCATCGCCGCGATCCATTCAGCCTATCAAATGCTGATTAAAACGGATTATGCCACAGAGATTAAATCAAAAATAGCTTTATACCTTAATTTACTAGAGGGCTCGAACATCTCAACGATCCAAAGTACAAGTGCTATACAAACTGTTTTATTTAACAACAGCCAGGAAGCGAAAGCAGCGGCCCAAGCCTTACAAAGTAAAGGAATCGATGTAAGAGCGATATTAAGTCCTACAGTTGCCGAAGGAAAAGAAAGACTAAGAATTTGTCTTCACCTATTTAACAGCGAAAAGGAAATTGAAACATTAGTTAATGAATTAAAAAGCTTAAAACATGAATAATACATATTTTGTTACAGGTATTGGAACAGGTATTGGCAAAACCATTGTCAGTGCTGTACTCACAGAAAAGTTAAAGGCCGACTACTGGAAGCCTGTGCAGTCTGGCGACCTGGACATTAGCGACAGCCTGTTTGTTAAACATTTAGTTAGTCCGGAAACCATCATCCATCCAGAAAGCTATCGACTAAGTCAACCCTTATCTCCACACTTGTCCGCAAAACTCGATGGGATCAACATTACTGTAGCATCTATAAAAAAGCCACAAACCGATAACCACCTGATCATTGAAGGTGCCGGAGGGTTGATGGTTCCTTTAAACGACAATGAATTAATACTTGACCTGATCAAAGGTTTACAAGCCAAAGTGATTGTTGTATCTCAAAACTACCTGGGCAGCATCAATCATACCCTACTTACACTAGAACTACTTAAAGCAAATAAAATCGATGTAACGGGTTTGATCTTTAATGGTACAGAAAATAAAGAAAGCGAGCAATACATCACAAAGTACAGTAACGTAAAAATCCTTGGCAGAATACCAAAGATGAGCGTCGTAGATAACGAAAGTATTAAAAAAGCAGGTCAAGGTATCACCTTATAGTGGGGATGCTGAATAATTAAGCCTCTCCGGTTTTTGAACTGAAGAGGCTTATTGAAAAAGCAAATTAAAAATTAACACCTGCGCTAAAACTACTGAGATATCGCTCTTTATAGTTAAAACTATTGGTACTTAAATATTGAACCCTAGCTTTCGCAAAAAAAGTGTTTTTACTATCCTCTTTTATTTTTCTCGAATAAATAAATGGTACAGCAACTGAAAAATATTTTGCACTCAGGTAATTAAAGTCAGTTTGTTCCAGACCGGTTACCACAGGAGATTCAGGATTGACCCCGTTGTAGTGGTAACCGCCTGAGAGATTCTCTTTATATCCCAGCTCGGCACCGACCAATAAATGCTGACTCTTTTTATCTGATAACATGAAATTCTTTTTGCCACCGATGGTGAACAGGAGGTTTTCAATCTGTTTAACCGAATTTGGCAAGATATAGACATCGTTCAAACGTTCGTAACTGAGGCCTGTGTTTATTTTCCAGGAATATGCTGCGCCACGGTTCATCAGTAGGTGGTATTGGAAACCGGCATTTTGTGAGGAATAAGTTGAACGGATACTTTTAAACAGTGTTTGCCATCCCAATTGTGCAGAGGAGTTATCGCGTTGTGTAACATATTGGATCCCGTCCATATTTCTGTTGTAATAATTAAGGTCGACAAAGTGAGAAAGCTTTCCTCCGGATGTGGAAAGGGTTAGTTTAGTATTCCAGATTTTACGCAAGACCGAAGCACCGTCCCTTGGCGTGCTGAAGGATACTTGCAGGTCTTCTGCCTCTTCCGAATAGTCCGCGCTCAGAAACACATTGACTTTACCCTGAAAATTATACTGGATCCCTGCACCACGCACATCTCCTTCGTAATTGTTTTCGCGGTTAATAGTACCCGAGTTACTAACTGCCGTACCAAGCCCCAACAGCTCATAATAAACCTGATCAATATCCGTATTCATTTTACTGATACTGGACTGTTCTTTCACATTACTGTAAGCAAGGTTTAAACCGATATGATGGTTTGTAGCTGGCGTATAGACCAGTCCTGGTGTAATGGCAATGGTATAATAGTAGTTTTCCGCACGTAAATCACGTTGCTTCGCACCACTTGATACTTTATAATTTGCTGCGAGGCCAAATGACCAGCGTTCATTAAATGTTGGTGTCGCAATACTAAACTGCATGTCATAATATTGATTGTTCCAATCGCTTGGATTTAAATCGGCAACCATATAAGGCATTCCCCTGAATGGATCTATAATGGATGCATTGAATTCCGCCTGTTTAATGTTATCCCGCGTATAACTAAAAGCTCCGCTCAGGTAGTAGTCGCCTAAAAATAGATTCCCTTCTGTTTGTACCAGCTGCCTGTTTCCTGATTTCCCTTGCTGTGGACGCCGAAAGTCCCCTCCATAATTTTCAATTCCTACGCTGAGTTGGGAATATTCAAATGGCCGGTCCAGTTGTAATCCAGCCGGATTCTTAGCTTTTTTCCAAAAGCTATTTTGTTCCTGACGCTCCAGCGTTGCTGGCGTATTTAGCACATCGTTTTCCTGGGCAAATGCCAGTTGCGTACCAAGCATAAGAAACAATGCCACACTTATCTTATATATAATATTCATTAGCATAAATTATCGTTGTTAAACTCTCAGCTACTACTTCTTTAAGCTATGGTTCCATGAGGGCATTTTAGCACCATGACGCCTGAACTGCGGAACTACGCCTCTTTCAAAATCATCTGTACTGTTGTTGGTATCCATCAGAATGGCAGTACCATCCTCGTTCGTTGCAGCGATTTTTCTGGCCACCCCCAAAGAATTATAGGTGGCACCTACATAGGTCATACCTAGATCCAATACTGACGGTACGCGTTTTGAAGTGATCATATTCTGGTTCTGCCCTGCCTCTACAGCATCCAAAACATATCGGATAGGGATTTTAGCGTAAAGTGTAGTTGAAGTTGTTGCTAGGTTCCTGGTTTTCAAACTGGCATTATTTACCGGGTCATAGCTTTCATTTTCAGGCACTTTGAAAATTGCATAAGCACCTCCCAGAACCGAAGTTAAGTATTGCGGTAGCGTTCCTAAAGCGGCACTTCCATTGTAGAAAACATGTTGCATATCCACGGCCGGCTGGTCCGGAAAATTCGCATTGTTCATGTTGAACTCGAACTCAGAAGTTGTACAGTCGACAGGTGAATTGACGTTGTACTGTGGCAGTTTATGGTTTGCCGCAAATTGCGACATGACAAAAGATTCCCCCGGTGCCAATGGATATTGAGTGCCGTTTCCGGGAATTTTCCAGATGCGCTCGGCATAGCTGAAGTTATTACCATCTTCTGTAGGCCATAATGGCAATACCGCTGTGGGTGCTGCCGGTGTAAGGTTGGCAAAATACAAACCATCCAGGTAAATTACCTTGTCCGAATTGTTGTAAACTTCATAAAACTGGTTTCTAAAGTAATTGCCTGTATTGGGTACCGGACTGGGTCCTGTCCCGGCAAAAAATATTTCACTGATGATCAGCGGGCTCACCTTCACACCTGCTACCGGAACTTCTATGGCTTCCCCGTTCTTAAAAATAGCATAGTTGGCTTTACTACCAGCCAAATAATACACTTCACCGGTGCTGTCCTCCACCCGGCCTGAAATACTGATGTTGTATATGCCTGGTATCAATCCTTCGATATCAGTCGTATTTCCGGTTAATTTACGCTCAAACTTTAAGCCTTCAGCAAAATTCTGGAATACAATTTTTAGTCCTTCAGTACTTGTAATGGTACCCACTGTTGAAGGAGCTGTTACTTTTACTATATAATTTCCAACTTTTTCAGCGTCACTGGCATTGTTAAATTTCTCGCAGGAGCTGAAAAATACTGGAATAAGTAAGAGCGCAACAAATAGTTGATATGATTTCATATAAGCTTATTTTAAGGTGAGTGAAAGTGCCAGGCCAAAAAACAATTTGTTATTCCTTTGCAGGTAAGTACCCGGATTCCGCTTTGATTCTGTAATCTGGTAATCCCTGAACATGTTATTTGCAAAGAATGAAACACGCATATAGTCAGCGATTTCCTTTGTCAGGTTAACGTTAAACATCAGTGCAGGTCGGTAGGATTCTTTAATATAAACCCGCTCATTGATATTCCGGATCAAAGGTTTGAACTCAGTATCATCCTTTTTGCTTTTGTCAAAATCATACACCAATCCATCGTTCTTCGAAATATACTTTACCGGAATGCTGTCATTTCCAAATTTTGTGAAGTCGCTCTCATTCCAGACCACCTGGGTAGTTAAGGTGACTACAAAACCAACTTCAGGAATGTTATGCGTGCTCCTTAAAGCAGTTACAAATCGCTGATCATTTCTTTTGGCCATCCCCTGCTCATATAACCCAATGTTTGTCCTTCCTGCTCCGCCAACACTACTGAAGTCACTGAAATAAAAATAATCCTTATTATAAGTCTCTGTCCGCAACCATGCGCCATTAATGGAGAAGGCACTCCTGATGGTTTCAAACCGGCCGAGATCAAGTTCAAACTCTATTCCTTTGGTCTTGGCAACCTGGTTATTGCCAGGCATATTGATCTCGGCGAGCACGTTGTTACTTTGACTCAGTTTATAGATCGGTTGAGCGGCATTTACCCTCGTATACTCATTATACACCAAAGGTATATAGCCATTAACCGAATTGCCCAGGCTATATCCATTAGTTAGCTTTTCACTATAGGCTGTAACCTTCAGTGTCGTTTGTTTGATGTTCAATTCAAAACCCAGTTCAGCTTTTTCATTTTTTGCAATCTCGAGATCTTTATTTTTTGTACTAAATACCCTGGTAGTGGTCATATAAACCTGTTGATCAGCAGGGATTGAACTTGCGGTCTCATTAATATTGATATACTCGAAATAGGCATCTTCAGGATGAAGATATAATGTAGCAGGTGCTTTAGCCAGTTTACCGTATGCGCCATTGATGCTGAAAACATTCGGAATAATGTCCAAAGAGGCATTGATACGCGGAGAAAGTGTATTTCTGTTCCCGGAAAAGTTATCGTAACGCAGCCCTGCAGTGATCTGAAGATTGCGGCTGCCAAACCTGTTGCTAAAATGCTCTTCGGCGAACAATCCCAGCTGGTTAACAGCCGGGATATTGTTGTATACCCTTGGTCTGAATGATGCATTGGGTATCGCGTTATTACGCGCCGGCGGGTTTGTGTTGGAAAATGATTTCCCGTCACCGTAATTTTTATCAGATTTGAAATCTGCGCCAAGGAGCCATCTGTTGTTTGTCCTACCAATCTTATTGAAAAAGGTAGCTACTGTTTGCAAATAAGTATTGAACTCTTTTCCGTCGATACCAAAACGGCCTACATAACTGTTTGGCAAAGCCACGGCATAGAGGTTCTGATCAGCCGGACCGATATTCGTTAGCTTATTGTTTTGCTCATCAAAAATGTCTGTATTCGGCCTGTTGGAAAGAACAGCACCGTCAGTATAGGTCATGGAGTAAGGTGCGGTGGCTGAACTATATCTATTTTGAAAATAGGTGTTTTTAGTGGTGTATCCTACCCTCGCCACATAATTTAGATTGCGCAACCAGCTCTTGTCGAAACCAAGGTCACCACGGGTATTAAAAACAAAACCCAGGTCACGTCCACTTGAGCTGATTTGATTGGCCGCATCATCTGAATTGGGTTTACGGGTGTCTTTTCCATAAATCAGATCCAATGAGATCGTCGACTTCAATCTGTTGAAAAATTTATTGGAATACAACACGTTGGCGGTAAATCTTTCATAGGTCACATTTCCTGCAGTGGGGTTCGCCGTATTGTGCGCATAATCCAAACCTAAGTTCAGTGCGCCATTGTTACCGCCTAGTTCGGTACCTTTGGTTAAGCCAAACTGATAAACATTTGGATTCGTTTTTGCGTTTACTCTTAAAGGCTGCGCACCGGCCTTGGTATTTACAATTACCGCCCCCGCTGTTAAATCACCATATTGAACACCAGGAACACCACGGATCACTTCAACAGATTCCACATTGTCCATGGATATGGTACGGACATCGAAGCCTGAGCCAGGAGAAGCGCCACCACCTAAGGCGCCAGCCTGCCCGTTAACAGTAGGCGACAACGTTTGTAGGTTCGAGTTATTGGAAACCGGTGCACCATTGATCAGAATTGAAGTTCCAAATGCATTTGAATTTGTTGCAGCTGTCCCGATACTTCTTAAGGTCAGTATTTTCGCATTTTCTAAATCCGGATTTACACTTACTACACCTGGTAAAAGTGACATGACATCGGCAAGGCTGTTTGCCTGGAGGTGATCCAGTGCAGTTCTGCTGATCTTTGACGAAGTTCCATTGCCATCATTGCCGCTTTTTGCTGTAACACTTACTTCTTTTAACCTGAAATCGGCTACAGCAAGGTACAGGTCCAAATTAAGATCAGCATTGACATTGATGACTGTATCGAGCGGAACCATGCCCAGATATTTCACACTTAAAGTAGTACGACCAGCAGGCACAGCTTTAATCAGAAACTTTCCTGATACATCAGCACTCACATTTATACCGTAATCATTAAAGGAAACGGTAGCATAAGGAATGGTTGTCTTTACCTTACTACTCCTATCAAACACAGTTCCACTTATTTTAAACAACCTCTTGTTTGACTGCGTAAAAGCAGCATTGAACTGAGAAAAGAGCAAAAATAGGCAAACGATTACACAACGTGTAAAGGATAAATATTTTACCATAACTGATCCTGCTTAGTTTGCTTTTTTAGTTGGCGCAGTATGTTCATGGCCCATATTTTCAGGGTTCATCATAATGTGTGCTTTATAGGTACCCGCATTCATTAACCATGGCATACCCGGTACAGATGGAAGTGTTGGCAAGCCAGTACTTTCGCCTGTAGCGTAAGGCACATAAACCACATAACGGCGCAAGCCGTTTTTAATCTCACCTGTTGCAGGTACCAGGTCTTCATCTTTACCCCAGTATCCGAAAAGAACAGTAGGATCTTTAGGAAAATCAAGTTTTCCTGATTTAACCTCGGCCTCCCTGGTATCATTTTTTTCCTGGGTACCTTTGCCTTCAGCAGTTAATTCACGACCGCGGGCCATAAAAGGATCCAGTCTTTTAGGATAAGCATATACATAAATGCCGGCTTGCTTAGGGTTTGGTGCCAGGCAGATCATATCGTTAGTACCCTGACGTAAAGTAGTAAACTTACCTTCAGGCGTGTATCCGTAAACAGTTGCACCTGCGCGATCCTTGATCGGAGCTGCTAAAAGTGCCACCCTGATCTGTACTTCAGCAGGTAATATAGACCTTTTCGTTTTTTGCGCAAATGTTATGCCGGCCAGCATAAGTAAAGCTACAGTAAGTTTTATTGTTTTCATCGCTATGTTGTTAGGGGTATTTAAATGCTATAAAAAAATGTTAATGTTCTTTTGTGCCTGCTTCTTTAAATCACTGTTGTAAGCATCACTTTGTGTGATCTCTTTACACAATGTAAGAATCTCGTCTTTGCGGTACGATCTCGGGAACCAGCTCAACACTTCGAGTGTGTAAAGACGTACGTAATCGCTGTTCGTTTTGTCTTTTACGATAGAAACCAGTGCGGGGATAGTTTGATGATACCGGTAAGCACGCATGGTACTGATGTCGCCCAGTCTGACTTTATCAGATTTGGTTTTGTCCAATGCGGTATCGATCATCTGACCGACCTTTTGTTCGCTGTATTTAATTGATTTGACCAGGGCCGCACGTGAGTCTTCAAAATGAACCAGGTTCTCCGGAACAATCTGTTTGTCTATTTCCTGTAAACAGGCATTGGCATTCATAAAAGGCAGCATACCTCTGATTTTTGAAGCGACCCTTTCTGAATGAAAATCATTGACGATCATAGATACCATAGCCGGAACAAATTCGTCGCTGCCATTTTCACTGATCTCGTAGACAGCCCTGCGTCTGATGAACTCATAAGGATCATTTACTGCTGCTTTCAATACCTCATGGTAATCTTCATTGTTTAATTTTTCCAGCAATATAAAAGCCTGCGTCCTTGTTGTTTCGTAGTATGAGTTAAAATAAGTTTTCTTTAAAACTGCGGACAGTTCAGCTGTTTTCAGCTGATCAGCCAGGTAAATCAGGGCAAGCGCCTGAAGATCCGCGTCAGGTTTATTCAGTATATTCTTCCAGTAAGCTGCATTGTTATTTCCGGTAATGGCCTGGTTCACATCAAAATCCCCCTCACTTTTGAAGCTGAATGTCGGATCGCCCATGATGTGCGTCTCCAGGTAAGCCACATGTTTAAACCAGTTTCCTACACGGCTGCCATGTTGCAATACCCCCAGCAATTGATCTGGCCATAAGTCTTGTAAAACCCCGATACTATTCGCGATCGCCACAATGTTTGAACCTTCTGAAAATGGATAATAACCGGCAAGGTATTCGTCTAAATGAAATGAACCGGTCAAACAGTTGTCGAGCATAACAAACCGTGCGTTAGGTTTTGTATTTACAATATCCTTGATATGGATGTCAAGGTTTTCGTTAAAAATTGAATCCGCGATAGTGGTCTTCTCATCCAGCGCATTGTCCATCCAGGCCATCGAAACGCCTAAAGATTTCACGAACCCGTCTTTCACCTTTTGGACATCCCTGCCATCTTCTTTCGCTGAACGTACTTTAGCACGCAAGTAACGTGTTATGTTTTCTATAGAGCCTTGTGGATTAGAAACTGCCGGATATCCATTAACCAATTGAAGATCTGGCGAACCATGACCATGCATAATGGCGATATCAAGGTCTTTATTTTTTAATGCAGACAGCAGATTAAATTTTAAGAAAGGATCATTTGTAAAATTAAAAAACTTTACCTGGTTACCCGGACGAAACAATCCCGGAAATTGATTTTTAAAAGCGAGTTGCTCACCAGCCCAGGCATTTAATGATTCGGAATTGTATCCATGCGCTGTAGAAATGAACACATCGTTTATCTTGTTCTGTTTGTTTTTCTCCGCTACAGCCTTTGTTAAATAAGCTTTTATGAGTTGATATTTATCTTTTCCCGCAAATACAGGTGGTTTGATACGTGCAGAGTAAATGCTCATTTTAATCTGCTGGGGGCCTGTCGGACTGATCGAATAATAGAAATAGTCTTTCTTAGCCGTATCCTGTTTTATAAAATCAAATCCCAAATGAAAATCATCATAAAAACGGTCTGAAGGTACTGATGAACGTTGCCAGTTGATTTTCTGGTTCATTTTAAACGTCGAAGTCAGGTACTGCGCGTCTCTTACCATCGGAACCGGGATATCACCGATCAGAACAGTTCCTTCTAATTTTTGCGGCTGGTTATAAAGCCCTTTCAGGATTGTGCGGATCTCGTCCGGGTTCTTCCATTTATTGGAAATGATGTAAGTTCCCAGGCCACTTTTTTCAACCGCTATTCTGTAGTTGTCGATTTCGGTTTTAGCTTTCTGGTAAGTCACATCATCCACTACAATCGCAAAGGCAGTGTTTGATTTTAACTTTGGTTTCTGGATTTGCTGCGCGGCGGCAGAACTTGACATAGCTATTCCTATAGCAAAAGCTGCGCATGGTAAAAAACTTAATTTCATTCTTTCGTATTTGTAGTTATCAGTTAAAATATAAGATTGAGAGAAATCTATATTGAGTTTATATTCAATCTTTTTTCAAGGATGATGATTGTACAGCAAAAGTATTAATTTAGACTGATTATAAACAAATAAATGAAAAAGATTTTTAAAAAAAATCATATCTGATGATAGTATGACATAATTTTTAATTATAGAAGAATACCTGTATTATTGTTAGCAACAAATCCATTGCGGGATAATTGTTATAGGCCGGGTGCAAAGACTACAAGCTATTCGATATCTATAAAGTCCGATCTACGCAAAGAACAGATGGCCTTTCAAGAAACCGAACATTATAAAGTAGAAGCAAAACACAGGTATAAGATAGAAGCAAAAAAGAATCATCAATTCGAAAGGATAAACGAACACCCCTGGACAAAAAAAAACGATCAAGTAAGAAACATGTTCTACTTGATCGTTTTTAAAAGTTAATCTATAAAAGGGGACTTTTTCAGAGTTTTCTAAATCGACTCCCCTTTTTTAATGTATCAGTTATATCTATTTAACTGCATCAATTACAGCTTTAAAAGCTTCTGGATGGTTCATAGCTAAATCTGCTAAAACTTTACGGTTTAAACCGATGTTTTTAGTCGCTAATTTACCAATTAATTGAGAGTAAGATATACCGTGCTGACGTGCTCCAGCGTTGATACGCTGAATCCACAATCCGCGGAATTCTCTTTTCTTAACTTTACGGTCACGGTATGCATATTGCAAACCTTTTTCTACCGTATTTTTAGCTACGGTGAATACCTTACTTCTTGATCCCCAATAACCTTTGGCTAAATTTAAGACCTTTTTCCTTCTTCTTCTCGAAGCTACTGCGTTTACCGAACGTGGCATGTTTTTGTTGTTTTTGATAAACGGCGTTGCGTATTACAGCAAACTTACTACCGGTTACCTGGTTAAAAATTAATTATTTACCGATTGCAAGCATACGTTTAACGTTGCCCATGTCAGCGTCTGACACCATTGAAGTGTGTCCTAAGTTACGCTTACGTTTAGTCGACATCTTTGTTAAGATGTGGCTTTTGTAGGCATTCTTCCTTGCGATTTTACCTGTTCCAGTAAGCGAAAAACGCTTTTTAGCACTGGAATTGGTTTTCATTTTTGGCATAACCTGTGTTTATTTATGTAATTTATTTATTTCTTAGCAACTTTGGGAGCAAGCGTTAAAAACATACGCTTACCTTCTAATTTAGGCAATAACTCTACCTTGCCTATATCCTCAAGGGCCTGAGCAAATTTCAATAACAAGATCTCTCCTTGTTCCTTGTAAACAATCGCTCTACCTTTAAAGTGAACATAAGCCCTAACTTTCTCACCATTCTCCAGGAAACTAACCGCATGCTTTAGTTTAAACTGAAAATCGTGATCGTTAGTGTTAGGTCCAAAACGGATCTCCTTAATTACAGTTTGTTTAGCGTTTGCTTTAATCTCTTTCTGCTTTTTCTTCTGCTCGTAAACAAACTTACTGTAATCAATAATCCTACAAACTGGAGGCACTGCATTTGGAGATATTTCTACCAAATCCAATTCCAATTCGTCGGCAAGGGCCAAAGCTTTTGCCAAAGGATAGATCCCCGGTTCAACATTATCTCCAGCCAATCGCACCTCTTGTGCTCTGATATGCTGATTAATATTATGTTCTGCTTCTTTTTTCTTAAAAGGAGGACGTGGTCCCCTGTTAAATCCTGGTCTGCCTAATGCCAAATTTGTATATTGTTTAAACTGTTATTTCTTTAATTAATAATTCACTAAATTCTTGTAGGGTCATTTCTCCTAAATCTCCCTCTCCATGCTTCCTTACTGATGCCTTTCCTTCTGCCATTTCCTTCTCACCAATAATCAACATATAAGGGATTTTCTTAACCTCTGCATCTCTGATTTTTCTTCCGATTTTCTCATCACGGAAGTCAATCAGCCCGCGAATATCGGAATTATTTAGTTCATCTGAAACTTTTTTTGCATATTCTTCATACTTTTCAGAGATAGGAAGGATAATAAACTGTTCAGGAGATAGCCATAATGGGAAATTTCCAGCGCAATGCTCAATCAAAACAGCAATAAAACGCTCTAATGAACCAAATGGGGCCCTATGGATCATAACTGGTCTGTGCTTTTGATTATCGCTTCCAGTATATTCCAATTCAAAACGCTCAGGTAAATTATAATCCACCTGGATTGTTCCCAACTGCCATTTTCTACCCAAAGCATCCTTCACCATAAAATCTAGTTTAGGGCCATAAAAAGCTGCTTCTCCATATTCTACTACTGTAGGTAAACCTTTTTCAGCAGCAGCCTCTATAATAGCCGACTCAGCCAAATGCCAGTTCTCATCACTACCGATGTATTTAGCTTTATTTTCAGGGTCTCTTAAGGAAACTTGTGCTATGTAGTTATCAAATCCTAAAGACTTAAATACATACAACACCAAATCAATTACCTTCTTAAACTCTTCTTTTACCTGGTCTGGTCTGCAAAATAAATGCGCATCATCCTGAGTAAAGCCACGAACACGAGTTAAACCGTGCAACTCACCACTTTGTTCATAACGATATACAGTTCCAAACTCAGCAAAACGCAAAGGAAGATCTTTATAAGAGCGAGGTTTAACCTTATAAATTTCGCAGTGATGCGGACAATTCATTGGTTTTAAAAAGAACTCCTCTCCTTCCTGTGGTGTTTTGATAGGTTGAAAAGCATCCTTACCATATTTTTCATAATGGCCAGATGTGATGTATAAATTCTTATGCCCGATATGTGGTGTAACCACCTGCTCATAACCAGCCTTACTTTGTGCCTTCGTTAAAAATTGAACTAAACGCTCACGCAAAGCAGCACCTTTTGGCAACCACAATGGCAAGCCCATGCCTACTTTTTCAGAAAAAGCAAACAGTTCTAATTCTTTACCCAATTTACGGTGATCTCTTTTCTTAGCCTCTTCAATCATGTGAAGATATTCAGTCAGCTCACTTGCCTTAGGGAAAGTTACACCATATATACGTGTCAACTGTTTTCTAGTCTCGTCACCGCGCCAATAAGCACCAGCAACGTTCATCAGTTTTACAGCTTTCACAAAACCAGTATTCGGAATGTGTGGTCCGCGACAAAGATCTGTAAACTCACCTTGTGTATAAAAAGTGATCTTACCATCTTCTAAACCTTCTAAAAGGTCTAATTTATACTCATCACCTTTTTCCTTAAAATAAGCGATGGCATCAGCCTTAGCAACAGCTTTACGTTCGAAAACTTCTTTCTGTTTAGCCAGCTCAATGATTTTAGTCTCAATAGCCTTAAAATCATCCGATGAGAACTCTCTGTCTCCAAAGTCAACGTCATAGTAAAAACCGGTTTCAATAGCCGGACCAATACCGAATTTCGTTCCTGGATACAAAGCTTCTAATGCCTCGGCCATAATATGCGCCGATGAATGCCAGAAAGTAGCTTTACCAGCTTGATCATTCCAGGTTAACAATTTTACTGAAGCATCAGCCTCAATAGGCCTCGATGAATCCCAAACCTCACCGTTTACTTCGGCAGCTAAAACATTACGGGCTAGACCCTCTGAAATAGATAAAGCAATTTGATGGGCAGTTGTGCCCTTTTCATACTGGCGGCTTGAGCCGTCAGGGAGTGTAATATTAATCATCTACAACTATGATTTAAAAATTAATAAAAAATTAAATGCGAATCACCTACAATGTGATTTTTAATACCGCGAAGATAAGAAAAAACTTATTTAAAGGATGAAAAATGCCTTTTTTATTAACACTTCTAAAATATCAAAAAATAAAAAGTGTCGATTCCTAAAAGAGCTATAGGGAACTTTTCAAAGAAATTCGTAAGCAGAGTGTCTTCATCGTTATACCGCCGTAGGTTATCTACATCGGTCTATCGGCAACATAATTTTCTGAAAGTTCGATCGAGTCCATATTTTTTATTATTGAACAAACCTACAAATTTTATTCCTTGAATAACAAAGCTAAAATGTATACTGGAAGTTAATAGCTAAAAAAGGCAAGGCTGGCAACGCTTCTGTAGTTGGGGGCTATAAAAGGCATGGAAAGGATATAGAATATTTCATATCCTCTATTTATTTAGATTATCATAGTCCTCATTAAAAAACTCACTTAAACTCACCCCGAAACAATTCAAAATACCGATCAATGTACCAATCGTTATGTTAGCGCTCCCAGCCTCATATTTACCATATTGAGAACGGTTCAAATTGTTTTCATAAGAAAACTTATCTGGGCTGGTATAGCCCGCAGACTTACGAAGACTTTTAAGTCTCAAACCTATTTTCTTTAGCTCTTTTTCATTTGTTAAAAGATCTTTATTTGTCATAAAATAAAGTAAGGCAAATACTCCATTTTTACACACTCCATAAAAAGAGTATTTTTATTTGGAGTATTGAAATCATCTAGTTATCTTAGGGCATTAAATAATTGATTATGTGAGAATAAATAATAAATAAAATATTAATAGTCTTGCGGTTGCATTTCTGAAGCCGTAACGCAAGACAGCAGAATACCCTGCCTATTTACGAATATGCTATATTTGCGTATTCCTAAAATAGGTGCGGGACTGCTGTACACTCGTGTTACGTAAGGCTTCAGAAACTCTATGCAGCCACGAGATGCAGTTCCGCACTTATTTCTGCATCTCCAAGACTCATTTTAAAAGTTAAATTAATTAAAATGAGATCAATATGGAACTACAAATCTTATCCCCAGCAGAAGACCACTCGATTTACTTTAGAGCGTTTATCGATCAGCTTGTCCAAAAGTTCAAGCCTCTTCAAATCTTTATTTTTTCTAAAAACAGTTACATCCAAGATGATCAGGGCTGCTTTAAAGAAAAATCCGATACCTTTCATTGCAATTATTGCTTGCTGCTCGTTACTGAGCGCAATACCCGAATTGACCATGAGGTCCAAGATTTCACAAATGGTAATTACAAGCAGGGTGCAATTACAATCCTCTGTCATGCTAAAGAAGCCATTGAGGAAGCTATTATAGCCAACAATCGTTTTTTCATTACGGTGTGCAGTACCGCCAAATTGATTTATAGTCATAATGGAATGACAACTTTCGATTTCTCCAATCGTTTTATTCCAACCGATGCTGCTATAAAAGCAAGAAAACATTTCGACCACAGAATGACATTAGCAGACGGCTTCTTAACCGGAGCCCATGAGTGCATTATTACTGAACAGCACAATGTATGCGCATTTATGCTGCATCAGGCTGTAGAACAAACCTGCATTGCACTGATCAGGGTGCATCTGGCCTATCGAGCAGAGATGCATAATTTACGCCGTCTTTTACACCTCTGCTGCTGCTTTTCAAATGCCCCCATTAAAATGTTCTTATCCGGTAGCCCTGATGACGAAAGACTGTTTGAAGTATTACTTAGAAGCTATTCGGGAGCGAGATACAAGGATACCTTTAACATTTCCGAAGATGACTCCTGGCTTTTATACGATAAGATTATAGCGTTTGTAGCACTTGCTAAAGTAATGTGCGAAGAGAAAATAGCGCAATTAACACAACAAGCCATACTATATAACGAATTTGCTAATCCAGCCACAGCCTCCAATTAGCAATCAATTTTATCATTCAATACTGATTTAAAAATAAGATTATGGAAAACATCATGAAAAAACTGGATTACCAGCCCACAAATTTATCAGACCATGAATTAGAAAACCCTTTAAGCACAATGGTCGCCTTTTTGGATAACAATGATCTCCATCATATTAGGGAAAAAGTTTGGCAACTCTATAAGGGATGGGTGAATAACTCGGTTGGATTTACCGAGGGAGATGAAAATGCCGATATGCTATATTTTTATACACAACTCGTGGATTTTATAAATGCAGCGTTTATATATACGGAAAAAAAGAAGCTGGAAATTCAGCCAACTGTATAACTGAATCATGAATTACAAATTTGTATGTATAGTCAATTCAAAATTAAATCAATAACCTGTATAGCTATAAACGAATAAGACACGGATAAGACAGAGATCGGTCTGCTTAGTATAAAACTCCAAGTATAGTCCAACTATACTACAACTACACTCCAACTTTTAAAGCAAATACTTAGAGTTTAGTTACTGTTTAATCTTTTTTAATTTGAAATTTTATACTACACTATCCAAACCTTTTCTTAACTTAGGTGTTTAGCTATAAAGAACATATAGATCATGGCAAAATTTGACGGAAAATTCCTGACAGGTGTAATAGGACCTGCTGTTTATAAAAAGTATCGCAATATGCAATTGGTTACGGCCAAATCCAGGTTGACAAAAAAGCAGCAAACTAAAAACACACACAAAGCAGCAACTCAATTTGGGATCGCCAGTACCCTGGCAGAACAATTCCGGCGAGATGCATACGAAGTCATCACAGATTTTTATGATGGAACAATGGTTTATCGCTTTAGAACAGACGTACAAAAGGCCTTGAAACAAGCACTCGATGCTCAATCTCAGACCTATCGTTTTACAACCAACAGTTTTGATCGGCTCAATGGCTTTGAATTTAATGCGGATTCACCGGTAATGGATAATTTCTTTGTGCAACCTGAGCAGACCATCAATGGAAATATCCTGACCATCAGGTTGCCGGAAATGCATGTTTCAAAGGACATGAAATTTCCGGTAAAAGCAAGTTCTTGCTTGTTAAATATTGCTGTGGGGATGTTTGACCTTACTTATGGAAACAGAACGATGTGTCCGGTTCAATCCATTGAAATTCCAAGGGGCTCAGCAGACAACGTTATTCCTGCACAGGAACTTAGTTTTGAAATAGAACCAGGCTGTTTATGTATTTCTATGTTTTCATTTCAGTTTATACAAAAAACATTTGCTGGTAACCTGCTCATCAATAGTAAAAGCTTCAATCCTGTTGCTGTATTCAGAGCCGTAATAGCGGATGGGACAGTAGATCCGGAACAGACCAAGGAATGGGAATCTATGTTAGTTGTGAGGGAGTCTGAATTTTTTAATAGCCCTAAAATGGCACTTAAAGCGATTGAGCAGGAGCATGAAAAAGTAAAAAGCGGAGCAGATTTCCCCCGGTACATTCAAGCGATCAAAAAGTTAGGTGTAGAAGAATTTGTGACCTATGTATCTGATAGCCACACCCAGTATTTTCGGAATAATGGCCCTCAGATAAGCTCCAAGGCAAAGTATGAACCTTTAGTCGTCGCTGCTGTAAGTCATAAGAAAAAGTTTGCGAAGTATTTGAAAATGCATCAGGCGGGGCAAACGGATTACTTCAGCTTTTGCAAGCATTGTGCAGAAACAGGGATCGATAGATGGATAGTGAATTTATCATTGATGACCTGTACTTATTATGATCAAAAAGATCAGCTCATCCTGACAGAATCGATCCCGAATACTGAATGAAATTGATTTTTGAAGGTCTCATGTTATATGATTTAAGTACTTTCTTTCAAAATAATCCGATTATCCAGTTCATAAGCAAATCCTTTTTCGATCGCTTTTTTTACGCCTAAATGCATCACCATCTCTACATTAGCACCAACTCTGGAATACCCAAACAACTTAGCTCCTTCCCTTATCAATTCTGTCTCAGGAAGGCTGATTTGATTTTTTAAGATATCGTGTATTCCATTCGCAACCTCAAGAACTGGAAGATCTTCCGCATCCCGCTTCTGAAGATCAGTTCCAGCAGTTCTATAAGCAGAATATTCTTCTGGATTATGCTCCTTTTTCCAGAAAATTTCTTTGACCAAATCTGATGAAGAAACCAGTCCAAGCTCATCAAATAATGTCTGGAGATGATAAGTTAATCTGGTACCCATTCTTCCAATACCCCAAGAGCTTATAATCCGTTTCCCAAGCAAGTTCTTACTTATAGGAGATTCGACCGCAAGCACCATTAAAATCTGTGTCTTAATCTTTCCCCTGCTTCCATCTGCTAAGAATTCATCCGGAAAAGTACTATTTACATTATCCAGCTCAGCAACCTGATAAACTGAAACAGCCGAAGAAACCTGAATTGGCGCTACCATTACACGTTCAACATCTGCACGCTGAAGGGGTTCCTCAAAAATAGGTGTAATAAATTCTTTTGTTACCGATGCAGAGACAGCAGCCTCAACAACCTTGTTTTTTTTCTTTTCATCAGCCAGTCTAATCGCCTCTAATATCCCACTAATCACCTTTTCTGGCTTCTCCCACCATTCGGCCGACCAAATTTTATGAATATTCCAGCCCAGCGAACCCAAAACTTCCACCTGAGTAATTTCTCTATCCTTAGAGTTATTGGCCTGATGGTAATTCCTTCCATCGGTTAAAATGGCAAGAATATATTCCTCTGGATGATCAGGATCCACAACGGCAAGGTCAATCTTGTATTCAGAACATCCAACCTCGGCATGTAC
Source organism: Pedobacter sp. ok626 (assembly GCF_900100435.1). GTDB lineage: Bacteria > Bacteroidota > Bacteroidia > Sphingobacteriales > Sphingobacteriaceae > Pedobacter. Next base: position 188,137 of record NZ_FNEX01000013.1, on the reverse strand, counting down.
TGTAAATCCGTGTTTAGCGATTTCATCGGCAATCACACCTTCAAAAGAAAATGCTTGCTCATGGTTAATTCTATTTCTGATTGGCAAGGCTATTTTGCCTTTTTCAGCATAAGCTAGAAATGCCTTTAGACCAGCAACACCTTCAGAAGAAGTACGATTAAGATCGATCCGGTCAGAAGAAAGTGTCGAAAACACTTTCATCTCGTACCTTGCCCTAGATACAGCCACATTAAGCCTGCGCCATCCGCCCTCCCTATTGATTGGGCCAAAATTTAAGCTCACATTATTGTTTTCATCCGGGCCGTAACCAATTGAAAAGAGAATCACATCTCGTTCATCTCCCTGAACATTTTCCAGGTTCTTGATAAAAATTGGCTCCTCACATTCGAGTGCAATCCTTTCCAGATCAGGCCTTAATTTGTACACATCCGTTAAAAGATCCTCAATTAAAGACTGCTGAACGGAACTAAACGTGACAATACCGATACTTTTACGGCTCAATGTCTCATCAGAAAGGCGGGCAACCACTTCACCTACAATTGCCTTTGCTTCGGCGGCATTCTGTCTTGTTTTTCCCTTGTCGTAGAAACCCTTAACCGGCACAAACTGTACCTTGCTGATAATATCATCTGTAGATGGAAATGTAAGCAGCTTGTTTTCATAGTACTTTGCATTACTGAAAGCAATCAAACTTTCATGTTTACTGCGATAATGCCACAATAAATGTTGTGATGGCATTGACAAGGCCAGGCAGTCATCTAAAATACTTTCCAGATCTTCTTTTTCAATATTATCTTCATCCACGTTGTTAGTAGAAAAGAAATTTGTTGGTGGCATCTGTTTCGGATCCCCCACCACAATTACATTTGTGGCACGGGCAATTGCACCAACGGCTTCACATGTTGGCATCTGTGAGGCTTCATCGAAGATCACCAGGTCAAATTTCACACTGTCGGCATCAAAATACTGAGCCACCGAAATCGGACTCATTAGCATACAAGGACTAATTCTAGGAAGTAAGTTCGGAATAGAATCAAAGATTTTTCGGATCGATTGAGCTCTTCCATTATTCCGGATTGCACGTTGTAACAAACCAATCTCAGAGCTCTGGGCCGCTTCTTGTGTAAAAGAAGGGATCTTAGCCGCAAGTCTGGCGTAAAGCTCTTTCTTAGTTAACTCCTCAAAATTTTTGCTCAATACACGGAATCGTTTGATCTTTTCTTCGAAAAGTCCGCCATTAAATGTAGCTAGCGCAGGATTTTGTTCAATAATATATTCTGCTGCCGAACGATAAAATCCACTATAAAACTGCAATGGAATATCGCTGGTTGAGATCGAACCGTTTTCATAAGGAGACACCAACGGTTGTAGCCCTTCAGCTATGGCTTGCTGGCGAACCAAACACCAACTATACCAATCTTTCAGATCCTCGATATTTTCCAGCCAGCTATTTGCCTTTAGTGTGATGTATTTATTCCATACAGACACTGATTCTTTTAATGTTATTAAATTCACGCCAAGCTTTTCTTCAATAAGAACTTCCGTGCTTCTAAGCTGTCTGATTTGAATCACATAGCCTTTTAGGACCTTTTTATAAGTCGAGAAAAACATCTGGCTACCCTCAGTAAAGGCATTAGCCAATTGATCCCGCCAAAGTTTAAGATCTACTGATCCGACGAGTTTAGCCGCCAACCTATTCGCCTGAATCAATCCCTTACAGATCTCCTCCAAACCTTTCCAGTCGGGGTTACCATCCAACCATAGAAAACCTAAAAGTTTCCCCAAATAATCAGCAGCATCAATAACTTCCTGCTCCTGCTGGTATTCATTCACGCTGATTAACAAGCCTGGCACCCCTGCCTTTTCTACCTTGCCAGTTAGAGAAATCGATTTCAAATGCTTCAACATTTTGTTCTGCGCTAGCCATCTCGGCAGAAACCATTTATCGGCTGCAATATTCCAATCTATCAGCAGCTTGGACGCTGGAATTGTCAATATATCTTTAGAAAAATCACGCAGCAATTCCACTCGTATAGCATCTCTTTTCAAGCCATGTTCAACCAAGCATACCACCTGAGCCAACATTTGCTCAAAAGAGCCTGTTTCTAAAAGTGAAGCTGAAAAATCACTGAGCTCCAAAAGGATGGTCAAAAGATCGACGAATGCGTCCTCTTGCTCTGCCGTTTTCACTTGTCCGGAAAGCCACATCACTTGAGCAGCATCTTCTTGTTTAACAAACACTTCCTTAAGTTCTTCCAGATATTTACCCAACAGCTCCTTAAGCTCTTGTTTCATCCCAGGAGAATAAGACAATAGCTCAATCAGTTCTAGCGCATGACCTTTAGGATGTCTGATGAGATTCCCTACACCGTGAATTTCCTCCACCACATCCTTCCATTTACCAAAGCGTTTCGGCGTAATACCTTCAATATCTGCAGTTGAGAAAAACACCCGTTGCTCCTTTTTTTCCAATTGAGAATAAGCGCTAAATAGTTCATATAAAGAGAAACCGAAAGGATACTTTCTATGTAGGGATTCCACATAAATATTGATTTCATTTCTTAGTTCAAAAAGACGGTCAGCTTCTAAAGAGAAATTCTCTGGCGCATTTGAGCGCGCAATTTCTGTAGATGCTTTTAACTGTTCTAAAACTGCACTTTTTTTTGTTTTATTAGAATGCAGTTCTAGACAGAAAGCACCTATTCCTATAGATTCCAATCTTTTTTCAACCACCTCTAACGCGGCTTTTTTAGCAGCTACAAAGAGTACTTTTTTACCGGCATAAAGTGCATTGGCAATAATATTGGTAATCGTTTGAGACTTACCGGTTCCAGGAGGACCATGTAACACAAAGCTCTTGCCCTGTGCCGAAGATATAATCGCCTGAAGTTGGGACGAATCTGTACTAATCGGAAGCGCCACAGTCGATGGATGCAACAAGCCATCTGAAATTTCTGTCAGCGTCGCATTCTCCTCCGGTTGCCATTCCAATTTACCAGAAACCAAACTTGCTACTACTTTATTTCTGCAAAGCTGACTTGCATTGTTGTGAATATCATTCCATAGGATAAACTTGTTGAAAGAAAAAGTTCCCAGTAATGCTTGTTCCTCTACATCCCACCTCGACTTAGACATAATCGCTTGTCTGATGATATTGAAAATAGCCTTTACATCTACCCCACTTTCATCTTTTGGCAAAGTATCCAGTCCACCGATAGTTATGCCAAAATCCTGCCTAATCATCTCTAGCAGGGTAATATTCATAATTGTATCTTCCTCTCTGCTCCTTATGACATAGCCTTTTTGTGCAGATTTTCTGATGATCTCAACAGGTAGCAAAAGAATAGGTGCATACCTTGCCCTTTCACTCGCATCAGTCTCATACCATTTCAACATTCCTAGCCCTATAAACAGCGTATTCGCTCCGTTTTCCTCCATTGCAGTTCTGGAAGAGCGATATAGATGGGTCATGCTAGCACCAAGGTCCAGATCAGACAGATAAGTCCTTAGTCTTTTATGCGAAAGCTCATGTCCCACAAGATCAGCAATGGGATCGGAATGGTGAACCGATTGATAAACACCTGAATCCCTCGCAGAATTGTTCCAATCTGAGGGTTTTCCCAGAATTTGAAATTCTTCCCCGTTGGCTAGAGCGTCTTCCAATTTACCCGTATCTACCGTAATAAATTGAATGACGCTTTTGGTCATCCTCACGTTTAATAGGCTATTCCGTAAAGTGAGGTCCAGCAGCTTCCGCTCCCACATCCTCTGTTTCGAAACGTCAATCCGATCTACGGCAACCAATTTCTGCCCAATAGCTACTACTTCGGGACTAAGGTTAACACGTTCCCGTGGAACAGTCTCTTCAATTTCCCAACCGGATGAAGTTGCAATCCGTAAAGGCAAAGGCCTTACACCACCAAATCTTGCACGTTTTACATCTATAAAGAAAAGAAATTCATCTGTATTTAGCATCTTTTGATCCGCTGATGATACCGCCTGATCAAAAGAGGTTGTTCCACCAGCATTCATACAAGTGGCCTCCAGCAAAGCAATTTCAGTGATTCCCTCTACTGCCCTTTTGGTGAGTAAAGAAGGATCATCGTTTATGGCATCAGCAAAAGACTCATCAATCAGCCATCCACCGGTAAAAGCATGCCCTTTAATCACTACGATAAAGGGATGAATACCAACTGACTCTAAACAAGCCGCAAAAAGCAGACTTAAGTCCAGACAATTCGCCAATTTATTTAAAAATATAGTATCTAATAATCTAACCCGTTGCCCCTGCTGCTCAAAACTCGCCGGTACAGAACAATATACGATTTGCAGCTCAGAAATGGCTTCGTAGATCGCCGCCATTTGGTTTCTAACCCGATTAGGATTTTTACTCTGGTACTCATCAAAGGAAGGACTACCCGTCCACTGCTCCAACAACTGGGAGGCACGCCTGATGATTTTTGGAATGTCTGGATGATTGGGCATAATAAAGGCAGCCAACATTTCAGGCAACATACCTACTCCAGGCCATTGATCAAAAGCCAAAAGCTCAATAGGATAAGATTCTTCAAATATCTTATTTCCCTTATCATAAAGCCTCAGGATGAGCTTACCTATCATCTTTTCGGTTAGGTCAACAAGGAATTTTGGAGAAATATCAAGTTGTCTGGAAGTGATTTGAAAAATCTCCCCTACCTGAAGTTCACCGATATGATCAGACCAAACTGCGGTAAATTCTGGTTCAGAACTGATCTCCACTTTAAGTTCTTCCCAAGGCTTATCAGAAGTATTGGTAATTGTCAGTCCCCTGATACTCGCAACATGATTCTGCTGAAGTGCAAAATTTATTGAGGGAGTGTATAAAAAATCTACAGTTTTAATTAAAGCGGGAACATCCATATCGTATTCAAAAAATAAAATCACAAGTTAAAAAAAAATCACTGATTTATCTCTCCAACTAATTGCTATCCGAATCCCCCTCAGGACATCTACAATTATAACTTCATACGATCAGAGGAATTTGGCTATGCCTGGTTCTCTTCAGCATAATCACTTGGTGTACGCCCAAACTGCTTTGTAAACTCTTTACTAAAATATTCACATTTACATTGAACTCATCAATCCTGTTGCTGTATTCAGAGCCGTAATCGCGGATGGGACAGTAGATCAGGAACAGACCAAAGAATGGGATGATATGTCAGTTGTGAGGGATTCTAAACATTTTAATCACCATAAAATGGAACTTAAAGCGATTGAGCAGGAACATGAAAAACTGAAAAGTGGGGCAGAGTAGATCCCAAATTCCGAATGAAATTGATTTTAATATTCTGTACTTTCCAACCAGCCGCTTGTCAAAACATCAGCTAAATGCATGGTTTTTAAAGGAATATTATTTTTATCGATGTAGCCTTGTAAATGCAGCAGACATGATAAATCTGTTGAAATGATATATTCTGCCCCTTGTTCCAGTGCATTATTCACTTTTTGCTGGGCCATGGCAGAAGAAATCGCGTCGAATTTAACTGAAAAAGTACCGCCAAAACCACAACACATATCTGTATCTTTCATTTCAACCAGCTCCAATCCATGTACTTTAGCTAGCAGTTGTCTAGGCTCCTCTTTAATCTTGCATTCACGTAATCCGCTACAAGAGTCGTGATAAACAGCTTTACCGTCCAATTCCGCACCAAAGTAATCCCGCTTCAATACATTCACCAAAAAATCAGACAATTCAAATATATTACCCTGAATATTTCTGCATTTATTATGCAAATTGGTATTGGTAAATAAATCATTAAAACCATTTTTCACCATTCCTACGCAAGAGGCCGATGGGGCAACGATATAATCCGTTTCCGAAAAATCATTCAAAAACTTGATACCTGTTTCTTTAGCCTGTTCCCAATACCCGGCATTATAAGCAGGCTGTCCACAACAAGTTTGAGCAGAATTATAAAACACCTCACAACCAGACTTTTCTAATAACCTAATCGTATTAAAAGCAGTCTCTGGATATAATTGATCAACAAAACAAGGCACAAATAATTCTATCTTCATGTTTTTTCTTTAAGAATGACGATCGGCAATTGCCAATTTCTTTTCTACTCCTCTAACTAGCACCAAAAATACCAAACCTATTATAAAAAACGATGCCAAAACGAGAATAGAGTTACGCATGCTTCCTGTAGCTTCCTCAATAAAAGCAAAACTGAATAAGCCAATTACAATAGCCAACTTCTCTGTAACGTCGTAAAAGCTAAAAAATGATGCAGTATCAGGAGTGTTCTCAGGCAAATATTTTGAATAAGTAGATCTGGATAAAGATTGAATCCCTCCCATAATCAGGCCAACAATTGCCGCCAAACCATAAAACTGATATTCATTACTTATAAAATAAGCACATAAACAAGTAGCAATCCATATGATTACAACAAAAATCAGCACCTTAATATTTCCTATTTTTTTAGCGAAATTCGACATCAGCACCGCTCCTGCTATAGCCACCAATTGAATAATTAAGATCACAGCAATCAGCTTTGCCGTCCCCAGGTGTAATGTTTTTTCTCCAAAACCCGCAGCAGCAAGCATAATGGTCTGTACCCCCATCGAATAAAAAAAGAAAGCCAACAAAAATGTCTTCAGAAACTTCATATGCTTTAGTTGTTTCCAAACTTTAGCCAATTCCTCAAAACCATTATGAATTACCTTTTTGTTAATCGATTGATGATTAGGACTACTAGCCGGCAATCTTCTAAAAGAGATCTGAGCAAAGCCAATCCACCATAAGCCAACCAGTAAAAACGACAACCGCGGTGGGAAAGAAAGATCTACAATACCAAAAAGCTCAGGTTTCAATACAAAAACAAAGCAAACGAGCTGTAGCAATACGCTTCCAATATAACCATAAGCATATCCCTTAGCACTTACCCTATCCTGTTGATCTGGTGTGGCTATTTCCGGCAGATAAGAATTATTAAACATCACACCGCCTACATAGCCCATTGCTGCTATGGCAAAACAGATGATTCCAAATTCCAGGCTCTCCAGTTTAAAGAAATATAAACCCATGCAGGCAAAACCACCCATATAGGTAAATAACTTCATGAAAAGTTTCTTATTCCCTCTAAAATCGGCCATAGAAGACAATACAGGCAATAGAATAACCATAATTAAATACGCTACAGAAAGCGCATAATTAGATAAAGCCGTATTGGTAAATGTCCTACCAAAGAAAGTAACCTGATCACCATGCTCCTTGGTGGTGGTTATAATGGTATAATAAGCAGGAAATATAGTTGAAGTGATAACGAGATTGTATGCAGAATTGGCCCAATCGAAAAATGCCCAGGATCGGATAACCTTTTTGTCGTTTTTTTCCATGTATCAAATAAGGCCACTAAAGTAGCTAAAAAACCACAATCGGTACTAATTTACTTTCTCCAGTTTGGTAGCTCCTGATTTTTTCTCATCTACCTTTTTAGGGTTACCCTTATAATAGATCTCACTCGAGCCTGAAGTTTTAACCTTCAACTCATTCAATACATTAATATTAGCTTTTCCGGTACCCTCAGTTTCGATATTGTATACCCCCACTACAAAATCAAAAGCTTCGACCTTTGCCGTTCCTTTAATTTTTAAATCGTGTACACCTGCTTGTCCGATCAGTGCTATTTTACTTACGCCATCAACTTTCGTAGTTACTTTAGAAGCGCTCAAATCCAAACTCACATCAGATGCTCCGGAAAAATTCATGTCTAAATCAGTGGCATAAATACGCCCGTCGCCGACAACTTTAACTGCCCCAGCCAAATCCAAATTCTTCAATTCTCCAATCCCTGCATGAACCACAATAGAATCAGTACCACAGTATCTATCATAATCCAGCTTTATTTTTAATTCAGATCCAGATACATCTGCTTTAACATAAGTAATGATGTTAGAGTCCGCTTCAACCTGAATCCTATAACTACTGTCCTGCGTCATGACTAACTTAATCGCACCATCCACTTTTATTTTATCAAAGTTCTTTACAGACACTGCTCTGTTCACATGGTTACCAGAGTCTTCGATACATTTATTTTCGCATCCTGCCAATAAAACAGGAATAAATAAGGCAATCAGGGATATGTTTTTCATAAGATTAAAGGTAATAATTTTTACCATCTGTTTTAATTTTTCCGGCATCGAGCAAAGCTCGTATCCGTTCTAGGCGTTCGTTTTCCGTTCCAGTGGCGATTGCACTAACCAGAGTATCTATCGTATGCATTTCAACTTGCAAAAGTGTAGCAATCTCAAAGTCTATTTTATCTTCCAGCTGATCCGCATCATCTGCCTTTTTCTCCGCCAGGCAAACATCACATATACCGCATTTATCTGATTCTGGCTCATCAAAATAAGTCAGCAGCTGTATACTTCTACATTCCTTTTTGGTAGCATAAGCCAGCACAGCATTGATCTGAGCCGTCTGCAATTGCTTTCGTTGCTCAATATATTTCACATCAATATCCATGTGATTAAAATCCAATCTCGGAAGTAGGTACTGCAGTTGTGGTTGATCTGATTGTGGCAAATAAGACAACAATCCCTGTTCCTGCAAAGTATTTAAATGGCGGACAACATCCTTAAATGAAGATCTAATTTTCCCGGCAATCTCAGCCTCACTAATTTTCACATACTGTTCAAAAGCACCTCCATAAGATCTTAATATAGCTTTTATAAGCGGATCATAACCAGCATTCTCTATCTGAAAACGATAAACATCCTCATTGCCTACAATAAACAATAACCTCGAAGGCAGAAATATATTTTCTGATAAAGTCAGGTAGCCATCATGCTCCAAAAATTTTAGCGCAGCCATGGTTTTAATGATCCCAACATTAAATCTTTTACAGAAATCAGCTAAGTCGAAACCAAAGGTCAGGCCTTCCCCAGCACCATAAGCCAACTGATAATAGTTACCCAAATAATGATAAACCTTTTTGATCTCCTCAACAGAAGGAAAACTATCGGTGTATTTAGCCTTTAAAGCATGCTCATCCGACTTATTAGCCAGCAAAACTGTATACGCCTTTCGTTCGTCCCTGCCTGCCCTTCCTGCTTCCTGATAATAAGCTTCTAAGCTATCCGGTAAATCCAAATGCACTACAAAACGCACATCAGGCTTGTCTATCCCCATTCCAAAAGCATTGGTAGCTACCATTACTCGTATGCGGTTACGTTTCCAATCCTCCTGCTTTCTAAAGCGCTCTTCTTTTTCGATACCGGCATGGTAAAAATCTGCAGCGATTCCATTCCGACTCAAAAAGGCAGCAATCTCTGCTGTTTCCCTCCTGTTGCGGACATATACCAGCCCACTTCCTTTTACATTGTTTACAATTCCGATCAGCTTTTTATGCTTATCCTCATCATCCAACACAACATAACTCAGGTTTTTACGGGCAAAGCTCTGAACAAATACTTGAGGATTTTTAAACTGTAGTTTTTCTACAACATCATTCCGCACAAAGCGGGTAGCTGTAGCTGTAAGTGCCAGTACAGGCACGTCTGGAAGTATTGCTCTAATCTCACTTATCTTCAAATAAGGCGGTCTAAAATCATAGCCCCATTGCGAAATACAATGTGCCTCATCAACGGCAATTAAATTGACATTCATGTAGGAGATACGGATACGCACCAATTCGGACAGTAAACGCTCCGGCGATAAATACAGAAACTTGATCTTACCGTAAATGCAGTTGTCGAGCAATATATCAATTTCCCGTTTACCCATCCCGGCATAAATGGCCACTGCTTCAATGCCTTTTGCTTTCAATGCCTCTACCTGGTCTTTCATTAAAGCCACCAAAGGCGAGATTACAATGCATATTCCCTCTTTAACCATTGCCGGTACCTGGAAGCAAATAGATTTACCTCCACCCGTAGGCAATAGCGCCAAAGTATCATTTCCCTGTAAAACTGATCTGATGATCTCATCCTGTAACGGTCTGAAACTATCAAATCCCCAATATCTCTTTAATATCTCTGCTTCGTTCATAAAAAGGTTGCCCCTCAAAACTATAAAAATGAACTGATATTACTAAATTGCGGGCTTAATTTACAATCCGTCTAGTATGAAACCATCTCTTTTACTGTTATTTCTGGTATTGATATTTCAATCGTCGTTCGCTCAGGAGAAAAAATGGGAAGTAGACAAATATAAAGGTCCTACAAAAACCTTCACTTTAAACACAGATGAGGGTACCTGGATGAACTTAGATGTGAGTCCGGATGGCAAAGACATCGTGTTCGACATACTGGGTGATCTTTACATCATGCCCATTACTGGTGGTTCGGCAGTATTACTAAGTGGTGGTCCAGCCTGGGACATACAGCCTCGCTTTAGTCCCAATGGCCGATATATTTCTTATACCAGTGATCAAAGTGGAGGCGACAACATCTGGATCATGAATCGCGATGGCTCGGGCAAAAGACAAATCACCAAAGAAACCTTCAGATTGCTGAACAACGCAACCTGGATGCCCAACAGTGAATACCTTATTGCACGCAAGCATTTTACTGGCACTCGCTCCTTAGGTGCAGGAGAAATGTGGATGTACAGCATATATGGCGGCGAAGGTGTGCAACTCACCAAAAGAAAGAATGACCAACAGGATGCCGGTGAGCCTAATGTTTCACCAAATGGTAGATATCTTTATTACAGTGAAGATATGTCGCCCGGCCCTAACTTCGAATACAGCAAAGATCCCAATGGGATGATTTACGCCATCAGACAGCTTGATCTAACTACAGGTAAAACAACCAACCTTATCGCCCAGCCGGGTGGTGCAGCAAGGCCACAGATATCGCCAGATGGCAAAATGATGGCCTATGTGAAACGAATCAGACTAAAATCGGTACTGGTCGTACAAAATCTACAAACAGCAGAAGAATGGCCTATATATGAAGACCTCTCTCATGATCAGCAAGAAACCTGGGCCATTTTTGGCGTTTATCCCAACTATTCCTGGACACCAGACGGTAAAAGCATCGTATTTTATGCGAGAGGGAAGATCAAAAAAATTGACCTAAACTCGTTATTTACCAATAATATTCCTTTTCATGTAACCAATTCGCAAACCATACAAGAAGCCTTACACTTCCCGCAGCAGGTCTTTACTAACGATTTTACGGTAAAAATGATCAGACAGCTGACGACTTCTGCCGATGGAAAATTTGTGGTCTTTAATGCCGCTGGGTTTTTATATAAAAAGGACCTCCCTAATGGTATGCCTGAAAGGATAACCAAAGGCCTTGATTTCGAATTTGAACCTGAAATCAGCGCGGATGGCAAATCCGTTATTTATGCAACATGGAGCGATGAATTTAAAGGAGCTATAAAAAAAACAGAGCTGAAATCAGGAAAAACGATTACCCTAACTGAGGAGAAAGGCTTTTATTACTCCCCTTCTTTCTCCAACAAAGGGGATAAAATTGTATTCAGAAAAGGCGTAGGCAATGACGTGTTGGGTTATGCTTATGGCCGTGGGACGGGGATTTTCACCATGTCAGCCAATGGCGGCCCTAAAACGCTGATTTCTGAAAGTGGCATCAGACCACAATTCAATGCAGATGATACCAGGATTTATTTTCAATCCAATGAAGGTGGCAAAAAGGTTTTCAAAAGTATAGATCTGAATGGAGCCAACGAGCGCAGTCATTACACTTCAACCTATGCTACACAATTCGCACCTAGTCCTGATGGCAAATGGATGGCTTTTACCGAACTGTTTAACATCTATGTAACCCCAATGGTTACTGCTGGCACAGCTTTAGAACTTTCCTCGACCAATAAGGCTATTCCACTTACCCGCATCACTAAAGATGCCGGAACATACCTGCACTGGAGTCACGACAGCAACAAAATCTTCTGGACATTAGGCGATCAATACTTTAGTCGTGAGATAAAAACAGCTTTCAATTTTACGGAAGGATCAGCACAAAGTACCCCTCAGCCCGACAGTATTGGACTTGCTATAGGCTTAAAACTTAAAAGCGATGCACCAAGTGGATTAATCGCCTTGACGGGTGCCAGAATCATTACCATGAATGGCGATGAGGTGATTGAAAACGGCAGTATTCTTATAGAAAACAATAAAATTGTATCCATTGGCAAAAACCTGCCTATTCCGGAAAATACCAGGGTGATTAACGTAACAGGCAAAACCATTATGCCCGGAATGATTGATGTACATGCACATTTACGCACCAGTCCAGATGGCATAAGTCCACAACAAGACTGGTCGTACCTGGCCAATCTGGCCTTTGGCGTAACCACTTCTCATGATCCATCCAGCAATACGGAAATGGTATTCAGTCAATCCGAAATGATTAAAGCTGGTAGACTGGTAGGCCCTCGTCTATATTCTACAGGTTCTATTTTATATGGTGCAGATGGCGATTTCAAAGTAGTGATCAATAACCTTGAAGATGCTCTATCAAACCTCAGAAGACTAAAAGCTGTAGGTGCATTTTCGGTAAAATCGTACAATCAACCTCGCCGTGATCAACGTCAGCAAATTCTCGAAGCGGCCAGACAATTAAAAATGATGGTTGTTCCTGAAGGTGGATCTACTTTTTTCACCAACATGAATATGGTTGCTGACGGGCATACCGGCATTGAACACAGCATCCCGGTAGCTCCGGTTTATAAAGACATCATTAGCTTTTGGAACAAAACCCAGGTAGCCTATACGCCTACACTAATTGTAAGCTATGGTAGCCAATGGGGTGAAAATTACTGGTACGACAGAACCAATGTTTGGGAAAATGAACGTTTAATGGCCTTTACTCCGCGCTCTATTATAGATCCTCGTGCCCGAAGAAGAACAACTTCGGAGTATGGCGATTATGGCCACATTGAAGTAGCCAAAGCGACAAAGCAAATCGCAGACGGTGGCACAAAAGTAAATCTGGGTGCCCACGGACAAATACAAGGTTTAGGCGCACATTGGGAATTATGGATGTTGGCACAAGGTGGAATGACTCCATTGCAAGCCATTCGTTGCGCTACTGTAAATGGAGCTGCTTATTTGGGGATGAGTAAAGAAATTGGATCTTTGGAAGTCGGTAAATTGGCCGACCTTATCGTGATGGATGCCAACCCGCTTGACGATATCAGAAACTCCGAAAAAATCAAGTATGTGATGATTAATGGTAGGATTTACGACAGTTTATCCATGAATGAAATAGGCAGTCGTGAAAGAGTGCGTGGAAAATTATGGTTTGAAAATGGAAAAGGTATGGTATACACCTTCCCTACTGGCGTTTCTGAAACCTGGACATATACTACTCCCAATTGCGAGTAATAAATATGCCCAGGCATCATTTTATTTTTGCAGTTCCAAATAAACTGGCCCTAATAAGCCAGCTCTTGGATTTCCACGATAAGCCGAAGGAATCGTTTGATAATGATTAGACAAAGTGCTATACACCAAAACCTCTACCTCATTGTCGCCAGCTTTCAGAAACGAACTGATGTCGGCTTTATAGGGCTTAGACATCATCGTTACCACTTCTTTTCCATTCACTTTAACAGCACAAGTAGCTACCACCTCACCTAGGTCTAAAGTAACTTTTCCTTTGAGCTGCTCCGTAGTCATAGGTATAGTTTTCCGGTAATAAAGTCCTCCTGAATAATGTCTCATTTGCCCTGTTTCTGCCCAATCGCCAGCAGGCAGTAAACCCGATGTACAGAACAGTTTGATGGGAAAAGGGAATACCGCGACATCTTGAATTCCAATCTGGTTTTCTATTTCCATCGCCACCAGAGCAACTTTCTCTTTCTTTTCTGACAACGTAACCCGATAGGTATTCAATCCATGCTCAGTTTTCAGCAATTCAATATTTTTGCTGCTCAGTGCTTTGCCATCTATCCATATCTTAGGGTTGTTGCCATAAATCCCCATTTCCATTTTTTCCAAGCCGGGCGCAGATTTAAAACGATAGCAATAGGTCTTATTTTCGCCTTTACCAGGGTCGAACATAAGCTTTGGAGCGTTGTACCAGCGCATGGCTAATGTTTTAGCGTATGGCGACACTTTTTCTGGCAATGGACTTGAAGCTGGTAAAAAAACAATGGCGCTTCTTGGCCGTTCATCGCGAGAGTTCGGACCTACTTTGAAGCCTTTTTTAGGCACATTTTCATAGCCTGCCAAAACCGCATGCCAACCCTTAGTAAGCTGAATCTCTTTCCCTTGCAACAATTGCCCATCCACATAAAACCGGTCAGGCTGCCGCTCTCCAAGTTCCACTTGGTAGAGTTCTGATTTAGGAGCATACACAAACGTACTAAACAAGTGACTGCCAGCACCATCTAAAATCAGGAAACCATCATTAACTCGGGCTTTTAGCCCATGATAACCTTGAGGCCCGGGATGGTCCCAAACACCAAACCGCCAGGAGAAGTGATAAGGTTTCCAGGTATTTAGTTTTCCTCCCAAAGCCTTTTGTATTAGTTTATCAAAATTTTTCTCTGTAGAGTCCAGCAGCCATTGCATCTGGTATCCATAGTCATAAATTCCTTCTTCCCAGTTCTGGTCAGAAAATGCTGTAGTTGTCCAATCTTTAGCTACTTTGTTGCCTGTATTAAATTTAAAGGTACGGGCTTCTGTACTAATCTTTTCTGCAGAGGCAGGCAACCTAAAATCACCCCATTTATTATTCATGGTGGGCAGGAATTCTATTTTCCAGTCCCCGTCAAGCAGTTTTTTCTCCACCGCTGCAGCTTCAGTCTGTCTTTTATTTTCTATAACTGCTTGTCCGGGAGAAAAAACAATAATAGATGAGTTGGTATACCCCACATCAGAGCGGATAAAGGTACCTTCTTTGGTTTGTTTAACAACGGGTAAAACTTTCGTCTGCCCGGTTTTAGCGTCCCATAATTCAGGGCGTCCCTGCATCCGGTAAAAAACTTCGTTACCTGGTTTTACATTCATGGTCATATATAGGTCTTTGTCACCGATTTTGCGATGCAGAACCTTCCCTCCTCCTTCACCGGGGATAAAATCCGGCGTAATATGCTGTGCCAGTATGGTTGCAATATTCAATGTATCGACAAGTAAACCTTTTCCTCCCGAAGCATTCTGACGGAGACCGGTCTTTTTACCTGCTTCCTGTTCCTTAGCCGTTAAACCGAAAATTTCCTTAACAATCGCATCAACTTCCGGGTCGTTACTGCCTTTACGTGTACTGGCTACAGGTAATGCACCTGTGGCTACAACTATTCCTCCTTTGCGATAAAAATTTAATACCTGCTGGAGGGCCGTATAATGCATTGCCTTCATGTCAGGTAGGATCAGGATCTTGTAAGCCATATCTGATACTTTCAGGGATTTGTCACTGATCTCCGTTTTAAGGAGCGACCTGTAATCCATAAAATCATAATCCAGGCCAGCATTGCTTAATATTTTTGCGGTGGCGAAACTTACATTAGGTCGGGTACCGGGAAAAGCCTGCATTGATTCGGTTGGGTACATCAAAGCGATATCACTAACGTGAGTACCCTGACTCATCACAAAACTTAAACGTTCACCATATTCCAGCCATTTCTTCATGTGCGGCCAGTAAGGCATACGGTAGTGAAAATCGGGTGGTGCCCATTCCCACCATCCACCATGCGTAGTGTAATAGAGGCCATGCATACAAATGAGATTACCTCCTGCAATAAAATGATGGTCCAGCTGTTCGGTCAGCCATTCGCCACTACTGCCCCAGCCCATGCTGTGAAAGGCCTCCAGCCAGGTGCGTGGACGCTTATACAAATGTGCAACGGAACTGGATACCTTGGTCTGTATAAAAGAAGAGCCTCTGGCCGGGGCATCATTTCCTGGTGCGGTATACCAGCTTTCTACACGAAAATAGTCTACATAATTGAGCGGTTCCAGTCCTCGATCCAGGTTATCTGAACCATAAATAAGACCACGACTGGCATGCCAGTCATAAATGGGCTTAAAATATCTTTCTTCTGCCAGCTCCATCAGCACATCTGCATAATCCATACGTATCTTTGGGGTGATTGCGCCGATATTTTCTTTTAACGCGGCCAGATAAGGTAGTACATCATAGCCTTTTATGCGATTAAACTGCTGAGCAAAATCTTCAGACCAGGTATTCATGTTAAATGGTACGAACAGTTCGTCCTGAAAGAAATAGTTCATTCCTTTTCTGCCTTGCGCATCCATCTTGTCTTCAAAGCGCTGAAAATAATGTTTAACCAATTCTTTACCATGATCTGGATGCAGCATATAGTTGTTTCCAGCCAAAACGGTATAAACTTTCCAGTCCGCCCCTTTTGGTGCCTTAAACGCTACTGTCCCATTTTTAACTTTGTTCTTAAGGTCTATAAATTTTGCAGAACCAGTTTTTACAGGCCATGCGGTGATACTTACCACATTTGGTGGAACTGTAATTTTTAGGCTTGCATTTGCTATAATGCTATCTACTTTAATCGTTAGTGCTCCTTTGTACGATTTGAATTTATCTAGATCTCGTACCTCATCCGTTGAATATCCATTGCCTACCCAGCCAATTGTGTAATCGTCTAAACCTACCGCCATGCCTCTTTTGGCAGCCTCACCTGAAAACCAGTTCCATGTTTTCCACCACTCATCCGAATATACAGCTGGATTACCGGCCTCCGTTCTTCCATAAAGTCCGTAGCCATTCTTTTTATTAAACTCATAATCAGCACCCTTTGGATCAGTGTGGAGGTAGCTAACAGCGAATCCATCCGTAGCCGATTCCTTTAGAATATCTAGCTGTTCGGTTAAGCGCGCACGGGAAAGCGTATCCCCATTCCACCAAAAAAAGGGAACATTTCCATATCCTTTAGGTGGATTAAGGAAGCCTGGCCGTACATCGAAACCAGGATCTCTTGTTGGATATCCGCTAAACTTTGTATCGTGTGGCACACCATTCTTTTTTTGGGCAGAAGCATTTCCCACTTGCAGTGTCAGGGCGATTATCCCGCATAAGGAGCATATTATTACTTTGCTTTTCATAGTCTTTCCATTTAAACCGGGTTTGATTTATTTTACGCTCACATTTACTTCGCCTAAAACCACGAACGTCTGTGGTCCACTTACAGCCACTACTTTAAGGTAGCGTACTTTTGGAAGATTAGGAATTGTAAATACCTGTTCATTATTGGTTAAGCGGTCAAAATTGTAAGTTCCCAGATCTGTCCATGTAACGTTATTTGTACTTCCCAGATACTGCACCACATTAGGTCCGCGTTCATCAGGCGTAGCTTGCACCCATCGCCAAAGGCTTACGGTTTTGATAGTCCTTAAGGCCCCAAAATCCACAGTAATATGGTGCGGATATCTTGAAGTTGTGGCCAATGAAACCCATCGGGTAGCCGGATTACCGTCAATCATGTTTGCCGGGATACTGATATTATTGGCATCCGGATTTTGGGAAGAGAAATCAATAACGCGCCATTCAGATTTGTTGAGTAAAAAATTTTCAACCAGCTGGTCGTTTGAGAAGAAAGGATCAACTACATTAGCTTCCAGATGTTGGGTTCTCAGCTTATAACCAGTCTCAGTTTGATAGTCGGTTAGCTGCAGAGCCAAAGTGCCCGGCAGAACGGTCACCGTCTTCAATGCTCCGGTTGTCGTGGTATATTCAATTTCTGTATTTACAATTGAACTGCCTGGCAATACAGGCTCAAACTGTAGCGAAAGTGTATTTGCCAGGTTAAAAGTAGAGGAGCTGACTACACGGTTTAGTAAGGTGGAACGATAACGGTCTCCCAACGCGGCTCCCGAAACTTCAACAGGGACTGAAACACGTCCTTCTTTGTCGTAGGTCTTAATGGTGAAACTGTAAAAATTTTCTATGAGATTATTGACGGTATAACTAATTACCGGCTGATCTGCAGGGATAGCCAATTCTACAGAATCTGTAAAGTTATTCCAGAAAACCCTCGCTTTGACTACCTTCGGATCTGAGCCCCGGAGCCAGGAAAGCTGTACCTTATTTAGCCCTGATTTAACGCTGGGCGCAGTAGCTTTACCAGGGTAGATAATCCCATCCGGCACAACATATTGCGCATAAGTGCTGTCCATTTTTTTACAGGCGAGAAATGTACAAGCACCTGTTAATGCAATTGATAAAAATATTTTGGTCTTCATATGAACTGCTTAAAATTTATAATTTACCCCAAAAAGTGACTTCAGCAATGGTGACCTGACCTGTTCCGCCCCAGGTTTCCAGCGTTTTGAAGCGCAGGTAACGATATGCGGGCGGAATCTCTGGCATTTCGAAATCTTCCCCATTGATAAATGCATAGTTATGATCCTCCGAGGTCAAGACACCAGGTCCTGATGGTTTAAATGAATCAAATTTACCAATGAGTGTCCAGGAAGCCCAACTACCGTCTAATGCAGGAGCATTGGAGCCATATAGTTCAAATACTTTCACGTTTGCACCTGTATAGGTATAGGGCGAAGTCCTTTGGTGAGCTTTCATCCGGCTCAGTACAACTGGTACTTTAAGGTCAATGGTAAACCATTGTGGAATTGGCGAATTGTTTGCAGAAGCATAAATGGAAGTGTTGACTAAGCCATCCCATATATTTGCGAGTACGTTCGTACTTAATGCCGCCTGATCTGTTGGCAATGCATACATTCCGAAAGGCTTAGGCACACGCTGCTCGAACAGCGGGGTCAGGTCCTTTACAATTGCCAGGGATTTATTACCCCAACGGTCCCTGAGGTACACGGAAAACTTCTTTTGGGTGGCAGAAAGCCCCCTAACTGAATAAGAACCCGCAGCAGATTTCGTGTAAAAAGTTTGCAAAGGTCTTAAAAGGCCGGTGCCGGTAGTATCTGCATCAATCACGATAGCGAGATTAGCTTCCAGCGTATTTTTAAGTTTGACCTTAATGCCCCCAAAGCCGGCTTCCATTGTCAGGTCATCGAATGCCAGGGCAACGGGTGGGCTCAGCGGATTAATTTTAACTACAACAGGTGCTGACTCTTTTGCATTTCTACCTACACTGATAATTTTCACATCATATTCTTTGACTTCTCCGAAACCTTCCAGTTTCAGCGTATCGGTATAAATAGAAGATTTCGATTCCTTAAATACCCCAGGCTGAATCTCATATATGGCTTTCACATAGGCGAGGTTAAGGTCAGAATTCAGTTTATAAGTAATATTGGCCCCTCCAGGCGTATTTTCATGTTTAAAATCGGTTACTTGTTGTGGCGCAGGAGCATCTGGATTACTATGGTCTAGCCTTGGATCTTCTTTACAGCCATACACGCTCAGAGCGGTTAGCAATGTAAAGGCGATATACAATATTTTTTTCATCACATTTTAATTTAAAGTTATGAATACTACCAACCTATGTTTTGAACGAGGTTTCTATTGTTTAATATGTTGTTGTCTCTAATCGGCCAGAAATAATCTTTCAATCCGAACCTTGGGGAAAAGATCAGTTTTTTGCGATAATAAAGTGTAGCTGTCGCCTGTTCAATATCCCAACCCTGTATGGGCTTAACATATTCCTGCGGTGCTTCTTTCCACCTCCTCAGGTCCCAGAAACGGGCCCCCTCGAAAGCTAGCTCTATTAAGGACTCCCTATGAATAATAGCCCTCAAACCCGGCTGCGTTGTATACTTGGTTTTATTAGTTGAATAGGTAGACCAGGCCAGTTCCACCGTTTGCAAGCCTGCTCTTTCACGAACCAAATTAATGTACTTATAAGCTTCATTTCCTGGCCCTTCCTTTTCATTTAAAGCCTCGGCATACAGGAGATACAATTGTGCCAGTCTGAATATCGGCCATGGGTAATCGGTGACGCTATAATCATTTCCCGCACCTTGCGTATTCTGAAAATGCACATACTTTTTGATAAAGTAGCCGGTTACAGAACCATAGTCGGGCTTACCTTTACCATTGGGCTGTCCCTTTTTAGCGGAAACGTAATAAGTACCTGTTGGTACAGCATCATTATAATAACCCTGACCATACCATACGCCCCCGTCAAATCCCAGGTTTGCATAAAAACGGGGTTCACGGTCGAAATTTGTTGATGAAGTTTCGTAATTCAGCTTGATATACCGCTGATCGGCTGTGGTACCCGCTTTTATAGCAGGCTGATTGACATTCCAGCTGGCATCTTCTTCTATCGGGATTCCATTTTTGGAATAAAACATGTCTGCGATTTTCAATGGTGGTGCAAGTTCATAACCGATAACGCTATTGTCCTGGTATCGAAAATCAACATTTGGAGTGGCGATGCGCTGAATATTAGCAGATAAACTTTGGCTATTCCCCCAAATTACTTCCGTATTCCACCTTTCTGCGAAAGCATTCCTGATACTCAATTGCTGTACGATCTGATCTGTTAGTACAGAAGTAGAACTTGCCCTATCGAATTTATACAAGCGATGTCCTGCGCCTTCACAAACTTCTATTGCTTCTTTACAGGCCAACACCGCATCATCCCACCGCGCTGCCACATATTGCTGGTTAAACAACTGAACGCCATCTGGATTTTTCAAAGTTGCCTGTTCGGTATTTCCATTATAGAGCGGACTGGCGGCAGTAACTAAAACTTTAGCTTTTAAAGCATAAGCAATTGGTTTGGTGATCCTTCCCAGCATTTTCACGGGATCGTTAACAATTGGCGGCAGATCATCTTTAGCCTCATTGAGCAATTGTACGATGTAAGCAAAACACTCATCTACCGGTACTCTTGAAATTTTCACTTTAGAGACGTCAACTTCAACAGGCAAATTTTCTTTGATCAGCGGAATGGGACCATACATCCTTACCAGGTAAAAATGGTAGTAGGCTTTCAGGAATTTCACTTCTGCGATCCACTGGTTTCTTTCCTCTTCACGAAGATCAGGAACCTTAACAATATTTTCCAGGAAGATATTGCAATCCCGCAATCCACGGTAAAGATTGACCCAGATGCTATACGTATCTAATGGCGAGTTGCTGTCCCCTTTTGGATTCACCGTAGCCTGCCTGCCTTGTGCGATGTCGAATATGCGGTGGTTAAACGTAGGCCGTGGCGGGCCGTCTATCGCCCAGATTTCATCTCCACCTAACAGCGAAGGATCCTGCTCCAGATTTCCGTCTTTAGGCATGTAAGCGTAACAGGTATATAAATATTTCTCCGCTTCTGATCGCATGGTAAACGAATTGTCGATCGTCGGAATGTTATCAGGAATGATATCCAAATACTTTTTACAAGAGCTGAATGTAGAGAAAAAAATAAGGATGGCTGCTTTTAAGCACCAGTTTCCTTTTCTTAAATATTTCATGTCATACATATGATTAGCTATTAAAAGGTTAAATTGAGGCCTAGGTTGAAAACCTTCTGCAAGGGATAACCCAAACCGTTTCCTGCCATTTCAGCATCCCATATTTTGAAATTACTGAACATCAACAAATTGGTTGCGCTGGCGTACACCCGGAAGTTAGCAGCTTTGATTCGATCCACTATGCCTTTAGGAAAAGTATACCCTACTTCAACTTGTTTTAGCCTTAAAAATGCAGCATTACGCATATACCAGGTACTCACCTGACTGTTATTCGCATTTGGTGTATTGCTGAGTCTGGGTAATGTGGCATAAACGTTCCTATTCTCTTCAGACCAATAACTGTCGGCATAGGCCTGTAACAATTGATTGGTATACTGAATTCCGGAGTTCTGTTCTGCGGTACTGTAATAGTAAGGGACAAACGGTGCGGTTGCGGCTGGATCAATCCAAAATGACTGGTTAGCTGAGCCTTGTGCAAAGGCAGAAAAGTCGAACTTTTTATAACTTAACGAAAATCCAAATCCATAGACCACCTCCGGAACTGTAGGATTTCCAATAGGTACCATATCAGCTTCGTTCACTTTCCCATCCCGGTTTACATCTGTATATTTGATATCGCCACCTCCATATACGCCACCAAACTCTTGTCGGGGTGAATTCGCTGCTTCCTGATCGTCTATAAACAGGCGTTCTGCTATATATCCGAAATTCTGCTGCAGAGAGTTTCCTACCCTGTATTTCCATGGTTCAGCATATTGAGGTTCTTCGTACACCTCGTATTTACTGGTTGCATAGGTAAAGTTTCCACGTACAGAGAGCCATAAATCTTTGGACCAGGCGTGTTGCATGTCTAATGAGATATCTACACCTCTACCATTTGCTTTACCTAAATTAGATCGGGAAACAGACGAAAGACCCATGGTATTGGGAATGGAAGCCCTGGACATGAGGATATTATCCCGTTTTTCTGTAAAATATTCTGCAACGACATTGGCTTTTCCAAACAGGCTCAATTCCATCGCTACGTTTTGTTTGGTTGCGCGTTCCCAGGTAATATTTGGATTGGCATACCTCAGTACGACCACCCCATTCTTGATTTCGTTGAGATCCCTTCCAAAAACTCCCCTACGGCCAACATTGTTTAAATCTGTGTTGGACAAGTAAAAGAAACGGTCATCGACATCACCGATCTGATCATTACCTACGAGGCCGTATGTATAACGGAACCTCAGGTTAGTCACCACCTTTTTTAAGGGTTCAAAGAATTTCTCATTGGAAGCACTCCAGGCTAAGCCTGCCGAAGGGAAAAATCCAAATCTATTGTGCTCTGCAAATCTTTCAGACCCATTATATCCGAAGTTAAATTCTGCAAAATATCTTCTGTCATAGGCATAGGTTGTCCGGCCTGAAATACCTAAATTTCTGGACGGCAGGGATTGGAATATATTCTGCGCATTGGCACCACCAAGACTTTCCCTGGCAATCATGACCAATAAACCACCAACTTCATGTTTGGAAGCAAAAGTCCTGTTGTAATTTACGGTGGATTCAAAGTAAAACGTAGAGTTTAAAGTTTTGGGGCCTTCTGTAAAGCCCAGGTATTCTGTACCTGTGGTATTTGCCTGGGAGATGGAATATTGATTGGTCAACAGATCATAGCCGGCAAGTTGGTAGTAGAATGGATTATAAGCCCTGGAATAACTAAAATTGGAGGTCCTGGTTAAGTTAACCATCGCCCGCGCGGAAAGTCCTTCAACAATAGACGACAAGCCTTGTTTGAGTTCAAATTGCGCCAGCATCTGAGATCGGCTTTCATCGCGATAGCCCCTCACCATATCTGCGTAGGGATTTACAAAAGCATTGGTCAATCCCGAGTTTCCAAACATGATGTGCCTGACAAATTTATGATCTTCATCCAGTGGATAGTAGGCGGGGAAAAGTACCGGGTTTGAGCGCATCACCTTTCTGTACATTGATGTAGCGCCATCAATCGGGCCATTATAATCGTCGAAATTTCCACTCAGCCGAACGATTAACTCTGTCGATTTGGTGAGGTCAATATTAACATTGGATCGTAGGGAATATGTTTTGAAGTCAATATTGTTATTGAAATTGTTTTTATTATCTACTTTAAGCAGGCCATTGTCTTTACTAAAAGATCCTGCAACATAATATCGTGCTACGGTACCGCCTCCGCTTACATTTAAATTATAGCGCTGTGTAGTCGCATAATCTTTAAACATCATTTCCCTCCAGTCATTGGCAGGAAAAATCAGTGGGTTGACTCCATTTGCCGTATTTTCTATTTTATCTTCCAGATAAGGGATCGGTGTGATCGCGCTTCTAGTGGCCGTTGCTTCGTTGGCCAATTTCATATAGGTTACGGGGTCGGCCAGTTCAACATTGCTGGTTGCTGCGCTGGCAGAGTTCTCTACTCTTAACGAAACTTTTGCCTTACCTGCTACCCCCTGCTTGGTGGTGACAAGGATAACACCATTGGCACCACGGGCACCGTAAAGTGCCGTTGCGGTGGCATCTTTCATAATAGAGAAAGTTGCAATATCATCCGTTTGCAATCGTGCCAGGTCCGTCGTGGTCAGTTCAATACCATCAATCAGGATCAATGGTTTGGTATTGGTACCAAAGGTGGTGATCCCGCGTACGAAGAAGTCGGCATTGTCGGCCCCCGGCTCTCCACTGCGCTGGTAGGCAATCACACCAGCCACCCGTCCGGCAAGTGCCGTAGTAAGGTTGCTGGAGGGGACTTTAAGATCTCCTGGCTTTACTGTGGTGATGGAACCGATCACGCTTTCCTTTTTCTGGACCCCAAAAGCCACTACGGAAACTTCGTCCAGTGCATTTTTAGGATTAGGTAATAGTTTTACGTCCAATATTTTTTTATCACCGATGGTGATTTGCTGACTGATATAGCCGATATAGGAAAAAATCAGCATTTCTGTGTCACTGTTAATTTGAATGGTATATTTTCCGTCTATATTGGTGACAGCGCCACGCTCGCTTCCTTTTACTTTGACAGTAGCTCCGGGAAGGCTAAGTCCGCTTTCATCATATATTGTTCCTGTAACTACACGCTGCTGGGTTTGTCTGTATGTATCAATTGTGGTGTTGTGGTTAAAAACACGCTCCATTTTTGTATGGACTGCCAGTACCGAAATGGTGCTGCACATTAGTATACATGCAAGAAAAATGGATATTTTTTTCATGTGGTATAACTTGGTTAATTGTTATGATTCACGAAAACAGAGGTTTGTTTGGTTCTTTCTACTTTCGTTCTGAATTAGGTTGGTTTACTTCTCATTTGCGCTGGCGGATTGAAAAGTTAAAATAGTATCCGGTTTAAATCATAGGCATATCCTTTCTGCAGTTTAGCTGGTTTATTTTAAGGGGTTAACATCTTGTTCAAGCGTATGTCTTTATTTAATTGTTTTAGGGAATAGAATGGTCGGCGGGCATATTTACTCCCCCCCAGATTTTTTTTGCCGTCCAGGGTTCTTGTGCTGCAGTCCAGAATACATCTTTTGGAGGTAGTCCCAGGGGAAGCAGACCAACTGTACACAGATATAAACTTCCGGTTGACATATAATACTCTCCAAGATCTATCTGATGCCCACAGAAACCTATGGTTAGCCAGCCATTTTTATCAAAAGTGCCCGGGGCTTCTATCATGCGTTTAATGACTAGTGACATTGCTCCTCTAACTTGTGCCGGGCTGATGAATGGAGGCAACTTATTGATTAAAGCAATTTGGGCAAGGCCCTGTAATGCACCGAAACGGTATACTAATGATCTACCCACCGGTGGAAACGTACCCTCAGGTGATATAGATCTTTCCTGAATATCAGCATACCTTATGGCTCTTTTTAAAATGGTATCGTACACCTCTGATTTTTCCAGCCCTTTATCAACCACAGTTTTTACAATATCCATGAGCATAGGATGTATGACATAGCTATTATAGTAATCGAAATGAAACTTCGGTCCATCTCCATATATCCCGTCTCCCTTATACCACTCTTCTAGTTTTTTAATCGCATAATCTATCCTTACCACATCAGCATCTTCATCTATACGCATCAGAAAGCTTTCTATCATGGCGGTAAAAAGAAGCCAGTTGTTGTAAGTAGGCTTGATGTTGCGGGTCGACTTAAGCGCCTTGATGACATCACTTTTCGTTTTAGCTGATAAGGGTTCCCAAAGTTCTTTAGGCGCCCTTATCAACGCTTGCGCGAGGAAAGAAGCATCTACTAATGCCTGTTCATACTTCTGAGAGGTAAACTGCATAAAATCTGGGGACATCGGATCGACTGCATTGGCTAAACTTTCACGAGCCAGTAAAATGTACTTTCCTCTTAACTTTCCTTCTTCCGTTCCATCTACTCCAAGCTCGAGCCATGGAGCCATACCGGCCATTAATCGGCCAAAGGCTTCCAGGTAAGTTACAGTTGTACGATCGTAAGTACTGGCTGGGTTTACCTCAACCGGCATATTCTTTTTAAGTGTTCCTTTACTTAAATTGTTCAGAACCGGCGCTGCTATTCGGGTCATGACATTTACCCAATATTTTCTGTCTTCCGGATTTTCGGTTCCATTGAATGGTTTCTGAACACCGACTTCGACAGCGGTAGCATTTAAACCCAACCCCATTAGTGCTGTAGAAGGTATTAAAGATAAAAAGTGCCGTCTATACATATTTCAAGCTTTAAATTGTCATTTAGTGAACTAGCTGCAACTTAATTGTTTTGAGTTCCTCAGAATTTGGCCCCATCATTACCGTGAAGCTGCCGGCTTCGGCAATCCATTTTCCATCTTTCCAGAATTCGAGCGAACGCGAGGTAATCGGTAGAGAAACTTTTTGGGTTTCGCCGGGACGTAGACTAATTCGTTTAAATCCTTTTAATTCTTTAATTGGCCTTGCTAATGAAGAAATGTCATCTCGAAGATAAAGCTGGACAATTTCGTCGCCCGCCATTTTACCGGTATTGGTTATTTCAACCTCGGCAAAAACGGTTTCATTGGCTTTCATACTGGCCTTAGAGAGTTTTACTTCCCCATACTTAAATTGCGTATAGCTTAATCCATAGCCAAATGGATAAGTAGCACCTTCAACAGTCCCCCACATCATTCTTGGTCTACCTGGAATTAAAGTATTGTAAAACGCAGGAACCTGTCCAACATTACGAGGAATAGTAACTGTTAATTTTCCAGATGGATTGATGTCGCCAAAGATAGCTTCTGCGATGACAGTACCTGTTTCCTGACCAAGAAACCAACCGTCTAATATAACCGGAACATGATCTTTAGCCCACTGAATGGCAGCAGGGCGACCGTGTAATAAAACCAGTACGACCGGTTTACCAGTAGCCATAATGGCTTGCATCAACTTATCCTGGTCGCCCGGTAAAGAGATATCATCCCGATCTACATTTTCCATGACGGTTTTATCGTCATCTCCCAATACCAGAATGCATACATCAGCCTCTTTGGCAATAGCAACCGCTTCTGCGACCTGGGCGTCTTTAGGATGCTGTATATCGGTACCTTTTGCGTACAATACCTGTGTATTTTTGCCTACTGCCCTTTCAATCCCTTGTTTTACAGTGATGAAATGTTTGGGCTGCTGGGTTGAATAAGTTCCTAGTCGGATGGTATCGGCATTAGGACCTATTACTGCTATCTTTTTGAACTGACCTTTTTTAAAGGGTAAAAGGTTATTGTTTTTTAGCAGAATAAGACTTTTACGAGCGGCTTCAAGAGCCAGCGCATCATGTGCGGGATTGTTTAATACAGTTTTATAGTTTGACCTTGGGCTAGATAACGAACCATCAATCTGCGAAAAAAACACATCTGCATTTACATCAGCGTCTTTTGTACCTTTTTGCAATTCGGTCATTTCTTTACCCAAGGGGTTCTCTTCTTCATCAAGATGCAGGGCAATCTTAAATTCCAGCACTTTTCTAACTGCATCGCCCAGCAGTTTCACAGGTACTTTTCCATTTTTAACGGCTGCAACCAGTGGTGGGCCGTACATTCTTTTATCGGCCCAGGTCTGTTTAAAAGCCAGTTCGGTGTGCACGCCTGCTTCGAGGGCTTTTCTGATGGTTTCTTCCCGAGTTTCAGTAGCGAACAAACGGTCCTGCACCCATCTTAGATCATTGTTATCAGAAACGCCTAGCCCATCAAAGCCATATTCTTTTCTAAATACATCGTTTAAAGTATAAGTATTGATGTGGCAAGGCACCCCGTTTAAAGTATGATGTGCAGGCATTACCGAGCCTATCTGCGCTTCTTCTACAGCAGCTCGGAAAGGTGGGAGATGGATTTCATGTAAACTGCGGAGAGAAATTTCGACCGCAGCACCATTGGCCCCCAGCAATGGTTCGCTGTCGGCTACAAAATGTTTTGCTGTTGCCACCACACGATCTTTACCGAATCGTTCTTTGCCACGACCTTGCAGACCATTGATAAAAGCCACGCCAATTTTACTAACCAAATAAGCATCTTCAGCATAACCTTCTTCAAAACGACCCCAGCGTGCATCACGCAAAACACCAAGCATTGGGGTATAACAATGATGAATACCTAAGGCCCTTGCTTCTTTTGCAATCACTGTAGAAACTCTTTCTACCAGCGAAGGATCCCATGAACTGGCTATCGATATCGCTTGTGGAAAGGAAGTCGTTCCGGCCGCAACTACGCCATGCAGGCATTCGCCCGCTTGCATATGAGGAATATTTAATCTCTTATTTGCATTTGGATAAAACGACGCGAGCTGATGCGCTTTTTCTTCTAAAGTCATTTTGCTCAGTAGTGTTTCTACTTTTTGTCTTTCCTGTTGCGTTAACGGAATATAACCGCTTTTTTCCTGAGCCTGAACATTTAAAATCTGCAGAACTGTAAAAAAGAAGAATACAATTTTAATTAACCTCATAAGCTTTGATGTGTTGCTTCGATTGCGAAAAAAGAATAAACTGCGCAGGGAAATCCCTGCACAGTTCGGATTTGTGCGTATTTAAAAGAAGTTAATAACCGGTATTATTAGGCATCTGTGCGCCTACATTTCTATCTATTGCATTTTGAGGAATAGGCAGCAGATTGTTAAAAGACTGTACGGATTCCTGTGATCGTTCATAGCCATATTTCTTGGTTCGTTCATAAAGTTTACCAAGTCGCGTAAGTGTCATCATCCTAAACTCTTCGCCATATAGCTCTCTTGCACGCTCATCCAAAATATAATCGATATCCACATTTGCTGCTGCGACTAAAGGTGCCTGAGCACGTCTTCTTACTACATTGAGATCATCAGCGGCTAAATCGGCCCTTGATTTACCCAAATAAGCTTCCGCCCTTAAAAAATAAGTTTCAGGAAGACGGATGACATAGAAATCTCTCACATAACCATTGTCAGGTTTTTGGGCAATATGTTTATCTGTACCAAATTTGGCCCAGTTTGGATAAACATACAACATCGTGTCATCACGTGTGGTAAGAAAAGATTTTGGGATCACATCCCCCTTTCTAAAAGTACCAACATTTGCGGCAAAATAATATTTACGTTTGATGTTGGTTTCGTTATTACGGATGTCTGTTCCAGAATTTCTCCAGATCGTATAATTTGTGTAATTGGTTGGCCTACAATAAGCGACTCCTCTACCCGTACTATCTTGCGCTACATTTGTGTACCCTGCTTTTATGAGCCCCCAATAGTTGCACCACATCATCCGTTCAATTAATGGTCGGCCGGCAAACTGGGTACCCCCAATAACCACGGCACCTGTTGAGCTCTGTTCAAACTGGGCTACAAATATGCCTTCGTTATTCCCCGTTTGCCTGTTCTGATTTCCCATTACAAACAAATCATAATAATAATTTTTATCTGCCTCGGTGCTACGCGCTCCAAAACGCGCATTTACAAGTGAATAAGCACCATCAGTCCCATCAATTACTCTTGTCGCCGCTGCGATCGCACCATCATAATCTTTAAGACAGATATTTACTTCAGCTAAAACATGATCGGCAGCAGCGCGAACCACACGACCAGGACTGGTTGTTGTTAAAGGCAAATTTGTTCGGGCAAATTCCAGATCTCTTTTTGCAAAGATCCACACCTCTTCTCTGGTATTTCTTACAAAATCGATCTTCGCTTCCTTTACTGGCTTATCCACAATAGGAACCCCGCCATACATATTGGCCAGATTTCGGTAAGCAAAGCCTCTGAAAAAATATCCCTCAGCAAGTGTTTCATTCTTTTGCGTCTCATTTACCCATAGTACATCGGGCTTCAAAGCATTTTCTATTAAAGTGTTCGCATCTTTAATAATTGAATACTGTAAGTTAAACCAGTCTTCCGAAAAAGGCTCCCTAGAATTAACCAGGCCCCAATTGTTATATTTCGCTGCATCATCCCTAGGATCAAAACATACGTCTGTTCCCTGCCCAAGTATAAAGGCTTCGTGATTAAGATCCGCAGTATTGTAAAACAATTGTATTGTACGGTACATATTGGCACTTAAAGCATCAAACTGTGCTTTATTGGTGTAGGCAGTCTCAGTACTTAAACGGTCCCTTAAGTTTTCCTTTAAAAAAGCATCATCTTTACAGGAGCTTAACAACAGCATTCCGGCTGTCGCAGAGATCATAATATTTTTATATAATTTCATGTCTGTAGTTTTTAATTAAAATCCAAGATTTAGTCCAAAAGATACGGTACGCATTAACGGATTAGAAGTGTTAACACTACCATTTGAAGAACCCCCATTTCCACCAATCTGTGCGCCATTTGCTGGATCTAAGCCAGTCCACCCGGTTAAAGTGATCAGATTTGTTCCACTCACATAAACTTTAAGGTTATCTACCTTCAACTTCTCAGTAATGGTTTTAGGAAAATTATAGCTTAGGGATGCAGTTTGCAAACGAACAAAAGTCCTGGATTGATAGAAGCCATACTGATAGGTATTTGCATAATTAGGCCTTGGAAATTCATTATTTTCACGATCTGGCATCCAATAAGGTTGGTCCAACCAATTTCCAACAGTAGGTAAAGTGGCGCCTGTGAATCGTCCTCTTAAATTTGTGGAACTAAAATAATTGTTTTTACCTCCACCAATGATAGCGTTGATACTAAAGAACAACTGAAAATTTTTGTAGCTAAATGTGTTGGACACATTAAAATTGAAGTTTTCTTTGTTGTATCCAACAATAGACTTATCTGCCTCATTGATTACGCCATCATTATTTAAGTCGCGGATTTTCAGGTCACCTGGAAAAAATAACTGGCCACCACTTGCACTTCTATATTTAGCAATATATTCTATATCCGAACTCTGAACAATACCATCTACAGTATAGTCATAATTGCCGCCCAAGGATTTTCCAATAAACAAATTGTTTGAAATATCATCATCTTCCTTTCCATCTTTATTCACGTCCAAACCATACAAGTGTACCAGCTTATTTCTGTTCAACCAGAAACTAATTCCGGAATTCCAGTTAAAGCCATTATCAGACTGTATATTCACAGAATTTAAAGCGATCTCGACACCCCAGTTCTGAACCTCGCCCTCGTTTGCCTTTATCGTACTGAAACCTGTGAATACAGGAATATAGCGGGTTAGCAGCTGTTTCGTAGTCTTGCTTTTATAAGCGTCAATATTTCCCGTCAGTCTATTTTTAAACAATTGAAAATCGACACCAAAATTAAAGGCTGTTGTGGTTTCCCAGGTATAAAAATTGTTAGCCAGGTTAACCGGAGTACTGGTCGCTGTTGTTGTACTACCAAATACAGTATTGTTTTTTCCCTCGGTAAAAGCCAGGGTTTGATAGTTTGTTCCAGCTTGATTACCAATTTTACCATAAGAAAGTCTCAATTTTAAGTAGTCAACAAAAGATTTATCTTTCATAAAGCCCTCTTCAGATATGGCCCATGCTACCGAAGCACCAGGAAATTCCCCCCACTTATTCCCCTCTGCAAAGGCAGAATTTGCATCTCTCCGAAAATTAAGAGTAGCATAATATTTTTGTTTGTAATTATAATTTAAGCGCCCGAAATAGCCTACGTTGGCCCCCTCATTATAACTGGTATTCCCATCTTTAGTTGTAGCCAGATAAAGACCATCATATCCAAGTCTCGTAGTTCCAGCCTTAGCAAAATCAGAACCGCTAAAACGAGTAACTTGTGAACGTGAATAATCTCTTGTATAGCCAAAAAGTGCATCAATATTGTGATCACCAAAAGAACGGGTATAAGAAAGCAAACTATTGATCAACCAGGATGTAAGCTGCTCATTAGAGCGGTAGCCATTAGTGGTTGATAAAAACTGCAGCGGATTAGCAACATTTGCCGGCAATAAGGTATTTACTTCTCCAAACTCATGGTGGAAATAAGCCAGTTCATTGGTGCCTTTGTTACCTGTAGCCTCAAAGCGATAGTTTAAACCTTTAATGAATGGAACCTTCACATTCACAAAGCCAATTCCCCTGATGTTGTACTGTTTATTCAGGTCATCATCGTACACACCAGGAAACAATGAATTGGTTGGATTTCCCCAGAAAGGATTAAACAAAGAAGTATTTCCTGCAGGATATCTCTGTAAAATCTGATCGTTGGTCCCATCAAGATATTTATAACTAAAAGGCGACATGTAGGTTGCCATATACAAATTTGGAGAAAACCCAGAAAAATCTCGGGAAGAATAATAGGCATTTGCCCCAACTGAAAGCCAATCTGTTATATTATTCTCTAATTTCAGCGTAAGGTTGGGTTTAGTGAACTTATCATTATACAATACCCCTTTTTGATCTAAATAACCGGCAGACAAATAATAATTCAACTTTTCAGTCCTACCAGACACATTTACTTCATAATTTACAACTGGTGCATATTGTGTTACCTCATCCATCCAGTTTAACTCATGACCTTCATTATAGGCCTTCAATTCCAATGGGCTAAGTACTTTAGTAATATCACTAATATCCTGACCACGAATAGATAAGTTGTCTTTTCTCCATTGCAAAAAACTCTCGCCTGACTTCATTTTAGGAACCCGAGTCCAGTTTTGAACTCCATAATACGTACTGAAATTGATTTGTGGCTTATCCGTTTTACCCCGCTTTGTCGTGATGATGACCACGCCATTTTGCGATTGCGACCCATAAATTGATGCAGCACTGGCATCTTTCAGAATATCATAGGTAGCTACATCATTCATATTGATCTCATTAAGGCTTCCACTAAAGATTACCCCATCTAAGACAATCAAGGGTGAACCGTTGCCACTGATAGAATTTTGTCCTCTGATTACTATGTTTGGTGTGGCACCAGCTGCGGTAGACGGGCCAATGTTAATACCTGGTGTACCCTGTAAGGCCTCCAGTACATTCATAAAAGGCATAGAAGATTTCGGCCCTTCATCAAACTTAATGGTCGTAATTGCCCCAGTTACGTCTTTCCGTTTCTGGGTACCATACCCCACCACAACAACATCATTTAACTCATTCGATGACGAGACAAGCGTAATGTTGATTTTTGTTCGGTTGTTTACTTTTACCTCCTGACTCGCATACCCGATAAAACTAATGGTAAGCGTGGCATCACCTTCGGTCTTCAGTATATAATTTCCGTTTACATTAGTCAGCGTAACCCCTCCCGCCGAACTTTTAATGGTTGCACCTATAATGGCTTCCCCGTTCGAATCCACAACCTTCCCGGTGATGGTAATTGGTGCCGGCATTCCTTTCGCAGCAACAGCATCACCGGCGCAAACCAGTAAAACTATAAAAACAGAAGCAAGTAACGTTTTTGCAACCCTTAGGCTTAAAAGGCTACATTTTTTGAGTTTGAGTTTGATCATACTTCAAGATTTTAGAATGGTTAATCTTTCTATTTGGTTAATGTTGTATTTCCACAGGACTAAATCGCCCTTCTGTGGTTCGTGGAAAAAACTGGCACTCAGATTAAAAGTGTGCGAACACATAGTTACTCCTTCATGCTTACACAAACATAATAAAATATTAATGTGTGCGAACACAATTTTGAAAATATTTTTTATTAACGGTTTTTTGTTGTTATGTTTGGTTATTGCGTTTTTATTTTCAGCGACAATCAAAAGGAAGAAAAATTAACACAAAATCTCCCGCTGAAGTACTTTAAAAGCACAAAACCAGAACCACCAGATATAAACCAACGATTTGTTTTAATAAATCAACACGTATGAAAAACACACTATTCCTTTCTCTGATGCTAATTTCCTCAATTGTGTACGGACAAAACAAGGACAAACTTCTTCATGCTATAGATATAGATGCTATACGGGAAACAAAACTTACGGGATATATCGGATTGGGACCGACGATCATGTCGAAACCCGCAAAAACGGAGCAAGTAAGCAGCTTATTAAAGAGATTTCCTGGGAAAGCGTATTTCACTTTTCCTGAAACCAGGGAAAATCCAATCAGACTACTGGATAGCCTTCCAGAAAAATGGACCAGCTACTCCTCCGAAGCAATGTCATCATTTAAAGGCTCCGCTCAACCCGGTGAATACTATGTGTTTCAGGTCGGATTATATGCTCCTGCTCAATCCTTAAAAAATATAAAAGTCCGCTTTTCTCCCCTAAGCAACGGCAAGGGACAATCCATAAAAGATGTTACCTGTTTCAATAGTGGGGGAATTTCTTTTAAAGGTGAACCTTTTTCAAAGCCACTTCAAGTACATGCTAAAATGGTATTGCCCTTATGGTTTGGATTACAAATACCTGAAGATTTCAGGGGAACATATAAAGGTGTAGTCGAGATATCTCCAGAAGGAAAACCCAGTACCGTTGTACATGTCTCCATCGATGTAAACGGAAATATCATAGCCAATCATGGATATAATGATGAGACCAAGCTGTCACGATTAGCGTGGTTAAATACAAAAGTTGCCCTGGACAATGGCATAACCAATGGCTTCAAACAAGTAGATAGAGCACAAAAAGATATTTCTATACTAGGCAGAACCATAAAACTGTCTGAACAGGGCTTACCAATAGATATTCAGACGCATTTCGACAAAAACAACGAACTGATCCTACCTAAAGGCGAACCCATCATTGCCGCCCCTATTCGATTTATTGTAACACAGAATGGCAAAGATCTGCCTTTTAAGTCAAGCCCACTAAAGTTCGAAGATCACTTTCCTGCATCCACGCGATGGGAAACCACATTGACGAATGGCGATATCAGCATTTTAGTTAAGGGCCGCGCTGATTATGATGGTTTTATCGGTTACAGCGCCACAGTGTCTGCTTCACGAGACATTCCAATTGATGACATCAGACTACAGATTCCTATGCTAGCCGAGAAAGCAACTTATATGATGGGGCTTGATAAGGACGGTGGGTTTAGACCGAAAGAATGGAAATGGAAATGGGATGTACTTGAGAAACATCAGGATGAAGTATGGATGGGAGCCGTAAACGGAGGTCTTAAGGTAAAACTAAAAGGCAAAAACTATCAGAGGCAGCTGGTTAACCTATATTATCCATTTGGCCCCTTACATGAGCCAGAATCCTGGGGAAACAACCACAAGGGCGGCGTAGATATTTATGAACAGGATAAAACAGTGATGATCAAGGCCTATTCTGGTCAGCGTACCCTCAAAAAGGGCGAAACTTACCAATTTGACGCCGAATTCCTGGTAACCCCATTCAAACTGATCAATAAAGACATTCAATTTAACGACCGCTATTACCATTCTGACATTGACACCACTAGCAACACCATCAAATTAGCAGAGCAGCATGGCGCCAACATCATCAATGTACACCATAAAAAAGACATCTATCCATTTCTGGATTACCCTTTTGCAAATGACAATGTACCAGATTTAAAAGCTTTTATAGACAGTACGCATACAAAAGGAATAAAAACTAAGATCTATTATACCACTCGCGAAATCAGTGTAAATGCACCAGAACTATGGGCCATGCGTGCATTGGGTGATGAAATCATTTATCCGGGACCTGGCATGGCAACCAGAACATTAGTAAATCCAAATGGCGTACACCCTTGGTTGGGACAAAATCTCAAAAAAGATTTCATACCAGGCTGGGTAGCGACATTTACTTCAGGAAAATATAAGGGAAGACAGGATTTAGCCGTACTAACACGACCAGATTCTCGATTAAACAACTTCTTTCTGGGGGGATTAGAGTGGATGTGTAAAGAACTGAATATTGATGGGATCTATATGGATGATTTGGCACTTGACCGTGAAACGATGCAAAGAACCCGTAAGATTCTGGAAAGAGACAGACCCGGTGCTAAAATCGACATGCATACCTGGAACCATTTCAACAAATATGCTAAATGGGCATCTTCCCTGAATCTATATATGGACATGCTACCCTACATTGATCATTTATGGGTTGGTGAAGCAAGGGATTACGACCGTTCATCGGACTATTGGTTGATAGAAGTAAGCGGTGTACCTTTTGGCCTTTCCTCTCAAATGTTAAATAAAGGCGGAAACCCATGGCGAGGAATGGTATTTGGCATTACCAATAGATTAGGTTGGTTCAAAGCAAAAACACCTGAACACATTTGGAAATTCTGGGACGATTATCACATCGAAAAGAAACAGATGATCGGTTTCTGGAACAATGAAACGCCTGTTAAAACCAACAATAATAAAACTGAAGTTACCATTTTTAAAGGTAAAGACGAGGTAATCATTGCTTTAGCCAACTGGACAGCAGAAACCCAAAAATGCAAGCTCAATATAGATTGGAAAGCAATGGGCTTCTCAGAAAACGAGGTAACCGCTGAAATACCTGAAATTATTGAATTCCAGTCGGCCCAGAAAATTGACCTAAAAAAAGAAATCACGCTCGAAGGGGAAAAAGGATTCCTTATTGTTTTGAAGAGAAAATAGCAATTAAACACGTTTATTGATGAGAAAGACACTTACAGGCTTGCTGCTTTTAAACCTAGCTATAACCATATCTGGATTTGCCCAGCAACAAATTGAAATATATGTATCCCCAACTGGCAAACTTAATGCAAAGGGGAAAATAAAGAGTCCAGTAGCAACGCTTGAAAAAGCAATAGCATTAGCGGATAAACAAAGTAGAAAAAAGAAAATACCTGTAGAGATCATTTTACGCGGTGGTGTGTATCCGCTTACTTCCACCCTGGAAATTGTAAAAGGTAAAACATGGAACTCAGGAATGCCGCTTACCATCAAATCTTATGATAATGAAAAGGCAATTATTCATGGCGGCAGGGTTGTACCGATGGACTTAATTAAACCTGTGTCGGACCAGGGATTCCGGGATCGCTTCTTACCCGAAGTTAGGAACCAAATCAGAGAAGTATCACTCACGGCAGCAGGCATACATAATACAGGAAAGCTAAGAATGATTGGTTTTACAAGAGGCTATGCTCCTGCTCCATTAGAGATTTTTACCAATGATCAACCGGGAACAATAGCCAGATGGCCAAATAAAGGAAGCATCCCTATTCATACCGTATTAGACACGGGATCTATCTCAAGATGGGGTGATTCCACCAACCGTGGTGGTGTATTTACCTACAAAGACATTAACCGGCCATCCAAATGGAAACAGCCTGATAAAGCATGGATCTCGGGATTTTTCAGATGGGGCTATGCCGAAGACGCCCTTCCGCTTAAGGATATAGACACTGTAAACAAAACAATTTCTTCGCTTAAACCACACCCTTATGGCTTTGCCACCGGCAAACCCTGGAGATCCTGGTATGCCTACAACATACCAGAAGAAATTGACCTGCCAGGAGAGTATTATGTAGATGTGGCCACTAAAACTCTTTACTTTTTACCACCTGCAAACCTGGAGAAACTTGAAATATCCGAACTGGAAACACCTATGTTTGCCATTGAGGATGTACAGAACGTAAACATAAAGAACCTTAGTTTTACCTGTAGCAGAGGAATCGGTATTACCACAGAACGAACTGAAAACTTAATCATTGATGGCTGCAAATTTACCAACCTCGGCCTTGTTGCTGTTTTTATGGGCAAAGGGGTTGAATTGGAATCTGATAGCCTAAGTGTCTATGCCGTAAAACCAGCATCCAGACAGATAGGTAGTCTTTTCCAATATGTCTATGAAAATACCGTATTCAATCGCGAAGCTGGAAAGAACAACGGAATCATCAATTCTGAAGCTTACAATATGGGCTCCGGCTGCTTTTTAATCAGCGGCGGCGACCGGCTCACACTAGAACCTGGAAACAACTATATCAGAAACTGTAGTGCACATGATTACAACCGACTTGAACGGACATACCGGCCTGGAATATGGGTTACGGGAGTCGGAAATTCTGTTTCTAATTGTGAAATCTACAACGCTCCTTCTTTCGGCCTCACCCTACATGGCAATAATCACCTCATAGAATACAATAATCTTCATCATATAGTTATGGATTCGGATGATATGGGCGCGCTATACTACGGCCGTAATCCATCGGAAAGAGGGCACATTGTGCGCTATAATTATTTTCACCATATCGGCGGTCAACATAAAACGATGGCAGTTTACCACGACGATGGGGCTTGTGGCATGGAAGTATACGGCAATGTGTTTTATAAGGCTGGCACAGTCGCAGGTTTTATTGGAGGTGGCAGGGACAATTCCTATCATGACAATATTTTTATTGAGACGCCTTTTGTCGCGCATATTGACGACCGCTTAAAAAATTGGGCCAAAGCAATGCTGGTAAAAGATGGCACTTTTCAAAAAAGGTTGGAAGCCGTAAACTACAAAAATCCACCCTACTCTATCCAATATCCACAATTACCGAATTACTTTGAAGACAATCCGGAATTACCGAAACGGAATATATTCTCAAAAAACCTATTTGTTAAAATAGGGAAAAGAGTAGAAGGAAAAGAAAATCTGCTTCCTTTTATGGACAATAATTACGAAACCAATGAAGACCCTGGATTTGAAGATTATACTAAAGAAAACTTTAAACTGAGAGCAGATGCAGCTGTATGGCAAAAAATCCCTGGATTTACAGCTATCCCATTTGAAAAAATAGGTTATAGAAAACGCTAAAACCTATTGTGCAACATAGAATCTTCAATGTAATAGTTCAGGTTTTCTTTAGTCACAATATCCAGAGGAAGGAATTTTATTGCGGAAATCTCCTTTTTAAAGACCAGGTGATTGACCAGTTGATTGATTCCCCAATACCCTTGACCTAAAGGATTTTGATTAATTAAAAAGCTGATCGCTCCTTTATTCAGGTAGTGCAGATTCTGTGGAATAAGGTCATACCCTACTATCCTAATGTGGTTTATGAATTTCTGTTCGAAATACTTCGCTATTTCAAAGGCTTTGGAAGTAGTTACAAAACAGAACTGCAGTTGTGGATTGCTTTCAAATATTGAATCCAGCTGTTCTACAAACATAGCGTAGTTTCTAAGGTTCAATTCAGCTTTGATGATTTCATATTGATGATCGAGATTGTTCTGAATAAAGTAGTTTCTCAGTCCCTGCTCTTTCTTGGTAAGGTGCGCAGAATTACTAATTTCTTCATCAATGTGGGCGATTAATATAGATGAACCCTGCGGCTGGCCATAATGGATCAACTTACCAGCAACCTGTCCACTTTGATAAGAATCCTGACCGATATAACTCAATGGATCAAACTCGGCAATCTGCGTATTAAACAATACAAAGGGTATCTCCTGCTTTTTCCAGGCTTCAAAAAACGGAAGGACCTCACGATAAAACATTGGTGCAAGTAAGATACCCTCCGGATTTAGCTTACTCGCCTCTTCAGCCTTCTTTACAAATGAACCAGGATCATAAGGATTGAACATTAACAAAGTAACTTTTACACCATATTGCCTTGCCTCTTTAGCTGCCTTTTGGATACCAGCCTTCGGATCTAGCCAATAGGCATCATAACGTGGATCACCAATCAACGCAACAAAATGAAACTCCTTTTTAGTTCCAAGCGCCCGAGCCATCAAATTCGGCTCATAATTCATCTCTTCTATAATCTTGAGAATGCGTTCTTTTACCTTTTCTGAAACATTCCCCCGATCGTGCAATACCCGATCAACAGTACCTGCAGATACCTTTGCTTTGACAGCTATATCCTTAATACGGATGTTCTTCATTTCCCTTTTGTATTTTATAGTATAGTTAAGAGCACTAATTACTTCTGATTTAACTCAGCTGAATTCCAGAATTAGATTGTAGCCTCAGTTTAAAAAAATTTAACAAATGTATCTAATTAGTTCGTAAGATAATTAAAAATAAAAACCATTTTTTTTTATTCGATACGCTCAAATATCAAAATGTATACGTATTACAATTAAAACTAATATTGTCGTTTATTTAAACATAAAACACATTGTGTGCGCACACATTTTTTTACCATAAACCTTGTTTATTAATTTTTTCTTAGTTAAGTTTGATTATACCATAATTGCTGAATTTACACACAGCCCTGCTCTACCAAGACAAGCAAATGAAAGACATCCAAACTATTGAAAAAGCCAACATCAGGAAGGAGCTCCTTACACTTAAAACCTATCCTTACTCAGACCCGAGCCCCATTCCTGAGTTTGGTCGATTATATCCCTATAATAGATTTGACGGCTATACCACAGCAGGCGCCGATCAGGCATGGGAAATGGTTGTACTGGAAAATGCTTACATCAAGTTATGGATAAATCCAGCTGTAGGCGGCAAAATATGGGGTGCTATAGAAAAATCCACAGGCAAGGAATTCATTTACTTCAATCATACGGCAAAATTCAGAGATGTGGCCATGAG
The DNA here is from genome assembly GCF_900100435.1 of Pedobacter sp. ok626. GTDB lineage: Bacteria > Bacteroidota > Bacteroidia > Sphingobacteriales > Sphingobacteriaceae > Pedobacter. Next base: position 147,984 of record NZ_FNEX01000013.1, on the reverse strand, counting down.
GGGACCATGGACTTCGGGTGGAATGGAAATTAATATGGGAATTATTGGACATACCCCCTCTTGCTCAGCGCCGGTTGACTACAAAATGGTTGAAAATAATGATGGTAGTGTAAGCTGTTTTATTGGCGCTACAGATTGGCCATCACGAACCGAATGGCGTGTTGAAATTAAATTGGAGAAGGATGCTGCATACTTTAGCACCAAAAGTTGGTGGCATAACAATAGTTGTCTCCCTCAATCCTACTATCAATGGAATAATGTTGGCATTAAAGCCTCAGGGAATCTGGAATACATATACCCTGGACAACAACGCCTGGGACACGACGGCAGCCCTTTAAGCTGGCCAGAGGATGAAGAACAAAGGAAAATATCCTTCTATGAGCAGAATAACCACGGTGAATATAAATCCTATCACGTGGTTGGTGCTTATTCGGATTTCTGGGGCTGCTACTGGCATGATGATCAATTTGGAATGGGACATTTTGCTCCTTACGACGAAAAACCAGGTAAAAAGATATGGATATGGGGCCTCTCTCGGTATGGCATGATATGGGAAGATCTACTTACTGATAAAGACGGACAATACACAGAGGTACAAAGTGGTAGATTATTTAATCAAAGTATAGCAGCCAGTTCTAAAACCCCCTTTAAACACCGCTCATTTTTACCATTTACAACCGACAGCTGGGAAGAACATTGGTTTCCGGTAAAAAACTTAGCTGGTCTTACCTACGGAACTCCTCAAGTATCTTTTTATTTATCACTTAAGGACGATCATCAACAGATTCAGCTCAGCGCAAATAAACCGCTAAACCATCAATTTAGAATTTTACACCTGCAGCAGGAAATATTGAACCAACACATTACACTTGCGACAATGCAATCCCGCAGCTATACTCTTCCTTATATTATACCAGAGGCCGAGCTGATCGTTTTACTAAATGATGAAGTAATTTACAATGGCCCGGAGCAACATACTCCACTAAAAAGACCTTCAAAAATTGATGAGGATTATAACTACGACTCTGTTCAGGCATCCTATATTCAGGCAAAAGAATGGGAAAGGCAACGCTTTTTTGAGCGTGCGATAGCCCAATACAAGCTTTGTCTGGAAAAAGATCCATTTTTTACGGATGCACTTAATGGCCTGGCGGGGCTCTATTTTAAACAGATGAGCTATTCAGAGGCACTCGCCCTATTAACGAAGTCGTTATCTGTAGATACATATGATCCAGAGGCAAACTATTTGTACGGACTGGTAAACGACAGGTTACAAAAAACAGCCGATGCAAAAGATGGTTTTTCGATAGCCAGTCAATCCGTAGCCTACAGGTATTCTGCACTTATTGAACTGGCAAAATTACTGCTGCGTGAAGGACAGTTAGAAAAGGCATATAGTTATGTAAAAAAAGCGAGACAGTCGGGTTCTGCGAATCTCCAATCCATATATTTAAGTATCATCATTAATAATCTAAGAGGTCATAAAGACAAGGCGATGCAATTCATCCAGGACTTATTGCTTAGGGATCCGATCAATTATCTGGCAAGATTTGAATTGCAAAAGGCTCAGCAATCCGCTACTGAACCACTAACGAACAGCGAGCTCCCTTATGAAACGCATATCGAGCTGGCTGCTTTTTATGCCGATTTAAGCTTACATCAGGACGCACTTCTTGTCCTGGAGACAGCTCCAGCGTACCCAATGGTGCAGCTTTGGAAAGCCCATTTGTATTCAATCTTAAATCTCGAAAAACAGGCTAACCTAGCTATTAATCATGCAGCGGCCCTGGATGCCGCCTTTGTTTTTCCCCACAGAGAAGAAGATATTGTTGTATTGCGCGAAGCCGTTGACCGCCATCCATCCTGGAAATTCAAATACTTTCTGGCACTCGCCTATATTCAGAACCTGCAAAAAGAAGAAGCCCTAAGTCTCTTGGACAATTGCAATTCAAGCCCTGATTTCTACCCTTTTTATATTGTAAGGGCCAACTTAAGAAATGAACTAGGTGCTAAAGGCACTTTGAGCGACCTTAAACATGCTTATCATCTGGCGCCTGAGGAATGGAGGACCATCTTAAATCTTTCTAAATACTATGCAAAGCAGCGAGACTGGAGCGCTGCATTGTCTATCACTGAAAAAGGATATCAACTCTATCCTGAAAACTACTATTTAGGCTTAAAACTGGCGAGGTGTTTTATGCACACCAAAAAATTTGAACAAGGCATCTCGCTAATGAGCAATATGACAGTGCTACCAAACGAAGGTGCTTCAGAAGGCCGCAACAGCTGGCGGGAAACCCAATTACGCTGTGCACTTAATGCAATAACCATAAAAGATAGAGAAAAAGCAATCTTTCATATCCGCATGGCGAGAACCTGGCCAGAAAACATGGGAATTGGGAAACCTCATCATGTTGACGAACGACTTGAAGATTATATGGAACTCATTTGCCTTCGACCTGAAGACAAAACGACACAGCAGAAATTAATTCAACTAATTGTAGACTACAGAAATCACCATAACACAAGCCCTTACGGTTCAACGGATTTCCTTAGCATCGTATTGATGCAGGAAGCAGGAAAACTTGCGGAAATACACAAAACGCTGGGAAATTGGTCTGAACAAGATCCTGATGCTTTGCCGCTGAAATGGAGTCTTGCCTTTTTATCTGGCAATCAGCAGGAAATAGATACACTTTCTGAACAGAAAATAATTGTAAAGGAAGTCCTACCTTATGAGATTCCTTTTGAGGACAGATCCTTCTACTTTATAAAAATGCTCTACAAAAACGGATTATTTAATAAGCAAACACATTTGCAAGCAATGAATTAACAGATTATTGGATTATAAAATCAGCAACATGAACACCGATCAACTTAAAGACCTGTCATCCTTCCATCAGCCTGTATCAGACTTTTTCAAATGGCCTAAAAACAAAAGTGAATGGGAACAATACTTACTTAGTGATGAGCAGATCAGCTTTTTTAAAGAGAATGGTTACCTGAGCGGTATTAAATTTTTAGAGGACTGGCAGGTAGATCAGTTGAATCAAGACCTTATTCGCATCTCTGATCCAAATCTTCCTGATCACACCTTATTTCACCAGTTTTTCTCTAACGCTTCCACAGATCCGAATTCTGTATTGTTCCATGCATTGGGCGCCTGGCGCATTACTCCTGCTTTTCATGACGTTTTATGGAATCCGGCATTTGTAATGGCAGCCAGTCAGCTATTAGGCAATAATGCCGTAAGGTTCTGGCACGATCAGCTTTTTTGTAAACCAGCCAAACATGGTGGTGTTGTAGCCTGGCATCAGGATTATTCCTACTGGACCCGCACCATTCCTCTGCAACATTTGACCTGCTGGGTAGCGCTTGATGACGCCACCACAGAAAATGGCTGTATGTACTATGTACCTAAAAGTCACCAATGGGGCTTACTGGAAAAACCAGAGCTTGCCGGAGAAATGGACGGTCTAATGGAATTTCTAACTGAGGAACAAAAGGCTGCCTTTAAACCTATCCCTATTGAACTCGGAAAAGGTTACGGGACATTTCATCACCCCCTACTGATACATGGTTCTTATGAAAACAAATCAGATAGATCCAGAAGGGCATTTGTACTCAATATGTTCGCTGACGGCACTATTTCGGATACAGATAAGGAACTGATGCCCGGAACTCCAGCTATACCTAAAGGAGAAAAAATAACTGGCCAATATTTCCCAATATTGATAGACCCTAAAAAGGAAATGGCATAACATGGAAATCGGTTTCTTTTGTACTTATTGGGGGAGCGAACACCTTAGCTGGCCAGTCTTTTTGGCAAAGGCTAAGGCAGCCGGCTATGACGGTGTGGAGGCTAGTCTTCCCACAGACCCAGTATTGCAAAAAACGATGATTAACCAGCTGGAAGACTTTGAACTAAAACTAATAGGTGTGCACTGGGATACAGTTAGCCCGGATTTTGATCAGCATAAAAAAGAATTGGTAACACGTTTAAATACACTTGCAGTCGCTAATCCGATGGTCATCACCTCGCATACCGGCAAAGATCATTTCAGCTTCAAGCAAAACATTGAATTGCTATTGCTTGCAGAAGAAGTCAGTACAACAACAGGAATAAAAATTCTGCATGAAACCCATCGCGGAAAGTTCAGCTATGCTTCGCATGTTACCGAAAGCTTCCTAAAAGAATTACCGTGGCTGGAGTTGACCCTTGATATTTCACATTGGTTCACCGTAGCCGAAAGCTACCTGGATGACCAGACTGAGGCGGTTGAGCTGGCACTTTCCAGAACCCGTCATATACATTCGAGGGTTGGTTTTTCGCAGGGGCCGCAGGTAATAGATCCAGGATATCCGGAATGGCAGCCCGCTGTAGATAACCATTTAAAATATTGGGACAAAGTGATAGCTATACGTAAAGAAAGTAACGAAAAGCAATTTACATTTACGTCTGAATTCGGTCCCTTTCCTTATATGTCGACATTACCAGCCAACGTTTCTGCCGAAACACACCAATGGAACATCAATTATTACATGAAAGAATTACTTAAAAGTAGATATTATGCCGATTGAAACTACCACAGCTATCCAGCTTAACAATAAGCGCAGTCTTTCGATTCAAATAGCCACTATTGGTGCCTTCTTTTTCATATTTGGGTTTATTACCTGGGTAAATGGAACGCTGATCCCCTACCTTAGAATAGCCTGTGAACTGGAGGAATGGCAAGCTTATCTTGTTACTTTTGCTTTTTATATTTCTTATACCGTGATGGCTATTCCCTCAAGCAAACTGCTTGAACGCACGGGGATGGTAAAGGGAATGCGCATTGGATTGGCGATTATGGCCGCAGGCTGTGCACTATTCATTCCAGCGGCACTGATGCGCTATTATCCGGTATTTTTACTTGCCTTATTTATAGTAGGTACCGGAACCACACTGCTACAAACCGCTGTAAACCCTTATATCACCTTATTGGGCCCAGCGGAGAAAGCCGCCCAGCGAATTAGTATTATGGGAATCTGCAATAAATTTGCCGGTGTAATGGCGCCACTGATCTTAGGAGCAATTATCCTTCGAAATTCAGATGGACTAATGGCGGAACTTCAGAACATGGACAGCATTAGCCGTAGTTTCCGTTTAGATGAACTGGCACATGCAGTCATTATGCCCTACACCATCCTTACCATCATCCTGCTCCTTATTTCCTACGTAATCAAGTTTGCACATTTACCCGAAATAGCAGCTTCCTTACCTGTATCAGGAGAAGAGGATTACCTACCGAAACAATCTGCAAAAATAAGACTGAACTTTACACTGGGTTTCATTGCTACATTTTCCACAGTTGGGCTGGAAGTCATCGCTGGAGACACCATTGGAAATTATGGTATATATCACGGTCTTCCATTAAGCATCGCAAAAAATCTTACTTCCTATACCCTGGCCAGTACCATGATTGGCTACCTATTTGGCACATATGCCATACCGAGGTACATTTCTCAGGAAAAAGCTTTTACTTACTCCGCCTGGCTGGGCATCGTTATCTCTTTGCTGGCTATATTCGTCCCCGGAACGGCATCTATTGTTTTTATCGCCCTACTTGGTCTGGCTAACGCCTTATTATGGCCTGCTATATGGCCACAAGCTTTAAAGGGCTTAAAAGGCAAAATGCTAAACAGAGGCTCCGCTATTTTAATTATGGGTGTTGCCGGAGGAGCTATCATGCCACTGGCTTATGGTGGTCTGGCGCAACATGTGAACAACCAGTATGCCTATATTATTTTAATACCATGTTATCTGTTCAACTTGTATTATAGCTTGCGTGGTCAGAGACAATAATATGTTGGAGTTTGTTATAGATTTTGCGCGATTACAAAGCCGCTTGCCCAGGCCCATTGAAAGTTATAGCCGCCCAGCCATCCGGTTACATCAACGCATTCGCCGCCAAAATATAATCCCGGAACCTTTTTACATTCCAACGTTTTAGACGATAGTTCATCGGTTGCTATACCACCCCGCATTACTTCGGCTTTATCGTAACCCTTATCGCCGGCAGGCTTCACCTTAAATCTATGTATCGTCTCTTCGATTAATTCCAGTTCCGATTTAGTTAAGCTAGCCACTTGCTTTTCAATAGGCAAATACTTACCTAAAGCATCGGTAAACTTCTTCGCATAAAATCGATTAAACAAAGTAGACAATAGGGTCTTCCCACTCTGCTGGCGCTCTGTATCAATTAATGCAGTGATATCCTGATGAGGCAACAAGTCAATGTTAAATACCTCTCCTCTCCTCCAATAGGAGGAGATTTGCAAAATTGCGGGTCCGCTAAGGCCCCAATGCGTAAAGAGGATATTTTCTTCAAATGCTATGCGATCATTGCTCACTTCACAAAAAACACTATTTCCTGAAAGCTGCGCATACCATTCTTCATCTTTTCCAGTTATAGTAAGTGGTACTAAAGCTGGCATTGTCTCTACAATTTTCAAGCCCTGTTTTCTTGCAAAACGTAAGGCAAAATCAGTAGCTCCCATTTTTGGAATGGGTAAACCACCGGTAGCAATAACCAGTTTAGGGGCCGTTATAGCGCGCGATTTACCCCCTTTTTCATATTTCACTGTAAATCCATCTGTTAGGATTTCTATATCACTTACATCTACATTGCAAATCAACTGTTGTCCAAAATCTTCACAAATTGAAGTAAAAACGGATACGACATCTCTGGCATTCTTTCCATTTGGGAATAATTGCCCTAAGGTTTTCTCTTTCCCCTCAACGCCATAAGTTTCAAAAAAGCTAATGGTATCGGCTACCGTCCACTGTGTAAATGCCGATTTAACAAAATGCTTATTCTCCGAAACAAACTGCTCATCGGTTGCGTACATATTGGTATAATTACACCTTCCCCCACCAGAAATCAGGATCTTAGCTCCCGGCTGATCATTTTTTTCTAATAAAATCACCCGCTTTCCTAAGTATCCGGCCTGTACCGCACACATCAAACCACAAGCTCCGGCTCCAATAATTATAGCATCTGCCTCCATCAATCCGTTTATAATTGTTATTTTTGTGCAAAATAAGCATAACTTTTTCATATAGATATGGCAAAACAAATAAGCGATTTAAAATTAGGGATATTAGGCGGCGGACAATTAGGCAGAATGCTGATACAAGAAGCCATCAATTATAACCTAACTACCTTGGTTTTAGATCCAGATACTGACGCTCCATGTAAACATCTTGCAAATTACTTCGAATGTGGCTCAATTACCGATTTTGATACCGTTTATAACTTCGGAAAAAAGGCTGACATCATTACCATCGAAATTGAAAAGGTTAATATAGAAGCACTTGAACAACTAGAGAAAGAAGGAAAACAGGTCTACCCACAGTCACGAGTAATCCGTTTAATTCAAGATAAAGGCGTTCAAAAACAATTTTTCAAGGAAAATAACATTCCTACGGCACCCTTTAAATTGGTAAATACAAGAGAAGACATTTTTAACTGCAACTTTGCTTTTCCTTACATCCTTAAACAACGCAAGGATGGTTACGATGGCAAAGGTGTTATGAAAATCAGCGATGTGGCTGATATCGACCATGCTTTTGATGCACCTTGCTTAGTTGAGGAATTGATCGACTTTGAAAAGGAAGTAGCGATTATTGTGGCTCGTAATCCTAATGGCGATATGAAAACATATCCAATGGTGGAAATGGAGTTTAACGCTGAAGCCAATTTGGTAGAATTCTTAATCTCTCCATCTACTTATCCAGAGTCTTTGCAACAAAGAGCAGAAAAAATTGCGATGAACATTGCGGCTTCATTAAATATCACTGGTATTCTAGCTGTAGAAATGTTCGTAACTAAAAACGGCGAATTACTGGTAAATGAATTGGCACCAAGACCACACAATAGCGGTCACCATAGCATAGAGGGCAATTACGTTTCGCAGTTTGCACAACATTTACGCGCCATTTTCAATTTACCATTGGGCGATACCCGCACGATTAACAATGCGGTAATGATCAATCTATTGGGCGAAAAGAACCACAATGGGGTAGCAAAATATCAAGGATTAGAAAAAATTATGGCCATAGATGGTGTTTACGTACACCTTTATGGTAAAAAATACACCAAACCATTCCGAAAAATGGGCCATGTTACTGTGGTTGATCAAAACAGGGATGGTGCAATAGAAAAAGCCAATTACATTAAAAACACACTAAAAGTTATTTCATAAATGAGCGTACAAGTAGGCATTATCATGGGCAGCAAATCAGATCTTCACATTATGCAAGATGCTGCTGATATTTTTAAAGAGTTTGGGGTTGAATTTGAAATGACTGTAGTATCGGCGCATCGCACACCTGAAAGGATGTTTGAGTACGCTAAAAATGCGGCTTCAAGAGGTCTGAAAGTAATTATTGCTGGTGCCGGCGGCGCAGCACATTTGCCTGGTATGGTTGCTTCGATTACTGTATTACCAGTAATTGGGGTTCCTGTTAAATCTTCAAATTCTATTGACGGATGGGATTCTATCCTTTCTATTTTACAAATGCCTAATGGTATTCCTGTTGCGACCGTTGCCTTAAATGCAGCAAAAAATGCAGGTTTACTAGCTGTTCAGATCCTTTCTACTGCTGATGTTTCTTTGGCTGATAAAATGCAGACTTACAAAGATGACTTGAGAAAGAAAGTTGAAGAAAGTGCAGCTGACATGTAATCAATAAGGTAATACTAATTCAAATTCGGGTCCTGAGGAAAATTGCTTACATGAGCATATTTCGGTCCCAAATTAATAATAACTTCCCGCCAAAGGTTTTCTTCATTATTGGAGAAAACCACATCGGGATGAAACTGATCAGATACAATCCAGGTATTGGTTTTCATTTCCATGTTCAATTGTGATTGACCCCAGCCTGAATAGCCAATAAAAAACTTAATATCATCTTCATTAATTTGTTGATTGTTTATCAACACTTTTAAGCTCTCGAAATTACCACCCCAATATATTCCTTTTACCACCTCTTGTCCGTCTGTGATCAAATCAGGACATCTATGTATAAAATGTATGGTATCCGTCTCTACCGGTCCACCAAGGTATACAGGAAAATTTGCTTCCGGTAATCCCGGAATTACATCTTTAAGCGATAAGGTACTGGAATGGTTAAGAATGAAACCAACAGTCCCCTCTTCCTGATGCTCTGTAATAAGAATTACCGACCGTTTAAAATTAGGGTCCATTAAAAATGGTTCGGATATTAATAATCTGCCTAACGTTGGCTCTAACCTGCTTATCATTTCGGAAATTTAGGGATAAATTTGATTAAACTAAAACCTATTTTTGTACATGGAGCAGAACAAAAAAAAATTACATGATTTAAGGCAGGAATATCGCAGTGCACAGCTCACAGAAAAAGATGTGGAAAGCGACCCTATCCTGCAATTCGGAAAATGGTTTTCGGCAGCCGTAGATGCACAGTTATATGAGCCCAATGTAATGACTCTGGCAACAGCAGACCGCTTTGGTAAACCAGATGCACGGATTGTACTGCTAAAAGAATTTGATGCAAATGGTTTTGTCTTTTATACGAATTATGAGAGTAAAAAAGGCCAGGACCTGGTTGAAAACCCACAAGCAGCACTGGTATTTTTTTGGCCAGAATTAGAACGCCAGGTGCGTATTGAAGGTGTAGTGAGTAAAGTTGATGCCGAAACCTCTGCAGACTATTTTCATTCGCGCCCTGTAGGCAGCCAAATTGGTGCAATGGCTTCTCCGCAAAGTAAAGTGTTGGATAGCCGTGAATCTCTTGAAGAAAAAGTTGCAGCCTTGACAAAAGCATACGAAGACAAAGAAATTCCACGACCGCTGCATTGGGGCGGATATCTGGTAGAGCCTATGCACATCGAATTTTGGCAAGGCAGACCAAGTAGACTACACGATAGAATTGTGTACGATTTAGTGGATGGTTCGTGGATTATAAATAGATTAGCGCCATAAAACATTTTAACTAACATCATAAAAAAAACTAAATGAAGAACATCGCAGTAATCGGTTCTGGCACGATGGGCAATGGAATAGCACATACTTTTGCTCAATTTGGCTACCAAGTAAATCTTATCGACATTAATGCTGAAGCCTTAGAAAGAGCTATAAATACCATCAGTAAAAACCTTGATCGTCAAGTTGCTAAGGGAACCATCACTGAAGTAGATAAATCAGCAACATTAAAAAACATTTTAAGCTTTACAGATATGCAGACTGGCGTAGCCAATGCAGATCTTGTTGTAGAGGCTGCAACTGAGAACCTCGATCTTAAGCTGAAGATATTTAAAGAACTTGATGCCTTTGCTAAACCTGAAACTATTCTGGCTAGCAATACTTCATCCATTTCTATTACTAAAATTGCTTCGGTAACTGGTCGTGGCGACAAAGTAATTGGGATGCATTTTATGAACCCAGTACCGGTAATGAAACTCGTTGAGGTGATTCGTGGCTATGCAACCAGCAATGAAACAACAGAAACAGTGATGGAACTTTCCAAAAAACTTGGTAAAGTACCAGTTGAGGTAAATGACTATCCTGGATTTGTGGCCAACAGAATATTAATGCCAATGATTAACGAGGCTATCTATACTTTATATGAAAATGTAGCTGGCGTAGAAGAGATTGATACTGTAATGAAGTTAGGAATGGCACATCCAATGGGCCCCTTGCAATTGGCTGATTTTATTGGCTTAGATGTTTGTCTGGCTATACTTCGCGTGTTACAGGATGGTTTTGGAAATCCAAAATATGCCCCATGTCCTTTATTGGTTAATATGGTAACGGCAGGCAATAAGGGTGTTAAATCTGGTGAAGGCTTTTACAACTATGCCAATGGTATTAAAGAAGCTACTGTAGCGGCCAAATTTAGCTAGTCTTTACAATAATTCTAATTTTTAAGCGTATTTTTGAGCAATGAACGAGAATCTTGATCCATCCGCTGAAAGCTTATCACCCATAGAACGTGATATTGAAAAAGTATTGCGGCCGCAGGCTTTTGATGACTTTACCGGGCAGGAAAAAGTGATGGAAAACCTAAAGATCTTTGTACAAGCGGCAAAGTTACGTGGTGAACCTCTAGATCATGTTTTACTACATGGCCCTCCGGGACTAGGTAAAACAACCCTCTCCTACATCATTGCTAATGAAATGAGCGTTGGGATAAAGGTTACTTCCGGACCGGTATTGGATAAGCCAGGTGATCTGGCAGGTCTATTGACCGGACTTGATGAAGGAGACATCCTATTTATTGATGAGATACACCGTTTAAGTCCTTTGGTTGAAGAGTACCTGTACTCTGCGATGGAAGACTTTAAAATAGATATTATGCTGGAGAGTGGGCCCAATGCCCGCTCTGTACAGATCAGCTTAAATCCTTTTACACTTGTTGGAGCGACTACCCGTTCCGGCTTGTTAACTGCACCTTTAAGGGCTAGGTTTGGAATCAACTCCCGACTGGCCTACTATGATGCAAAACTCCTTACAACTATCGTCTTAAGATCCTCAGAGATATTAAAAACACCAATTACTGATGAAGGTGCTTATGAAATTGCACGTCGGAGTCGTGGTACCCCACGTATCGCGAATGCTTTGCTAAGACGTACACGTGATTTTGCACAGATTAAAGGAACTGGTGAGATCAATACAGACATTGCCCGTTATGCCCTAAAGGCATTAAATGTGGATGAGCATGGTCTGGACGAGATGGACAACAAAATACTGACAACTATCATCGATAAGTTTAAAGGCGGCCCTGTTGGTTTAAAAACCATTGCAACTGCTGTTGGCGAAGATGAAGGTACAATTGAAGAGGTTTATGAACCATTCCTGATTCAGGAAGGTTTTCTAATGCGCACTTCAAGAGGTCGTGAAGTAACAGAAGCAGCATATAAGCACCTACAAAGAAATTTTCCTGGACAAACCGGAAGATTGTTTTAAATTTAAATAACCAATGGTTATTTAAATTTAAAACAATCATGAAAAAAATTAACCTTCTTGCCTTACTGTGTTTAGTTTCCTTTAGTATTCTGGCACAGCAAAAAAACTTTGAAATTGTTGGCGACATAAAGAACCTGCCGGCGAAGCAGATATACCTTCGTGCATTAAACCGGGATAAAAATCGTAAGATAACCCAGCCGATTATTGCTTTGGCCAAAGTTTCTAATGGAAAGTTTATCCTTCAAAAAGACACCCTTCTCGCCGATCCCGCCTGGTCTGCTGAGCTGAGTTATAAAGATTCCATCACAAATAAAATAGAAATTATTTCCTTCTATAACCCCGACAAATCCCCTGATGAAAGAGGATATCTTCATGGAGGTTTTATATTGGAGAATACGAAAATGCAGGTAAATGGCGATTTTAAATTAAAAAAAGCCGTTCTCCTCAGCGGATCTAAAGAAACGGAATATCAAATGAAAACAGGTCTGATGTTCGCTCCTTCCTTAAGCCCCATAAATAAAAAGATTGATTCCTTGCAAGCATTAGGAGCATCCGACCAAATGCAATCTGCCCTGGCTGAACGCAGTGAAATCATCAAAAAATACAAGGCTGAATTTAAACAAATGGTAATTGAGAACCCCTCGACCTGGGGCGCTGTACTGAATATTTATCAAAATGCGCACTCATTTAGCCCTCAGGAATTAGAAGAATTTGTAGCCATTTTTGACAAATCCGTAATGAGTACAGCGACAGGAAAAAAACTCCTGAATCATATCCAACAAAATAAATTATTGCTCCCGTCCATGCCTTTCCCAGATTTCAGTTACGCAGACGTCAATAACAAGAAATTCACCCTTAATCAACTGAAAGGCAAGAAAGGAACACTGATCGTATTTTGGGCCAGTTGGTGTGGTCCATGTCGAGCCGAAATTCCGGAACTTAAAACATTCTATACCAACTATAAAGATAAGGGGATTGACTTAATAAGTATCTCAACAGATCATAGCGTTGTAGACTGGAAAAAAGCTTTGGATAAGGAAAAAATGCCCTGGGCTAATTTATCCAACTTACCAGGTGATTACAAGGAGATCATCTCAAAATATAATGTAACTGCCATTCCTGCAATGTTTTTACTAGATAAGGATAACAAAATTGTATTGGCAGACCCCAACGACTTTAAACTGATACAAAAACATACCAATCAAATTTTACAAGGTATTTAATGAATTCCTTAAACATTTAAGCTGTTTTTTTGTTCTCCTATAAGCGAAAAAACAGCTTTTATGAACGTAGAAACAAGAAAACTTACCCTTTCGGATTATAATGATTTAAGGGAATCCATGCAGCAGGCTTACGAAACCCTTGGTCAAATTTGGAGTAAAAACAGTATCGAACGATTACTAAAATTATTTCCTGAAGGCCAGCTCTGTATTGCAGTAGATGACAAAGTTGTTGCTTGTTCCTTATCCCTTATTGTAGATTACGACGAATACGGCGACAAGCATACTTATAAAAATATAACTGGAGATTATTCTTTCTCCACTCATGATCCAGAAGGTGATGTACTCTATGGTATTGAGATCTTTGTACATCCCGAATATCGCGGACTTAGATTAGGTAGAAGATTATATGAAGCTCGTAAAGAGCTGTGCGAAAGCCTAAATCTTAAGAGCATTATTGCAGGCGGTCGTATTCCCGGCTACCATGAATACGCGGATAAACTCACGCCAAGACAGTATATTGATAAAGTAAAGGCAAAAGAAATTTACGATTCCACCCTTACCTTTCAACTTTCCAACGACTTCCACGTACGGAAGGTTTTAAAAAACTACCTTCCCGGAGATCACGAATCTAAGGAGTTTGCCACCCTTATAGAATGGAACAACATTTACTATCAGGGTATAGATGCCTCAGCACGTTCGGCGAAAACCATCAGAATTGGATTGGTACAATGGCAAATGCGATTATTCCCTGATATAGAAGCTTTTTACGAGCAGGTAGAATTTTTTGTGGATGCGGTTAGTGGTTATGGTTCGGACTTTATTGTATTTCCTGAATTCTTTAACACCCCCTTATTACATCCCTACAATCACTTACCGGAAATAGAGGCCATGCGCAAACTAGCCGAACACACGGCCGAGATTGTTGAACGGATACAGCAATATGCCTTATCTTACAATGTAAACATCATATCGGGCAGCATGCCACTTCTTGATAACAATAAGCTATACAATGCTACTTACTTATGTCACAGGAGCGGCAAAACTGATGAATACAGAAAGATTCACATTACTCCGAATGAGTTAAAATATTACGGAATGACAGGCGGCGATAAGATCCAGGTATTTGATACAGATTGTGGCAAAGTGGGCATATTGATCTGTTATGATGTGGAGTTCCCTGAACTCAGCAGAATTTATGCAGACCAGGGCATGCAGATTTTATTTGTCCCTTTCTTAACTGATACTCAAAATGGTTATACCAGGGTACGTAGATGTGCGCAGGCTCGTGCAATAGAGAATGAATGCTATGTAGCTATTGCGGGTTGCGTAGGTAACTTGCCTAAGGTGAACAATATGGATATACAATTTGCTCAATCGGCAGTATTTACACCCTCAGACTTTGCCTTCCCTACCAATGCCGTAAAAGCTGAAACCACGCCTAATACAGAAATGATGCTGGTAGTTGATGTGGATTTACATTTGCTGGATGAAATCCACCATTTTGGTACCGTAAGAATACTAAAGGACCGACGTAAGGATCTGTATGAAGTAAAACTATTAAAGTAAACTAACCCTTAAAAAACAGCCAATAAATAAGTAAACCGATAACTAGTAACGGTATAAGCCATCTTAATACTACGGCAGCACCATTGATATCCTTTTCCTCTACAGCTTCACGCGGTGGTCCGGGATCTGCCTTGTGTTTGGAATAGTCATGTTCTATTGGTTTGTGCGTATGGGGCTGCGAATGGTTTTCGGTATGTTGTTCCTCTTGATTTTCCATGACATTAAGTTTTGGTTTAATAAATGAACAACAAGTGGGCCTTTAAAAAGTTTACAATACAAAGCCCTATCTTTGCAGGCGATGATCAACAATGCCTCCAAATACAGCAAAATGATTAAAGCTGAAGCCTTAAGGCTTGGCTTTATGCAATGCGGTATTGCCAAAGCTGATTTTTTGGAGGAAGAGGCGCCTAAATTAGAGCGTTGGTTACAACAGAACCACCATGGCCAAATGGCTTATATGGAGAATCATTTTGACAAGCGGCTAGATCCAAGGCTGCTTGTTGACGACTCTAAATCGGTGATCTCGCTTACGCTCAATTACTATCCTGATGCGAAACAAGCTGATCCGGACGCTCCAAAGATCTCTAAGTACGCTTATGGGATGGATTATCATCAGGTGATTAAGGACAAGTTATTCCAATTGCTAAACTTTATTGGAGAAGAGATTGGAGAGGTTGCCGGTAGAGCCTTTGTAGATTCAGCTCCAGTGTTGGACCGGGCCTGGGCAAAACGGGCCGGTATCGGATGGATTGGTAAAAACAGCAACTTAATTAACAAAAAGAGCGGGTCGTTCTTTTTTTTAGCTGAGCTAATCGTAGATCTGGAACTGGAGTATGACAACCCATTCGAGACCGATCATTGCGGTACTTGTACGAAATGTATTGATGCCTGCCCTACTGATGCTATTTTATCACCTTATGTGATAGATGCAAATAAATGTATCTCTTATTTAACCATCGAGCTAAGAGAAGAAATAGATCAGGGCTTTAAAGACAAAATGGACAACTGGATGTTTGGCTGCGATGTTTGTCAGGATGTATGTCCCTGGAACAGGTTTTCTGCCCCAAATACTGAACCTTTGTTTAAACCTAATGAACAATTGTTAACGATGAAACGTGAGGATTGGCTCGACATTACGGAAGATGTTTTTAAAACTATCTTTAAAAACTCGGCGGTTAAAAGGACCAAATTTAAAGGCCTAACGAGAAATATAGATTTCATAAAAAAGACCCTATAAAGGGTCTTTTTTTAATATGATAATGATAATATCTATTTACCAAACTTCATTTTTAATTGCTCTAACATGTCGTTAGTTACGTCTACAGCAGGTTTTTCTTTCTTTACAGGCGCAGCTTGTCCTTTTTCCTGTACTTGTTGTGGCCTTGGCTGTGCTTGTTTTGGTCTATTTGCTTCAGCCAATTGTTGTCTTTCCTGCTTAAGCAAATCTTTCTTTTTGCTCCATCTTGCCCAGATCTCGTCTAGCTTTTTCTTAGTATACAAAGGAAAATCACCCTGTTTCATCCAGGCATAATAACTAGGCTCAGTATCAAAAACCTGCTCTACAGTTTTGCCTTTGTGTTTACCAAAGTTGAATATTTCTTCATCGTTCTCATTAAATACCATTCTTCCGGCAAAGTCAACCGGCTTATTCATATTGGTAAATATATGAAGTGCCTCTACATCATTTTGTACAGGCTGAGATATTTTACCTTGCTTATCTTCAAAATCAACGTCTTTATAACGTTCAATTTGAGCCAACAACACCTGGTAAGTAGCTGTAATATCAGCTTCAGCTGAATGCGCATTGATAATGTCTTTACCACAATAGTACTTATAAGCAGCACGTAAAGTGCGCTGTTCCATCTGGTGGAATATATTCTGCACATCAACAAATTTACGATCAGACATATCAAAGTCTATCCCTGCCCTTAAAAACTCTTCCAGGATTACAGGAATGTCAAAACGGTTAGAATTATAACCGGCAAGATCGGCATCGCCAATAAACTCAGACAATTCGACTGCAACAGCTTTAAAAGTAGGTGCTGTCGCAATATCCTCATCATAAATTCCATGTATCAATGATGAATGCAATGGAATTGGCATCTCAGGATTAATGCGCATGGACTTGATTATCTCAGTTCCATCAGGCATAGCTTTTAATATAGCAATTTCAACAATACGATCGGCACCAACGTTTACTCCGGTGGTTTCCAAATCAAAAAATGCGAGTGGGCGTTTTAAATTTAATTTCATTTCAATCTTTTTGGTAGCGCTTCAAAAGTCGTAAAAATCATCCATTAATCCTTAACTTATTTGATAACACATTAATTTCTATCTGAATAATTTACTTTGCATTTTTTTATTCAGAATTCTACTTTTATCTTGCAGTTTATAATTATACTTTAAACGCTCATTGATGAGGAATCTTTTCTTTCTACTCCTTTTTTTTTCTTCTACTACGCTATTCGCACAAGATTTCGAATATCTTAAGGTGAGTCAAGCCGACCTGAACTTTACAAAAACTGCATTGGACAGCAACGCCAATGCAGTCGTATTAAGGGAGTTTGGGACAGCAGCAGTTAGGTTGGATGACAATTACGGCAATTTATTTATAGACTTTGAATATCATGTGCGGATAAAAATCCTCAACAAAAAGGGATTCGAAAGTGCCAATATTACCATACCATTGCTAACAAATGGGGATAAAGAAGAGACAATTTCGGAACTGAAGGCAACCACCATCAATTATACAAACGGTGAAATATCCCTCACAGAATTAGATAAAAAGAAAATATTCACAGAAAAAAGGAATAAGTATGTTACGTTTACCAAGTTTACCATGCCTAACCTTACCGAAGGAAGTATAATCGAATACCGCTATCGTTTATACTCACCAAGGATCTTTAATTTCAGAACATGGGAATTCCAATCCAATATCCCAAAATTACATAGCGAATATATTGCCATGATTCCAGCATTATATAACTATAATGTTGCGCTACGAGGGGCCCAAAAGCTAACTTCACAAAACGCAGAACTGAACAGGGAATGTCTAAGAATTGCTGGAAGAGCGATTGATTGCTCTAAAATGACATATATCATGAAGGATATACCTCCGTTTATTGAAGAGGACTATATGACTGCCCCAAGCAATTTCAAATCGGCTATTAATTTCGAATTATCGGACTATATCACCCCAACCGGTGGCAAACAGGGTATCACCAAAGAATGGAAAGATGTAGATTACCAACTGATTGATGACAAATCTTTTGGTGGCCAAATTAAAAGAAAGGATATTTTTAAAACGCTACTACCGGATATACTTAAAAATGCGACAGATCCGCTAAACAAGGCCAAAGCGATCTATGCTTATATAAAGCATAACATAAAAGAAAATGGCTTTATTGGCATATACAGCGAAAACACAATTAAAAAGGCATTAGAAACACATACAGGCAATACGGCAGATATTAATCTGGCACTGATAGCGGCATTAAATGCAGCTGAAATTGATGCTGAAGCTGTTATCCTTTCTACCCGTGTAAATGGCCTTGTAAATACACTATTTCCGGTAATCAGCGACTTTAACTACGTCGTTGCAAAAGTAAATATCGAAGGTAAATCTTATCTACTGGATGCATCGGAACCTTTAATACCATTTGGATTACTTCCTTTACGCTGCATAAATGGTCGTGGACGCGTAATTCCCTTAAAGAAACCATCCTATTGGTACGATCTTACGGCAAGTCAAAAAGAAACAACCCGTTATAACTTAACTGCCGAACTCGGAAAAGATGGAAAAATAAAAGGAATACTAACCACCTACTCCATCGGCTATGCGGCTTTCAATAAGCGCAAAAGGATCTTAGCGTCCAATTCTATTGATGAGTTTGTAGAGAAGCTTGACGAAAGCATGCCAAAAATCAAAATCGTTAAGCACGAAATAAATAATCTGGACAGTCTGGAAAATCCCCTTATTGAAATTTATAATGTTGAAATATTGGCCTTTCAGGACATCAATCATGACCCATTGTTCTTTAATCCCTTTTTTATTGATAAAACTACCAGAAACCCATTTAATTTAAATGAACGTACCTACCCGGTAGATTTAGGAAGTCAAAGCGAACAGCGCGTCTCTATATCCCTTAAGCTACCTGGTAATTATACCTTAGCCGATAAGCCCAAAGAATTAAATATAGGTTTAGCAGAGGGTGGAGGCAGATTCATGTGCACAACTTCCTTACAGGACGACGTATTGGTATTCAATCAACTATTGCAATTCAACAAACCTATATACGGCCCAGAAGAGTACTTATCGCTTAAGGAGTTATACAGTAGAATCATTCAAGTTCAAAAAACAGATATTATCCTTAAAAAGCAAAGTAAATGATAATCAAACAAATCGGTTTAATCGCCCTGCTTTTCTGTGCTTTCAATAGTTTTTCTCAAGTCGAATATCCGGCGGATCAACTCTCGTCGGAACTAAAGAACCGTGCCAATGCTGTGATTAGGAAAATGGAGACTACAGTGGACATGCGCGCGGGCGACAATGTGATTATGAACATAAAAAAGGTAGTTACGGTACTCAATAAAAATGGGGATCCTCAAGCAGAAATCTATTTATCGTATAATAAAAACACCGTTATTAAATCAGCTAAAGGCATTATTATAGATGCCTTTGGTAAGGCAACCAGCAAATTTACGCTTAGTAATTTTACCGACCACAGTGCTGTGAGCGATATCTCATTGTTTGAAGATGACCGCGTGAAACATTTTGAACCCACCGTACTGTCTTATCCTTATACGATAGCGTACGAATACGAGATCAGATTTAAACAAAATTTGATGATACCCGACTGGTACGCCAGCCATACAGCCGATGTAGCAGTAGAGAACAGTAGCTACACTTTTATCTGCAAACCCGAAGACAAAGTAAGAATAAAGGCCTTTAATTATAAAGGAGAACCAGAAGTCGTGATAAATGAGAAACTTAAAAGTCAGACCTGGACGGTAAAAAATCTAACTGCTTTTAAACCTGAACCCTACGCTCCCGACCCCGAGAATTATCGCTGCCATGTTAAAATAGCGCCCGAAGAATTTAATTATTACGGTTATAAAGGAAAATACCAAAACTGGGAAGAGTTGGGAAAATGGATTTATAACGAACTGATTAAAAACAGGCAAACGCTTAGCCCAGCCACCATTGAGGAAGTAAAAGCCTTAGTAGCGGGTATACCAAATGACAAAGACAAAGCACGTAAGGTTTATGAGTATGTGCAGAAAAAGACTCGTTATATCAGCGTACAGGTAGGAATTGGTGGACAACAGCCAATGTTGGCCAGCGAAGTTGATCAACTGTCCTACGGAGACTGTAAAGCGCTAGTTAATTACACCCAGAGTTTACTAAAAGCCATAAATATCCCATCCCTGTATTGCATCGTAAACGCAGGTAGTTTAAAAAAAGATATGGAAACCGAATTTGCCAGTATGAACCAGGGAAATCACATCATTCTTTGCCTTCCGCTAAAAAATGATACCACCTGGTTGGAATGTACAGATCAGGAAAGTCCTTTTGGCTTTTTAGGTAGCTTTACAGATGATCGTACAGTGCTAGCTTGTACAGAAGATGGCGGAAAAATACTGAGAACCCCAGCCCTATCAACACAAATGAATTTACAGGAACGTAAGGCTGAACTTGTACTTGACGCCGAAGGAAACATCAATGGAACAATGGAAACAAGCTGTGGTGGTTCTCAATATGATAACTATGCTCAGTTCGTGAACCAGCCGATGAAAGAACAGCTGAAATTACTAAAGACGACGTATGATATCGATAATATTGATTTCGATACTTTTAAATTGACGCAGGATAAGGGTAGCAAACCGGTCACAAAAGAATCCCTACAACTCAGCATTCAGAAATATGCACCTAGAACAAATAATCATATTTACCTGGTACTAAATGCATTCAATAAAAAACGTACGATTCCAGAAGTGAGAAACAGAACCTTACCTGTTTTTATCAACAGAGGTTATACTGATATAGATGAGCTTACTTATACCCTTCCAAATGATGTTGTCATTGATTTTATACCGCAAGGCACTGAAATAAAAACTGCCTTTGGTTCTTATGCCATCAGCATAAGGAAAGTGGATAAAAAGCTGATATACCGTAGAAAGTTTGTTTTGAATGATGGAACCTACCCGGCTGATAAATATGCTGACTTTGCAGATTTTATTAGTTCTGTGAGCTCGTACGACCAGGTAAAAGCTATTTTTAAAACGGAACTAGCTAAGAATTAAGATCCCAATACCTATTCCAATAACCATAATCAGGTACATCAGAATCTCGGTAGTGGCAAACTTTTTATACTTGGTCCAGAATGAGATGTCGTGTTTTGGTTTATTCATGATTATTTTTTTAATGAGCCTGCTTTTACAAAAGCTCTCTGGTAAGCGGGGATACTTAAATCATCTACAACTACACCCCGAGTGGTTGAGGCATGCACAAAAAAGTTATTGTTTAAGTATACGCCTACATGATCTACCGCACTACCACCAAAGGAAAAGAAAACCAGATCGCCTTCATTTAGATTTGCTATCGCTTTTTCGTTTACCACATCGGCCTGATCCCTTGATCTTCTAGGCAGTTCATTACCGTAAATATTTCTTTGTAATAGCAAAGCAAAGCCGGAGCAGTCTACCCCTCGCTTATCCAGTCCACCCAAAGCATATTGTACCCCTGTCCAATCATTTATAAAGCGGGACAATTCCTTACTTTTTAAGTGCGACATGGCTTCTGCAGCCTTAGCAGCAGTACTTGGAGAACCTCCAGGTCTTGCAGAATATTTTCTTGAACCACAGGCAGAAAAAAACAGCATCGCCGCTATCATGATCAATAACCCGCTTTTGTTCAGTGCCTTTAGTTCGTTCATATTACTCTTTAATTAAACGTTGTATCTCATCTAATTTCAACAAAGCCTCCACTGGAGTCAATACATTCACATCCAGATTATTGAGCATATCCCTGATTTTAACTAAAACAGGATCATCTACAGCAAACATGTGCAATTGGTAAGCTTGGTTCTGAACCTTCTTAATGCTGTCCTTTATACTCTGGCCTTCCGTACGATCTATTTCCAGTTTCTTTAAAATCTCATTGGCCCTGTTGATCAATTTTGGCGGCATACCAGCCATTTTAGCCACATGGATACCAAAACTATGCTCGCTACCACCAGGAATCAACTTCCTTAAAAAGATTACCTTATTTCCTACTTCTTTTATCGAGACATTAAAGTTTTTAACGCGGTTCATGGTGGTAGCCAATTCATTTAGCTCATGGTAATGCGTTGCAAAAAGTGTCTTTGGTTTTGCTGTTGGGTGGGTGTGCAAAAATTCCGCAATAGCCCAGGCAATGGAAATTCCATCATAAGTACTTGTACCCCGACCGATTTCATCCAGTAAAATTAAACTGTTATCAGAGATGTTATTCAAGATACTGGCAGTTTCATTCATTTCTACCATGAATGTACTTTCTCCGGATGATAAATTATCAGAAGCACCCACACGGGTAAATATCTTATCCACCAGGCCTATTGTAGCGGCCTTAGCAGGCACAAAACATCCCATCTGGCCCATCAGTACGATTAGACCTGTTTGGCGCAATATGGCCGACTTACCGGACATATTGGGACCGGTAATGATGATGAGTTGTTGCGTATCGTTGTCAAGAAACACATCATTGGTGATGTACTCTTCCCCTACAGGAAGGCGCTTTTCTATTACGGGATGTCTACCACCCTTTATATCCAATACCTTTTTCTTGTTCAGTACAGGTTTTACATAGTGGTTTTTAACCGCTAACTGAGCAAAGCAAAGCAATACATCCAGTTGCGCAACCAGAAATGCATTCAGTTGTATTGGCCTGATATAAGCCGCTACCTGATTAATCAATTCTGTATAAAGTCTTACCTCTATTTGTTGAATCTTTTCTTCAGCACCTAATATCTGCTCTTCGTATTCTTTTAATTCCGGGGTAATATAGCGTTCGGCGCTAACTAGGGTTTGTTTCCTGATCCAGTCGGCCGGCACTTTATCTTTATGTGTATGCGTAACCTCTAAATAGTATCCAAAAACATTATTGAAAGCTACTTTTAATGAAGGAATACCTGTTATTGCAGCTTCTCTTTTCTGAATTTCTACGAGGTAGTCTTTTCCACCGAATGAAATTTTACGCAAACGGTCAAGCTCCTCGTCTATTCCATCTGCAATTACATTTCCCTTAATTAGCAATGCAGGAGGATCTTCCTGCAACTCTCTTTCCAGCTTCGCTCTGATACTTAAGCAAGGATCCAACTGATCGGCCAATGCCAACAGAAAAGGATTTTGGCTTTCTTCAGCAAGCTTCTTTACTGTTTCTATGTGGTATAAAGATTTCTTTAACTGAACCAATTCCCTAGGGCCAACCCTCAGTAAGCCAACTTTAGAAATTAGCCTCTCGAGATCACCGATCTGCTTAATATGCGTTAAAAACTCTTGGAGTAATGGATCATTTTTCACCAGAAAATCGACCATTCCTAAACGTTCTTCAATCGGCTTTAACTCCTTCAACGGCATAATGATCCACTTATGGAGCAAACGGGCACCCATTGGCGTACTAGTCTCATCAAGTATCTGGAAAAGTGTTACAGCATTCTCGTTGGCTGAACTTACCAATTCCAAATTTCGGATAGTAAACCTATCCAACCACATATACTTATCTTCTTCCAAACGAGATATGGAAGTAATGTGTTTTAAATTGCGGTGCTCTGTTTCATTTAAATAGTGTAGAGCCACACCAGCTGCGACAATACCGATTTGCAATCGATCTACTCCAAAACCTTTTAAAGAGTTAACTTCGAAATGTTTAGTTAAAATCTCATTGGCATAGTCACTGGTAAAAGCCCACTCGTCCAGATGATAAGTATAAAAGCGATCACCAAATAGCTCTAAAAATTCTTTTCTTTTACTCTTTTGAAAAACAACCTCATTGGGTTTAAAGCCTTGTAAAAGCTTATCAATATACTCTGAACTTCCCTGGGCTACATGAAATTCTCCGGTAGAAATGTCCACAAAAGAAACACCTAACTGTGTTTTGTCAAAGTAAACAGCGGCTAAATAATTATTAGATTTCTGGCTAACGATATTGTCACTATAAGCCACCCCTGGCGTAATCAATTCAGTTACGCCTCTTTTTACAATAGTCTTAGTTGTTTTAGGATCTTCCAGCTGGTCACATATGGCCACCCTTTGTCCCGCTCTAACCAGTTTTGAAAGGTAATTATCTAATGAATGGTGGGGAAAACCAGCCAATTCAATTGCCCCATTTGGTCCTATACCCCTGCGGGTTAATACAATCCCAAGAATCTGGGCTGTCTTTACCGCATCCTCACCAAACGTTTCATAAAAATCGCCTACTCTAAAAAGTAATAATGCACCCGGATACTTCACTTTAATAGCGTTGTATTGTTGCATTAACGGGGTTTCCTTAGTATTATCTTTAGCCAAAATGATTTCAGTTTACAAAATCGTAAAGATACTATTTGAGGCGTAGGCTTTACGTTTTGTTGAAAATTAAAAAAATGTGAATAGGTTTATAGTTTTGCTATGTACGATAAAAACAAAGCCAGCGCTTCGCGTTTTTTATCTGTTAGCTCAAAATCTAATTTATGCATCAGGTAATCTTCCAAATCAAAGTTATCAAGCTTGGGTAAATCCAACAGCAGTTCCTTACGTTTTGACAAGCCAAAGGCCAATGCCTGATTAAAATCATTGATGAATGCTTGCGGGATAGTTCTATTAGCCACCCATGCCGCATAAACAAATGGTAATCCGGTAAAATTCATCCACTCCTCACCCATATCGTAGGCATAAGGAAAATCATCCCTTCTACCAAAAGTGCGGTCACCAATTAAAACAATTGCATCTGCATCAATAGGCTCATCTGTAACATAGCTGACAGCTTGTTCAAAATGAAATTTCAATAAAACCTTAGCCAGATTGTTAGAGGTTCGTGAGTGACTATCCAGTCTTACCGTCTTGATTTCGACAACCGGAACTTTACTAAAGATGAACACAGAGTTTACCGCGCCTACTGATCCGATACAGTAATCGGCGACAATATTAGCATTAGGCACATTGGGAATCGCAGCAACAGGAATCAATCCGATATCCACCTGTCCATCAATCAATTTAGCAGCACAATCTGTAGGAATATCTAAGCTCAAATCGATTTGATCCAGCAAGGCTGAATGTTCAATTCCGTAAATAAAAGGCTTGGTATTGGTATAGGAAACGGCAGAAATTTTAATCTTATTCAACAGTAAATGCTATTTTAAATGATCAGTATTGTTAAACTCAGTAATCACAAATTGATCACCTGTAAGTTCAACTTTATATAGGGTAGTATTCTGATGCGGAAATGCAGTCATTTCGGAGATCGGAGTGTTGGTAAGCAAACATAGAAACAAGCGCATTGCGCGACCATGCATACAGATCAAAATGGTTTTCTCGTCAGTTGCGCTTTTAATAACCTCGATCGCTTCTTTTTCGCGCAACAATACATCATTCGGACTTTCACCGCCTTCGAAACGAGCATCATAATCTCCGCTCTCCCATTTCTCTACTAAGCCCTTAAAAGCGGTGATGGCATTCTCATCATTGGGTTTACCTTCCCATTCACCCCAGGCAAGCTCATCTAATCCGGCAAGCTGTTCCCATGCCGTACCTGCATCAATAAAACCTTTAACAGTCTGATGAGTACGTTTTAATTTAGAGGTATATACCTTGTCAAAAGGAACATCTTTATAGGTAGCATAAAATGCAGCAGCCTGTGCTCTTCCGGTATCATTCAGATCGCTATTGATCCCTCTACCTTGTACTATTCCTTGTTTATTTAAATCTGTTTCACCATGCCTGATGATGTATATTTCCTTATCCATTTTAATTGATTACGGGCAATTTATAATACTGAGGTTTCACTTCGTCTTCAAATACAACATTGGTATAATCGGTTACCACATTGTATAAAGTATCCCGTTCAATTGGTTTGCGGTTTACCTGTTTAATCAGGTTTACCAGCTCCTGGGTATTCATAGCTGGGGTTTGCTCTTCTGCCCCTGCCATAGAGTAGATTTTAGTCGTATCATCTAAGGTACCGTCGATATCATCTACACCAAAATTCAGCGATAACTGTGCGGTTTGTCTACTGATCATCGCCCAATAAGCCTTGATGTGATCAAAATTATCCATATAAATACGGGCAATGGCATAATTCCTCAAATCCTCAATCACTGAAACCTCTGGAACATTGTCCATCTGGTTGTTTTGATTCCTGAACTTAAGTGGTATAAATGCCTGAAAGCCTCCACTTTTATCTTGCTGCTGACGTAGGCGTTCCATATGGTCTACCCTATGCCAAAATTGCTCTATATGTCCATACAACATCGTTGCATTGGTCTTCATACCTAATTTATGTGCTTGCTCATGTATATCAAGCCATTGCTCGGCATTGCATTTATCATGAGCGATCTTTTCTCTTACTTCAGGATGGAAGATTTCAGCACCACCGCCTGGCATAGAATCCAAACCGGCTTCCTGCATATATTTCATACCATCATAATGACTTAATTTCGCCTTTTTAAAGATATAGTAATACTCTACCGGAGTAAGGGCTTTAATATGAAGATCAGGACGATGTGCTTTTGCTTTTCTAAAAAAGTCGCTATAAAACTCCAGGTTTTGCTTAGGCACTACACCACCGGTAATGTGCACTTCAGTTACTGGTTCATTATCGTATTTCTTCAATACATCGATCATGCCATCAACACTCATTTCCCATCCAGATTCACGCTCTTTAATCAGACGCGAATAAGAACAAAACTTACAATCGTACACACAAACGTTTGTAGGTTCGATATGAAAATTACGGTTGAAATAAGTATTGTCGCCATGCCGCTGTTCCCGGATGTAATTAGCCAGTACACCAAGGTAGCCTAGCTCGCCATGTTCATAAAGGTAAACACCTTCATCAAATGTAATCCTTTCCTTATTTTGAACTTTGAGGGCAATTGATTTTAGTTCAGCTGAAAGATCAGCATCAGCTAAAATCAACGCAAGTTTTGAAGTCGTATCCATTTATGATGTATAATGAGCAAAAATAGCATAAAATCATTAGATACTTCTTTTTTTAACCGATTTTAGCTGTCAGCATTATGTAAAAGAGCTTCCCTTTGGAAAAGGAAATACATGCGTCAAAGAATCTCATTATTTGGCTACATTTGCAACATGACAATTGAAGAACTAGAAGCTCATTTTTCAGGAATAGATTTACCTCAATCATTAGAACTTTACCCAGGAACCAAACTAAACGATGTGGCCAAGTGCATCGATACCCACATTACCCTATTAAAAATCCATGGAAATGTGAGACCTTTTGAGTGCTTTTACGACCGCCTCATAAAAATCAAAGAAATCATAGAAAACCAGCATGAATAAATTATCCACCCTCTTCCTCGTCTTGCTCATTACGCCCATTAGCTATATTTATGCAAATGCTGGCAGCAGAGATTTCTATCAAATAAAAGTCTATCATTTAAAAAATAGTGAGCAGGAGAAAACAGTGGATGATTTTTTAAAAACGGCATACCTCCCCGCTTTACATCGTGCCGGAATCAATAACATAGGCATTTTCAAGCCCGTACAAAACACCAACACCCAAGCGCCTGAAAATAACGAAAAACTGGTTTATGTTTTTATTCCTTTCAAGTCCTATACCGATTTCGCTAAACTTGAAAGCATCCTTCAAAAAGATCTCAAGTTCCAGGAGGACGGAAAAGCATACCTCGATGCTTTACATACAGATGCCCCATTTGAAAGAATAGAAAGCATCCTACTTAACGCTTTTGAAGGTAGTCCGAAATTCAACTTACCCAAATTAAGCTCCCCAAAGAAAGAGCGTGTTTACGAACTCCGTAGCTACGAAGGTCCCACTGAAAAGCGTTATAAAAACAAAGTAGAGATGTTCAATAAAGGCGGTGAAATCGGTCTCTTTAAAAGACTTGGCTTTAACGCAGTGTTTTATGCTGAAGTAATCTCCGGAAGCCGAATGCCTAACCTCATGTACCTAACAACCTTTGAAAATAAAGCAGACCGTGATGAACACTGGAAAACATTTGGAAAAGATGAATACTGGCTAAAACTAAAATCTATGCCCGAATACCAGAACAATGTATCTAAAAACGATACTCGTTTCTTGACTCCAACCGATTACTCCGACATTTAAAAAAAACAACAATTACGTTTTAAAAAGCAGGCATAAAAAAAAAGGAACTTACCAATCAGTAAGTTCCTTTTTTATGTTTAAACAATGTTGTATGTGCTTTGTGGCCAGAAAAATTACCTTCTCAGAGAGAGCCCAGCGTTCTTCGCTTCTTCAGCGAGGCAATGCAGCTCTGGAAGAGAACGGTAATTTTTTCGTTTATTTCTGAGCCTTAGTGAAATTCAACACGATATAAGCCGTTGCATTTCCATACTCTACAGGTGTTTTAATCACCATGCTATCACCGTTAGCAGAGGCGATCACCATTCTATAACCTTCAGTTACATTTTTAGCTTTATCACCTTCATACAGTTTTTTAAATTGGAAAGTATCGTCTTTAGGACTAGCCGACCAAAAAATCGTTTGCATTTTAGCACCACATTCACCACCTAGTGTATAACTTCCATTGCCACTATTGGTTAATCTCCAGGCACTACCCACAAAACACTTGTAAGACGACTCACCAAACAACGATTTAACAGAAGTTTGAGGAACTCCATCAAATGTAATGTCATTTAAAACCCAGTTACCGGTAATATCACCTCTTCTTACGGGTTGAGTTGTTGCTGCACCTTTTGGTGAGCAGCTTTGCAACACCATTATTGCACTGCAAAAAATGGCTGCTATCAGGAATATTCTTTTCATATCAAGTATTTTTACTTTTTAAATACATAAATCTTGCCAAAACTTCAGCGTAATAATTTTTACCTTTAACCTCATCATCGCTTAACGCAGTTATTAAGCATTTAACCCCATAATAATGAGAGCAGAAACCCTAGCAATACATGCCGGAAATTTATATGACATCAGTACACAAGATGTTACACCCCCTATAAATTTATCTACAACTTTTTTAAGAAATGCTGAGGGTGGATATTCTGGTGGACACATGTACAGCAGAGTCAGCAATCCAAACAGGTCAGCCCTTGAAAACATTATCGCTGAATTAGAAAAAGGAGCTGAAGCCTGTGCATTCTCTTCTGGAAATACCGCTGGCATGTCCGTTTTCCAGGCCTTTAAACCAGGAAGCCATATCATTGCGCCCGATGACATGTACTGGGGCTTTAAAAGACAGCTACAAACCATCTTTGCCGATACCTTATCTATTGACTTCATCGACCTCACGGATATTGAGCTTATTAAGCAGCACATTAAACCAAATACAGTGATGATCTGGACAGAAACACCGTCCAACCCATTATTAAAAATCACCGATATTGCCGCCATAGCCGAGATCAGTAAATCAAACGGATTGATCCTGGCCTGCGACAGCACCTTCGCTTCCCCTTGTCTGCAAAATCCAATTTCCCTGGGAGCTGACCTGGTCATGCATTCATCAACCAAATATATTGGGGGGCATAGTGATGTATTGGGGGGTGTTTTAATTACCGCTGAGAAAAACGAGTTCTGGGAAAAGATCAGAAACATACAACAGATTGGTGGAGCAGTTCCCTCTCCTTTCGACTGTTTCTTACTGGTACGAAGTATTAAAACATTACCGTATAGAATGCGTGGACATTGTGAAAATGGAATGGCTCTAGCCTTTTATCTTCAAAATCATCCTGCAGTTGAAACTGTATACTATCCCGGACTACCTAGCCACCCCGGCCATGAAATTGCAAAGAAACAAATGAGCGATTTCGGGGGAATGATGTCCATTCTTGTTAAAGGTGGTGCTACAGAGGCCCATAAGATCGTAAATCAGGTAAAGCTATTTGCACAGGCAACAAGCCTTGGTGGTGTTGAAAGCTTAATAGAACATCGTGCATCTGTCGAAGGTCCAGACACTAAAACTCCACAAAATTTAATTCGGATATCTGTAGGACTTGAACATATTGAGGACTTAATAGCCGATTTTGAGCAAGCTTTAGCGAAGAAATAGCTACAAACCCAAACAAACAAACAACTTTATATAACTAAAAAACAATGACTTACAAAATATTCAGAATTAAATTTTGGATATTTTGTAAGATACGCCTACATTTGAATATTATTTAGCGAAAGCTAATCAAGTCAACCTTCTTTATTCAAGGTTTGATTTATAAAGAAGTGGCGAGAGACAGGCTCTTTGACCCACTGGCAACCCTCCCAAAATGGAGAAGGTGCCAATTCCTGACCAGCCGGCATGGTGCCGTTTGGAAAGATAAATTTAAACGTATGAAAACTATTAATTCTAATCTTAATCATTATTGTTGCCCACAGCTTACCATGTGTATGTGCTGTCGCATGCAATAATCATTAAATCTTCCTTTTGCATTTCTTGTAATCCATCGGAAGGCCCTTTAAGGGTACGCTAAACAACTATATACTATCATGCCTTTTTGTGCCTGTTGGTATCCCCTCTAAGAAATTAATCACACCATATAAAATTAAACACAATATGTCAGCTTCTCATAAATTTGAAACATTACAAGTACACGCAGGTCAGGTAATCGATCCAACAACCGGGTCTAGAGCAGTACCTATATATCAAACTACTTCCTACGGATTTAAAAGCTCTGAGCATGGTGCAAACCTATTTGCCCTGAAGGAATTCGGAAATATCTACACCCGTATCATGAATCCAACTACGGATGTATTTGAAAAACGTGTAGCAGCGCTTGAAGGCGGTGTAGCAGCTTTAGCAGTAGCATCCGGACAAGCAGCACAATTTATTGCCTTAAACAACATTTTAGAGGCTGGCGATAATTTCGTATCCTCATCTCACTTGTATGGTGGTTCTTACAACCAGTTTAAAGTTGGCTTTAAGCGCTTAGGCATTGAAGTTAAATTTGCCAATGGCAATGATCCTTCAGATTTTGAAGCTAAAATTGATGGCAACACAAAAGCAATCTACCTGGAAAGTATAGGTAATCCGGCTTATAGCATCATTGATTTTGAAAAAATATCAGCTATTGCCAACAAACATGATCTACCTTTAATCGTAGACAATACTTTCGGTTGTGCAGGATACCTTTTCAAACCATTAGAGCACGGAGCACACATTGTGGTTCAATCTGCAACCAAATGGATTGGCGGACATGGAACCAGCATTGGTGGTGTAATCGTAGACGGTGGAAATTACAACTGGGGCAATGGAAAATTCAGTCAATTCACTGAACCTTCTGAAGGTTACCATGGATTGGTATTTAATGAGGTGTTTGGCAACGATGGTCCTTTCGGAAATATACAATTTATCATCCGTGCCCGGGTAGAAGGTTTAAGGGATTTTGGTCCTGCTATCTCTCCTTTCAATTCCTTCCAATTGTTGCAAGGCTTAGAAACCTTGTCACTACGTGTACAACGTCATGTTGACAATGCATTGGCTTTAGCGACCTGGCTTGAAGGCCACGAGGCTGTAAAAAGTGTAAACTATCCAGGTTTAGAAAGCAGTCCATACCATGCCAATGCTAAAAAGTACTTGCAAAATGGATTTGGTGCTGTATTGTCTTTCGAATTACATGGTGCTAAAGAAAAAGCTACTTTATTGGTCGACAGCCTTAATTTGGTCAGTCACCTGGCCAATGTTGGAGATGCAAAAACATTAATCATACAACCTGCAGCAACCACCCATCAACAATTAAGTGAAGCAGAACAAATTAGTGCTGGTGTTACCCCTAATCAATTAAGGGTATCAGTTGGTATCGAGCATATCGACGATATCAAAGCCGATTTTGAACAGGCTTTTGCTGCTATAAAAAAATAAGCAATGAGTACAATATCCACATATAATTACAATAAGACCTTTAAGCTTGAAAGTGGCAAGAAGCTCCGTAAGCTTGAAATTGCCTATCAAACTTATGGTAAACTAAATACCAAAAAGGATAATGTAATTTGGGCCTGCCATGCACTTACTGCTAACTCTGACGTATTAGATTGGTGGAAGGGATTATTTGGCAACAATGCATTATTTAATCCTGATGAGCATTTTATCATCTGCACTAACGTTCTTGGCTCGCATTATGGTAGCACCAACCCTTTAAGTGAAAACCCGGTAACAGGTTTACCTTACTACCTTTCCTTCCCTGAACTGACAGTAAGGGATCAGGTTTCGGCGCACCGCTTGCTGGCTACACATTTTGGCATCCAGCACATCAAAGTACTGATAGGTGGCTCTTTAGGCGGACAGCAGGCTATGGAATGGGCAATTATGGACCCTGCAATTATTGACAACCTTATCCTGGTTGCAACAAATGCGGTTCACTCTCCATGGGGCATTGCCTTTAATGAAAGTCAGCGCTTAGCGATAAGCACAGACCGTAGTTTTTACGCACAAAAACCTGATGGTGGTCTAAAAGGATTAAAAGTTGCCAGAAGTATCGCTTTATTGTCGTACAGAACTTACGATGCTTATACAGCTACACAGTTAGAAAGTGTAAATGATAAGACGGGTAATTTCAGAGCTTCTTCTTATCAGAACTACCAGGGAGAAAAACTTTGCAAGCGTTTTAATGCTTACAGCTACTGGTACCTAAGCAAAGTTATGGACAGCCATAACGTTGGCAGAGGTAGAAACAGCGTAACTGATGCTTTGGCATTGATCAAAGCAAACACCTTAGTGATTGGCATCGATAACGATGTACTTTTCCCAATCTCTGAACAGGAGTTTCTGGCAAACAACATTTCGGGCGCAGAATTTCATAGCCTTAAATCAGCATATGGTCATGACGGATTCCTGATTGAAACAGATGCACTTACAAATATCATTGGCAATTTCCTGAAGGAAAGTGTCAACAAGAAAATAATTAAATTACATAAAACAGCATAATAATTAGATGAGCAAGAAACTTAAAATTGGTTTATTTGGTTTTGGGGTAGTTGGACAGGGATTACATGATATTATCCGTGGTCAGGATTTAAATCTTGAAATCATTAAAATCGCCATCAAAAACCCTGAGAAGAAACGTACTTTAGATGCGCACCTTTTTACAACCGATCATGACGAACTGTTAAACAACAGTGAAATCAATACAATCGTAGAATTGATAGATGATGCTGATGTTGCTTACAACATTGTTAAAAGAGCATTAATTAGTGGTAAAAACGTAGTTTCTGCCAATAAAAAAATGATTGCCACACACCTTGCAGAATTGGTTGAATTACAGGAAAAACACGATGCTTCCCTACTTTACGAAGGAGCAGTATGTGGTAGTATTCCAATCATTCGTAACCTGGAAGAGTATTACGACAATGAGTTGCTTCACGGCATCAGCGGTATATTCAATGGTTCATCAAACTATATTTTGTCTAAAATATTTAACGAGAACATGGAATATGGTGTAGCTTTAAAACAAGCACAAGACTTAGGCTTTGCCGAAACCAACCCAATTATGGATGTAGGTGGATTCGATCCTAAATTTAAATTGGCCATTGCAACTGCGCATGCCTACGGTTTATTTATCAATCCTGATAAAATTCTTAACGTTGGTATTCAGAACCTTTCTGAGAACGACATCAGGTATGCAAGAGAAAAGAACTTTAAAATTAAACTAGTACCTACTGCACGTAAAATCAGCACTAAACAAGTAGTTACTTATGTATTGCCAAAATTTGTGAAGTCTGACGATTTCCTTTTCAATGTAGAAAATGAATATAACGGCGTAACTGTTCAAGCTGCTTTCGCTGATAAACAATTCTTTTTTGGAAAGGGAGCTGGCGGTCACCCAACAGGCGCAGCCGTATTGTCGGACATTGCTGCTTTAAGATATGGTTACCGTTATGAATACAAGAAATATCACCAACACAACGGACTGATCCATACCGATGATGTAAACATCGAAATTTATCTACGCTATGTTCATGAATATACTGTAGAGAAATTGAAGATTGAAAACATTGTAGAAAGATTCTCTCGTGATGACTACAAATACGTGATTGGAAATGTAAGCTTGAAAAGCTTGATCGCTAACCGTGAGTTGTTAGAGCAAAAAGATGTATTTATTGCCCAAACAGGGAAATATACCTATACCGAGCAACAGATTCAAACTGTAGCAAATGAAGCCACACTAGTTGGTTAACTAGTATTTGTTTTGATTATACAAAAGGCCCCAATTGGGGCCTTTTGTAGTTTATATCGTAGTTCAGATTTCTCTGTTCATATCCCAGTTCTCCAGGTAATCGGCCACACGGCGCACAAACGATCCGCCAAGCGCACCATCTACGACCCTATGATCATACGATAAAGAAAGGAACATCATATGTCTGATGGCAATAACATCACCAAATTCCGTTTCCAACACTGCGGGTTTCTTTTTAATCGCACCTACAGCAAGAATAGCCACTTGTGGTTGGTTGATGATTGGCGTACCCATCACATTACCAAAAGAGCCCACATTGGTTAGCGTAAAAGTACCATTTTGGGTTTCATCCGGTTTCAACTTAGAGCTACGGGCACGGCTAGCCAGGTCGTTCACTGCTTTGGTTAAACCTATCAGGTTCAACTCATCTGCATTTTTTATCACTGGCACAATCAGGTTTCCGCTAGGTAAAGCAGCTGCCATACCAATATTGATATCTTTTTTCTTAATAATTTGGGTACCCTTTACAGATACATTGATCATTGGAAAATCTTTGATCGCTTTACTCACCGCTTCTACAAAGATTGGTGTAAAAGTGATTTTTTCATTTTCCCGTTTTTCAAAATTCCTCTTCACTTTCTCACGCCACATCACCATATTGGTCACATCCGCTTCCACAAAAGAAGTTACGTGTGCTGAGGTTTGCTTGCTCATGGTCATGTGATCGGCAATCAGCTTGCGCATCCTGTCCATCTCTATAATTTCATCACCACCACTTACGCTTGTAGCAGGTTGTGGAGCCGGTGCTTTTACCGGTTGCGCAGCAGCAGATGATTGCACTACAGGCGCTGATACTGGCGCTGTAGCAGTACTAGCTGCAACAGCAGGAGCTTTTCTACCTTTATTTTGAATATAACTTAATAAATCGTCTTTGGTCAATCTTCCATCAGATCCTGTTCCTGCGATACCATCCAACTCAGTCAAATGAATTCCTTCCTGGGCTGCGATATTCTTCACTAAAGGAGAATAAAAGCGATCTGAAGAACTTTCAGCAGAAAGTTGATCAAGTCCTGGTATATTTTCTATAACTGGCTCAGAAACCTTCTCTGGTACCGCAACAGGCGCCGCAACTGCTTCAGTACTTACCGAGGCATCCATATCTGTTTCTATAATTGCAATTACAGCACCCACTTGTACAATATCGTCTTCTTTAAACAATTGCTTTACTAATCTACCTATTACTGGCGACGGAACTTCAGAATCCACCTTATCGGTTGCAATCTCTAAAATGGTATCATCCATTTCAATCTTGTCGCCAGGCTGTTTAACCCACTTAATAATGGTTGCTTCTGCAACGCTCTCCCCCATTTTAGGTAACAATAATTCGTATTGAGCCATTTTTTATTTTATGATTTGTATCAGCTGCAAAAGTAAAGTATTTTACAGACTTAACCCACATCTTGTTTAATCTCATTCAAAACCATAGACAACGCAGCTATGGCAGAACGCTCAATATTTTGTGCCCTGCGGTTACTAAAATTAAATAATCTTGCAATTACATGGTGACTATTAGCTACCGCAACCCACACAGTACCAACAGGTTTATCCTCGGTACCACCATCAGGCCCGGCCACCCCACTCACTGCCACAGCATAATCAGTTTTAAAATTAATTCTTGCACCGTAGGCCATTTCTTTTACGGTTTGTTCACTTACGGCACCGTAAGTCTGCAAAGTTTCAGCATGAACCCCTAAAACAGACATTTTAAGCGCGTTAGAATAAGTTACTGCACCTCCTGCGTACACCGCTGAACATCCGGGATGTTGTGTAATCAGATGTGCAATATACCCACCTGTACAGCTCTCCGCCGTAGATAATGTAAGGTTATTCGCCTCCATGATATCCAAAATTGCCTTCTCCAAAGCAATATCCTGATCAATCACTACATACTTTCTTACTTTATGGATGATCTGCTGTGCATAAGCTTCCACCTCTGCTTTGAGTAAATGCTCATCATCACCGGATCCGCTTAACCTTAACCTAATTTGACCCAGCTTAGGCAAATAAGCTAATTTAATATGTGCAGGTAAACTGTCCTCTATCTCTTCCAGCTCTACAGCCAAAAAAGACTCTCCGATATTTGCCGTCAATATTGTCTTATGAATGATCGCAGGAAGCTTAAACGCCTTCTTCAATCTCGGAAGAATCTCCTCTTCCATCAGGTATTTCATTTCAAAAGGAACACCCGGCATAGAAACAAATACTTTGCCGTGTTCTTCAAACCACATACAAGGCGCAGTGCCGTTCTTGTTCTTGATGACCGTACAACCATCAGGCACATCAGCTTGTTTACGGTTCGACTCTATCATCGGTTTATTATAACGGACAAAAATATCGGTTACATGCTCCAATGTTTCCTGATCTCTTCTAAGGCCCATGTTAAAATACCTGGCCATCGTTATTTTAGTGATGTCATCCTTAGTCGGTCCCAAACCACCAGTAATCAGAATAATATCAGCTCTTTTTTCTGCAAGCTGCAAGGCTTCAATGATATGATCTGCATCATCAGAAACCGAGCTAACTTGTTTAACCTTTATACCGATCAGATTCAGTTGCTCAGCCATCCAGGCCGAATTCGTATCCACAATCTGACCAATCAGTATTTCGTCACCAATGGTTATAATTTCTGCTAGCATAAAATAATATGTTTAGAATTTGCTGTAGTATCCTTTTCTTTTGCTCAGTTTCAAATCCTGAAGGATTGAAGCCTTAACCTTAATATCAACAGAATAACTCTGGTAAAAACCAAAAGGCACCCAGGTAAAGGCCATATCCCAGCAATGTAAGTCCCTATAAATTGCAAAATTGGTCTGAGAAATTGTTTTATTCTTGAAATCCCAACCCGAGCTAAAAGTCACTTTCCATTTAGGGGTAAGATTCATGTCCCCGTTAAAGTTTAACGTGTTCGTTACGGTAGGCATTTGCCCAACATCAGTGGTACTGTAGTTAAAGGTATAAGAAAATGCAAAGTTCCATGGAATATTAAAGTCAACAAAAGCATTTGGGTCACGACTTACTTTAGCCAGCGCTTCTGCTTGTTCGGGTGATATTGCACCAGTATTCTTTTGTTCCTTTATCTTATCATCAGTCTCATTTTTACGTTTAAGGGCTTCTGGATTTAAGCTATAGCTAAAGGAGAAACCAAAATTGGTTAAACGAGGTAATTGACCTTTTGACCAGGTATATTTATTTACAAGCTTTCTGTTGGTAAGGTTCGTAGCGGTATCTAACACATCTTCATATAAATACGGGTTCAATGTACCGTAATAGTTAATCCCAAGCTTATCGGTAAATTGGGAACGACCACTAAAACTTAAAGTTGATAATTTAAACTCCTTCGCAAGCAGGTTGTAAGATCCGCTAATGCCTAAGCCCTGAATAATTGGAATCTTCTTTTCTCCCGTTCCTGTAGTATCTTTTGGAGATAAGAACTTGGCCTCTACAGTATTGTCTAATGAGAACGAAATAGAAGCGCTTTTGCCGGCTCCTGGACCTCCATAATAAGAGCTTTCGTGAATAGAATATTTGAGTTGCTCTGGTTTCCCTTGGTAGTCCGTGGTAAATACCGGAGATCCATCCTGATAATAGGCGTACTTATAATTTCCTTTGCTAGGATCAGAAAAATCAGGTGTATACCCGAAACTAATACTCGGAGTCATCACGTGACGTAATGCCTTAAAATTACCAAAGTTTTTAAACTGCGCTGTTGAGTATATCTTGGTAGATAATCCACCGTTAATTGAATATTGGCCAGACCTGTTAAAACCAGGTATTGTATCAATAAAAACAGCGTCCTGCTGATTTGGCACTTTGGCGTAAGTTTTTCTAATTGATTGCAAATGCCATCTTTCCAGATAAGTTACTCCCGTATTAAAGTTAAAATACTTCAATACATTAAAAGACATACTAATAGGGATGTTATGCTGCATCCCATTTCTAAACTTATATAAGCTTTCTTTTTTAAACAGCAAGGAATCTACAGTATTGATCATGTTGGCCGCTTGCATGCTATACCCTACCGATATTTTTTGATACCACTTTTGCTCACCTACACGCTCTTTTGAATCAAATGGATTAAATGTAGGTACAGACAAGGTAATATCAGGTAATGTTAAACTTACAGTCTTAGCCTGCGTTTCCTGAGAATGACGTAATGCACCAGAAAAATTGATACCCTTTCCAAAAATTTTACTGTAGGAAATACTAGAAGACAAAGTGTTATTTGCAGTTTGACGAGGATCGTAAGTCCCCCCCCCAGCAGTTAACCTATCGTAACTAATGGTTCCCGCATTTACGCTTGCAGAAAAAGTTGTTCCTGGCTTTGCATTTGGGTTTTGTGAGTGACTCCAGTTGATCCTAAAATCCTTACTCGAATTATAATCTGCTGTCCCTTTAGTTCCATACTGATTAAAAGCATAATTTAAATCAATATTTCCATTAAACTTATATCTTTTGGTATAAGTTGAGGCTCCCCTTGCACTAAATGAGCCATAAGAATAGATCGTACCAGTTAGCTTCGCATCCCAATAATCACTTAAACCAATATAATATCCACCATCCTGCAAGAAAAAACCTCTGGAGAAATCCTCACCAGGAGTTGGTAAAATAATCCCTGAACTCTTCTTATTCGGCTTGGGAAAAAAGGCAAAAGGCAACCCAAGTGGTAAAGGAATGTCTTCAATCTTTAAATAAAGTGGCCCTGCAATGATCTGATTCTCCGTTACAATGGCCTTTGTAAAATGTATGCCAAAATGGGGATGCGGCAAATTACAGGTACTAAAAGTCTGCCCTTTACTGTGTATCTCATCATCAGGCTGCTTCTTAGCCTTTCCCCCCGTAAAAAAGCCACCTTCCTGTTCTGTATATACCCCGAATATATTACCGGCTTTGGTTACGGTATTAAATCTTAACGAATCAGCCATAGAAGTCCCCTGTCCCTCCATTTTAAAAATTGGCCGCCCAATATATTTCCCTTTATCATTTATAGTGCCTCGGGCATAAATAATACTGGTCTTGTTGTTAAAAGAAATGTAATCAGCATCCAACTCCAGTCCCTGGTAAATCACCCGGGCTTTACCGTACAAATACACAATGCTACTGTCTTTGCTAAAAGAAATAGAATCTCTGGCGGTGTATTGAATTTTTTCTGAAGCTGTAGTGTCCTTCGGATTGCTCTGAACACTTCCCTTATTAAGCGCGTTGTTTTTTGTAGTATCTTTTGGGTTGCTCTGTACCTTTGCCTTGTTAAGCGCATTATTCTTTGTTGTATCCTTCCTGGTTGTATCTATTTGCCTTACAACCTGAAAGGTCGAAAAAGAAGTGAATGCTAGCGCATGATTACTAACAGATGTTAATAAAACAATCGTTTTAAAAAAAATGATGTAGCGTAAAAGTTTCAAATTCGTGTGTGAATGTTATTTTTGCATTAATGTTTAATCCAAAACGTCCAAAATTAATGAAAAATATACCATTGCTTAGACCAAATGTAATTTTGATTCTATTTATTTCTATAATTATAATCATTACAACTGGTAACCAAGCATTTACACAAGAATATAAAATAAAAACTATCGTTATTGACGCCGGGCATGGTGGTCGTGACGGCTCAACGCATGGTTTATATTCCACAGAAAAAGATGTCGCCTTAAAGACTGCATTACACCTGGGCGCTGCTATAGAAGCTAATATGAAAGATGTAAAAGTGATTTATACCCGTTCAACAGATGTATTTATCCCACTTTATGAGCGAATCGCTATTGCAAACAATGCCAAAGCGGATTTATTTATCTCTATTCATTGCAATGACATGCCAGTATATCGATCAACCATCGTTACCGGCTATAGAAAAGGCAAAAAAGGTAAAAAAATACCGATCACTGAAACGGTGTCCCGCAAAAGCACTTCTACCAGAGGTGTAGAAACCTTTGTTTCGGGTATGGGAAGATTAAATGAGCAGGACGAAGTGATCAAAAGGGAAAATGCGGCCATCTTCTTAGAGGATAATTATAAGGAAAACTACGAGGGCTTTGATCCCAACAATCCAGAAAATTATATTATCCTATCTTTGATGAAGAATACTTTTAGAACGCAAAGCTTAAAGTTGGCAAAATTGGTTCAGGATCAATATATACGAGTGGGTCGTGTAGATCGTGGTGTTCAAGAGAAAAGTCTCGCAGTTCTGGCCAGAGCCGGAATGCCTGCGATATTAACAGAGATTGGATTTATCAGTAATCCTGATGAAGAAAATTACATGAACTCCGAAGCCGGACAAAAAGAAATTACAGATTGCTTACTAAAAGCTATTGAGAATTATAAAAAAGGTATCGAAGGATAGTTATTCGGTACAGCGCAATTAAAACAAAGATTAAAGAGAGATGAGATTAAAAAAAATTGTATTCCTATTAGCCATTCCATTATTTATAAGTACACACGCAGCTTTTTCTCAAGGATATAAGGTTAAAACAATTGTCATTGATGCAGGGCATGGCGGCCCTAAATCCGGTGCGGCCGGAAGCTATTCACTAGAAAAAAATGTGGCTTTAAAAGTCGCCTTAAAACTCGGCAAGAAGTTTGAAGAGGAAATGCCAGATGTAAAGATACTTTACACCAGAAAAACAGACATAGATGTCGAATTTCATAAGAGAGCAGCATTGGCCAATGACAATAAAGCAGATATATTCATCTCCATACACTGTAATTCTATGCCTGATAGAAGAGTTATAACAGGCTACACCAAAGGCAGAAACGGGACAAAGACCCCAAAATATGCCTATGTAAAAAACACTTCAACAAGTGGAACAGAAACATTTGTTGCAGGATCACACCGCTTAAATGAGCAAGATGCAGCGATCAGAGAGAACGCCGATATCAAGCTGGAAAAAAATTATAAGGAAAATTACGATGGTTATGACCCTAATGATCCTGAAACGTTTATTATACTATCTTTGTTCAAAAATACCTTTAGAGATAAAAGCCTAAAGTTAGCCCGGTTAATTCAAAATGCTTATACAGATGACAGCAAAAGAGTAAACAGAGGGGTGAAAGAACAAGGATTGCTAATTTTACAAAGATGTGGAATGCCTGCAGTTTTAACAGAAATTGGATTTATATCCAACCCTAATGAAGAGGACTACATGAACTCGGCTGAGGGACAGGACGAGATTGTGAACTCCATTTATAAAGCTGTAAAAACATATAAAAAAGAAACTGAGATAAATTAAATTAATAACTCATACTGAATGAAGATCGCAAACGAAACTAAAGTAGGCATATTAGCAGCCTTTTCTATCGCCCTACTAATTGTAGGTTATAATTTCTTAAAAGGTAATGCCATTTTTTCGGATGAGACCGTGCTGTTTGCTAAATATCCCAGAGTTGATGGACTCGGTGTATCGAAACCAGTTTTAATCAACGGTTTTCAGATTGGACGTGTTGATAAACTAGAATTGCAAGCAGATGGATCTATTTTGGCTACTTTAAAAATCAAAGGCCAGTATGAAATCCCAAAAAACAGTATTGCAAGACTGGAAGGAACTGATCTTTTAGGCAGTAAAGCCATTGTGTTGACGCTGGGGACAGGTACTGACTATGCCAAAGATGGCGACTTCCTAAACGCCAATGTTGCAAAAGGATTGCTTGAAACGGTTCAGCCAGTTCAGAAAAAAGCAGAATTGATTATTGGAAAAATGGATTCTATACTAACCAGTGTGAACACTATTTTAAATCCGAACTTCCAGAAAAACGTAGACAAGAGCTTTAACAGCATCGCTTCTACCCTATCTTCTTTAGAAGGCACCTCAAAAAAGGTTGATAACCTGGTAGGATCTGAAAGTTCCAGGATTTCTGCAATTTTAGCCAATGCAGAGTCGATCTCCGGCAACTTGAAGAAGAACAACGAAAAAATCAATGCCATTTTAAATAATATCCATAACATCTCTGATCAGGTAGCTGCCGCTAACTTTAAACAGACTATTGAGAATGCAAATAAAGCTGTCAGCGATCTGCAGGGCATAGTAGGTAAAATTAATAACGGAAAGGGCACTTTAGGCCTTTTGGTTAATGACACTAAGATGTACGAAAATTTAACCAATGCCTCTAAAAATCTGGATAGCCTGATGATAGATTTGAAGCAACATCCTAAACGTTATGTTCATTTCTCTATCTTTGGTAAAAAAGATAAATAAGCAAAAATTATCATTAAAACAAAAAGGCTTCAGCAAATGCTGAAGCCTTTTTGTTTTATATGGAATAAGTATTTCCTTCTATAGCGAGCTCGGTATTTTCAAACACCGATCGGGCTTCTTCCAACAAGGGCTGTAAGGTCTTGTATCGGGATGAAAAGTGCCCAATAAGCAATTTAGCAGCGCCAGTCTCTTTAGCGATCTGAGCCGCCTGTAATGCAGTCGTATGATGAGTTTGATTGGCCCTATCTAACATCTCATGCAAAAAGGTAGCTTCGTGATATAGGGTATCAGCCCCTTTTATTGTTTCAAAATAACCTTCATCAAATAAAGTATCCGAGCAGTAGCAATACTTTTTCGGACGTTCTGAATCGGTCGTATAATCTGCGTTTAGCAAAACTCTGCCATCAGGTAAATCCAGGTCTACGCCCCTTTTTAGCAAAGGGTAATATTCCAATGGAATCTGTTCCGCTTCCAGTTTTTCAACCATCAGCTTACGCAACCTTTTCTTTTGTACAAAAGAAAAGCCTGTACATGGAATCCTATGATTTAAAACAATAGTTTCAACGGTCAAATCTGCATTCTCAAAAATCTGGGTTGGCTTATCCGCTTCTATGGCGACAAACTCAATAGGATACCTAATAACCGTTTCGGAATGCTTAAACTGCAAAGCAAGTATTTCCTGCAGCGCAACAGGAGCAAATATGATCATCGGCTTCACACGTCCGTTTAAATGTAGACTAGAAAGCAATCCAATCAATCCGAAATAGTGATCACCATGTAAATGGCTGATGAAAATAAAATCTATTTTATTTGCTTTAAACCCAAATCTGATGAGCTGTTGTTGGGTACCTTCACCGCAATCTATCAGATAGAACTTTTCATTGCAGTTTAAAAGCTGTGCCGTAGGATTCCTATTGTATACAGGGGTAGCAGAACTACTGCCTAAAATAGTAACCTCAAACTTCATTAACCTTTGTCTACACTTCCTAAAAGTTCTTTTTCGATTTCTTCCATAAAGATCAAGTCGGTAGCTTCGTCCACTTTGGAAACGATAGTTAGCGACTGGTCAAGATTTGACATCTCTAAAATCTTTGCTACAACGCTATTTACGCCCGTAACAATAAACAACCCATTTGCTTTTTTGCAAAGCCTGTCTCCAAAAAGCAAACTGCTCAAATCCTGTGAATCTTCACACTGTTTTACCGCTGATAAATCTAATACGATGTTACAGTATCCTTCTGTGTTCAATAAAATGAACTCAGATTTCAACTTCGGTGTATTGTCATTTGTTA
Organism: Pedobacter sp. ok626; assembly: GCF_900100435.1. Lineage (GTDB taxonomy): Bacteria > Bacteroidota > Bacteroidia > Sphingobacteriales > Sphingobacteriaceae > Pedobacter. Next base: position 104,316 of record NZ_FNEX01000013.1, on the reverse strand, counting down.
ACTTCGATTCGTTGAGTTTTAAAACAACATACTTTTCATGCTTATCTACTGAAAATTTCATGATATTGATAATTTAGTCTAATGCGAAAGTAATTAATTTTATCTGTATATGAATACCTGTTTAAAACTTATCCTTATTTAAACAGGCACTTTACAACATTTGTACATATTGCACAAGGCAATATGTACAATTAAAAGATTAAAGGCTATTTAAAAACCCTAATACATTCTTTTCAATACGAGCTACCACATCCGATTGTTCATTTTTGATGAACTGATCACCGGTGATTTGCTCATAAAGCTCAATATAACGATCCGATATAGAATTTACGATCTCAGGTGTCATTATAGGCACTGTTTGCCCGTCTTTCCCTTGAAAGCCATTCTCGATTAACCATTTGCGCACAAACTCTTTCGACAGTTGCTTCTGAGGCTCAAGCTTATCTTGTCGCTCGGCATAGCCTTCTGCGTAAAAATAACGCGAAGAATCTGGAGTATGAATCTCATCGATCAAAAATATCTCTTCGCCAACTTTGCCGAACTCATATTTGGTATCAACCAGGATCAATCCCCTATCAGCAGCCATTTGTGTACCACGCTCATATAAAGCGAAAGTATATTTTTCAAGCTGTACATAATCAGCTTCAGACACAATGCCTTTTGCTAAGATATCTTCCCTCGAAATATCCTCATCATGACCAACAGCCGCTTTGGTAGTAGGTGTAATGATCGGCTGAGGAAGCTTGTCATTTTCTTTCAATCCTTCTGGTAAAGCAACGCCGCATACGCTACGTCTGCCTGCACTGTATTCTCTCCAGGCATGTCCTGCCAGGTATCCACGCACTACCATTTCAACTTTAAAAGGATCGCAAATGCGACCTACGGTTACCATTTCATCAGGTACACTAATTACCCAGTTAGGCACGATATCCTTTGTGGCATTTAAAAACTTAGCCGCAATCTGGTTTAACACCTGTCCTTTAAAAGGTATTGCTTCAGGTAAAACCACATCAAACGCAGATATTCTATCTGTAACCACCATAGCCATAAACTGGTTATCGATAGTGTACACGTCGCGCACTTTTCCCTTATAAAAATTGGTCTGCTTTGGAAAGCTAAAATTTGTTTCTTTAATTGCTGTCATGGTATTTGCCAAAAAGCTTTTTGTATTGTTTTTAATTATTGTATATCGCCGTAGGCTTTTAATATTCTTTTCACCAACTTATGCCTTACCACATCATCCCCATTCAGATAAATGATATCAATGCCAGGTATATCATCAAGTATACGCAATGCATTGTGCAGTCCCGACATCTGTTTCTTCGGTAAATCTATTTGAGTGATATCTCCAGTTACAATCATCTTTGCAGAAGGCCCCATACGGGTCAAAAACATTTTCAATTGTAAATCTGTCGAATTCTGCGCCTCATCTAAAATCACATAACAGTTATCCAATGTCCTTCCACGCATAAATGCCAGAGGAGCAATCTCAATTGTTCTGTTTTCTATATAAGTCTTTAATTTCTCAGCAGGGATCATATCATCCAATGCATCATACAAGGGGCGAAGATATGGATCAACCTTTTCCTTCAAATCTCCCGGAAGAAAACCTAAGTTTTCACCAGCCTCTACGGCAGGACGGGTTAATATGATGCGTTTGATCTCTTTGTTTTTCAATGCTCTAACCGCTAAGGCTACAGCAGTATAGGTCTTTCCAGTTCCGGCAGGACCAATAGCAAAAAGTACATCATTCTTCCCCATACTCTCCACCATCTTACGCTGATTGGCGGTTCTGGCCTTTACCAATAAACCATTCGTACCAAAAACGATTACCTCGCCGCCACCTCCGGTATTGGCAGGCTTTTCTGTGCCCGGTTCAATAGTGTCTGATATTTTTTTTGAGCCTAAAATTGCCTCCACATCATTTGGGGTTAAAGCGCTGTATTTCTCCAGATGCTCAAGCAGCTGGTAATACTTATACTCAAATCCTTTAAGCTCCTGATCTTCACCAAGTACCTTTACGTCTGTGCCTCTTGCTACCAATTTTAACTTGGGAAAAGCATTTTTTATAAGCTCGTAATGCTCATTGTTTGTGCCCCAAAACTGGGCTGGATCTACCGATTCTAATGTTAATTTCAGTTCGTTCAAAATATTGTTTTTTAGATAGGAGTGTATATTTTGATATAAAAATTGAATATTTGTACGCGATTTGCCGCTTACGCAAGATTAAGAATAAATATTCAATTTTTAATGGCCATTATTACTTTAACAACAGATTTAGGTTCAAAAGATTTCTATCAGGCTGCCCTTAAGGGAAGTATACTGAGTATCTTACCTACAGCTACAATTGTTGATGTAACACATGAAGTGCCATCCTTTAATATTTCGCACGCAGCTTTTGTTTTAAAGAACGTCTACCCCTACTTCCCAAAAGGGACAGTTCACCTGATTGGGATCGATTCTGTATTCAGTCAACACACTAAATACATCGCTTTAAAATATAAAGATCATTTTTTTGTAGGTGCCGATAATGGTATTTTCTCTTTACTGTTTGACGAAAAACCCGAAGAAATTGTGGAACTAAACATTATGCAGGATCTAAAATACCTGCACTTCCCCCTTGTCGATATTTTCGTTAAGGCCGCAACTCAGCTGGCCAAAGGCGCCAAACTGCAAGATATTGGCGTTACCACCGACAACATCGAAGAAAGAATGCTACTAAACCCTGTTATCGAACGCGATATCATTAGGGGAAGTGTAATATACATCGATACCTTTAGCAATGTGATCACCAACATTACTAAAGAATTGTTTACCAAAATTCAACAGAATAGAGATTTCACGCTTTACTTCCGTAAAAATGAAACCATCAACCAGTTGAGCTGGCATTACAATGAAGTTCCGGAAGGAGAAAAGCTCTGCTTATTTGGCATCAGTAACCACCTCGAAATTGCCATCAACAAGGGCAAGGCCAGCGGATTACTTGGCCTACACCTTAACGATATCGTTAGGGTCGAATTCCACTCTTAAACACCCCTTATGTTAGTTCGTGTAGTTAAAATGCATTTTTCTCCGGCCTTTATAGCCGAGTTCAAAGTCCTGTTCAAATCTGTACAGCCTAAAATTGCGACCTTCAAAGGCTGCACTGGTGTACAATTGCTACAAGATCACAACAACCCTGAAATATACTTCACCATAAGCCATTGGGCCGATGAGACGCATTTAAATGCCTACCGCGACTCAGAACTATTCAAGACCACATGGGCAGTCGTAAAGCCTAATTTTAAAATGAAAGCTGAGGCATGGAGTTTGCTTGATACTTAGTAATGAAAAAGCAATTCTTTAAAATACTTGTGAAGCTCAATAAACTACTATTGCCCAAACTGTACAAGGTCGATCCTATGAAATTAACCAACGTGCAAAAAGCAATACTCGGCTACAAATACTGGACAGTTACCAACTCGCTTTAGTTAAAATAGCTGGTGAGTAGGCCTACAAGAAACTTAGGCTCAACCCAGGTCGACTTAGGCGGCATTACCCCGCCTGCATCAGCTACAGCGATCACTTGTGCTACAGAAGTTGGGTGCAACACAAAAGCTACTGCAAACAGGCTATTATCTACCTTAGTTTGCAAATCAGCTACAGGGGTCCTTCCCCCTTCAAAAGTAATTCGTGCATCCGTTCTTGGATCGTTAATCTTCAATATCGGCTCCAATATAAAGTTCTGCAAAATACTCACATCAAGCACTTCCACCGGATCCTTTTCATTGTATATTCCAGACTTCGGCCTAAGTACATACCATTGATGATCAAAATACATCCCGATTTTATGTAAAGCATTAGGTTTTACCGGAATGTCCGATTTTTCGACAAGGAATGACTTATGCAGCGCTGTGATAAACTCGGCTCCAGTTAAAGTTCCAATATCCCGGATCAACCGATTAAACTCCAGCACCTTTACCTCATTGGTATTCATGTAAACCGTACTGAAATAGTTATAGGCTTCGGTACCATTGTGCTTAGCACCATTCAGCATTTTCTTTTGCATTCCCATTTTCGCCATAGACGCGGCGCGATGATGTCCGTCTGCAATATAAACCGCAGGCATCTGCGCAAATGCGGTTACAATAGCAGCCAAATCAGTTTCATCAGAAATGGACCAGATTTTATGCTCCGTACCATCTGCAAAGACAAAATCAAGATTAGGCGCTAGCTGTAAATATTGCTTTATTACCCGATCAACAACCCTATCGGGATGATAGGTAACCAGAACCGGATTCGCATCCAACCCTGTTTGTTGCAGATAATCGGCCAATAGCTTTTCTCTGCGTTCTACTGTAGATTCGTGTTTTTTTATCCTGCCTTCCAGGTAATCATCAATATGCGTAAGCGTCCATATTCCCGTTTGGATCAGGTCATCGTGTTTTACCTGGTATATGTAAATGGAAGGAGCAGTTTGTTTCACCAAATATTTATGCTCAATAAAGCCTTCTAAGTTCTCGCTGATCTTTTTAAAGATGAGTTCTTGTCTTGTGCCACGCAAGTAGGGATTATCCAGCTCCGGGTCAATCAAATGAAGAAAACTACATGCATTTTCGGAAGCAATTAACCGTGCTTCGCCCATACTATAATTTTCAAGCGGACGCGTCACAACCAACGATTGCAAAGACACTGCGGGCATAAATGCGCAGAAGGGTTTAATACAGGGCATATTTGGTTAAAATAAAAGGGCACCCAATTCAATTATTGGGTACCCTTCTTTATACTTTACTTATTTATTAAAGTGCTCAATAATTAACGAAGCTAGTTCCGTACCAATACGTTCCTGAGCTTCATTGGTTGCAGCACCAATATGAGGCGTTAAAGATATTTTTGCATGCTGTAAAATAGCTGCATCTGGAGTAGGTTCGTTATCAAAAACGTCTAATCCTGCAAAAGAAACTTGACCACTGTCTAAAGCCGCAATTAAAGCCGCCTCATCAATCGTACCACCTCTAGAGCAGTTCACTACACCAACACCTGCTTTCATCTTAGCAAACTCTTCAGCACCCAAAATAGGCTTATCTGCAAATGGAGTATGTAAGCTAATGAAATCACTGTTTGCAATTACCTCATCTAAGGATACAGTTTTGAAAGGAATCTCTACAGAAACACCACCCTGGAAAGTCAAAGGTAAAGTACCTTCAGCAGGATAAAGATCATAAGCCAATACATTCATACCTAATCTAAGGGCAACTTTAGCAGTTTCACGACCAATACGACCGAAACCGATAATACCCATAGTTTTGCCTTGTAATTCAACACCACCAGCATAAGCTTTTTTCAAAGCATTAAACTTAGTAGCACCTTCAACAGGCATTTTTCTGTTAGCATCCTGTAAAAAACGGATACCAGTAAACAAATGTGCAAAAACCAGTTCAGCAACAGACAATGACGAAGCTGCAGGTGTATTTACCACTGCAATGCCTTTACTACGGGCGTATTCTACATCAATATTATCCATTCCAACACCACCTCTACCAATCAATTTTAAGTTAGGCACCTGGTCAATCAAATCCTTACGTAATTTGGTTGCACTTCTAACGGTAATACCGTCATAGTTTTTTAAAGCTTCAACCAACTGATCCTGAGGAACAGTCTCGGTATCCACTACAAAACCAGCATCTTCTAATATTTTTTTACCGATAGGATCAATCCCATCGTTTGCAAGTATTTTAATCATCAATTTATTTTTATTTGTGGTTCTCAGCAAAAGTCTGCATTAAATCTATTAGGGCGTGAACGCTTGTGATTGGCAAAGCATTGTACATTGATGCTCTGAAACCGCCAACACTTCTATGTCCTTTGATACCTTCAATACCATTCTCTTCAGCAAATTTCAAGAAAGGTTTTTCCAGCTCAGGATTCTCCATAACAAAGCACACGTTCATTCTAGAACGGTCTTCCACTGCGCAGGTACCTTTAAATAAAGGGTTTCTGTCAATTTCAGTATATAAAGCATTCGCTTTTGCAATGTTTTCCTTTTCAATTTCAGCTACACCACCTTTAGCTTTTAACCACCTTAGGTTTAACATAGCAACATAGATAGAAAATACTGGCGGAGTGTTGTACATCGATCCACCATCAATATGAACTTTATAGTCCAACATTGAAGGAATTCCTCTACCTGATTTACCTAAAATCTCATCTTTAACAATTACGATGGTTAAACCAGCCGGGCCAATATTTTTTTGAGCACCAGCATAGATCAAATCATATTTAGAAACATCAATTACGCGACTCATGATGTCAGATGACATATCACAAACTACAGGAACCTTGGTTTCAGGCAAACTGAACATCTCAGTACCATAAATGGTATTGTTAGAAGTGCAGTGGAAATAAGCACTGTCCTCAGGGATGCTATAATCTTTTGGAATAAAAGTATAGTTCGCATCTTTCGAAGAAGCAACAATGTTCGCTTTTCCAAAGAATTTCACTTCTTTAATAGCTTTATTAGCCCAAACACCTGTTTCCAGATAACTTGCTGTTTTACCTTCTGGTAGTAGGTTCATTGGTACCATGGCAAATTGTAAGCTAGCGCCTCCTTGTAGAAATAAAACGGAATAACCGGCTGGAACATTTAACAATTCTTTAACCAATTTTTCAGTCTCTTCAACAACGCCTTCAAACTCTGAAGTACGATGAGAGATTTCTAGGATAGACAGGCCGTCTTTGAAATCTAGAACAGCTCTTGATGCTTGCTTGAATACTTCCTGCGGTAAAATGCAGGGTCCTGCGCCGAAATTGTGTCTCATTTTTTATAGTAGTTTTATTGCTGTAAATGTAACATTTTTAAGCCGTTTATTATTTCGATTTTTTAAACTTAACCACCAATTTCAGGTTAAGCCTCCTGCTCGTTAGGTAGTTAGGGACAGCATATTGTACGTTATCCATATCTCTCAACCATAAATAAGAAACTGTATTGTTGATATTCAACAAATTAAATACTTCAACATATGCGGTAAACGAACTAAAATATTTCTCCAAAAGACTCGATTTTTTTACGGCAAAATCATCTAAAAAATCTTTCGAGAAACCAATATCTACCCGCTTATAAGCCGGGATATGAAAATCATCCGAATATCGTTGAATAAGAGGCGATCCTATCGGCAGTTTAGATCCATAAAGTAAACTCAAATGCACCTTGTAAGTCGGACTGTTCAATAAGCGATCCTGAAAGTAGGCAGAGAAATTTAATCGCTGATCTGTAGGACGTTTCATATACCCATAAGCATCCCCCTTAATGTCCTGATTGGACTTCATCAGCGAAAGTCTGAAATAAGACAATAAATCCTTAACAAACTCCCCTCCTATACCGAAATCAGCACCATAAGTATAACCTTTGGCCTCCTCACTCGCAAGGTACTTTATGCGTACATTATCAATCATGTATGGAATCAATCTATCCAGGTACTTAAAGTAAAGCTCCGAGCTAAACTTTAAACGGGTACCCAATCCATCAAATGCATAATCCAGCCCAGCCGAAGTATTATAAGCCCGCTGTGATTTCTGACTTAAATTAAGTATTCCACTAAAATCTCTTATGCTCCTGTAATCGGGAGCTTGCTGGTATACACCTGCAGTAAAACGAAATATCTTGTTGTTACTAGCAGGCCTGTAAGCCAATAACAAGCGCGGACTCAGCAAAATCTCCGTACTTAAATCGTTATAACTTCCTCTTATGCCCAATTGCAAATCGGTCTTGCCCGATAAACGGTAACTATCCTGCGCATATGCAGTATAATAGCTGATGGTTACCTTATTTGCTGCATCGATGTTGTTATCCTGGTAAAAATTAGGCAGTTGATTGAGGTTAGCTGTAGGTGATTCGATCCAACTATACTCCTTTAAGTTATCATTGTAATCCTTTTGTTCAAACCTTATTCCCCAGGAAAATGTATGGCTTTTAAAAGTCTGATCGGCCTTTAACTCCGAACTAAAATTCTGGGAACGGAGTGCATTCATGGCAAAATTAGAGTAACCCCCAGTTCCCCAATGTGAAGTTTGATTTCCAGGAATAATACCCTTGTAAAAACTATAAGTGGCGTCCAAATCAATATGCTCTTTTTCATCTGTTCTGAAATAGCTATTTATCCATTTCATCACATAATTTGGCTTCGGAATAAACTTTAAAGTTACCGCCCCACCAGCCGTTTGATAACTATCCTTTTCTTCCCCCGTATAATCCACATTTAAACGCATAGTTGCATTAAAAGTACCGAACTCTGTCTCACGACTTTCGGGGATCAGGTTAAACGTTCCACTGTTAAAATTACCCAATAAATTTAAGCTAAGTTTTTTAGATAAGTCATGGTTATAAATGACCTGAACATCGGTAAAATTAGGCGTATAAACGCCCTTACTGTCTTGTTTACTTAATATTCCAGTGTTGTTCTTGTATCTTATTCCTGCCAACAGGTAACTCTTTTCGGCGACAATTTTTGAACTAAAAGACAGACCAAGCAAGCCTGCATTTAAAATCGCCGTACTGCTGTCGGGCCTATCGTACTTTACATCCAATACCGACGAAAGTTTATCACCATATCGCGCTTCAAAACCACCGGCCGAGAACTTGGCGGAGCTCAGTAAATCATTATTTATAAAGCTCAATCCTTCCTGCTGGGCATTTCTAACCAGCACCGGTCTGTTGATTTCTATATCGTTTACATAGATCAGATTCTCATCAAAATTCCCCCCACGAACACTATATTGGGCGCTCAGTTCATTATTAGGAGCTACGCCCGGTAAAGTTTTTAGAATGGTCTCAAAATTTCCAGATACCGAAGGCAAGGAGGTAACATCATTAATGTTTATGGTGATGCTATTACTCAACTGGTTTTGTTTATTGGTAATGGTTACCTGCTCCAGCTCATTCGGATTAATGCCCAAGGTAACATCTTGCACAATTCGGCCAGCCTTGTCTTGACTAACATTAACCAAAACAGGGTTGTAACCCAAAAGCGAATATTTTAAAGTGAAGACTTTGCTTCTTGAATAGATATGATAGACACCATGCACATCAGTTACGGTAGACTGACTTTGTCCCAATATGGTAACTGTTACTTGCTGTAAAGGATGTTTGGCTTCGTCGGCCACCAGACCTGATATCTTGATCAGTGGCTGTGCACTTAGCTGCGTAACTCCAAGTAAAACAGCAAATAGCAACAGACAGGTTCTGAGCATTAACTTTCTAATATGCGGCCATCAACTTCTTTCAATTCGGCAATCATTTCTGCTGGCGATGGCGCTGCAAAGATTGCATTTCCAGCTACCAAGACGTTGGCACCGGCGCGTAGTAAAGCACCCGTATTATGAACACCTATTCCGCCGTCAACCTCTATCAACAATGCAGGATTTACCTCTGCGGCCATAGCTCTTAACTCTGCAATTTTACGAAGAGAATTAGGGATAAATTGTTGTCCACCAAAACCGGGATTCACCGACATGATCAACACCATATCCAGATCAGCCAGTATATCTTTCAACACCGCTACCGGAGTATGCGGATTTAAAGCTACACTAGCCTTACAACCTGTTGCCTGAATAGCCTGAATTGTTCGGTGTAAATGTGTGCAGGCTTCGTAATGAACTGTAATCAACTCCGCTCCTGCAGCAGCAAAGCGCTCAATATACTGATCAGGATTAACGATCATCAAATGTACATCCAGTGGCTTCTTAGCGTACTTGTTTAGTGCAGCCAGTACCGGAAAACCAAAAGAAATATTTGGAACGAACACCCCGTCCATCACATCTACATGAAACCAATCAGCCTCACTTGAATTGATCATTTCTATGTCGCGTTGCAAGTTTGCAAAGTCAGCTGAAAGTACGGAAGGGGCTATTAGATGTTTCATATTTCGCTTGGCGTTGATTATGCTGTAAATATAAATAAATAACCCATGTAAATAAAAAACCCCGCGAATTGCGGGGTTTTAAGTATGCTATATTATAAATCGTGCTAATTAAGCAGGTTTTTCTGCTGGTGCAGCTTCTGGTCTTGGTGGACGAGGCAATAGTGCTTTTCTTGAAAGCTTCATTTTTCCTTGTTTATCAACATCCAAAAGTTTAACCTGGATTTTATCACCTTCTTTAAGTACACCATCCATAGTTTCTAAACGCTCCCATGCAATCTCAGAGATGTGCAATAAACCGTCTTTACCTGGCATGATTTCAACAAACGCACCGAAAGGCATGATTGATTTTACTTTACCATCATAAGTAGCACCTATTTCTGGTTTAGCAGCGATTGCATTGATACGCGCAACAGCAGCATCAATTGCAGCTTTATTATCAGCAAAGATTTCAACGATACCTTTGTTACCAACCTCTTCAATAGAGATTGAAGCGCCAGTTTCACGTTGCATTTCCTGAATAATTTTACCGCCTGGGCCAATTACAGCACCAATAAATTCTTTATCAATACTTAAAGAAACGATACGCGGAGCATGATCCTTGTAATCTTCGCGAGGTGCAGAAATCGTTTTCTTCATCTCATTTAAGATGTGTAAACGAGCTTCTTTAGCCTGGTTTAAAGCGTTAGTTAACACTTCCCATTTCAAACCATTGATTTTTAAGTCCATCTGACAAGCTACAATACCTTTTTCAGTACCAGTAACTTTAAAGTCCATATCACCTAAGTGATCTTCATCACCTAAGATATCAGAAAGGATTGCATATTTACCAGTTTTCTCATCAGTAATTAAACCCATTGCGATACCCGATACCGGAGCTTTGATTTTAATACCAGCGTCCATTAATGCTAGCGTACCAGCACAAACAGTTGCCATAGATGAAGAACCGTTAGATTCTAAAATATCAGAAACGATACGGATGGTATATGGATTTTCTTCCAATCCTGGCAATACTTTCTTCAATGAACGCATTGCTAAGTTACCATGACCAATTTCACGACGACCAGCTCCTCTGTTCGGACGAACCTCGCCAGTAGAGAAACCAGGGAAATTATAGTGCAATAAGAATTTGTTGTATCCATTGATGAATGCACCATCAATCATTTGCTCATCATCTTTAGAACCTAAAGTAACAGTAGTTAATGATTGAGTTTCACCACGTGTAAATACAGCCGATCCGTGAGCAGCAGGTAAATAACCAACTTCACTCCAGATAGGACGTACTGTACGCACATCACGACCGTCTAAACGAATTCCTTCGTCTAATACCAGGTTACGGATGGCATCGTATTGCACATCATGGAAATATTTTTTAGTTAAGAAGCTAGTTACTTCGTCAATTCCTTCGCCTAAAGTCAGGACAAATTCAGCAAGGATGTTAGCAAATGCCTCACCACGCTCTCCTTTGCTTGTATTGCTTTTTGCAACAGCATATACTTTATCGTAAGTAGCAGCAAATATTTCCGCTCTTAACTCAGGGTTACTGTTTTCATGAGAATAAGGACGTTTTACTGTTTTACCTACTAATTCAGCAAGTTCTTTTTGAGCTTGAACCTGAATAACGATAGCTTTGTGTGCAAATTCAATCGCTTCAACCATTTCAGTTTCAGAGATCTCATCACATTCACCTTCAACCATTACGATGTCTTTGTCAGTACCTGCAACAAGGAATTCCATTGTAGCACGCTCTAAATCGCTTACGTAAGGGTTGATGACCAATTTACCATCAATTTTAGCAACACGTACTTCAGAGATAGGTCCGTTAAAAGGAATATCTGAAACCGCGATAGCAGCAGAAGCCGCTAAACCCGCTAAACAATCAGGCATTATATTTTTGTCAGAAGAGATCAATGAGATCATTACTTGCGTATCTGAGTGATAATCCTCAGGGAACATCGGACGCAAAGCACGGTCAACCAAACGAGAAATTAAAACTTCATAGTCTGATAATCTAGCCTCACGACGTAAAAATCCACCTGGAATACGTCCAGCAGCAGCGTATTTTTCTTGGTAATCTACCGATAAAGGTAAAAAATCAACACCAGCTTTTGCACCAACTGTAGATACTACAGTAGCCAACAACATGGTATCACCCATTCTAACAACTACAGAACCATCAGCCTGTTTAGCTAATTTACCTGTTTCGATTTCAATTGTTCTTCCATCGCCCAGATCGAACGATTTTTTTATTACATTCATTTAATAATAGTTATGGTGCATTTTCCTCTTTCGACACACCTTGTTTATATATAGTTTTTTTACTTTTCAATTAAAAAAGCCATTCCCTAAAGAATGGCTTTTCTTGATAAAAATACGATTATTTACCGTCTCTAACCCCTAAAGGTTTGATAATATCCCTTAGACCTAAAGTCTTAATGATAGCACGGTAACGATTAATATCTTTTTTAAATAGGTAAGCCAAAATACCGCGGCGTTTACCTACTAATTTTTGTAGTGATAACTGAGTAGAAAAATCTTTACGATTTTTCTTTAAGTGCTCTGTTAAGTGCGCAATACGGTATGTAAATAACGCTACTTGACCTTCTGCAGAACCCGTGTTTGTTTCTACTTCGCCGTGTTTTTTGAAAATATCGGCTTTTACTTCTTTACTTAAATACATTCTTGAATGATACTAAAGTTGTTTATAAATTAATTAATTGCTGCAAAGATACTGTATGTTTTAAAGATTACCAAGTATATCTCAGAAGAGATCGAAATGTCATCTTGTTTTAATTATAAGTACTCCTATCAAACATAAGTAAATTCTAAATCATATTTTTGCGCCATCATAAAAATGTCTCATGGAAAAAAATCAATATAGCATATTCGAGAGTGAACTAAAAGTACGTCCGGATGATATAGACATGTTTAACCATGTGCACAACAGCAAATACTTCGACTACGTACTTGCTGCCCGCTATGATCAAATGGCCGAATTTTATAAAATGCCAATGGAATCCTTTCTAAAAAGTGGTTTCGGCTGGGTAGTTCGTACGGCGCTTGTTGATTTCAAACGTCCACTTGTTTTGGGTGATGTCATCCTGATCCGCACCGGAATCCTGACCATTAATGAAAAAGGCTGCCGTGTACAATTTGAGATTGTAAATAAACGCAGCGGAAAAGTGGCTTCTGATGGTTGGTTTGATTATGTAATGATTGATACCACAACAGGAAGAGGCTGCAAGGTAACCGAAGAAATGATCCAGGCCTACAGTATATAATACTCCACATTTTTATTTTGAAGATATAATTATATCTTTGCCTTATCACATAACCGCATTACGATGAGAGTAGTTGCAGTCCGTTTGAGGTTCTAAAAACCAAGGACTCCACCCTTCCCGAAAACATCTAATTACAGCATCTCATGCTGTGTACTGGTTTATACTTTATTTTTTCTTTTTTTTTATGCCACAACAACAAACAGCTTCCATGGGCAAGCTATCTCAAATTTTCACCCTTTTAAAACAAGCGCTTAAAGGCGAAGATCTCGACTTTACGCAAGGCAGTATGCGCAGGGCCGTACTCCTACTAGCCATTCCTATGATGCTGGAAATGGCAATGGAATCAGTTTTCGCATTGGTCGATCTCTATTTCGTTGGTCATTTACACAATAGCAGTCACGCCATACAAACCGTAGGTTTAACCGAATCAGTACTTACTATTATTTACTCACTAGCCATCGGTATGAGTATGGCCGCAACAGCTGTAGTCGCCCGTAGAGTTGGCGAAAAGAACCCTGAAGCCGCTGGCAAGGCAGGTATGCAAGCCATCTTTATCGCTGTGGTGTTCAACATCATCATCAGTGTAGTCGGACTAATTTTCGCTACAGACATTTTACTATTGATGGGCGCGTCAGCAGAAACCGCAATTCAAGGTACTCCTTTCATGCGTATTATGATGGGTGGAAGTGTAATCATTGTCTTACTTTTCCTCATCAACGGGATATTCAGGGGAGCAGGAAATGCGGCCATAGCCATGAAAAGCTTATGGATAGCCAATATTGCCAACATCATCCTATGCCCTGTTCTGATTAATGGATTTGGCCCCATACCTGCATTTGGCTTAACCGGTGCGGCGATAGCTACTTCCGTAGGTCGCGGCATTGGCGTATGCTATCAATTGTATCATTTATTTAATGGCCGAGGTGTTTTAAAGATCAAATTGGCTTACTTAAAACCACATTGGGAACAAATTACGGCCTTACTAAAAATAGCAACTCCCGGTATTTTCCAATTTGTAATCGCTTCCTGCAGCTGGATATTCTTAGCACAATTGGTAGCCACCACCGGTGGAGATCACGGATCAGCAGGTTATCAAACGGCATTAAGGTTAATGATGTTCTTTATGCTACCTGCATGGGGTATGAGTAATGCAGCAGCTACATTGGTAGGACAAAACTTAGGTGCCAAACAGATCGACAGAGCAGAGCAATCGGTCATGAAAACAGCAAAATATATCGTTATCTATATGTTATCTGTGATGATATTCACTTTTATTGGTGGTCAGTTTTTTATTGCTTTCTTTACCAATGATGTCTTGATTCAGGAAATGGCTATAAAAGCCTTGCGAATCATGAGTGTGGGGTATATTTGCTACGGTATAGCAATGGTGTTGATGAGCACCTTTAATGGTGCAGGTGATACCTGGACACCTACATGGATTAACTTTTTCGGATTCTGGATGTTCCAAATCCCATTGGCCTATCTATTGGCAAAACATTTCGACTTAGGTCCTGTCGGCGTATTTATCGCCATCCCCGTAGCCGAAACAGCCATTGCTGTTGCGGCTTTCATTCTGTTTAAAAAAGGGAAATGGAAAACGGTTAAAGTTTAAGACTTTATTCCTTCAGGTTTGGGCACATAGCCTAAACCTGGAGTTAACCAATGTAAAAGGAAAACGCGTGAATATCTATAATTGAATGGTGCAAACAAAATCACGCCTGCCGCGATAATACCTGCATAAACCCATAGGTTTTCATAAATCAATGCAACACCTAATATATAAGTGGCCACACTTATGGTAATCATTTCAGCACAATTCATCGCGTAGCTAATAAACATGGCTACATAAAAATATCCGGGTTCACGTTCAAAGCGTAGGTTGCAAACCGGACAATTCTCGTTTATTCCTTGCCCTTTAAAAGAATACATCTTGCCCGGAAAGATAGCACCTTCGCGACATCTTGGACATTTACATTCTACAACTGCCTGTAATTTTGAGATCGGTTTCATATCTATCATATTATGTTAGTACAAAGATACGCAAGCCCCTATTTTCAATTTATGATATAGATCATGTTTCCATTTTAATGATCTTTCCCTTCTGCAACTTCAACACCTTTTCGTCGGCCAATTTCTTTACTATACGGATTACAGTCTCCACTCTTAAGCCACTCATATCGGCCAATTGTTGCCTTGTAATGTCCAATGAAGCCCCTTTTTCCAGATTTTTGAGCAAATAAGCAACTAAAGTTTTTACGCGATGCTCAGCCTGTTCATTGGCCAGTTCCTCAAGCATCATAGATTTGTAAAATAACCTATTGCTTAAAGTTTTGATCAATTCCATGCTAAAAGAACGGTCTTCTTCTATCAATTTAAAGAACTCATTCTTATTTACAGCTATAATTTCAGCATCCCTGGTTACAATGGTAAAAGCCAGGTACGGTTTATTTAAAAGCAAAGCAGGTTCCCCAAAATATTGGTTCGCTTTAAAGATGCCTTGTATAAATTCTTTGCCATCGTCATTCACGGTCACCATCCGCACTTCACCGCTTTTAATGAAGTAAACGGCTCTAGGTTCTGCCCCCGGTTGGTAAATGACAGCTCCTTTTTTATAATGAACTGCCTGATAATTATTGCTTAACAGGTACTTTATAATCATAAGATCGTATAATATTTGAGCTCTTCGAAGGTAACTATAGCATTTAAAAATACCTAGGAATGGGTATTTTTAAAATCACGAACATAACGTAACTTCGCCGATAAAAATTTAAACTAAAACCAATAATTATGCAAACAAGCTTTACTAAAAACCTACTATTACCATCTCTTGTGTTAATTTTATGTTCTCTCGGAACAGTAAATGCACAAGAAAAAAACAAAGCTACGCAAGAAAGCGAAGTTGAAGGCAAGAACCTTGTAAAATGGAATTTTGCAGCCATGGCGCTGAAAAACTATTCGCTCCAATATGAGCGCGCGGTAAGCAAGAAAATATCTGTGGCCTTAGGCGTAAGATTTGCACCAAAATCAGGTGTTCCATTTAAATCGCAATTCGAAAAATTAATCGACGATGAAGATACCTGGAACAGTATCAAAGATTTTAAAACAGGAAACTTTGCGATTACTCCTGAGGTTAGATTCTATATGGGACAAGGTGTTTTCAGAGGCTTCTATTTAGCACCATTTGCCAGATATGCAAAGTATACGGTAGAAGGTCCATATAACTACGATGTAACTGTTAATGTGAGTGGCACTGATGTTACTCAAAAAGGTGTAATCCCACTTAGTGGAGATATCAAAACATTCACTGGAGGTTTGCTTTTGGGCGCACAATGGAAATTAAGCAAATTGGTTTATTTGGATTGGTGGATTATCGGTGCTAGTTATGGTACTTCATCTGGAAGCATTTCAGGTAAAAAGAACATGTCAACTGAAGAACAGCAAGAATTAAGAGAGCAGCTTAAAGATCTTGAAGACCTTCCATTGGTTAAAGTTAAATCTGAAGTGAACAGTGAAGGTGCAAAAGTTGACTTTGATGGTCCTTGGGCAAACCTTAGAGCTGGTTTAAGTATAGGTTTCAGGTTCTAATCGAAATCAGAAAACACATAAAAAAGCCTGGCGCAAATAATTGCGCCAGGCTTTTTTATGTAAACATATTAACCAATCGTTTCTTTGATCAATTTGGTATAAAAATCATTCAATTTCATTCCAGCAGCAGCAACCTGTTGCGGTATAAAACTAGTTGCAGTTTGTCCCGGTATCGTATTGATCTCGATAAAGTAAAAATCACCTTCATCTTCAGTTAGGATAAAATCAATACGCACCACCCCCCTACAGTTCAGCTTTTCATATACTCTTTTGGCAATCTGCTCTACACGCACACGTGTTTCATCTCTGATTAGCGCTGGCGTAGTTTCTGTGGCCACACCCGGCGTATATTTAGCCTCAAAATCAAAAAACTCTTTAGCAGTTTCTACTTCAGTAGCTGGCAAAGCCGTAATCTTTCCATCCAGCTTTACCACACCAATAGTAAACTCACGTCCAGAGATAAACTCTTCGATTAAGACCTGACTATCCTCTTTAAAAGCTTTATCAAGTGCAGCCTGTAAATCATTAGGATGATTAACCTTTGTCATGCCGATACTGCTACCGCCATTATTAGGTTTCACAAAATAAGGAGCCTTAAGGTCTTTTTTCAATTGTTCAAGACTATAGTCGCCACCTTTAAAAATCTGTGCAGATTTAGCAATATGCAACTGATCAATTCCATTCACTATCGCCTTCGTATAGCCCTTATTCATAGTTACGGCCGAAGTCAGCGCATCGCAAGTAGTATAGGGCAAACCAATCATATCAAAATACCCTTGCAATTTACCATCTTCACCTGGTGCACCATGTATGGCTATAAAAACACCATCAAAGGTTATCTTTTTCCCTTTTATGGTCAAAGAGAAGTCGTTCCGATCCACTTCAATTTTCATAGAATCAGCCGGCTCATAAAACCATCCTTGTTGAGTAAGCATAATTTTATACACCTCATACTTATCTGCATCCAGATTTTGGGCGATGGTAGCTGCACTCTTAACAGAAATCACCCATTCTCCGGTAGTTCCCCCGGTTAGCAACGCTATTATTTTCTTCATTTATTTAATATCTATACATGATCTTGTACAACCACAAATATAAATTAGTTGGTCCAGATGTTATTTTAATTCCAATAAAATATTTTTTTAGTCTAAATTTGGCCCCTATACCTTAAATGAAACAATATCAATATGGCCAAATTCATATCTTATTTAAAGACTACCTCTTTTAGAAACAACCTTATTGCCGCTGTGCTTACCGTAGTTGTGCTCTTAATGGCTGCTTTCTTTAGCTTAAGATATTACACCAAACATGGCCAGGGACTAAGTGTACCGACTTTAAAAGGACTCGCTTTTGAGCAAGCAGTTAGTAAACTGGAAGAACTAGGGCTACGTTACGAAGTGGATTCTGTTTACATCATGGATTCCCCTCCGGGTATTGTGGTAGATCAGGACCCAAGTTCAGGCACCTTTGTAAAGGATAACCGTACCATTTACCTCACTATAAATACAGCGCTTGCTCCGGATGCAAAATTCCCGGATATAGAATTCAAATCATTAAGAGAAGCACAAGCCATGTTGGAGAGTTTTGGTTTTAAATTGGGTGATACTACTTTTAAACCTGATATGAGCACAGATGTACTTCAAGCGTCTTTCAAAGGTCGTGTCATTAAAGCTGGAGAAAACTTACCAAAAGGTTCACGTATTGATTTAGTACTTGGCAATGGTCAAGGAGAGGAGGAAAGAGAAATCCCTGTATTACTCGGTTTAACAAAGGATGAAGCGATATTTGCAATTAGAAGTGGTGCTAAACTAAACTTAGGGATTATTACCTATGAGGGTACAATTACTGATTCCGCTACTGCTGTGGTGGTTAAACAAGATCCTTTTGCTACCGACTCATTAATTAAGGTTAAAGCTGGTACCCCAATAAACATCACCCTTTCCAACAAATAATATTTATTTTTAGCATATGACTAACGAAAAGAAAAGCATGAAAACTGGCACTAAAATAATATTGCTTAGTTTATTAGTTGTTTTAGCAGTGGGCGGCTATTTTGGAATAAAATTTTATAAAGTTTTCTTCGCTCCAAATACAACTGGAAAAGAGAAATACCTATATGTAAGAACTGGCAGTAACCTGGATAACTTGTTCGAAGAGCTTCGCCGCAAGGATATTTTAACAGAGATTGGTACTTTTAGTCAGGCAGCCGCCAAAATGGATCTGGCTCGTTCTTTAAAACCTGGACGTTATAAATTAACCAAAGGGATGAACAACCGCAGCATCATTAACATGCTGAAATCAGGAAACCAGGATCCGGTAAAACTTAAGTTTCAAAACCTTAGAAAAAAGGAAAACTTTGCCGGCTACTTAGCCAATAACTTAGAACCTGATTCCTTAACTTTTATGAGTGTATTGGATTCAGCTGCGCTGATAGAGAAATACGGATTTAATCAAGACAACAGCTATGTGATGTTTATTCCTAACACTTACGAGATGTATTGGAATGTGACCGCATTGGAGTTTTTCGACAGGATGCATACCGAATATGAGAAGTTTTGGAATGCCGAACGTAAGCAAAAAGCTGCCGCGCTAAACCTTACGCCTATACAAGTTTCGATATTGGCCTCTATTGTGGATGCTGAAGCCTTATACGACAAAGAAATGCCAATCATCGCAGGTTTATACTTAAACCGATTGAATAAAGGAATCTTGCTTCAGGCCGATCCTACTGTGATTTATGCCAACAATGATTTCACGGTAAAACGCGTTACCAACTCCTTGTTACAGGTACAGTCAAAATACAACACTTATAAATATGCAGGTTTGCCTCCGGGTCCTATCATGATGCCTAGTATCAATGCTATTGATGCTGTATTAAACAGGGAGAAAAACAATTACATCTACATGTGCGCCAAAGAAGATTTTTCAGGTTACCACAATTTTGCTGTAACTGTGCAAGAGCATGAGCTAAACGCAAAGAAATACAGAGAAGCTTTAAACAAAAGAAACATTTTCAAATAGATGTATACACATAGTACGAAGATTAGGGTGCGGTATGGTGAAACAGACCAGATGGGATATGTTTACTATGGTAATTATGCTGAATATTACGAGGTGGCAAGGGTAGAAATGCTAAGAAGCCTAGGTATGGATTATGCTTCAATGGAAAGCAGCGGGGTGATGATGCCCGTGTTGGAACTGAACTGCAAATACATCAAACCTGCCCTTTATGATCAGGAAATAACGATTAAAACGACTATTCAAGATCTGCCCGGTGTTCGGATTCATTTCAAGTATGAATTGTTTAACCAGGCCGAAGAGCTGATTAACATTGGCACAACTACGCTTGTTTTTGTGGATATGGCCAGGAATAAACCTTGCTCCCCTCCAGAAAATTTTATGGAGAAGTTAAAGGTATTTTTTAACTAAATTTGGTGGATGGAGTGGGTTCATAAGCAGCTGTTAAAAATCAAATATTACGCTTTATTCATAGACTGGACCAAGGTTTGTGTGCTCCCAGGATTCAGTCCACTTCCCCTTTATACTGTTGCAACTTTCTTTTTCAAAGAGATTGGTAAAGATTCCTTAATCAATAAAGCTTCATCACTGGCTTATAATTTCATGCTGGCCCTTTTTCCGGCCATCATCTTCTTATTTACGCTAATTCCTTTTATACCGAAACGTATCGGCTTCCAGGAGCAACTTATGGAGTTTATCCAGCTCATCTTACCGGGCGACGCTTATAAAGCCTTTGGGACGACCTTAAATGAGATCGTGAACAAGCAAAACGGAGGATTGTTATCCTTTGGTTTCCTCCTGTCCCTATTTTTTGCCACAAATGGGGTGCATAGCCTAATGATGGCTTTTAATAAATCATCTCTTATCATTGAAACCCGTAGCTGGGTAAAGCAAAGACTTATTGCGATTGTATTGACGGTGATTATTGCCTTGTCTGTGATCATCTGCATTACGGCAATGTTTATTGGCGAGTATGCCTTAAATTATATCGATACCCAATTGGACTTAAAGGGCAACTTCATTGCTTACCTCATTCAATTGACAAGGTGGTCTTTATTGGGCGTATTGTATTTTGTAACCATCTCAATTTTGTATAGGTACGGCCCTGCGCATGCAAAGAAATGGCGCTTTTTTAGTGCAGGTTCCTGGTTGGCAACGATCCTGGCCTTTTTAACTATTCTGGGCTTTTCTTTTTACATCAACAACTTCAGTTCTTACAATAAAGTTTATGGTTCCATCAGTGTATTGATTGTCCTGATGATCTGGCTTTATTTAAATTCCTTGATACTTTTGATCGGCTTTGAGCTGAATGCAAGCGTAGATCTGTCGAAACGCAGTGTAAAAATCATTAAGCCTAACTTCAATATGTTCAAAAAACCGGCTCAAAACACCCATAATTCGGAAGAATAGAAAAATTTTCTGACTCATTTTTAAGCCATTAACAAATTATCGTTAAAATAATATTGCCTTAGTTTGCAAAATCAAGGGGTATTCGTACTTTTGTCGCGGAGAGTTGGCAGAGTGGTCGATTGCGGCAGTCTTGAAAACTGTTGACTTGTCAAAGGGTCCGCGGGTTCGAATCCCCCACTCTCCGCACAATGGTCATCAAAACCATATAAAAAGCCTGAAATCGTAAGATCTCAGGCTTTTTGCATTCTAAAGGTTTACAATTTTCGCATGAATTCCGGATCATAATCCACACAAATCTCCAATCGAAGCCATTCAGCCCCGCTTTTTTCAATACCTTATTAGCCGTTCGTTGTTTTTCTCAATTTGTCTCTGCTATTTCCTTCAACATTTTTAAAATAGAATTGCCTTCTCCTTGTACTTCTGCATGTACAGCATTTGGTCTGTTGTCTTCTTGTATGATTTCTAGATCCGTCTTTCCATTTTGTTCTATTAAAGTGTAAACCAACAGCGTGATCCCCCTATTCAAAACCAAAGGTATGATTTCACTGTTATCTAATGGGTTCGCTCAATAGTCTGACAAAAATTCACATCTATGACTACCGTTGCCTTAAATAGTTGGGAAGGAAAATGCGTAATGATAACCACCATCATGGCATCAGCCATGACCTTTATCGATGGCACAGCCCTCAATGTAGTATTACCCTCTTTACAAAAAAGCCTTCATGCTACCGGTGCGTCCGTTTTTTGGATTTTGAACGCTTACATGTTGGTACTTGCTTCGTTGATATTGATAGGAGGCTCGTTAGGCGACAAGCTGGGGCGTAAGAAAGTGTTTATGTGGGGGATACTTATTTTTATTATCGGGTCTGGGCTCTGCGGACTTGTTACGAACGTGATGCAGCTAATCATTTTCAGAATTGTACAAGGAATTGGTGGTGCATTGATGATACCCGGCAGTCTTTCGCTCATTTCTTCTTCCATCAACGAAAAAGAAAGAGGCAAGGCCATAGGCACCTGGTCCTCTGTAACCACTATGGTCACACTTGGCGGACCTATTCTGGGAGGAGCTTTGGGCGATGCAGGCTTGTGGCGTTATATCTTTTTTATCAATATACCGATTGGATTATTTGCACTCTTTTTTTTAAACCGATACGTTAAAGAAATAAAGGACGAAACAAGCAACAGATCGCTAGATATAGCCGGTGCGCTTTCCTTGGCCATGGGCTTAGCATTATTGACATTTGGTTTCTTGCGAGCACCCGCCATTGGCTTTTATAATTGGGAAATCTGGACATCCTTATCCACCGGTCTGTTGCTTTTGTTCGCGTTTTTTTTCATCGAAAAAAAAAGCATGTATCCCATGATGCCGCTTTGGCTTTTTAAGAATATGACCTTTACCGGGACTAATCTGCTCACATTTTTCCTCTATGCTGGCCTTGGAGGGGCAATGTTGTTTATTGGATTGAATCTTGTGCAGGTACAGGGTTATAGCCAATTGCAATCCGGACTCGCTTTCTTGCCATTTACTATTTTAATGATTATGCTGGCCCGTTATGCCGGTACCCTTTCTGATAAATACGGGCCGAGATTTTTTTTGATCATCGGTCCAACGATTGCCGGGATAGGGTTATCGCTTTTGTCGTTTGTACATCAAACACAAGGCCCAAAGGATTATTGGATCAGTTTTTTTCCTGGCATCCTGGTATTCGGTTTTGGCATGTCTATTACTGTTGCGCCACTCACAGCTACAATAATGGGCTCGGTAAGCGATCGTTATTCTGGCACAGCTTCAGGCGTGAATAATGCCATTTCTCGCATATCCAGTGTTTTCGCCAATGCCATTTTTGGGGCATTGGCCGTTTTACTTTTTACGAGACACCTAAAAGACAATTTAACAACCTTGAATTTAGATGAAAGAAGCAAACAAGAAGTGATGGCGCAATCGGTTAACTTAGGTAATGCAACTGCGCCCAAAAATCTGTCTTTCGAAATGGCTGCTTTGATTCAAAAGCAGTATCACGAAGGTTTTATCGATTCCTATGTGCATGTCATGCTATTTTCCGCAATCCTCTGCTTTTTAGGGGCATTGATGTCGCTCGGATTTGTAAAAAAAAACGCGCTAAAAAATATAGCCTCATAAAATACTGTTAGTCTCGATCCTACCAATCTACACAAAAAAGAGTTATATTGATTAAGAGAAGCTTTTACTAAAAATCACTAGAATGATTCAGAAATTTGATGCTATAATAATTGGCACCGGGCAGGCCGGAAAGCCACTTGCACAAAGACTTGCTGCTGAGGGTTGGCAAGTGGCGATTATTGAAAAAGAATTCGTTGGCGGAACGTGTATCAACAACGGCTGTACCCCTACTAAAGCCATGGTCTCTTCAGCAAAAATGGCTTTTCAGGCTCGGAGATCAAATGAATATGGCATAAACACAAATAATATTATTGTTAATCTGGCCGCAGTAGTTGAAAGAAAAGATACAATAATTAAAAATGCTCGGAAAAGCATTGAAAAAGGATTTGCAAATTCCCAGAATATTCAATTGATCTATGGGAAAGCTACATTTTCCGAAAATAAAACACTAACCATTGAGCTTTCTTCGGGAGGTACTCAAACTATTACCGCAACATATATTTTTATTAACACAGGCGCAAGACCGAGCATACCAGATACGCCGGGCCTATCCACAATTCCATTTCTCACTTCTACATCAATTATGAAGTTGGATAAAGTGCCAGAACATCTTGTCATCATTGGAGGAAGCTATATCGCTCTGGAATTCGGCCAGATGTTTGCTCGTTTCGGGAGTAAGGTTACCATATTAGAACGTTCTGATCGTATTCTACAAAAAGAAGATGATGATATCTCCGAAGAGATTTCGAAAATATTACGCCAGGAAGGAATTGAGATACTCACAGGCACAACCGTAAAATCAGTTGCGCTTTTAGCTGACCAAGCTATTTCTATTACGGTGTCCACCAGCGCAAAGGAAGAAACAATAATTGCTTCTCAATTACTAATTGCCACTGGCCGAATGCCAAATACCGACGAGCTGAATCTTGAAAAGACTGGTGTCCAAATTGATGAAAAAGGGTACATCAAAACCAATTCGAAGTTAGAAACAAATATAGCGCATATTTATGCTTTGGGTGACGTAAAGCCAGGGCCTGCATTCACACATGTTTCTTATAATGATTTTGTGATAGTGGCAACCAATCTGTTGGAAAATGGCAACATGACGATTGATAAAAGACAAATACCCTATTGTGTCTTTATTGACCCCGAATTTGCTCGTGTGGGCCTAAATGAAAATGAAGCAAAAAGAGCTGGACTCAATTACCAGGTATTCAAATTGCCCATGAATTATGTTGCGAGGGCGATTGAGGCGGGGGAAACTAAAGGCTTTATGAAGGCAATTGTGGATATGGATACAAAGGAGATTCTTGGCGTGTCAATTCTAGGATTTGGAGGCGGCGAGATCATGAGCCTGTTACAGATGTGTATGCTTGGGGGAATTACAGTAGATCTCTTGAAATCCCAGATTTTTGCACACCCAACCTATGCTGAAGCAGTTAATAATCTTTTTATGAAAATTAGCAAGTAACACCCTAATGATAAAGGTCGCCAACATCAGCAAGAGTTTTGGAAAAAATATTGCCGTCAATAACATTTCTTTTGAAATAAAGGAAGGAGAAAACTTTATTTTATTGGGCACAAGTGGATCAGGCAAAACAACGATGCTAAGAATGATCAATAGGCTCATTAGCCCATCCTCAGGAACTATCCATCTGAACCATAAAAATGTACTGGACATCCCGGTTGAAAAGCTGAGAAGGGAAATCGGATATGTTTTACAAAGAAATAGTTTATTTCCACACTATACAGTAGCCGAAAACATTGCTGTTGTTCCAAAATTATTGCATTGGGATAAAAAAAAGATTGAAGAAAAGACCGTTGCACTTTTGCATAAATTTCGGTTGCCCAAAGAGCGACTTTCCTCCTATCCAAATGAATTAAGTGGTGGTGAAGCCCAACGCGTAAATCTTGCCCGTGCAATTATTGCTAACCCCGCAGTTCTTTTGATGGATGAACCTTTTGGCGCACTCGATCCTGTTACCCGCATTTCAATAAGAAAAGAGTTTAGTGAACTGGAAGAATTTAAAAAAAAAACCATTCTTATGGTAACTCACGATGTGCAGGAAGCTTTTGAATTAGCCGACAGGATTTGTTTAATTGATAAGGGTAAAATCATGCAGGTTGGTACGCCAAAGGAATTACTTTTTCGACCTGCTAACGACTTTGTGCAACAGTTTTTTGAGCAAACGCATTTTCAGTTGAGTGTGACTACTACTTTTTTAAATGATATATGGTCATATGTAAACGCAAATGAGCCGAATAACTCCAATATTAAACTTGATTTTGCGCCCGAAACCAGTCTTTGGAAAGTAATTGAAGTGCTAACCCTAAACAAGAAAAATGATACACAGGTTAATGTTCAATTAAAAAATGATGACCAAAACAAGCGCGCTACGCTAGAAGAATTAATGAATGCATTTGTCCAATATAAAAATAATTTCTGATGGAGGATACACAAACATTAGGACAATTCATTCTTGCACATTCAGATAAGTTGTTAGAGCAAACGCTACAGCATATCAGTCTTACTTTTTTATCCTTATTTATTTCCGTTCTGATTGGTCTGCCTCTTGGTGTATTTATTTCCCGAAAAAAAATATTTGCAAAACCAGTCTTAGGTTTCGCCGGTATATTACAAACAATTCCAAGTATTGCACTATTAGGATTTATGATACCACTCTTAGGTATAGGGCCCAAATCAGCAATTATAGCTTTATTATTATATGCATTATTACCCATCATAAGAAATACGTTTACGGGGATAAATGGTGTGAGTGAAGAGATAACTGAAGCAGCAAAAGGATTAGGAATGACCAATATGCAGGTATTATTCAAAGTAGAATTACCGCTGGCTATGCCGGTAATATTTGCCGGCATTCGTACCGCAACAGTTATTAATGTGGGTGTAGCTACACTTGCTGCATACATAGCGGCAGGAGGTTTGGGCGAATTTATCTTTGGTGGAATAGCATTGAATAACAGTAATATGATTTTAGCTGGGGCAATACCGGCTGCCTTGTTGGCGATAGCTTTTGATTTTTTATTGGGAAAAATTCAAAAGGTTAATTTTAGAAAGTTTCGTGTCGCCCACTTCTCATTTTTTTTACTCCCCCTCCTGCTTTCCTCATTTTATACTATTCCCAATAGCTACAATACTGGGTTACAGGCTGGATTTACTCCTGAATTTATTGGAAGAGCAGATGGATACCCAGGCCTTAAAAACAAATATGGGCTCAACATTCGCAACGTGGTCATAAGTGACGCTGTAATGTATAAAGCCACCTATGAGAAGGAACTTGATGTGATTAGCGGCTATAGTACGGACGGACGATTAAAAGCCTTTGATTTAACCACACTTATTGATGACAAAAATGTTTTTCCGCCCTATTATGCTGCACCTGTAATCAGAAATGAAACGCTTTTAAAATACCCCGAACTCGAAAATGTACTTGAACTTTTATCAAACCGTATTTCTGATTCGGTGATGACGGATCTTAATTACAAAGCGGACTATCTGCATCAGGATCCCGAAAAAATTGCCAAAGATTTCCTACTGGCCAATCTGCTATGGCGTGAACCACGCAATGGTAAAAAAGGAACGATACGAATCGGATCAAAGATTTTCGCCGAACAATACATTTTAAGCAACATGTATGCGATGCTGATTAAAGGATACACAGATCTTAATGTAGCTACAAAAACGGGCTTGGGTGGAACAAACATTGTTTTTGAAGCATTGATCAACGACCAGATTGATATGTATCCCGAATATACCGGCACAGGTTTATTAGTGATACTTAAACCAAAAGAGAAAATTATTGACAGCTTAATTACTTCAAGGGAAAAAGTGTTTGATTTTGTTTCAAAGTCTTTCAAAGACCGATACAACCTGAAATGGCTTTCTCCGATAGGCTTTAACAACACCTATGCACTAATGATGCGAAGAACACAAGCTAGACAGCTGCATATAAATAGCATTACAGATTTGGTGGGCTATTTAAAAAATGAAAGAAAATGAGCATCGGTCATAATAGGGCATCATACAGCACTTCTACTGGGTGTAAGGATAATTGATCAATTAAGTTATATGCTTATGGATACAACGAATTTCTAATATTTTATCGGGTAACACAATATCTAGCCGTAAATAGCGTCTATATATGTGAGAGCGTTAATTTAGATGAAGCGGGAGTGGTCGGAGATCATTCCCGCTTTCTTATTATTTTGAGATTTCAATATTATGCCCAATACCAATAAGCCATATAGTAAAAACATAATCATCAATAGCAACCCTTCTGAAGTCTGGAAAGCACTGACCGATCCAAAACTCATGCAACAATGGATGTCAGAATCTCCTATAGAAATCCATACAGACTGGACAATCGGAAGCCCTATGATCATCCGTGGCATACTCTCCCAGACACCATTCGAAAACAAAGGCGAAGTCCTTCAATTCAACCCCGAGAAACTCCTGGCCTATAGCCATTTAAGCTCGCTATCAAACTTACCCGAAGAAAGTGAAAATTATACGATCATTGAATTCCAGCTCAGTTCCATTGAAAAAGGCACAAGCTTAACCATTCATCTGCGCAGCTTTCCCACAGAGATCATCTATAAACATCTGGTCTTTTACTGGAACACTACCCTGGAAATCCTGAGAAAATTCCTCGAGCAAAGTCATTAAAACAAATTGCCACCCAAATATTTGTAGAGCGTATGTTATTTTTTTAAAGAGATTTCAAATCGGTTGGAATAATTCCCTCAACAATAGAGCCAATGTACCTCACATGGAAACTGAATCCCATAAAGAAGGACCAAATGAACCTATTTCTGTATTATTGTGCGAACTATTTTGACCAAAGATATACCCCTAAATTACTATGATAACATATAAACCAGATATTTTTTTGTAAATTTAATATACCTGAGTGATTCGCTGAGTAAGAAGATCATTACGGCTTTGCTAGCTGGATTTTGAAGTTTTCGATTTTTGCATTCAATTCAGTCAATGATTCCTGATTTATAACGCCATTATGGACATCAAAATTCTCATAAAACTTCGGCAATGAAAAGACTTCTTTAATATCAGCTCCAAATTGTGGAAAAAACTTCGACGCTTCAGCCATTACATTTCCACCGCCAAACCCACCTGGAGAAGTAGTCATCAGAAACATCGGTTTGTTCTGGAAAACTTTTACATTAATCCGGGAAGCCCAGTCGAAAGTATTTTTGAATGCTACACTATAAGAGCGATTGTTTTCTGCTAGTGAACATATGATCATATCACAATCCTCGATATTTTTCAAAAATAAGTGTGCCGCTTCCGGGAATCCATTTTTTTCCAGATCTACAGAAAAAACAGGCATTGCATAATCGTTAAGGTCAATCAAATTAATTTCATTCCCTTCAAAACTTTTCAATACAAATTTTACCAGTTGTTTGTTAATAGAGGTAGAAGAATTACTTCCTGCAAATGCGAATATTTTCATTTTTAATATATTTATGATATTATTTCAATACGTTCTTAAGTTCCACAACATCAAAGTTATCATTGTTTTCTAAAAGATGTTTTAATATTGGAATGTGTCCTTGCCCAAAAATTAAAACAACATATTTGTCCGAAGGTTCAACTTGATTTACAATGTTTGAATAAATAGCAAGATTTCTTAAATACCAATCTGATACATATTCTGCTCCAGCAAAATTTTTACCAGCTCCAACCTTTGCCATAAACTTTAGATAAAGTGATAAATTTTTCTTTAATTCCTCGGGTTTATTTATGTGTTTTAAAACTTCGGTTATTGTGCCTTTTTTCAATTGATTATCATAATCATTTTTCATTAAATTGGCCTCGGTCCCTAAATCTTTCAGCAAAAAAAGTTGATTATTTTCTTTTGCAGTCGCAGCCAATAAGCTATCGTGCGACATTCCATAAAATTTGTCAACACAATTTACATGATTTAATTTTAATTTTTTAGCTAGCCTAAAGCCAATTTGTTCTCTTTCCGTAACTGGAAGTTTATAATGATCTGTTAAATATGAACTATACAAACTGTCGCTGGAACGTTGCTTGTCAACTGATCTTTCAATCATTACTTTGGTCGCTTTTGTTTGAGATAGTGCATTAGTTAAGTCTTCTAATTCACTTTGTCGCTTAGCACTTAAAAAATCGTCCGTTTTTAATTCAAATGTATCTGTATGTGGGGTTTCAAAATGAACGGTTCCAATTAATAAAATTTTTGTTTTCTGAGCCTGTCCGAATGCTGTAAGCCCAAAAGTTAAAGCGAAAATTAGCGTTAATATTTTCATATATTTTGTTTTGGTTGTTACTTTTATGTCTCTGCGGTAATAATAGCCGCTAATTTAGTTATTCCAGCCGTAAAATGGCATCAGTAAAATTTTTTAAGGATACTTTGAATTATAAGTTAATTTTTGAAGCTAAAAATAGAGATATTTTTACTACAATTCTTTAGCCCAGGCATCCATTTTACTTTCAAATACACTTAAAGGCAACGAACCATCTTTAAGCACCTGATTATGGAATTCAGCCAGGTCAAATTTGCTACCTAGCTCCTTTTCATATCTAGTACGCAACTCACGGATTTTCATTGCACCAATCTTGTAGCCTAAAGCCTGTGCAGGCATCCCCATATACCGCTCAATTTCTGCAGTTGCCCCCTGCTCATTAATGGCTTCATTGTCCATCATATATTTAATGGCCTGCTCCCTGCTCATATTCTTGGTATGAATGGCCACATCAACCACTAAACGAATGGCACGATGCATTTCATCACCCAATGCACCCATATGCTGATAAGGATCTGCATACAAGCCTAGTTCCTTACCCAGAGACTCACAATATAGCGCCCAGCCTTCTACATAGGCATTGTGTAGGCCAAATCTTCGGAATTTTGGTAAACTGGTATTTTCCTGGGTCAAAGAGATTTGATAGTGATGCCCCGGAATAGCCTCATGCAGAAACAAAGATTCCATTCCGGAAGTAATGTTAAACTTAGTAGCGTCAAGAATAGGCACGTAAAAAATACCTGGTCTTTTCCCATCTGCAGAGCCCTGAACGTATTCGGCACTAGCAGATGCTGCCCTAAAAGCTTCGGTCTGTCTGATTTCAAAAGGCGTTTTAGGAACATGGTTAAACATCTTTTTCAGGTTTGGTTCCATACGCTTATGGATGTCCTCAAAAGCATCCAATACTTGTTTAGGCGTTTTATAAGGTGTGAATTTAGGATCATTCCGCATATACGCAAAGAACGCATGTAGATCGCCCTTGAAACCAACTTTATTCTTGATGCTATCCATTTGATTTTTGATCCGCGCCACTTCTTTCAAGCCGGTCTGGTAAATTTCTTCCGGTGATTTAGTGGTGGTAGTTTGTTGTCCAACCAGGTAAACATACATGGCTTTACCATCTGGCAAAGCAGAAAAACCAGAGCTTGTTCTCGCTTTTGGCAGATAATCGTTCTTTAAAAAATCACCCATTTTTTTATAAGAAGGGATGATTTCGTTTAAGATAGCTTTACTATATAATTCGGTAAATCGTTTTTTATCTTCCGCTGAAAAGTCTTTTGGAAAGTTGGTAATAGGGTCATAAAAAAGACTTTTTTTCGGATCGGTTACCACCATACTGTACATCTGTGGGTACATTTTAACAACCAGTGCGCTTGGGAGTATGATTCCTGCTTGTATTCCCTTTTTAAAGTTACCAATGGCAGTATCGGCCCATACAGAAAATGCAGATACGCGTTTTAGCCAGTTGTCATAATCTTTAACCGTTTTAAAAGGTTGGGCGCCGGTACCAGATCCAAGTTGCCCAAAAGTCAGCGGTAAAGAAACCATCTGGTTAAATGGCAAATATTCGAAATGATATTTCAAGCCATTCAAACTAACCTGTAACTCGTCTTTTAAAACATCATAGGAAAGCCTGTCATTTTCGTTAAGTTTTTCAGGATCATACCCTTTCAAACTATCGAGATATTTGGTATAATAATCTTTAGTTTCCTGAATAAACTGGACAGAGCCATCGTTAGGCAGGAGATCATTATATCTGTCATCGCCCGCGTAAGTAGCGTTTAGGGGAAATAACTTCAAACCTTCTTCATAATATTGGTCGCAAAGCTTGGAGAAATTCTTGTTCTCCTGTCCATTTCCAGCGTCTTTTTGTTTACAGGCAGCAAATGCAGCTATACCTATCAGGAAGTAGATAATTTTTTTCATTTATAAAAATAACAATATTTTATCGGGTCAGACAATGTCTAGCCATAAATAGCGTCTTTTGATTCATCTATGGACTCAGGTTATTTGCAGGTAGCAAATCCTAGTAAACAAAAAGCCTGGGATCTTGCGATTCCAGGCACAATGGATGTTGTGGCTTTTGTAATTTATAACAGCCCCAATTGCCTGTAACGGGAGTCCAGAATAGAAAGATATTCTTCCTTTGCCTCATTGGACAAAAATGACTTGCTTATCCAGTCAAATGCTATATCCCGATTTTTTCGTAGGCGATTGTAGGCCCGGTCCCGTTGTCTGATTGTCAAAGCCAATCGCTCAGCAAGATCGTCAAATTGGGGGCGGCCAATCTTTCTTTTTTTAGCTCCCAGAGTCAGTGCCAACTCCTCCTTATCGGCAGGGTTAGCCAGCGTTACATTTAATAGATCATACGCGGGAGATAATATCCAACCCTGGGGAGATAGGATCATGGAAAAATTTTTCAGATGCATATCGCTGTTTCCCGATACAAAAGAGAAAAGTGCAAGCTCAAAGTAATACAATTTATCAAGTTGTGTATTTACAGAATGGTCGCCGATAGCCTTACCGACCTTTTCCATAGAACTCTTGTATTTATCTACTGCTTCCAGGATCTGGAACATATCCAACATGTGGATCTTTTCTCCTTCTTTAGTACGGTCGATCCTTTTTGTAATGTAGCCAAGCTCACCTGAAGCTAGCCGGATCAGCGATGACATCACTACCGGTATACCGAATTCTTCTGCTATCCTCATGGTTACATGTTCATTTTCAGGCATCCACTTATAATGAATAGAAGGAGGTTTGAATATATAGTTCCCCCCCAATGCACCAACAACGGTAAGTCTTGAAACACTCCCCTGATCCAAACTCTTTTTGACCAGTGTAAGTGATAACTTAGGTTGTACACCAGGAATCGCCACGCTACCCTCAACGACATCTTTTGCAAGCCTGTCCATATCCTTTAGAGAATACTCCATCAGTGGAGGAACCTTAGTTCCAAAGAATTCAAGACTACACTTTTCATGGTAGTCCACTTCATCCTTCAGTTCGTTATAACAATATAAACATTTACGATTCATCTTCTTGATTAACAGGCTCAACACTTACCGCCCCAATGCAATTCCCGCAACAGGCCAGAACCAATCCCATGCGGTCATTCGGGTTCAGCTTCCAGTTTTTAGTGGCTATATCAAGCAACCATCCCTCAGGGATTAAACCCTCAAAAAAAGGAAAAAGTCTGTTCGAGACATATTTCTCTTTTCTTACCGGTAAAGAAAAAGTAATAAACTGATCTGGGTAAGCTAAGATATAAGACTCATCATACTCAAATTCGTATTCACCCTCATCAGTTTCAGTCAACTCACCAGCAAGCTTATTGTTATACCATACCAAGCCTTTTCTCATGATGCCTCCATTTCTATTTCCCTTGTACTAACTGGCGCAAGTATGCTCCCGAACATCAGCAAAACCTGATTCACACTGGAAAGGTTCAATGTTTCTTTTCCCTGTTCAATTTTACGGATCACCGTGAGCGCTACACCGGCCCGTTCAGCAAACTCCTCCTGGGTCAATCCAGCAAGCTTTCTTTTTTCTTTTACAAATGACGCTAATCCTTTCATTATATGCATTTACATCTAATTAGATAAATATAGCAAAATTATATGCAAATAAATATAAAAAATATGATATACAAATAATTATATGCATATAGATATAATATAAACATATAGGCCAGAGTTATATGCTTACGGATATAACGAATTTCTAATTATTTTATCAGGTAACACAATATCTAGCCACAAATAGCGTCTATATATGTGAGAGCGTTAATTTAGATGAAGCGGGAGTGGTCGGAGATCATTCCCGCTTTCTTATTATTTTGAGATTTTATTATGCCCAATACCAATAAGCCATATAGTAAAAATATAATCATCAATAGCAACTCATCTGAAGTCTGGAAAGCCTGGAGCAAAGCCATTAAAACAAATTGCCACCCAAATATTTGTAGAGTACTTGCCCCAAAATTTAATACAAAACATATTTAAACATCTACCTCAATACAACTAGGCAAAATATTTTTTTCAGATTTTCAGCGGCGCTTTCGCAGCCCGGATAGCACTCACTAATATGGCTTTACTGCGGCCCCTCTGGTAGTCATCTTGCAATTGGCTTTTTACCGAACAAAGACGAACGAGAGACGAACCAGGTCCGAGGCAATAACGACTATGTAAAGAGCCACGATACAGAGATCCTGCAAGCCTGAAAACGTTCTGAAAATAATCTGATTTTTTATCGCGGCATGTTTTTACCGCTCGGAGCCTAAATATAAGAAAAATAAAGAATAATTATTTAATATTGCTTAAGGCATTAAGAACCAACCAAACCCCAATACCTTTTAAACCAAACCAACCAAATAGTATTAAATGCAATTAATAAGCAATCTTGATGATTTTGAACTCATGACCTTGCTCAAGGCTGATAACGAGTTGGCATTTGGCGAAATCTTCAAACGCTTTGATAGCTTACTTTACATTTACGCTTATAAAAAACTGCAGAACTCAGAAGAAGCGAAAGACATTGTACAAGAGGTTTTTGTACACTTATGGAGAAACAGGAAAGATTTTGAGCTTAAAACTACATTACCAGGCTACCTCTATAAATCGGTATTAAACAAGATATTGAATGTCATTGCCCGCAAGCAATCCGAAACGAAATACATATCCTCTCTTCAGCACGCGATAGATACAGATGCGCTCTCTGCCGATTTTTTAATCCGTGAAAAAGACATCACTAGCTTAATTGAACGCGAAATAGCCGCACTTCCACCAAAAATGCGCGAGGTATTCGAACTGAGAAAAAATCAATACCTAAGCAACCGGGAAATTGCACAGCAATTAGGGATATCAGAACAAACAGTAGAGACGCACATGAAAAGAGCGCTCAAAATTCTAAGGACTAAACTTGGGATCCTAATCTATTTCTGCCACATCTTATAATTTTTTTTCAATCACAGTACCCACTCGGCTATCCTGATCTGTCTTTGCTATAATCGTCAGAGATTAAAGCGCTATAAACATGGAAAAAGACGCCAGAGAATTATTATTAAAATACCACCAGGGACAGGCTACAGCTGAAGAAAAAGCAATGCTTGAAAATTGGTTGCATAACTTCAATGCCGAAATTGAGCATGGTCTTTCTGACGAACAGCTCCAACTTGCACATCAGCAAAACTGGGCAGCAATTAAACCAAATACAAGCAAACCTTCCATTCCACTATGGAAAAAGCTTAGCATTGCTGCTTCGATCCTACTCTGCCTTAGTCTCGCCTTTTATTTTTATTCCGCAGTTCGGCCTGTCCAGCTCGTTCAAACCACAAAAACAAGCCCCATAGCGCCAGGTGGCAATAAAGCTTTCCTTACCCTTTCAAACGGACAAAAAATCTCATTAACTGATGCTACAAACGGGAAGCTTGCCGAACAATCCGGAATACAGATTACAAAAACCGCCACAGGCATGTTGGTGTATCAATTGACAGATCAACCTAATCCATCAGGAAAAACCAGCTATAACACCATAGAAACGCCAAAAGGCGGTCAATATCAATTGATTTTACCTGACGGCTCCAAAGTATGGCTCAACGCAGCCTCAACACTTACATTTCCAACTAGTTTTGCCAGCCTAAAAACACGTAAAGTAGAGCTTATTGGAGAAGCTTATTTTGAAATCGCTAAAAACAAGACCAGTCCCTTTATCGTAAAATCAGCCAAACAAGAAGTAAAAGTGCTGGGTACGCATTTCAACATCAACAGCTATGCAGATGAGCAAAGCACTACGACCACCCTTCTCGAAGGATCTGTCAACATTGTAAGCCTAAATAGAACAGAGAACGTCATCCTAAAACCTGGTCAACAATCAACTTTAAACAACAACAAGATCAACGTTACTGAAATAAATACCGAAGAGGCCATCGCATGGAAAAACGGACTTTTCATTTTTAACGATGAAAACATCAAAAGCATCATGAAAAAGATTGCAAGATGGTATAACGTAGAGATCACTTTCAAAGGCAACCTGGATCATGTCTCTTTTGTAGGAAATTATGCACGCAATAAAGACCTGGAAAGTCTATTAGAAAATATAGAATTAACCGAAAAAGTCCATTTTAAAATCGAAGGAAGGAGGATCGAAGTTATAGCTAAATAAGTACTTATAATATCCTGAAAACCGGAAGTGTTTAGACCACTCCCGGCTTCATTTAGCTTTTAAAGGCTATAGGATACCTAATCAATTGAACGACAACCAAATATTAATCCTAACCAAATGTATGAAAATTTTACTGAACTTACGTCCAGGGACACGACCTCCTGTGCGCTAAGGTTTCTGGCACTTGTATACCCGATAAGCAGGTTTTACAAGACAGAAAAAACTAAATGGGTACTCCGAATGAAACTGACCATTGCTTTTTTGCTTATTGCTTTTTTACAAGTCAATGCCGCAAGCTATGCGCAAAGGGCTAGCCTGAATGTAAAAAACGCGCCTATAAAAGAAGTCTTCTCCCTACTCACCAAACAAACCGGATATAACTTTATATGCGATGCCGGATTGATAAAGGAGCTCAGCCCCGTTACCATAAATGTGCGACAAGCTTCCATAAAGGAGATATTAGACAAATGCTTCTCACAACGCGATGTCGAAATTCTTTTTAGAAATGGACAAACCGTAGTCATCAGAAAAAAAAACGCCGCGATTGCAGAAATCCAGGTCAGCGCCCCTATTCCCATAACCGGAAAAGTGACCGACGAAAAAGGTCTTCCTCTACCGGGTGTGAGTGTAAAAACCAAAAACACGTCCAATACGGTCGTAACAGATGCCAACGGTAATTACAAAATCCTTGTCGCCGATCAAAATGATTATCTGGTGTTCTCTTATGTAGGTTTCACACCTTACGAGATCCAGGTAAAGGACAGCAAAAACATAAATGTCCTATTAAGAGAGCAGAAAAATGCATTGGAGGAAGTACTCGTAATTGGGTATGGAGAACAATCCAAAAAGAAAGTCTCTACAGCCATTTCAAGAGTCGAAGGTAAATTTATCGGTATACAACCTGTTTCTACACCTGGCGAAGCGCTGGCAGGCCTTGTTTCCGGAGTACAGGTTCAGTCTGGCCGGGGAGGTTACCCTGGCGAAGCGCCAACCGTAAGAATCAGGGGAATAGGCTCTTTAGGAACAGACAGCGACCCACTTTATGTGGTCGACGGTTATCCTTTACAGGAGTCAACCCAGTTTAACCTGATCAACCCTGCTGATATTGAATCCATAGACATTTTAAAAGATGCAGCTTCTGCAGCAATTTATGGTTCAAGGGCTGCAAATGGTGTGGTTATCGTGACAACTAAACGTGGTAAAGCCGGCAAAACTAGCTTTAACGTATCTGCCTATACCGGTGTACAAAATGTGGCTAAAAAAGTAGATCTGCTTAGCCGCGACCAGTACATTGAATATGCAAAATACGCAGCGCGGATGAGAAACATCACTTATCCAACAATTTTTGATACCGATCCGCAGAGCCTGCCGGATATAGACTGGCAGGATGTAATATTTAGACAAGCGCCAATCTCTGATTTTCAAATCTCAGCACGAGGTGGTTCAGAAAAGGCTAGATATTCTATTTCAGGTGGCTATTTCAAACAAGACGGAACAATGATCGGAACTACTTACGACCGTTATAACATCCGTTTCAATATGGATGCAGACTTGAGTCCGAAATTAAGAATAGGCATTTCCATGGCACCCTCCTTCTCTCAGCAATTCAGACAACCTGCGGGCGGTCAATTTAGTGAAGCCTCAGCTAGCGAAACCACCGGAGCCAGAGCGCTTCCAAGTCCAATCCACTCTGCCGTATTGATGCCTCCTGTTGTCCCGGTTTATGCCGCTGATGGCGATTATGCGCAAGGATACCGCGGACTAAAAAACTCTGCAAATGGCGTGTTTTTTCAAGCAGCGCTTTATAACCCATTGGGCGTGCTCGAATTATATAAAAACCGACTAAGGGAATACCGTATTCTGGGCAATAATTTCATTGAATACGAACCGATTAAAGACTTAAAATTCAAAACATCTATCGGGGCAACGCTCAACGTGAACGATCAGTATGCTTATATTCCGGCTACCTTAGCCAATGGAAGTGCGCCTGCCGCCAGTGGTAGTAACCCAATAATGACTCAAATTTACTCATCAGAATCGCAGTCTACCGTGCTAGACTGGCTTTGGGAGAATACCATATCTTATAATAAAACTTTTGGGGGCAACCATAATCTAAGTGCCCTACTACTCTACTCCCTACAAAAGTACCACGCAAAATCAACTGGTGTAAACGGAAGATCAGGCACCTATACCACAGATTTGCTCGAAAACCCGTTGGCCTCTTCAGATCTTGTAGGTTCGCTCGCCTATAGTCAGAACTCATTCTTATCCCTTGGTGGAAGGATAAACTACGATTACAAAGGCAAGTATATCTTATCAGCAGCGCTACGTCAGGATGGTTCCTCCCGCTTTGGTCCAAACAAACGCTTTGCAGTCTTCCCATCTGTCTCAGGTGCATGGCGCATTACACAGGAAAGCTTTATGCAGCCCCTAAAAAATGTGCTGAATGAACTAAAGATCCGTGCGAGTTATGGAGAAACAGGGAATGCCAATATTGGCGACTTTACCTGGTCTAACAACATCATCAATCGCGATTACAGCTTAGGCTCACAACGCAGCTATGGCTCGGCACAATCCGGCTTTGCCAATTACAACCTCACCTGGGAAAAGAACCGCCAGGCAGATCTTGGATTGGAAGCTGGTTTTCTAAACGATAAATACAGCCTTTCCATTGATTATTACTCACGCCATACAGAAGGCATGTTGTTTCAAAAAGACCTGCCAAGTATAATTGGATATGCGACCACTTTCCGCACCAATCTTGGTAGACTAAGCAATCGCGGATTTGAAATTAGCGGAAAAGCCAATTTCAATCTGGGCGCAGTAAAATGGACTTTAGACGCCAATGTTTCGGCCAACCGCACTAAGGTTGATGACCTGGGTGGCCCTTCCTCACTTCCTGCAAAGGCAGCTATTTTTGGTTGGGACAATGTATTCCAGGTTAGAGTTGGTGATCCGCTGGGCTTGATGCGCGGCTACCAGGTGGAAGGCATATTTAAAAACACAGCAGACCTGGGTAAATACCCACAATGGGTTACCGGCAATAAAGTGGGCGACTGGATCATTAAAGATCAAAACAACGATGGCAAAATTGACGAGCAGGATATGGCTGTCATTGGACATGGTTTTCCGGATTTCGTTTACGGCTTATCCAGTACTTTTCAATATAAAAACTTCGATCTCTCGCTCATCGTACAGGGCGTTCAGGGCGTAAACGTCATCAATGGTAATATCCGTCACCAATTTGGTGTGCACAATGTCAATTCAAGTCCTACTTATTTTAACAATATGTTCGACAGCCAGAATCCAGACAGAGATGTTGAATATCCGGCGCCATTAGCTTCAGGAGTAACACCATTAAACAACTTAACCAATAAAGCCGTTTCAGATGCCTCATTTTTACGCATCCGTAACCTTACCGTTGGCTATAGGCTTCCGGCCGGTTTATTGAAAAGCATTAAAATGCAGACCGTCCGCTTCTACGCTACTGGCCAAAACCTACTCACATTCACCAAATACAACTGGTACAATCCCGAAACCAGTGTTACCAGTGTTACCGATGATGCGGTGTACCGACCGGGTGTAGATCAGGGAACATATCCCGCTAACCGGGTCTTTATTTTCGGGGTCAATGTAGGTTTTTAACCATTTTTCAAATCTCTTTTAAATTAAAATTATGGATCGTTATCTTTCTAAAATATATAAAACCCTCCTGGCAGGGATGATCATCATAACTGGAGGTTGCGGAAAAGGTTTCGTAGACCTTACCCCAGAGCATGTAATTGATGTTGGCAATTATTATAAAACTGAGGCCGATATCCGTTCGGTGCTAACCGGAGCTTATGGTAACCTTAGGGACATTTACAATGCCTACTGGATCTATGCCGAACTGCCTTCCGATAATACACAGGTATTTTCAGAGAATGAAGGCAGCTATGGTGAGTTCGATTGGTTGACTTACCGTTCTACAGGCGGAGTTGCAGGCCCATGGAACCAGTCTTACCGCACCATAGCGGCCACAAATATTATTCTTGAGCGCATAGAAAATATAACCATTACCGCAGCACTTAAAGACCAATACATCGGCGAAGCTAAATTTTTACGTGCCCTGATGTATTTCAATATGGTCAGATTCTATGGTGATGCTCCCCTTGTCTTAAAAGAACTAAAAACAGAAGAAGAAGCTTATACTTATAAACGAAGTCCGGCCAATGAGGTATACCTGCAAATAGAAAAAGACCTTAAAGATGCACAAACCCTGCTACCTCCTAAATTTACAGGGGTAAATGTAGGTCGTGCTACGAGTGGCGCAGCTAAAGCCTTACTGGGCAAGGTTTATCTGCAACGGAAGAAATGGCCAGAAGCCGAAGCCATACTCGAACAGGTTATTCCCGCTTATACATTCGAACCAAATTTAGCTAAGCTTTTTGGGGTCGGAAATGACAATAACTCGGAAGCTATTTTCTCTGTGCAGTACATTTCTGGTGGTGTAGGTCTGGGCAATTCATTTGCTTACGCATTTGCACCTCAAAAATCAGGAACTTCAATTGTTGCCTTAGGAGCTAACAGTAACAATACCGGCACACAAGATCTGTATGATGCCTTCGAAAGCACAGATTTGCGTAAAACAGCTTATCTGGGCGTCTTTAAAGATGGAACCAATCCTAAGATCTTTTATTGGGCAAAGAAATTTGTATACAGTGTGCCTATTTTAAATGAAGGTGAGACCGACTGGCCTGTGCTCCGTTATGCAGATGTTTTACTGATGTATGCCGAAGCGCTTAACCAGAACGACAAAACAGGTGACGCCTTAACCTATGTCAGCAAAACCCGGGTAAGGGCAAATTTACCTGCACTTTCGGGCCTGTCAAAAGCAGATACACAATTGGCCATAGAAAAAGAACGTAGACTTGAGCTTTGCTTTGAAGGTCATCGCTGGCACGACCTGATCCGATGGGGTAAAGAAGTGGCCACCATGCAAGCCTTCAAAACCAAATACCTCTCTATTGATCCAAGGCTTTCTAACATGAGCATCACGGCCGACAGGAAATTGTTCCCTGTTCCTTACCGCGAGATCAACCTTAATCCGCTTTTACTCCCTCAAAACCAGGGATACTAGTCTGCAAACCATTAATTGAATTAAAAATGAGGTACACATATATAGCTATTTTAATCCTGTTCCTTTTTACTTCCTGGAAGCCCAAAAAGGAATATGATGTGCTGGTTTACGGCGCTACACCTGCAGGCATTACTGCAGCTGTAGCCGCCGCCCGTGAAGGAAAATCCGTTGTCATGATCGAACCACTTCCTATTGCCGGTGGTATGATGAGCGGTGGTCTTGGCTTTAGTGATTCCAACCAGATGTTCAGAGAAACCTTAGGCGGTCTTTTCGAAGAATTTCACAAGCGTGTAGAAGCAGTTTACGCAAAAAGAGGCGTACAACTCAATTACCGGGTTGATGAAAAAGACACTAAATTCTGGACCTATGAGCCCCATGTGGCAGAGCTTGTTTTCCATACCATTTTAAAAGAAGCAGGTGTTGAGGTTGTGCTTAAGGAAACCTTAAAATCTGCAAAATTAAACGACAAGGCAATCCAAAGCCTTAAAATGAGATCGGGCAAAACGTTTTCAGGAAAAATGTTCATCGATGCCAGTTATGAGGGCGACCTGATGGCAGCCGCAGGTGTTACTTACAAGGTAGGCCGCGAAGGCCGGGATGAGTTCGGAGAATCTTTTGCTGGTGCCGTTTACCAGAAGAAAGCAATGGGTATAATCTCATCAGATCAGGATAGAAAACCATTGCCTTTAATCACCGGAACAGCAGTTACACCAGAAGGACAAGGCGATCATCGGATTATGACTTACAGCTTCCGCC
The DNA here is from genome assembly GCF_900100435.1 of Pedobacter sp. ok626. Classification (GTDB taxonomy): domain Bacteria; phylum Bacteroidota; class Bacteroidia; order Sphingobacteriales; family Sphingobacteriaceae; genus Pedobacter. The sequence goes on along the minus strand of NZ_FNEX01000013.1, from coordinate 62,643 downwards.
TATGTCTATCTGAAGATCCAGCAAACCGGGTTCCCTTTAAAAAACCTGTTGGTTACAACCCAGATCAATACGAACTATTCAGACGCTTTTATAAAGCAGCACCCAAAACCGGTATTCCTTTCGACCTTTATCCGATTCCAGGAAATAAGCTCGATGGCAATAATGGTATCGGGGCACAGCTGTCTACAGGTTTAGTGGGCGAAAACTGGGACTACCCGGATGCAAACCCAAAACGCAGACAAGAAATATGGAAACATCATCGCGATTATACCGAAGGTCTGCTCTATTTTCTGATGACTGATTCTGCGGTTCCCGAAGCCGTAAGAGAGCGAATGAAAAACCTGGGCTATGCAAAAGATGAATTTGCGAAGTACGGCTATTTTCCACCGGTGCTGTATGTGAGAGAAGCCAGGCGCATGGTTGGCGAGTATTTTTTAACGCAGAAAGATATACTGGAAACCAAAGAAAAGCCCGATGCCATTGGTATAGGCTCCTTCCCTATTGATTCGCACGACTGCCAAAGGATTTTAACTCCTGGTGGTGGCTTCATCAATGAAGGAACCATCTTCCCTGCCAAAACGCGTATCGAAGGTCGAGGCATCGCCTACCAGATTCCATACCGTATCATTACGCCGAAAGCCACTGAATGTACAAATCTCCTGGTCCCCGTATGCATCTCGTCCTCACATGTAGCTTTTTCATCTTTAAGGGTCGAACCGGCCTGGATGGTGATGGGCGAAAGTGCTGGAATAGCCGCTGCGTTAGCGATTGAGGACAAAGTAAGTGTACAAAAAATAAGTCTGCCTAAACTAACCGAACGTTTAAAAGCCAAACGTCAAATATTAACCCTATTAGCTAAATAGACCCATGAAATATAACATATTAATGGCTATCTTATTGATAGCCGGGTTAAGCTCATGCCAAAAAATGGCCGAATTACAGCCAGAAAGCTTAACCGACACACTCAATCATGTTCCATATCTAACCATAGCACAACTTAGAACTGGCGCAGCTGATAACCACGATATCGTATACATTAACGATGGCCTGAGGTCTGGAACATTTCAGTACGATGCAAATGATACCAGTACCGCTGATGACGGCTCCATGGTGATTGTCAGTGGCTCGAGAAGGTACAAAAGAGCCTCTACCTTTGTTACGCTCGAGATGTTTGGCGCCAAAGGCGATTACAATTATATCAACAAAACTGGAACAGATGATACACAAGCCATACAAAATGCTTTAAACTACTGTTCCAAAAGCGGTACAGAAATTAAGCTAATGGAGGGCAAAAAATACCTCACCCATACGCTCTATCTGTATAAAGACAGTCTGAAAAATCCGGGCTACCAGTCTAAGCCAGGACGGGTAAAAATCACCGGACAAGCGGGCGGAATAGCTACGGGCGATCTGGAACCTCAGGGTGCTGGATTTGTCCATGTAAACAACGAAACAGCTAACCTAATCGAATGCATTGGTTTCTTTTCTATAACTAGCCCTGCAACTATGGGTGGACAAATCGATTTCGAAAATGTCAATTTTATGGGTGGCAACAAAACCACCAATGTGATTTATCTGGAGGCTTGCCAGGGGCAGATTTTATTTAAAAACTATACTGTTCAGATCAACAACCCCATCGGAAATGGCATATCCGAAGTAACCACCTGGGAAACGGAACATCAAAATGGATTGATCCGGGGACAAGCCTCAGGAAATGGCAGCTGGACAGGTATCGGTCTAAATATCACGTCCAACCAATCTGATGGCCAAATCAACATGAAAATCTATAGCAATGTGAATGTCTACAAATGCGGATATGGAATCCGAATTGGCAGAAGAACTTCAACTGTAGGCACCATAGGCCCGCTTAATTTTGTAGGTGGACAGGTCAGCCTGTCTGATCAGCACAACATGTGGTTGGATGGTGGAACTTATAACCTGGTCTCTACCGGCCAGCAATTTGAAGGCTCCAGGCTCAATGCAATCCTGATTGATTCTGATGGAGCCAACGATCTGCCAAGAAATATAAAATTCACGAACACTTATTTCACCGGAGGTGGAAGAATTGAAGATGGAAGTTATGATAGTTACGCCGTCCACATTAAAGATGGTGTAGGTGTTGAATTTGATAGTCCGCTGTTCAATAACCTGGGCAATGGCATTGTATTTAACAAAGCACTAACACAAGGATTGGTTATCCGCAGACCGGTAGTCAGAACCGTGAGAACCTATGGCGCAACCAGTGGCACTTTTATCGATGCTTACGGTATCAATGTGGCCAGCAACAGGCTCAGTCTCGAAGATCCTATATTTAACCAGGCTCCTGCAACCTATATTTCAGAATCAGCCCTCACTGCATTTTTAACTACCGCAGCCGGAGGCCGCTTATCCATAGGCAACAATGCAGCTGTAGTATCTTGTGGAATGGGTGCTGGCACACTACAAGCCGCACAGATTCTGAATTTCAACAACACTGCGGCCACAACGGTAACAAATATTACTGGCGGACAATTATTCCGGGAACTACTGCTCACTTTCAGTAACTCATTAACCACAATTGCAAACAATACAAACATCAAACTCTCGGGCAGTACTGATTTTACGACCACTTCCCGCTCAACCCTAAAATTAATCTGGATGGGAACCTACTGGCAGGAAATTTCAAGAAGTTAATCCATCATTTAATCTTTAAAATCATATGGCATATTATTCTAAATACAACAGCGCTAAGCTGATTGCCGTACTGCTGATCTCCTGGGTCAACAGTACAGCACAAAAACCCGGCTTAATTCAAGATCAGCTAAAGCCAGCCATTTCAGCGCAGATACAAGGCTTTGCGGGTCAAGAATTTGGTAATGCCTATACAAACCGTATACTCGCCCAAGACGCGGACCGTTTAATTGAACCATTCAAAAACCGCACAGAAACCCGCTGCTGGCAATCCGAATTCTGGGGAAAATGGTTTACTTCGGCCGTCCTCGCTTACAAATATCGTCCGGAGCCCCAACTTAAAGCCATACTGGATCAATCTGTAGCGAAACTCATGGCTACTCAAAGCTCAGATGGATACATTGGTAACTATACCGAAAAGGCACAATTAGAGCAATGGGACATCTGGGGCAGGAAATATTGCCTACTAGGCCTACTGTCCTATTATGACTTAACGCATGATGCTAAAGCTTTAAAAGCAGCTAGCGCATTGGCAGATCATTTGATCAAAGAGCTGAGCGACCGTAAGGTCAGCATTGTAAAAAAAGGCAACCACCGCGGCATGGCGGCAACTTCTATATTGGAACCCATTTGCCTTTTGTACAGCCGCACTGGAGAAAAGCGTTACCTGGAATTTGCAGAAGAGATTGTTAGACAATGGGAATCCGAAGGAGGCCCTATGCTGATCACCAAATCAGATACCGATGTGGCAAAAAGATTTCCAAAACCTGCACATTGGTTTGGTTGGGAACAAGGCCAAAAAGCCTACGAAATGATGTCCTGCTATGAAGGTTTGCTGGAATTGTACCGACTAACAGCCAAACCTGAATATAAAGCAGCCGTTGAAAAAACATGGGCGAACATCCAAAAAACTGAAATTAACATTGCCGGCTCAGGCTCTAGCGTGGAGTGCTGGTTTGGCGGAAAAGATGCCCAGGCCCTACCGATCAATCACTACCAGGAAACCTGTGTAACGGCTACCTGGATCAAGCTAAGCCAGCAGCTGCTCAAGCTTACCGCAGATTCGAAATATGCAGATGCCATTGAGCAAACCTTTTACAATGCACTTTTGGGCGCAATGAAACCCGATGGCAGCGACTGGGCTAAGTACAGTCCGCTGGCAGGCCATAGACTGGAAGGCGGAGAACAATGCGACATGGGCTTAAACTGTTGCGTGGCAAGCGGACCGAGAGGGCTATTTACCTTACCCCTAACTACAGTAATGAGCAGTACCACTGGTCTGCAGGTTAATTTTTTTATGCCTGGTACTTATCAACTTCGCACCCCTAAAAGCCAAGCTGTCGAACTCATCCAGCAAACAGATTACCCTGTTTCGGGCAAGGTAAATTTAAAATTAAACCTAAAGAAACCAGAATCATTTGCACTGGGCATACGCATTCCGGCCTGGAGCAAACAAAGCAGCATACTGGTCAACGGCAAAACTATCGAGGGTATTGTTCCGGGCAGATATACGGAAATTACCCGAACCTGGGCCAATACAGACGTCATCAGCCTTGAATTGGACATGCAGGGAAAGCTCATTTACACGGGCGATAAATCAGAACATTTTGCCATTATTCGTGGCCCCATTACGCTGGCCAGAGATCTGCGCCTGGGTGGACCCAATATAGATGATGCCCTTACTCCAATCGCAGACAAAGATGGTTTTGTAGACCTGCAACCTGTGGCGACGAGCAGCGAAGGTTTTTGGATGAAATTCAAAACTATGTTTAAAACTGAATCTCATAAGGAAGGACCAAATGAACCTATTTCTGTATTATTGTGTGATTATGCTTCTGCCGGAAATACCAATACTGAGGCTTCACGCTTCAGGGTGTGGCTTCCAACATTGATTGACCCTAGAAATTAAAATGTAAATGAACTGTTTATCCTTAGCACCAGCGAAATACTTTTTAACTGTTTTACTTGCAATTTCGGCGGTAAAAGCAAGCTCTCAATCTTTAAAAGCACCATCCGCATTACGGGTAGATCTGCTTTTGTCTGAGAGCCCATTGGGTCGCCCCTATCCGACTGTTCTTACTGCCAATGAGCGTCCATATTTTACCTGGGTAATGAACGATCTTAGCCAGGGCAGCCATCAAACCGCATATCGTATACTGGTTTCTTCGACACCTGAAAACCTTTCTGCAAACCTGGGCGATGCCTGGGATTCCCGAAAAGTAACCGGAAAATGGCAGCCTGGCATTCCATACAAAGGAAATAAGCTGAAACCCAATAGTACTTACTATTGGAAAGTGATGGTATGGAACAATAAGTCAATGGTCAGTGCTTTTTCAAAGCCGACAGCATTTACCACTGGTACTGAGCTAAAACAGGATCAAACCGCCTTTCATGCATTGACCAAATGGGAACAGCTACCCAGCGGGAGTAGTCAGCTAAACAATAACAACGTCCGGTTCGACTTTGGTAAAGCTGCATTCGGACAATTCCGTATCAAAGCTTCCTCTTCAACCGGAACAGATACCCTACGTGTTCATATTGGCGAAGCCATTACAGCAACCGGGCAGGTTGACAGAGCACCAAAAGGCCACATCCGTTATCGCTTGCTAACGATCCCACTAAAATCGGGCACACATAATTACGAACCAAAGTTTACAGCTGATAAACAAAATACAGGCTCTAAGGCCATTCTTATGCCCGAATATATTGGCGAAGTATTGCCTTTCCGCTATGCTGAAATAGAAGCAAACAAAAACATCAAGATCGACAGTGTGTGGCGCAATGCCGTTAATTATCCTTTTGATGATGATGCTTCCTCATTTAAATCCTCAGATACACTGTTAAACCAGGTCTGGGACCTTTCTAAGCATACCATTAAAGCCACTTCCTTTACCGGATTGTATGTGGATGGCGACCGAGAACGGATACCCTATGAAGCCGATGTACTCATCAATCAGCTCTCCCATTATGCCGTTGATGCAGAATTTAACATGGTCAAAAGGTCTCTGGCATATTTGATCTACCATGCTACCTGGCCTACAGAATGGTCGCTACAAAACTTGTTGATTGGATGGAACGATTACCTCTACTCTGGCGATATCCGTGCCGTTAAAGTAATTTACCCACAATTGAAAGCCAAATTGTTACTTCCTCTGGGGAGGCCGGATGGACTTATCAGCACGAAAACTGGGAAACAGGACAGCACATTTACCAAATCCATTTACTTTGAAAACTTCAACGGACATTCCATTCTGGAGGACATCGTAGACTGGCCACAAAAGGGAGGTTTTAGCATCCCCAAACATGCCCCCGGCGAAACGGATGGCTTTGTGTTTACGGCATACAATTCAGTTGTAAATGCTTTTCATTACCAGGCCCTGATTAGTGTAGAAAAGATAGCGCGAAAACTGGGCGAAACGAAAGATGCCGATTTCTTTGCTACACAGGCTGCCAAGGTAAAATTGGCTTTCCAACGTGCCTTTGTTGACCCCGAGACAGGAATCATAAAAGATGGAGAAGAGACCTCGCACAGCTCTCTTCACGCCAATATGTTTGCAATGGCTTTTAACCTGGTTCCCGAAAACAACAAAGCGCGCGTACTAGATCATATCCGCTCCAGAGGAATGGCCTGTAGTGTATATGGCGCTCAGTTTCTGTTAGACGGCCTTTATGATAACCATCAAGCCCAATATGCACTAAAACTTTTAACCGCAACAGACAAACGCAGCTGGTACAATATGTTGCGAAGCGGTGCTACGATGACAACTGAAGCCTGGGATACCGAATATAAGAAGAACCAGGACTGGAACCATGCCTGGGGTGCAGCTCCTGCAAACATCATTGTCAGAAAATTAATGGGCGTAGAACCTTTATCTCCTGCTTTTGGCTCCATACTGATCAAGCCCCAACCCGGCACGCTTAATACAGCAGAATTACAATTATCTACCTTACGGGGAAAGGTAAAAGTTGCATTTACAAATACCCCAGAACAGTTTCTTTTGCAAACCATAACCCCGCCAAACTCAACAGGAATGGTATACCTGCCAAGACGAATGGCAAATGACCGCATACTGAAAAATGGTAGGACAATTAAAGCGATCCCAGAAGGCAAATTCTGGAAAATCGCTGATGTAGAACCCGGAGTATATAGCTGGGAAGTAAAATATTTGTAGAGCGTAGTTTAAGATGGCATAAATGTGATAGCATCAACTTCTATTAGCATGCCATCTAAAGCTAGTCTTGGAACTGGAATTAATGTACTTGCTGGGAATTTATTATTCGTCCATACTTTATGCATTTCCTCTGTCCATATCTTAAGCTTTTCCTGATCATGGTCAACAATTAATATGGTAATTTTAAGGACATCATCAGGTTTTAGTTTGTACTCTTGGAGCACTATTTCTAAGTTTAATAATGCGAATTGAACTTGTCTTCTAAAATCATTTGAGAGAGTATGCTCTAAGTCCTCGCCGCCACTTTGCCCAGATATAAAAACATATCTACCATTATCCGGAGTACTTGTAGAATGTGAAAAAGCGAATGGAGTGGGATCAAAAAGTCTTTTCGGGTTTTTATGAATAATGTTAGTCATGTTTTTCAATTTAAGGTTTTTTTATTTTGAGCAAAGATATACCTACTCGTTCTTCAAAACATGTGCCGATATAGAGTAGTGCAAAATATTACCTTTAGCGGATAAAATACCAGAAAACAAATTTAAATAGCTTAATAATCAGCGTAGGTAAGGCCTAGAGACCGATTCTTGTTTGTGGAATTGGTACATATTTGTACTTTTGCGCCGGAGAGTTGGCAGAGTGGTCGATTGCGGCAGTCTTGAAAACTGTTGACTTGTCAAAGGGTCCGCGGGTTCGAATCCCCCACTCTCCGCCAAAATGGTATCAAAACCGAGAAAAGCCCGAATCGAAAGATCTCAGGCTTTTTGCATTTTAAAGGGATACAATTTTCGCACGAATCCCAATCCTATAGGTGAATGATTCGGTGAGTATCCCCCTGCTTCTCTCTATCTTCGCATTACCGTGAATGGCAACCGTGCGGAAGTTACCACTGGTCGTAGTTGTGAACCTTCACAATGGAAAACGATATCAGGTCGTAGTAATGGCAAAAAAAAAGAAGAAGTAAAATCCTTTAATGCTTATCTGGACGACTTGCAAAACAAGGTATTCGAGGCACATCGACAATTAACAGAAAAGGACGATGCCATCACTGCCGAGCGCTTACGAGATCAGTTTCAGGGAAAGATAGAAAAGCAATGTACCTTAATTGATGTATTTAAAGACCATAACAACAAAATGCAAACATTGGTAGGCTCTGAGTTCTCTAAAGGCACTGCGGAACGTTACAGAACCTCTTTAAAGCACACAGTGGAGTTCTTACAATGGAAATACAACATCAGTGATATAGACATTAGAAAAGTAGACCATGCTTTTATAACTGAATACGATTTTTACTTACGGTCTGTCCGTAAATGCGCCAATAATTCCGCGGTGAAATACTTGAAGAACTTCGGCAAGATTATTCGTATTTGCCTCACCAACGGGTTGCTGGCTACCGACCCATTTCAAAACTATAAAAACAAGATTAAAAAGGTTGATCGGGTTTACCTTAATGAAGAAGGAATAAAGCTTATAGCCAATAAGTCGCTGGTTTCTGAAAGGTTAGCGCAAGTAAGGGATATATTTTTATTCTGTTGTTATACTGGCCTTGCCTATGTGGATGTTAAGAATTTAAAAAAAGGTGATATTGTGACTGGCATAGATGGCGAAAAATGGATTTCTATAAATAGACAAAAAACAAATGTGCCTTCTCGCATTCCTTTGTTGGTATCTAGCAATCAGAAGATGAACAGCTATTTAAAAGAGATTGCAGACTTCTGCGGTATACAGAAACAAATCACTTTCCATATTGCAAGGCATACATTTGCTACAACGGTTACATTATTAAATGGAATTCCTATTGAAAGCGTTTCTAAAATGCTGGGGCATACTAATATTCAAACTACACAACACTATGCTAAAATACTGGATATTAAAGTTGGCGCTGATATGGCACTATTGAAAAAGAAATATGAAATTATTACCATGCAATAATCATATCTAATCAAAAGCTGTTAATATAGAAAAGCAGGGAGGGTCGGAAACCATCCATGCTTTTCTATACATTTTGATCAAATCATTAAAAAATCCATCACTCTTAATATATTGGTAAACTTATGCTTAAGTTAGGAATCTTATATAATCCTGATTGAATAATTTTTTTGTTATATCCCCAAGCCCTTATTTGTTCTTTCGCTAAATTAGCTTTTTCGGTTGTCATACGTGGATCTAATACAATTTCATCAAAAAGATCAAAAGGATCAATATCAATCTTGAAAATGTCAAATGCATTATTTTCGCCACGAAAAATTAGCCTAATTTCGTTTTCATGCCTAAAGGCCCATCTTTTAAAATAAAAAGTAGAAGCTTGTCCCCATCCTGATTGATCAAAGATTTTATTCCCCATTCTTGTTTTATCATTAAGCATGCCTAATAATTTTGGAGTAGAGGCATACTTAACCTTACCAATGAAGGATGATAAATTATAACTCTGTCCATATTGATCTTGATAATTACCACCTAGATTATACATAGGAGTAAACAGCTTTCGCAATGTCGTTTTAACTTTTACTCCGCTTGTTTCTCCTCTTTCATCCTTAGGAGAATAAATACGCCACATTGCATCACTTTCTTTAGTTAAAGACCAACATTGCCCATAATAATTTTCTCGAAACCCAATATTGAATGGCGTACCATCGGGTAAACTACTTTGCGCACCAAGTATAAAATTCTCAAATGGGTCATCCCATAACTTGGGTTTTACAAGAGTAAGTTTTTGCTCTAAGAAAATTTCTTCTAAGCGTTCAAGACTAAAGACTCTGTATACGGATTTAGATAAATCTGTTTCATTAAGAAATACTAAATTTTTCATCATGTTGATTGCGTTTAGTTATGGGAATATTGTTGTTAGCTACTCAATTAATCTGTATTCCATTATTTGTTTAGATCATCATAATCTTCATTGAAAAACTCGCTTAAGCTTACCCCAAAACAATTAAGAATACCAATCAATGTACCAATCGTTATGTTAGCGCTCCCCGCCTCATATTTACCATACTGAGAACGATTTAGATTATTATCATAAGAAAACTTATCTGGGCTGGTATATCCACTAGACTTACGGAGACTTTTAAGCCTACCTATCATGATAGCTGGAGAAAGGGTCTTTGGCTTTCAAGTTTTTGATTCTATCCTCAACGATTCCCCACACCTTAAAAAAGAAGGCATTTTCACTGCAAGTATTGTTTTGTAAAGTATGAGTTAGGTGGTATTTGTAGAATTCCCCAAACTTATCTTCATCAATCTCATACAATTTGTTCAAAAAATGATTGTCTTCATATTTGTGCCAAGATCCTATTGGATTTCCAACATCATAAGGATGAGGAAAAAAGTTAAAAAACTTACGGGGTTTAAAATAACTAACATTCATAAAAACATCGGTCTAACTAGTAGGTTTAATTAATCAAAATTTACCAAAACAAATTCCCACAATAAAAAGGAGGTAAAGTTCAACAGAAATTTTTATTTCTAATATTACATTACAATAATAATGAAATAGTTATCATTGTAATAAAAACTAAAATTAATGGCTCACGCACCCAAACTAGAAATTTACAAAATATACCTTAAGTCTACGACCGAGACACCTAATAATACTTTTGAAGATTATTTGAAATCAAAATTCAAGATCAAAACCGAAGATTATAAATTTAAGGATTCTCATAAATTATTTTTAGAATCCATTGTATCATCGATCGATAAAGACTTTGTATTAAGTAAAAAACTGAAAAAAGGTCTAGGTCTAGAACAAACTCAAAGTGGAGTGACCAACACAGCTATTAAAATAAATACTAGCAAATATTTTATCCACGGAACTATCCAAGGGGGGCGGTATGGTCAAAATCGCTCATTAGGTAATATCACTAAACCTACCACTAGAAGTAAAATTAATGATAAGAACATTGTACTTGATAACTTTTATTTTTTATTATATACCCCAGAAGGTAGTTCTAAGGGACTTTTATTCTTACAAAGTTATACCGATGATAGTATAAACGAGGTCTTTATAAACTGGATTAAGAATTTGCTTAAAACAGATGGTTTTTATAGACCAACAGTTGAACACTACTCTCCTGCAAAAATTCAGGAAGAATTTAAAAGATACAGCATTGTTAAAGAATTGAAATACTCAAAAGACATCGTAATTAACGATATTGGTGTGGTTAATTCAATAGACACCAATGGTTTCACTGTTGAAATTGTAATACGAGCAAAAGACCAAGGAGTTTCTCTATCTAAATTGGAAAAATTTGCCAACTTCTTTGGAGCATCAACTTTTAAGGCTTCTAATGAAAAGGGACTAAAATTGGAAGAGTTTAATAAGAAGGTAGGACAATTGAATAATGGATCTCACCAAAGCTCCTTCGTTTTAAATGATAAAATTGAAATTACTCCTACGATCTTTTTAAAGGAAAAAATTAAATTGAATGCAGATCAATCACCAGATTGGGTAGATTTGCATAGGTATTGCCAAGAATTACTTCTTGAAGTAATTGAAGAAGTTTATCCAGAACAAAATGAATTATCTTAACATTTGGCACTACATAAAAATACTCTTTAATGAGGGAACTAAATGGGAATTTACAGAAATTCTAGGAAACGGTAATCCTACGAATCAAAATGATATTTTCCGCCGATCATTAAAAAAAAGAGGGATAATGATAGTACCCTCCCTACTATTTTGTTATCTATTAAAATCCGGTTTCTCAACTGATTTTATAGGTTACACTATGGCAGCTCTTTCTATTTTTATTGGCTTATTTACAAACTTAATTATTGTAGTTTATGGACGATATACAACAATACCCCCGATTTCATCTACAACAAACCATTTAACTCAAATTAACATATTAAAATTAAAGAACTTCATAAAACAATTCACCTTTGTAACAGGCAAAAATTTATTGATTTCGACATATTTAATAGCCTTAATGTCCCTAGTCCTGTTGTTTAAATCATATTTCTCAGTAGACATTACGGAATATTCCCCAATTAAAAATTTAAGTGAAATAAATTCAAGTACTATAATCACATTCGTAAATTTATTTATAATATTAATAGTGAGAATACAAATTATCTACCTGATAATAGACTTTTTCATCCTTTTATTGTATTCCCTTGGAGCATTATTTTCCTTTCTTAAAAGAGAGTATAATTAACACATTCTAAATGTTAAAATTTTGCGCAATCATTCTTTTTTAGTGGAGCGTAAAACTTTCATTTAATGCACAAGACAAAAACATCAACTCATTAATATAAATTAATTAAGACAACTGTACACAATTAAAACGTAGGGTCAGGAATAGATAGTCTTCTAATCTCAGTTCCTTTAGCGGCAATTATAACCCAAGTGCAATACTAATGAAATCTGCGATGCTCACTCCGAGTTTAGCCATACCCGCTTCATGGGGAGATTCTAATTTATACTTTCCTTTAGCTGAACCATTTAATGCGTAGTCATGGCCCTCAATAGTAATGATACACCAATGCTTGTTCCTACATTCAATGATGATCTTCTCGGCATAAAAAGGCCACTCTCCTTTATAATCATTTTTCCTGATCGCTTTTGATTTGTAATTCCGATTAAGTTTTCTTACTAGTTCGTCTAAGACAGTTCTTTTATGTACTTTTTTAGGTGTTTCTTTGAATCGGGTTGTACTAACACGGTAATCTGTCTGGCCCAACTTATCGGGATATAACATGGAAAAATCAAACAAATGGACAGAAAACTGCTTAGCATGATCTCCAAGTGTACCAAAATTAAATTGCCTTGCTAACGCAGAAACAAACTTCTCAAAGATTATAATGATTGTTCTAGAAATGTCTCCGAAGACCTCATTCTCCAAATCTCGGTCACCATATTTTTCAATATTACCAGATGGAAGAATCTTATGCTCAAACTGCTCCCAAAGATCTCTTGGATTTATGCTAGACTTCTGATTAGCGGTTATAATGTCGAAATTGTGATAGCGAGCCATTTTTCCAAATTCCGAAAGTATGTATAACAGTTCTTTCAGCTCAGCATCATTCTCTAAAAAACCCCTATCATTAATCAAATGGTATTTACCCTGGTCATCAAAAAACTCAAAAAGAATCCTGCGGATTAAAGCTTCGAGGTCATGCCCCAGACCTTTTATATAATTCAGATTTGGATAATCCCCATGCACATTAAAGTACCCCAAGCATATATAAGTTTTCATCAACCGCTCAAAACCTTGTGATAGCAATTGAAAGGGTAAGAAGTAAAAATTGTTGGAATAATCTATGTTCTGTAACTCACCGAAGCCAAGCCGTACAAGCTTATTAGCAGTTTCAATTTCGTCCAACAAGGCAATATTTTTGAAATTAATACTCATAGGTACATTGGTTAATCAAATATTTGATCATTATGAATCACCATTACTTCTATAATGATTTAACCTTACAAACTCAGGTTTCGTGGTGACGCTTGAAACGTAATCCATATCATCAAGTATACTAGCAAATTCTTCATTTGCATCGTTTCTATCTAATCTGGGCTCATTTCTATCAGCTATTTCGGCATACTTTCCGCCTAGTGCTCTAAGAAACCCCGTGATCTGTTCAGGATTATACCGTTTCAAATGTAAATTTAATAATCTAACTTTTTTTTCTATATCCTGCGTTCCACCTAACAAGTGTTCGATAACAGAATAATTAATATCCTCATATTGTGTAATCAAAATTCCTAATGTCTCAGCCTCCAAATCTTTATTACCTGAAAGTATGTCTACTGTCAGCATTTTAAGAATTGCTATTTTTTGATCATAGGTAAATTTTTGAGATTTTATGACAAGTAGAAAATCATTAGCATCAAGATTCTTAGCATTAAACTCTGCCATAAATTCTTCCGAAAATTGTTCGCCCAATCTGATATTTTCCCCGTTGAAATTTGCTTTTAACATATTGTAATTAGCGTCAGTAAATAACAAAAACCTGTGGTCAACCATAACAGAAACTTTTTCAGGATGAACTGCCGAAATATCAAGATCATCATATTCATAAGGAAAACTGGAAATTAGGGACTTAAAACTCTCAACACTGACCATATCATTGGTTGCTATAGCCAAAGCAAATTTCTCTATATCATTCTGGTCACCATCCTGCTTGGTTACGTCCAGTTTAGACAGAGCCTCAAAATTATCCTTTACATTTAGAAAACTTACAAAGTGTAAATCCAGACCATCTTTCTTTTGATAATATGGATACAGGTTTGTCCATTTTGGGCTTATTTTCTTAGCCTTCATTAAATCTGACCAGAAATGTTCATCAACTGGATCAAATTCTTCAATTATTGTGTTCTGAGCCTCAATAATTGCAGTTCTGTTTTCCAGATCTATGTCTTCATTATTATATAAATTGATCAGGTTTTGTGCCGACTCATCTTTATTTGTCCCTAACGTCAAAAAGACATCTTTTATGTAATCGTCAATACTACGTTCGACATATTGTTGGAGCTTAGTCAGTCCGCTGTCTCGAATAGTGGTATAATTTGCTTTATTAAATTGATCGCTTGGTTTATCTGTTTCTATCTCTTTAAAAAGAAGAACTTTGTGGATCATCTGCGCGTTGAGCTGATAAAAATCATTTTCGTATACAACTTCGAAATACTCATTCTGGCCTTCAGCTATATCGAGATCGTTAAACTTCACACTCAGTAATTTTAAAATGGTTTTAATTTTGTCTGACGATTTTGACTGCTGCATTACTGTCAGAAACCCTTTTTCCTTTGATATAAACAATCTTAAATTACCTTTTTTATTGAGTGATTTAATCGTCTCTAAATCCGCATGATCCAAAATCAGTTTCAAATATTGTAGTTTTTTTTCATCAGAAAATCCAGATTCAATGACTACAAAATCCCAAAAGCCCTCCCACTGGGCAAATAACGTCTTTACAAATTTTGGCACCTGCTTGCCTTTCTCCAGATAACTGTCTCTGAACTGACTTGCAATAATCGTGTTGGAAACAATAAGTTTTAAAAAAGCATTTAGCTTCGCCTCATATTTATCTTTAAACTGCAATAAACTATCAAGCAAAGAATAATTCAGCACCTCATACTGACTAAATTCCAGAAGTTTGATTTTTTCGATCAGGTTGAAAGGATTATCCAGTATATAATCGGCGGTCATAGGTTTATGGTTCTTGATACTGAGCAAGAAAACCTTATCCTTTCGGGTTAAGGTTCCTTCATAAAAATGAGAAGTATAATCATGGTAGTCTTCATTGATATACCCGTTTCTAATCAGGAATAATAAAATAGCCGATTCTTTTATGGAATGATCTAACTCATCATCCGATAAATCGGCAATAATCTTACTGAAAGGAAGTATAGAGATATTCTGTAACTCTGTCCGTATACCCTCCGCCTCCTTTTTAGTCTGTTCGGAAAAATATTCCACCCGACTTAAAATCTGTTGCTCTCTTTCTTCATAGGTTTGATTTTCATCGACCTGAGTTTCAATAGCATTAAACGTATAACCACTACTTCGCTTTCCGTAGCCATTTGTGGTATAATAATGTAGAACACTTTCTAATTTCAGCTTAGGAAAATTCTCATCAGTTTTCAGCTCTTCTAAATTCACTTGACTATTGCCAAGATAAACCTGTTTAGTAGTGTAGTCTGGAAATAGCTGGAACATCTTTGCTATGTAAAGTGACCGCAATTCAAATTTGTCTTTGAGCACAGAGAACTCTAATGAAGCTTGCTTTTCCTCTATAAACTTTAGTCTTTCTTCTTTCGCCTTCGTAATATGTTCAATGTACGTTCCCTTCTTTGCGAAAAAGCCGAATACTGAACCTTCACCTTTATTGAGTTCTGCAAAATCGGTAGGATAAAGATTCTTATACAATATTGTAGCCAACAGATTATTTGGATTCAATTCAAATCCCCCCAATTTTGCTTTATAAAGGATAAACTCGTTAAAAACATTTTTAAGAAGCCTCATATCATTGATATAGAGCGCAATTTCAGAAACAAAATCCTTAGAAAGCTCTGGAAATACATTAGCCTTTTCTAGCCGTTCCAGAAGCTTAGCCTCAGAATTAGAAGTATTGATAACAGGAATTACGGGTATAACAAAATCAAAAAATTTAGTACGTTTCTCGTCGGTGAAAATATCATCTTTAAGGGCATAAATGAACACAATCCTTCTGTCTACCTGCTTTGAATTGTTAATCAGGTTATTGATCTCTCTTAATTTCGTATATATTTCCGGATTTTGAAATCGATCCAAATCCTCTATAATAACTACATTGTAGGATGTAACTTCAAAAAAATACAGGATCTCGTCTAAATGTTTATTTAGAATTGAAGCCTCTGAATGATCTGAAAGTTCAACCTCTCCACTTGTAAGGTTAACCTTGTTGAATTTTGAATTGTTATATAACTTTAAAATGGTGTAAACTAAGTACAAACCTCCCACGCTTATAATTAACAATGCTGCGACCAACAAATATGATCTAAAATTACTTAAAAAAGATTTTGATTCAGGTATGGCAGGTAGAGGTGAAGATTTGCTGAGATAAAAAAAACAAATACCACATAGGATCAACAATGCTGCTTTTAGGAGTAAATTTGTTTTGGAAGCCTTTCTTATTCTCTTAAATCTGGAATCAGGAATTGTATTGTGTTTTTCATGATAAAAAATCTGCTGCAAAATACTAACTTCAATTAATTCGTTATCAGGGTCCACATCGTCCTTATGAACTTTAAAGGATGCCAAGGAAATATTTAGATATTTAAATTCCTTATGATTTTTTTGAAACGTCCTAAGAATTGTACTCTTTCCCGAACCGTAAGGGCCAGTCAATGCAATATTTTTTATGTCTTTTTCAAATAAAGAAAAACTAAGCGCTTTATCATAAATATCATTGCTATCTCCATCCTCAATTGGTGTGAGGGATTCAAATAACTCCTCGTTTTTTGGTTTAATTACATAATATAGATTTTTCCTAACTATTTGAAGTTTTGCAATATAACCATCCAAAAAATGATAAAACCATTTTTTAAGAGACAATACCTGTCCACGGATAGCAGCAATGGTTATTTTCCAATATTGTATATTCAGTAGTAGAAATAACAAGGAGATGAACAGCATTAATGAGAATACGAGCATAATAGATACAAGGACTTTTATCCTTTGGCCAAATATAATTAATAAAACTTCTTTGCTATTAATATACGTAAGCCCGACTACGAATACCGTCTACAAATTAGTCTTTAAATAATATTAGTTGTTTACTGCTTGAAAAAGATTAGAATATGCGGCTTATACCAGCGACTAAAAGATTCGGTTATCTTCCACTATTTATCCGGAATGACAGATTTGAGCAGCTTTTATCTAATACCACTAATGTTTTACTTTCGTAGAGTCGAGTCGTTTAATCTTACAAAGCCAAAGGAACGACACCGATTAATTTGAAGCCTTAAAAATAATAAAATTTAATTTTCTCATAATTTTGGAGTCTTATTTTATATATTGTTCAAAATTCTAATTAATGG
Source organism: Pedobacter sp. ok626 (assembly GCF_900100435.1). Classification (GTDB taxonomy): domain Bacteria; phylum Bacteroidota; class Bacteroidia; order Sphingobacteriales; family Sphingobacteriaceae; genus Pedobacter. Next base: position 45,282 of record NZ_FNEX01000013.1, on the reverse strand, counting down.
CTCAAATAGTAAAAGAAATTGTTGAAGTATCTTCAGAAATTGATTATTGGTTCTTTCGTACTGATGGAGGTAATTATTTCGAAACTTTTCTAGATCATGACTTTATTGCGATCGGGTGGAACAATATCACACTTGCCGATATTCGAGATAAAACCATACTTGAAGTTAAAAGCAAAATAGAACGTGTTGAAGTAATGCCGGAGGAAAGTAGAAGCATTAAACACAAAGTTTCAGATATCTATAACAAAGTTTCACGATTTGATCAATTTAAAAAAGGTGATATTATCGTAATTCCAAGTGTAAATTCTCAATTACTTGCTTTTGGTGAAATCATTGATGAAAAAGCTTACCAAGCTAAATCAGGCGTAAATGGCTGTCAATATGAAAAGAGACGACTAGTAAAGTGGTTAACGCCAGGAATACCTTTGAAAGATTTGGATCCTACATTTGACAAGATGCGGAGAGGGTGGCATACTGTGATAAATGTTAACGCATTTGACTACTATATAGATAGCGTTATTCATAGTGTTTATATTAAAGATGGAAATTCGCATTTTGTTTTAAAAGTGCAACAGCGTGATGATATTAATTTAAAGGACTTAGCTGAGGTTCTTTTGGGTCTTCAAAACTTAATGGATGTCGTTAACCAAGAATTTCAACTCGGTGAGAATATTTCAGAAAGTACCATAAAAATTTATCTTCAATCACCTGGGTTATTCAATATTAAAAATTCAGGACTCGCATTATTACTAACCGCAATGGTACTTGGCTCATCTTCCTGCAGTACTACCGACCAGTCGGCCGATACCCAACGCAAAGTTGAAAAAATTAAAACTGTAAACGCAAACGATATCGATTCCTTATCAGATAAAATGCAAAAAATGAGAATCCAATTTTAATCATAATTATAAGTGTCTTCCTTTATTCCAGATACAGACAATTTTTTCAAATACATTCTAACAATAGGTGTATTAATGATACTATTTGGATTAATTTATCCATTGAAGCAAGAGCAACGTCTACGTACAGAATTAATTGAGATCAAGGAAAAAGATTCTTTACTTCAAATTCAGGTCAGTTACCTATCGATTTTTGTTTCTGATTTGGATACTTTACAAAGAAAAACTCAAGAAAGGGTAAACAAATTAAAAAACCAAAAACTTAGGTCGACATCAGGACAACGCAATCAACTTGATGAAAAGATACAAGTACTAGTTGATAAATTTTATGATCAACGCCGAATCGGTCTCGACTCCGCGAAGGAAATGAAGTTAAGAAAAGTCAAGCTTAAGTATGAAAAAAATCGATATGACGAAACGAAAATTCAAATACAAGAATATTTTGTATTTAAGACGATTTTTTGGGGATTTGGAGTCATATTAACGATAGCGGGCTTATTTTTTTGGATGGATTCCACACACTTCGATGAACGAGAAAAAGTGAGTCGATCTAGCCTACAGCCGATGCCGATCTCTAGATATGTAGTATGTTTATCCTACATTCATAAAGTCTTTAAAAAGATACTACTGTGGACAATTATCTGTGTTTTCTTGCTAATACTAATAATTTGGCTTTGTTTCAAGTTTTAAAGACTAAGAACCTTTAGCTAGCATATTAGATCATAATTTTCGTATCATCTGCCTATATATTATTTAACTTAAATTCACAAAGACATCCACTCAGGAACCAACTGCTAAGAACACCTAACACTAAAACCAATAAAAGCACTACCTTTTTTAATTACTTTCAATGTAATTAAAAAGTATAAGAAGCAAAACGTAAAATAATATATTAAAATGGACGCTGGAAAAAGAACTATAAATGACATCTTTAATGGAAACAGAATTTTAGAAATCCCGTTTTTTCAACGGGCGTATGTTTGGGGCACAGACCAATGGGAAAGACTTTTAGAAGATATGGAGTCAGTTAGTGTTTCAAACAAACCTTATTTTTTAGGCTCAGTAATCTTAAAACAACAACCAACTCATACTGGAAACGGAGTTGGAGATGTAAGAACAGTAATTGATGGACAACAAAGACTAACTACTTTAAATTTGTTTTTCAAAGTCTTGTGTCTAAAAAATGGGCAAACAAACCTATTTGATCGAATTTTTAGGCTAATAAGTACAAATCATTTGGCTTTGCTGCACAATCACAATGATATTGAAACCTTCAATGAGGTTCTCAATTTAACAGAATTGAAAGATATTGCAGAGACTGATAATATTATAAAAGCATATTCATATTTTAAAGAACACATTGATCCAGAAAAATATAATATCCAGAATATCCTTGGAAGGATCTTATTTGTAGGTATAGACCTTGATACAAACGAAGATGAGCAGCAAATTTTTGACACTATTAATTCTCTTGGTGTTCGACTAACAACGGCAGAACTTTTGAAAAATTATTTTTTCAATCGAGACGAACTAGCACACTATAATGAGTTTTGGAAAAACATTTTTGAGAAAGATGACGAAACCAAAAACTATTGGGATAAGGAAATTACAACAGGCAGGTTAAAAAGAACTTTTATTGATCTATTTTTTTATTCATATCTACAAATCAAAATTCAAGACAATGATTTAAAAGTAAAAACTGAAGATAAAATTGAATTTTCAAAAGTTGAAACACTTTTCGAATCATATAAAAGCCTAATAAAAGACTATGACTTAAATAAAAAGGATGTTTTAGCCGAAATAAAGGAATATGCTCAACTATTCAAAGAAAATTTAGATTATGACATCATTCATCGAGAACTAACAGCAGATTTTGGCATAGAAAGAATAAACGCAATAATTTTTGGATTAGATACTTCAACTCTTATTCCTTATGTTTTGTATATTCTCAAAAATATTCAAGAAGAAAGTCAAAAAAATGACTTATTTGAACTAATAGAGAGTTATATTATGCGTAGAATGATTGTTCACGCAACCACCAAAAACTATAACCATTTATTTACAGATAGATTAATCTCAAATAAGATCTTATCAAAAGAACAATTTCGTGAATACATAGAGAAGAGTTCTGATAAAGTTAATTATTTACCAAACAACCAAGAGGTGAAAATCGGTTTTGACAATGCTTATTTAGTCAATAAACAATCTGCGGGTATAATTTACTTAATCGAATCAAAAATTAGAAATAGAAACAAGCAGGCTACCCAACTATTAGGAATTAGTAAATACAGCCTTGAGCATCTAATGCCAAAAAAATGGGAAAATTATTGGGGCAAATTAAATAACAAAGAGGAGCGAGATTTTAGAAATCGTAAATTGTATACATTAGGAAATTTAGCAATTATAACCCAGTCTTTGAACGCTTCAATTCGCGATTCTAATTGGAAAATTAAGAAAAAAGGAAAACTAAATAAAGAAGGTTTGATTCATTACTCTGCAGGAATAGAAACATTGGCACCATATCTTGAACTAGATGAATGGAACGAAAATGAAATCCAGAAAAGAGCTGCTTTTTTATATGATAAAGCAATTGAAATTTGGGAATCGGAAGAAATTACAATAGAAAATGCTAACATTTACACAACTTCGTCAGAAGTATTCAATTAGTAGCTAAAAATCCTTATGCTTCTTAAAACTTTGATTTTAAAAAAATATACCTAAATTTAATTTATAGCATTTGCAGTTATAAAAGAAATTAAAAAGGTGAGTGATTCGGTGAGTCGACAATTACAAACCTTCAAGACACCATATTAAAGCGGGATTATGAGCTAGGGTACAATTCCCCCACTCTCCGCAGACAAGCAACAAAACCTACTGATTATCAGTAGGTTTTGTTGCTTTATATATCTATTACAAGAAACCAGTCGCCCGAAAAAGAAATACCACTTGCAATTTTAAACCGCCTAGATCGGAATATATCAACCAAAGCTAAGGCGCTATAAAAATTACAGGAAGCTAATGATCTTAGAAGCCTTAATCCACAACATTGGTTTTACATCTTATGCAAACGCATTTGCAACCCCTTCTATCCTATCACTCATTCCATCCGCTGTCCTTATGGAATCGACTGTAGATTTTATGGTATAGGACATATTTAGCTTCATGATTTTTAGAGTTTTCCTCTCTTTTTATAGATTGGCTTCGGTTTGATGAGGTATTGTGAATTTTAGAAATGAAAGGATAGATAATCATTTTATTGACAGATAGCTTTGAAAGAATCTTGTCAACATCCTCTTCACCATCAGATTTATAATGGCATATTTTCTGATAGAAATGCTTAAAGAAAATAATATATGATGAGTTTACAAAACTATCTATCCAATATCTGTTTTGAGCAATTGGGACACAAGTTCCCGTGGTTTCTGCCCCCCCTAAAAGAATATCTGCCCGCTGAATATAGGCTTCGATGATGTTTTCTATAAGTCTGTCCTTGGCATAATGGTTTGTAAAAGCGTGATTACTTTTACATAAGATAAAAAAATCTTCATTGTCTGCCGAAACTCTTTCAACAGTCTTAACAATCATGTTCCATAAGGCTGGATTACCACAATCGTTATCATATATTATCTCGACATCGAACTCATCTTTTTTGGAAAACTGTTTTTTGACATTCTCAAGTCCATCGGAATGTGCTTCGCAATTAAGCACATAAACTGGAAGTGTTACCTTGTCCAAACCTAAATCTTCTGTTAATAATTGTGTGTTTGTTTTTGAATAATAAGATAGTACCTGGTCATATCTATAGAGGATGTTCTCAGTATTTTTGAATAAAAAATCCACTCTTCCAGAGCGATTGTTCATAGGGGTCACATCTGAATACCCGAACTCTTTTTGAACAGATACCGGAGGATATATGAGGTATTTGTCGTCGGACAGAGAAGAGATCAATTTGTCAGCAATGGGCTTTTTACTGAAATCTGCATGTAAAATAGTATTGAAGAAATTTCTAAAAATTACAGTGAATTGTAACCCTGTAAATTCTGTGATGAAGAAAAGATGCTTCATGACCTGATATGGGTATTTCTGCCAACTAACTCCTCCTAATAGGACATCAGCATTTAGATCTAATGCGCTCTTTATGGCTAGATCTAATAAATCAGGGGAGTAATCTTTCGTAAAAAGATGGTCATCTTCACAGACTATTATATATTGGAGATTTTCATCGCTTATTCTATTAGTTAGTACTTTTACTAGGGTACGCCAAAGGCTCCTTCTTGGATTCGAATCTATTTCAGGATGTACAATTTGAATATTGAATTCTGTTCTACCCTCAAATTGTTTCCTTATAACTTCTAGACGATCCTTTCGTTCCGGCAGATTAAATATATATACTGGATGCTGCATTTTTTATGAGCTATGTAAATCTTTTCAGACAAATTATGAACTTAAGCCCATTTAATCCAGAATTGACTCTTTTGTTAATAAAAATATAATCGAACCAGGAAAAGCTTAACGATGCTGCATAAGAATAATAACACAGGCTTAATGTGATTTAAAATAGCATTTAATACTTTAGCGGTATAACGTTCTTGAATGAAAATATATATAATTCAGAAAGAAAGCGACTCTATTTCAAGCCATTTACCTAATACAGATTTTGTTGATTTATCACAATTGACTGTTGATGATTCTGTGCAGCCCATTATTAAACCTCAAGGCATAGAACATGCTGAGTTTTGTAGGGGGTATCCTTTATCTCAATTCGAACTCTCCGTGTACAATAGACATTATCATGCATGGAAAGATCTAGCCGATTCCGGAGATGAGTACGGTATTGTATTGGAAAATGTAAATACCATACTGTATACAATGTCTGAGATCAGAGCGCTAGTTTCAGCTTTTGATTCCAGTTGGCAAATTTATTTTCCTTTCGATGGATTCAAAAAGAAGACTATGCTTAGCGATTCCTATGTTTTGGGATTTAGATGGGGAACCGATGCTTATTTTGTGAATCGAAGCTGTTTACCACTATTGTTGTCACATACAAAAATAGCAGCTCCCGTGGACGAACAGTTGTTACTTTTCAATAAAAAAAATCTCATAAACATCGATTATGAGGAGATTGATGTATTTGAGTATGGTGATAGTATAGCATATGAAAAGGACTGTAACAAGTCTAAATTGGATCAGATATTAGGTACAAACGTATGGTCGAAAGAAGATCTTTCAATTGTACAACAGATGTTGAATGATCTTAGTGGTTTGTTTAATGAGAATGGCATTGATTTCTTCATCTCAGACGGCACACTTTTGGGATATGTCAGACATAGGCAAATAATGGCTTGGGATGACGATATTGATTTATCGATAGAACGGTCAGAAGTTCCTAAGCTATTAAAGGCCGTAAATTCCAGTAAAAAATATAATATCCTTAAAAGATATTGGGGTAAGTATAAATATGAATATTACAAAATATGGAATAATAAGTCTGATCAGATTCGAGACCTGCCTTATGGATTTCCATTTGTAGATGTATGGATTTATGATAACAAGGAAAACGATATAGTATATAATCACGGGTTAGAAGTTCCACTCAACTATATCTTCCCTACGCGCAAGGCTTTATTTGAAGGTGCACTAGTTACTATACCTAAAGAACCATTACATTATTTAGACATTAAGTATCCCGAGTGGAGAGAACAGATTCGAGTATACTCCTGGAGTCACAAAAAAGAGAAATCCGGTTTATTTCCTTTATCTGCGAAGATAAGTGTAGATGTAGACGGCTTAATATGTTCTACTACCTAAACAGAATTTAATGAATGCAATTATTTTAGCTGCTGGTAAAGGAGAGAGACTGCGCCCATTGACCAATATCGTACCGAAACCTCTATTAAAAATTAACGGTGAGCCAATTATAGAACGACAGATAAGGTTTCTTCTTGATTCAAATGTGGATTCCATAGTAATTGTGGCCGGGTATATGTATACAGAGTTTCTCTATTTAAAAGACAAATTTCCTGGAGTAGAAATTGTAATCAACGAACAATATGATACTACAAATAACTTTTATTCGCTATTTCTTGTAAAAAACAAACTGAAAAACACATGGATAGTAGAAGGAGATATATACTTGATGAAGAATATTTTCAGGGAGCATCTTGAGTCTGTTTATTATACATCATTGAAGCCCATTGTTGAGTACGAGTGGTTTTTTGAATATGAAAACACTCGTCAAGTGAGGTCAATCTGTATCGCAGATAGAAGGAAGAATCCAGATTCTTTCAATGACAAATACAATATCCTGTTGGGTATATCATATTGGACAGAAGCTTCTTGTCTAAAAATCATAAGTCTTATTGATAGTATATCCCAAAATAAAAGTGCTTTTGAAAATTATTGCAATTCTTATTGGGATCAATTAGTGGCTCGCCATTTAAACCTTTTTGAGTTGTATATACATCCGGTCTCAGAGCGTGACTGGTTTGAGTTAGATTCCATTTACGATTTGCAGAATTTGTTATCCCTATTAGAGCGTCCAATCAAAGTGGGTTCATTCTTAATAAACCATTAGTGCCATAAAATATTAAGTAGTATTTAGTTATAAATTAAAAGAAACATTTTTATGAGAAAAAGATTAAAACTTTCATTCACCACATTAGAAGAGTCGCTAACATTGATTTCGCCATTGGAAGCTTCTTATGTCTTAGGGGGTAATATGGGCGGATCAGCTTTAGAACCAGGTGCATCATTTGGTGAAACTATTTCGTATTTTGGAAGCTTAGGCTTCTCGTTCACTACAGACGATAGCGGAAATTATACTTTTACCGGTGGAGGTACATATCAGGGACCAGGGATACCGCTAAACGAAGTTATAATTAATGGAGTTCGATTAACTAGTGCAGATGATGATGGTAGCGAAAATCGGTTTTCTAGTGGTATACAAGCCATGTTAAGTAGATTTCTTGACGATCGCACTGAAGGTTCTGGAACATGGGACGATGGCTCAGGCAGCTCAGATGGTTCCGGCCCTATAATAGTAGATGGCCCCGGTGGTGGCAATGGAGGAGGTAATCCATCAGGGGGGGGGAATTCGGAAGATCCATGGAAGAGAGATGCAAATGGAAATATAATAAAAACTGACACAGGCAGAATCTTAAATAGAACCATGACCCAAGATGGGATTCCTAAATACATAGTGGAATTCAAAGAGATAAAAATCATAACAACGAATAACGTAGAAGTAATTGCCTATAAAGTTGATTCGGTAAGGGATGCTGATACTAACCAGCTAATAACCGGCGGTGAATTAAATAATTTCAAATCTAATTGCCATGGATATGCTTATGGAGATGGCGACATGTGGTTCTTAGATCCCAATATGAGTCCTAATAATCCTTCGCTGGAAAAAAATGAAATGGAAGGATTTGATTATCTGTTGTCACAAAGCGGGCTATATGAAGCAACAACAAATAAGGCGGAAGCAAATGTAGTGACAATCTGGTATACAGATAGTAATGGTGTTAAAGAAGCCATCCATTCCGGCATAATCAACTCTGAAGGCAAATATGTTTCCAAGAACAATATTGATGGCGTCATAGTGCAGAATTCAGAAGCGGATTTCGTAGCGGGGCATTTAAGTGACACTGAAACTGTGACAATTACGTATTACAAACGGAAATTTTAGATATTGAAAATATGAAGAAATTTATGATTGGAGTATTAGCGCTAATTCCACTCTGGTATTCAGCAAGAGCTCAAGAAACTACTCAAGTGATTTTTACCATAAGTTTTGCTGATATAGCCGCAAAACACTTTTTTGAAGGTAACCAAGACATTGACTATCTTACTTTTGTATACAACAATGAAACGCTTATAGGATTAAATATTTACCGCCTTCTACCTTCAAAAACCAAATCAATTGAAAGCTACGATCTAAATTTTGCGGGAGACCGGTATATCTTGGCTAAAAAATATCCGACATTAGTATTCCCTAAAAATCCCAAACTTCAGATGGACGAGATCACCTCAATGCCAAGTTTGAAGTCAAAACTAGGAAGATATCGAGTCGAGACGAGCGTTAAGCGGGACTCTATATTCAATTGGTTTGCATATTACACTTTAGATACTAATACTACCAAGCGTAAGGTCGACCGTATAAATCGGGCGGCATATAAAGGGGATTTAAAAACCGTTCAAGAAGCCGTTCAAAGTATTTATAGGAATTCCAGGAGCAAGAATGCATCAGATTCATCATTGCTTATCACTGGATTTGTTGATGAAAATGGATCATTAGGCAATCTTAAAAGGGTATATGGCATTTCAACGAAATTGACTTTGAAGACGATAGAAGCCATTAGGCAAAGTGCACAATCATGGCGACCAGCGGAGTTGAATGGAAAAAATGTTAAATATCTAGTAAAGTTTTTTATTCAGCTGAAGGATGATGGAAATGTCGAAATATCTGTTCAATAAGGTAAAAGATTATACAGTTTGTGTACTACGTTTTATTTCTAATATGAAATTCGCCGTGTCCGCTACAGTTTTAGTAAAACATCTTAAAATATATGTGTATGAAGAATGATCCGAATAGTTCAATATTTTATTTGATAAAATTAAGAAAATGAATTTAAAATCATTCCCCTTAGATCGTCAATTGGATATGATGGACTGTGGTCCTGCATGCTTAAAGATGGTTGCTAAATACTACGGGAAATATTATTCCTTACAATATCTACGAGATTTATGCGGTAATACACGTGAAGGGGTTTCATTAGCAGGTATATCTCATGGTTCCGAAACTATTGGTTTACGTACTTTGGCTGCCCATTGTACAATAGATGATATTATTGACAAAGTTCCTTTCCCTATTATTATTCATTGGAATAATTCACATTTTGTGGTGTTGTATGATGTTAAGAAAGGACAAGGCAATAAAGCTAAATTTTATGTTGCTGATCCGGCCAAAGGTTATGTTAGTTACGATAGAGAAGAGTTTGAGAACAAGTGGATCAAAAAAAATGAAAATAAAACATCAGGAATAGCTTTAATATTAAAACCTCAAGCAGATTTTAAACAACGACAAGCGGGAGAAAAAGCCGAACGGGGAAGGCACATCGAGAATATCATGGGCTACTTCCTACCCTATAAGAAGAGTTTTGTATATCTCAGTATTGTAATGTTGTTAATCACATCTATACAAGCAGTGTTGCCTTTCATCTCCAAAGCTGTTATTGACATCGGAATACAAGGACAGGATATAGACTTTATCAATATCGTATTGATTACCAATCTAGCTTTGATCGTTAGCATGACCTTGAGCTCCGCAGTAAGAGATTGGATACTGCAACATCTGTCTTCCCGTATCAATATTGCGCTCATCTCAGACTACCTTATCAAATTGATGAAATTGCCTATTTCGTTCTTCGAAAACAAAATGTTGGGTGATATTCTTCAAAGAGCCAATGACCATGAGCGAATTCGTTCTTTCATCATGAACAATTCGCTAAACCTTGTTTTCTCATCATTAACTTTTTTAATTTTTGGTATTATACTTTTAATTTATAACACTACAATATTCTGTATATTTCTTATTGGAAGTACATTGTATGTTTTATGGGTAATGATATTCTTAAGATTCCGTAAAAAGTTAGATTGGGATTATTTTGAGCTCACAGCCAAGAATCAAAGCTATTGGGTAGAGATGATTGGAGGTATTCAAGACATCAAGATCAATAACTATGAACAGGCTAAACGTCATAAGTGGGAAGGCATACAAGCTCGATTGTTTAAAGTTAATCTACGGTTACTAAGCATTAATAATATCCAAAATTTGGGAGCCGGTTTTATCGACTCTGTCAAGAATCTGCTAATTACTTTTTTTTGTGCCAAGGCTGTTATTGCGGGAGAGATTACATTTGGTGTAATGATATCTACGCAGTTTATGATCGGAATGCTTAATGGTCCTGTACAGCAGCTGATTTCATTCATGGTATCTTTCCAATTCGCTCGGATTTCCTTTATGAGACTGAATGAAATACAGACATTAAAGGATGAGGATGAAGACATGGGGAGTAATGATATGGAACTTACTGGTAGCAAGGACATCATCATTAAAAATATTTCCTTTCAATATACCCAGGTATCTCCAATGATATTAAAAAATATCAATCTTGTGATTCCTGATGGCAAAGTGACCGCGATAGTTGGAGATAGTGGTAGTGGTAAATCGACACTACTCAAATTGTTACTTCGTTTGTACAAACCTTCATATGGAAATATCTTGATCGGAGGAATGAATATTAATAATATACGACTACGTCAGTGGCGTCAAAAGTGTGGGGCAGTCATGCAAGATGGCAAAATTTTCAACGACACAATATTGAACAATATTACTCTTGATGACGAAAAAACGGATAATAAAAGATTGAGAAAAGCCATACGAGCAGCTAACATTGGTAATGAAATAGAACAGTTACCATTAGGCTATCACACGAAGATGGGCGAAAATGGTAGGGGACTAAGCGGCGGTCAGAAACAACGGGTTCTCATTGCAAGAGCATTGTACAAAAATCCTGATATATTATTTTTTGATGAAGCAACCAATGCTTTGGATACTATTAATGAGCAAAAGATTACATCTGCATTGGACGAAGTTTTCCATGGCAAAACAGTTATTGTAGTTGCCCATCGTCTCAGTACTATCCGAAAGGCAGACCAGATTGTGGTGATGCGTGATGGTCAAATTGTAGAAATCGGCAATCATAGCACATTAATGGAAAGACAAGGCAGGTACTATCAATTGGTAGAAAGCCAATCTGAGGTTAAGGTGTTATTAAATTAAATGCATAGTGGAAGCTGAAATAAAAAAGAAAGCTGAAAAGGAGATAAATATTCCAAATCGTACCGAAGAAGTACGGGATATTATTGAGCGGATGCCGAATGCGTTTGGTAGATATATTACATATCTAGTATGTGGGATTTTAATTTCACTAGTTTTTTTCGGTTATATCATTAAATATCCTGACATCGTTATAGGAGAAGTTACATTGTCTGCAGAACAAGCTCCTTTAAAGTTGATATCAGAACAAAATGGAAAATTAAAGATCAATCAAATAAAGACACAAGAGTTGGTTCGTATAGGTCAATTATTAAGTTGGATTGATAATCCTGCTAATCCTGCGTTGGTAAATCAGATCAAGGAAAAGACTAAAGATCTACCTTTATCCACTACTGAAGCGAGAAATCTTTACATTTCCCTCCCTAAAAATCTGAACTTAGGTGATTTAACCTTACCATATTCTTCCCTTTTGGCCAGTTTAAAACAATTGGCAGATTATCAGGATCACCGTCATTTTGATAGACAAGAGCAATCTTTGACTAGTATCTTATCCGAACAGAAACAAGCTCTTGGAACGTTGAAAGAAAAAGAGGGATTAAGTAAGGAGCAGACTAAACTTAATCAAAAATCTTTACAACGTGACTCTTTTTTACTAGCTCAAAAAGTGATCAGCCAAGCAGAGTATGAACAATCACTGGCATCCAATATATATTCGACCGATCAATATAAAACATCGCTGCGAAATACGGGCTCCGTTCGTGAGCAAATTAGTACAACGGAGAATTCTATACAACAAAACAGAATTGCGAAGACAGAAAGAGAACTCCAATTGGAGCTAGAACTTATCACTACTTATAATAATTTGATCGATAAGATAGCACAATGGGAAAAGCAATACCTGATTGTCTCTCCTATGGCTGGTAAAGTTCAATTCTTGAAATTCTGGAATGAAAATCAATTCGTCCAAGCAGGTGAACCGATTTTCTCTATTGTTCCTGAGAAAAATGAGATCATGGGACAAGTACAGTTACCGAATAATGGAGCTGGTAAGGTCAAAGTTGGACAAGAAGTGATTGTAAAATTAGCAGATTATCCTTACATGGAGTACGGTTATATCAAGGCAAGCGTAACTAATATAGCTTTGGTTTCTAATACAATCAATACGGAAAAAGGAGCAATTAACACTTACCTTATCACTTTGGGATTTCCAAATGGTTTATTAACAAATTACGGAGCATTATTAGATTTTCGGTTTGACACGAAAGGAACGGCGGAGATCATAGCAAAGGACAGAAGATTGATCGAGCGATTTTTTGATAACTTGAAATACATAGGACATTCAAAGTAATGAAGCTATTGACTACTATCTTTCTTTGTTTGGTTAGCATTTCAAAAAAGTTAGCAGAATAAATATTGTAGAAAGATTATAACCTTTAAATGAATTAGAGGTTTCAAACACATAATATACACGCGTCAACCAGAAACATTATGAAGCATAAATTACTAGAACTTTACACGACAAGACAGCAAGATTTCCTTAAAGTCCGAGAAATGCTGGAGTATGAGAATTTTAATGTTGGGATAGATTATTACTCTTCACCATTTTGGAATGTAATAAGAAAAACTGAAAAAGCTATCGGCAATGTTCCTTATTCATCTGCATGGACAAATGTTAGTAAATTTGATTTAAATGAAACCCGCGCTTTTGGAGAAATAGAAATTGCCATTTCCTCTTTAGACGATGTTCTTTTGCATGAAATAGGGATTATTCAGCTTAAAGTTTGCATTTTTTTCACAGGACCCGATTTCGATTGGCGGATTAAAAAAATATTCAAAGAGGTTAAATTTCTTGAAATTGAGGATCATAATATGAGAGCATTCAGCCAGCTAAACCACCCTGATCTTCCTGAGATGAGTTTTCGTTCATATCATCCAAATTATTTAAGGAGAAGTGGTAAGGAAAGAGCTTTCTTGAAATTCATTGAAAATAAATTTAAATGAATTGGTAGTCCTAAGTTTTTGCGTTCTCAATAATAAATTAATACTAAGAATCTCCTATTTGCTATGTTTTGCTTTATGCACATTAATCTTATTTATAAGCTTGTCTTCTGTTTCAGCTTGTATCACGTCAATTATAAGATTTGGATCAATATTAAATATATAAGCTAGACGCAAAATCTCAGATACCATGAATTTTTCGGGATCTGCTAACTTCACAGAGTAACGTTCTGAATTAATTCCAAGTAACTTAATAACCTTGGTTGGGTACAATTCAGAAATATCATACATCTTTTTCACTTTCTGTGTTTCAAATAAAGCACCTATTGATGATAGATCTTTTTCAGGATTATTATTGGTTATCGTCCAATTAGCCATATTTCTTTATTTATAGCTAAAGTCGTCAATAGAACACTATCTATAACTTAAAAAGAACTAATCGTAATTTATAAAATACCATAAGTTTGTTTTAACAAATGCTTATTTGTAAATTTGGTTAATGATAGATTAAAAAATTATTTTTAGCGACTACTTCACAAAATATTGAAGCATTCGCACTTCGAGTCTCGTCTTAGAAACCTGAGAAATTTCAAATGGATACGAGGAGTAAGTGTAGTGCTCACGTCATAGGCGTGAGCCTGCTTTTCCATATCCAAGGCTTCTCAGGGCCTCTAAGATGGAAAGTGGGTTTCACGCCTTATTTTAAGTGTAAAATCCCTTTGCGACTCATTTAAACTATAACCAATTAAATGAGATCAATATATGGAACTACAAATTTTATCCCCTGCAGAAGATCATGCGATTTACTTTAGAGCGTTTATCAATCAGCTTGTCCAAAAGTTCAAGCCTCTTCAAATCTTTAGCTTTTCCAAAAGCAGCTACGCCCAAGATGATAAAGGCTCTTTTAAAGAAAAATCCGATACCTTTCATTGCAATTATTGCTTACTGCTCGTTACTGAAAGTAACACCCGAATTGATCACGAGGTCCAAGATTTCACAAATGGCAATTACAAACAGGGTGTAATTACAATCCTCTGTCATGCGAAACAAGCCATTGAGGAGGCTATTATGGCCAATAATCGTTTTTTTATTACGGTTTATAGTACCGCTAAATTGATTTATAGCCATAATGGAATGACTACTTTAGATTTCTACAATCGTTTTATTCCAACTGAAGCCGCTATAAAAGCAAGAAAACATTTCGACCACAGAATGACCTTAGCAGACGGCTTCTTAGCCGGAGCGCATGAGTGCATCATTACTGAACAGCACAATGTATGCGTATTTATGCTACATCAGGCAGTAGAACAAGCCTGCATTGCTCTAATCAGTGTGCACCTGGCCTATCGAGCAGAGATGCATAATTTACGTCGCCTTTTACACCTCTGCTCCTGCTTTTCAAATGCCCCCATCAAAATGTTCTTATCCGGTAGCCCCGATGACGAAAGACTTTTTGAAGTATTGCTTAAAAGTTATTCGGGAGCGAGATACAAAGATACTTTCAACATTTCCGAAGACGACTCCTGGCTTTTATACAATAAAATTATAGCGTTTGTAGCACTTGCTAAGGTAATGTGTGAAGAGAAAATAGCGCAGTTAATAAAACAAGCCATGTTATATAACGAATTTGCTAATCCAGCCACAGCCTCCAATTAGCAACCAATTTCACTATTCAATATTGATTTAAAAATAAGATTATGGAAAACATCATGAAAAAACTGGATTACCAGCCCACAAATTTATCAGACTATGAATTAGAAAACCCTTTAAGCACAATGGTCGACTTTTTGGATAACAATCATCTCCATCAGATTAGGGAGAAAACTTGGCAGCTCTATAAGGGATGGGTAAATAACTCAGTCGGATTTACCGAGGGAGATGAAAATTCCGATATGCTATACTTTTACACCCAACTCGTTGATTTTATAAATGCAGCGTTTATATATACGGAAAAGAGGAAACTGGAAATTCAGCCACCTAAGGGATGACCAGAATAGTTTTGGGAAAAACTATGACATTCCTATTTATTGCATTTTGTACTAACTTATTGAAGTAGTACAAGAATAGATTATTATTAATTTTTTTTGTAAATTTAAGTATTGAAACTTCAGCTGCAGCTATTCTGAATTTTCTCCCGGTTTCTAGTGCTTCCCCTGCAGTCACAAATCATAAATCTCCCTATTCAACAGATTTTTGAAACAATTTAAAAACTATTACCATGCCTAAGTATGTAATTGAAAGAGAAATTCCTGGAGTAGGGAAATCAACCGAGGAACAATTAAAGGAAATTGCAAAAGCATCTAACGAGGTGTTAAGCAAAATGGGGCCACAAATACAATGGGTAAACAGCTATGTTACAGACAATAAGATCTATTGCATTTACAATGCTCCAAATGAAGAAATGGTCCTGGAACACGCGAAACAAGGTGGATTCCCAGCAAATTCAATAAGCAAGGTCTCAGCCCTTATAGATCCGATAACGGCGGAATAGAAATGGTATCAAAACCAACATTAAGCCTGCAAATTGTATGATTAGCGGGCTTTTTGCATTTTAAAAGGTTACAATTTCCGCAGGAATTCCGATCCTATAGCTGAGTGATTCGATGAGTAAGAAGATCACGACACAAAACAATCACACATAATTATTTACGCTGCAAGACTTCTGGAAATATTGTAGAAAGATTATATTGAGTCCAATCGTGATTATACAACTATGAGAATTGAAATATCAAAAAGTCTAACAGAAGATCAGACAAAGAAAATTGATCACCTCTGGAACGAACTATATCCAATCAAATTAAAAAATAGGTTTGGAATGCTATTGAAAGACATAAAAGAGGATAGTCATCATATTTTACTTAATGAAGCTAACGAAGTAATTGGCTGGGCCGTTGCCTTCTTGAGGGATGACGAGATATGGTTTTCTATTCTTGTATCTGCCGAAAATCAAAACGAGGGGTACGGAAAAATGCTAATCGATAGTCTAAAGCGGAGTTCCAAAAAATTATGCGGTTGGGTAATCGATCATAGTAATGACCTAAAGCAAGACGGCTCAAACTATCATACACCAATACAATTTTATCTGAAAAATGGCTTTATTGTAACGCAAGAGAGAATTGAAACAGATATTATTTCAGCGGTCAAAATTAAATTTGAAGCCTAAGTGGGCGAATATATCACTAAATAGTGATATGATAGATATGGAACGAATGACTCTAGCCTATGGAGAGACGCAGAAAATGCAACCGAATGGGAAGAATTCAACAGGGTCGTTAAGCCCTAATACCAATTAAAGATATTTTATGAAAACACCTTACCGAAAAAAAATGACCATATTCTTAGTAATCTGTCTAATGTCAATATTAGGCATAATAATTTCCTCCATAATTTTGATCAACACCAACGGAATGGATCAAAGATTACAAGGCTGGGTAAATCTGCTTTGGCTGCCTTTAGTGATTCTATTTCTGATTGTCGACAGGATTTGTGTGAGGAAATTTGGAGTAAAAGCTGTAAATAAGGTTGAACTCTATATTTTAAGTATTGTGATTATACTTCTTCTAATTAATTGGATCAGACTACAACTTCAAAAATAAAACATCATGAAAAACAAGTTATCGTTACTTATTACTTTAATAATGACAAAAAATACGATTTCAAACATTTTCATGATAATGATCCTGAATTTGACAATTACAAGTTGCAACAATGAAAACGGGATAAAGCAAAGAGTTGAAGAAGATGTAAAGCAAGAAATTGAAAAAGTTCATAAAAAACAGGAAAACATCCAGCATAAAAGTACATCATTAATAAATAATGAATGGCCAGGAACCTACACCGGCTCGTTTCTAAGGATGAAAGA
Organism: Pedobacter sp. ok626; assembly: GCF_900100435.1. Classification (GTDB taxonomy): domain Bacteria; phylum Bacteroidota; class Bacteroidia; order Sphingobacteriales; family Sphingobacteriaceae; genus Pedobacter. The sequence continues at coordinate 27,683 of NZ_FNEX01000013.1, read as the reverse complement.
TGAATCCGGAGATCCTCGGGGATGGGGGCAAATTAAGATTGAAATCGGGAAAGCATCTGCAAAATTTCACCTGGATAGTTATATTGAAAATATTAAAAGAGAGCTGGAAATTGTGCATGCAGATGCCGGAAAAATACAATTTGGTGCTGCTGACGATAAAAACCTGATGCTTACGATGCTATTAGATAAAGATAAATATCAATTGTCAGGAAGTTTAATGGATTCTATTGTAGGTGTAAAAGAGACTTATGAGCTTAAGAAGCTGATAGATTAAAAGTATGAAGGGATAGATTGGAATCCCTCTCTACATACTGTAAAGAGGGATTGCACAATAGATCATTAAATTACTTCTTGCTTATTTTATACAGCTTGCCGCTATCCGTACATGCGTAAATGTTGCCGTCTTTACCAATGGCCATGCAGCGCCAGCGTTCTTGCCTGCTTACCAGCAAACGCTCCTCGCCTACTACTTTATTGTTCTTGATAACCAAACGAGCGATATGCAGGCCACCCAGGCCGCCTACTAAAATATTATTTTTCCACTCAGCTATGTTGCCGGTGTAAAATATCATACAACCCGGCGAAATGCTGGGATCCCAATAGTAAACCGGCTGTATGGTGCCCTCTTTTTGCTGTATACCTTCGTACACTTTTTCGCCACTATACTCAATACCATAAGTTACCACGGGCCAACCGTAATTACCTCCGGCTTGGATCAGGTTAAGCTCATCGCCACCACGCGGACCGAACTCAGCTTCCCACAAATCTCCCGTAGCAGGATGAATAGCCAAACCATCCGGGTTACGGAGACCCAAGGCATATATCTCGGGCTTAGCATTTGCCTTTCCAATGAATGGATTATCGGCCACCGGCTTGCCATTTTTGGTAATATGGATGATCTTGCCTGTTGTAGCGCTCAGATCCTGTGCTTTTTGACGAATGTTATTCGCACTACGGTCGCCCGAACTGATAAAAATATTGCCTTTTTTATCAAACAATAATCGCGAACCGTACTGCCCGCCGCCTTTATGGCGAGGCACAGCTTCAAATATCACACTTACGTCCTCTAACCTGGTTTCATCGGCAGATAGCTTGCCTTTCGCAACAGCTAATGCAGCGCCGTTTTCACCCGGCTGGGCGTAAGTCCAATAAACCATACGGTTCATTTTAAAGTTGGGATCAATGTTCACATCCAGCAAACCACCCTGTCCCTGGAAATGTACTTTAGGGAAACCTGTGATCGTTTTCACGATCTTACCTGTAGTGGTCAATATTTGCATGTTGCCCGGCTTACCACTTATCAGTAAACGTCCATCAGGCAATACGCAAATACCCCATGGGCCGTTCAGGTTGGTATTGATCACCTCGTCTTTATAGGCCGTTTTGCTTTTAACGCTGCCTATACGGGTTTGGCCCTTAAAAGCGGGTTTGTAGTCGGCATTGGCTTTGATGGTCTCTACAGGGGCCCCGGTTTGAGCGATGCCAGAAATAGTCACTGATGTTAGAGCGATGCCCAATACCAGCGGTTTATAAAGTTTTAATAACATAAATGGTTCCTAGAATGTTCAAGTTAGTCTTTTTTTAAGTTATTGAGATATTTTATACTCTCAGGCACTTGTGTAACGGATGAACTGCTTTCATCCTCAATATAATAATGTTTTACGCCCGCTTTGCGCGCTGCTTTTATTACGGCCGGAATATCAATTTGGCCTGTGCCTAAAATCACATCGTTATCCTTCGGGGTACCACCCGAAAGGCTGCCACGTTCAACACCTTTCTTTAAATCTTTCATGTGCAGGGCTTTATAGCGATTACCATATTTGGCCAGTAATTGCGCTGGATCCTGTCCCGGCAAAAACGCCCACAGGATATCCAGTTCCATGCTTACATATTTAGGCTCGGTATTTTTCAACAGGTAGTCGTACAGCGTGCCATCCTGGTAAGGTTGGAACTCGAAACCATGATTATGATAAATAAAAGTAAGGCCATAGTTATCTTTCAGCAGCTTACCATACTTGTTAAAATCGGCAACCGTCTGTTTGGCATTGTCTAAGGTAAAAGCGCCTTTGTGGGGAATACTGGCTACCCTAACATAGGTTGCGCCCAATGTTACGGCAGTTTTCCCTACTTCATCGGTCTTATTGACCAGGTCTTCATAACTTACCCCGTATGATGAACATTTGATACCCCTTGCATCGCACATTTTGCGCAAGTCCTCAGGTGTTTGCTTAAACAGGCTCGAAAATTCGATATCGATTATGCCCTGGCCTTTTATCATATCCAGTGTGCCGGGCACATCTTTGGCAAACTGGTTACGATAGGTGTACGATACGATACCCGGGGCTTCGGGAAATAGTTTTTTTTGGGCTACAACCTGGCTGCTAACCAGGCCACCTATTAAACCCAGGGTTAGTAAGGCTTTTTTTAAATGATAGATCATATTTGAAATTGTTATCTAAATAGAAGTTAATTAAACTTTAGGTTCCCAACCTGGCTCGTAGCTACGTTTCCATAGCTTTTGCGCCTGGGGATCATTAAGAATATGCCCATTTTTCGGGTCGAGTTGAAGCTCCCGGCCTACACGCCAGGCTATATTGCTGAGCTGCATACCGATGATGCTTTTATGCCCGATCTCCACATCGCAATTTGGCTTGCGGTTATTGCGTATTGCATCCAGAAAATCAGCTACGTGCATACTATCCAAACTCAGGCTCACGCTGGCAGTATTGCGCCCCTGTACGGCTTCTTCTTTCGTTTTCGGGCCAACGTCTTTCAGCAGTTTGCCTTTCAGATCAAACACTTTATAAGCATCAGTACCGGTGCTTAAGCTTCCGTTCTCGCCATAAAAAATAACCCCGCGCTCCTCACCTTCAATTCTTCGGCCGTTTGCACTGCTGCTTTCCCACATAATCATTTTCTTGTCGGGATATTCCAGCGTTACAACCTGCGTATCCGGCGTTTCCCAATCGTCCTTATACGCATAACGTCCGCCTGATGAAGTTACTTTTACGGGATAATCAACACCTAATCCCCAGCGGGCGATATCAACCTCGTGCGTCCCATTGTTCAGCGCCTCACCGGTGCCCCAATGCCAAAACCAGTGCCAGTTGTAATGGATCAACCCATCCTGATAAGCCAGGCGTGGCGCAGGGCCTTGCCATAGGTCATAATTTAACGTCGAGGGCGCGCTGCCGGGTTTTAGGAAAGTAGGCTTACGATCGTTAGTGTACCAGGTTTTTGCGTAGTAAACCCGGCCAATAATTCCTTCGTGCAATTGTTGTATACCCTCGGTCAGTATTGGGGCCGAACGACGTTGCGCCCCCATTTGCACCACCCGGTTATATTTTCGGGCGGCAGCAATGGCCAGTTCGCCCTCGTGCGGGTTGTGGCTTAAAGGCTTCTCTACATATACGTGTTTTCCAGACTGGCAGCCCATTATCGTAAGGGGCGTGTGCCAATGATCAGGCGTGGCGATGTAGATGGCGTCAATATTTTTATCCTGCATCACCTTGCGGCAGTCGCCTTCGGTTTTGGGGACGTTTGTTTTATTATTGTCGCTTACAGCTTTTAGTGCTTTGGCAAAAACGCGGGTATCCACATCGCAAAGTGTAGTGATCTCTGCATCCTTTTGTCGCGCGAAAGTACTTGCCATGCTAGAGCCACGGCCATTTAAACCGATGATGGCTACATGGATGCGTTCGTTAGCGCCAATAATATTACGGTAGCTTTTTGCACTCATGCCAAACAGACTGTTGCCTGCCACAACTCCGGCCGATGCAAGAGCTACTTTTTTAATAAAATCTCTTCGTTTTTCCATAAAATATGTTTCTTCAATTAAAAATCTTTGTTTTGCGGATATTTATCACCTGTAATAATTCGATCGATCTGACTTTGCGGTATAGGCCTTAAAATATGCTTTTCCTGGATATTTACACCCGCATCAGGGTTGTAAAGTTTCACGCGCTCCACGAGTTTGTTTGTTCTTACAAGATCCAGCCAGCGCGTCTGTTCTCCGCACAACTCACGGGCCCGCTCATCCAGAACATAGTCTAGCGTCATTTGTGCCGGTGTCACGGTCATCGCAGCAAGGTCGCCATTGGGATAAGCAGCGCGCGCACGAACGATATTGACATATTTTGCCGCATTGATATTGTCATTCAGATTAACGGCAGCTTCTGCAGCCAGCAGATAGGTTTCCGCAAGGCGATACACCATAATAGGTCTGACTGAAGCATCATTGATACCAGCGCGCTTGGTATCCTGATATTTAGTCATTGTCGGAAACAACTGTAAGGTATATTTTCGCGGTGGAACCAATGAATAGCGGGTACTATTGATCTTGGCGTCCGTCACATCTACCCCTGGCATGAAAATAGCCGTATCCCCCAGAGCGTATTTAGGTACACCATTGACTTTTGGAATCTTATCGGCTGAGTTAGACAGCCAGACAGTCTGAAAAGTTTTGTAATAACGGGTGTCATTGATTTTGTCGGCAAAACAAACATTTCCAAGCCAGTTGGTGAGTTGTACACGACCATACGGCCTTCCGTAAGCCATAGAGCGAACAAGGCCGGGAAAATTTTCATAGCCCATCACGTAATGGAAATTCAATTCATTGCTGATCGCATTATAAGTCAGGTTCGGGGTATGCTGAACGCTCCACAGAATTTCTTTGCTGGCTTCATTGCCTTCTGCGAAAACAGCGCCAAAATCTGGCAGTAGCCCGAGGTTTAAAGTCGCTATCTTATCGATTAGTCCTTTTGCAGTATCATAAGCATTTTTAAAATCATCTGCTTGTTTGGCAGATGAATAAGCCCTGGTCAGGTAGACCTTCGCCAGCAAATGCGATGCCGCAGCCGCGGTTGCTTTGCCCGGCAACACGCCGTTCAGGGTCGGGCTCGGAGGAAGAGCGGCTATCGCCTCCTTCAAGTCCTGCACAATGAAATTATATACTTCTGCGATTGGTGCTCTGTTCGCACTGGTGCTGGGTTCGCTGATAAAATTTTTGTTCAGGGTTACCGGACCGAAAAATCTAACCAGTAAGAAGTAGTAATTTGCACGGAGAAACTTGGCTTCTGCAACTTTCTGTTTAACGGTATTGGCATCAAGGCCGCTGACCGTCGCTCCGTTATCTATGATGCCATTGCAGGTATTGATGAAGGTATAGCATGGATTCCAAACTCCCGATAAAAATCCACTGCTGGCGTCGTAGCTGCTCGAATAAATGTTAAAGCTGGTGTTGCCACCGCTTCCGGACCTAAATTCATCTGTTCCGGGTACCGTCATGGTCATGAAATTTTCTGATCCCCATAAATTACGGTTGCCCGCATAGGCCGCATCAAGTCCAGATTGAAAGCCCTGAGCGGTACTAAAGTATTGTGGTGTAAGCGAAGATTTTGGATCTTCTATCAATTGTTTATTGCAGCCGGAAGTGGCGAAGGCAATCGACGTGATCGCCAAAATGCGATATAGATATGAGCTCATCTGTCTTAATCAATTAAAATGTAACATTCAAACCAAACAATAGTGATTTAACCGGTGGGGTATCCACTCCAAGTGTACCTTCAGATTCAGGGTCAGCCCCTTTAAACCGGTTGTGCAAAGGAGAAAATAAGATGAACGCATCATTCAACGAAGTGTTCAGCCTCAAAGATTTTATTCCCATCTTCGATACCAGTCTCCCTGGGATTGTGTAGCCCAGACTGATGGTCCGGATCTTCAGATAGCTTGCATTATAATAGCCCAGCAAATCACCATAGGTTGGTGTGTTAGAGCCAAAGATGGGTTTCGGATATGTATTTTCACTATTGAAGGGTGTCCAATAGTTAATATTTAAATTGTTCACCTTACCCGTCAGTGAATTCACATTGCTGCCGGGTTGCAGCCAGTAAGCGATCTGTGTGCCACCTACACGGTAACTGCAAACCACTGCCAAATCGATTCCGCGGTAGCTGAACCTATTTGTAAACCCGCCCAAAAACTTCGGCTGCCGGGTACCTACAACGATGCGGTCATTGGAATTGATCACGTTATCTCCGTTAATATCAGCCACTTTGATCGTACCTATAACCGACCCTACCCCTGATAGGCTGAGGTTATACTTTCTCGCCAGGGCAGAATCTGCAGGCGTGTTTTGCCAGATACCCTGCCTGGAATAATTGTAAAGGGCCTCAATTGGTTCACCTACAAAACGGTTATTGCCCACGTCCTGCGTTACGCCATTTTGCAGCGCTACAATCTTATTACGGTTAAATGCTATATTCAAACTACTCGTCCAGCTAAAACCGCCCTCCGATTTTGATTTAATGTTTACTGTACTTACAGAAACCTCTAAACCTTTGTTTTCCGTTTTGCCTACATTGGCCAGGAACTGTGAGGTATAGCCGGTAGTGATCGGCAGATTTTGAGGAAGTATCAAATCATTGGTTTTTTGCTGATAAACATCCACCGTACCAGTGATCCTGTCTTTGAACAAACCGAAATCCAGCCCCATGTTCAATGATGCAGTATACTCCCATCCTAGTTTTGGATTAGGAACATTATTAGGATAAGTACCAGTTACATAGGAAGTTCCGTAATTATAATTGATGATCCCCAGACCACCTAGCGTCTGGTAAGGGCTAACTGCAGCATTACCTACTGTACCATAGCCCACACGAAGTTTTAAGCTGGATACAGCATTAACTGTTTTCATGAAATTTTCTTCAGAGATGTTCCATCCCGCTGCTGCCGAAGGAAACAAATGGTATTTATTTCCCGGAGCCAACGTAGATGAGCCATCAGAGCGCATCGTTAGGGTGAGCAGGTATTTGCTTTTGAAGTTATAGTTTATGCGGCCCATGAAAGAAACAATAGCGAACTTTGAGTATTCTCCTGTTCCTTTAAAATTCGCGCCCAGTTCGGGATTGTAATACTGTACATCATCGGCCAGAATATTGTTGTAGGTCAGGGTGGTACTGTACTTGTTGTCCTCCTGATAGCTGAAAAGTCCGGTCCCTGTAACATGGTGGTTTTCGGCAAATGTATTCTCATAAACAACAAGGTTTTCCAGCGTAAAATTGCGGTAATCATAATTGCTGTTCCTGCCGGTTGAAGGACCGCTTAAATTTTGGAAAGTATTGCTGCTATAGAAATGCCCGTAAGTTTCAGGAGTCAATTCCACACCACCGTTGAACCTATATTTGAGATGAGGTGTAAACTGTGCTTCGGCATAGGCGGTAGTGAAAGTATTGTAGCGCGTCCGGTTCTGAACTACTGCACCCGGAATCAGGTTGGCAAGCGGATTGTAAATCAAAGAACCGCCACCAGGGAATGGAATCAAGTTGCCTGCCGCATCATAGGGAACGGTCAGGGGGCTCGATTGCAAAGCCTGCGATACCGGATTGATTCCCTCCCCATTGATCCTACTCACTGAGTTGATAGAGCTGATCCCTACTTTAAAGATTTTTCCCAATTGCTGATCCAAGCTTACTTTGAAACTGAAACGATGAAAAGAAAGTCCAGGGAATACACCTGTTTCACCAAAATATCCTGCCGAAATCGCATACTTGGTCTGCTCCGTACCACCAGATAAGCCCAATTGGTGATTGGTGCGCATCCCATTCTTAAAAATCAGTTTCTGCCAATTGGTATTGGTTCCATTCTGCAAGCCCTCCAGCTCAGCTGGCAAAAAAGTAGTTCCGTCCGTGTAAAACCTCGGATCATCTATGCCGGTATAGGGATTAGGAGCATTAATCACATTTGGATTGTTTGCATTGTAGCTTCCCCATTTTTTGTATATCTGATAATCCGCAGGTTCCATCACGTCATAATGACCAAGGGACTTCATTACCCCTGCATAGCCGCTATAGGTTATGACAGCCGCACCTGTTTTACCTCGTTTGGTCGAAATCAATATCACACCGTTTGCTCCTCTCGATCCATAGATCGCGGTGGCCGATGCATCCTTCAATATCTGTACAGAGACCACATCATCCTGGTTCAGATCGTTGATGTAAGTACCGTTAAAAGGAATCCCATCTACCACATAAAGCACATCATTACTGGCCCCATCTTTTAATGAACGCCGACCGCGAATAGATATAGCGGGTTTAGCCCCCGGGTGGCTGTTGCCGCCACTTTTTTGAATGTCGAGACCTGGAGACTGGGCTTGCAACGCACTTAGCAGGTTGCTCACAGGTACACTTTTTAGTGCTTCTTCATTTATGGAAGCAATGGAGCCCGTCACATCTGCCTTTTTCTGGGACCCATAACCCACTACGACCACATCATTCATGGTAGATATCTTTTCCTTTAAGGTCACATCTATCTGCGTGCGGTTATCAACGGCTACTTCCAAAGTTTCATAGCCTATGGCCGAGAAAATAAGGGTTTGGCTGCCGTCTGGTAACTTCAAAGTATATGCACCATTGGAATCACTGTTTGTACCGATTGTGGTACCCTTTACCCTGACGGTAATTTGGGGCAGGGTTTCACCTTTAGCATCCCTGATGATCCCTGTTACCACAATATTAGCGACTACAGGGTTTTTTCTTTTAACAACAACTGTCTTCTCATAAAGTGTATAGGTAAGGGGTTGATCAGCAAAACATTTATCCAGAAAATCTTTCAGTTCTGCTTTTTTTACGGAAATACTTACCGGCTCGCTTTCGCTAATCATCGCTGAATTGTACAGGAAAGTATAGCCGGTTTGATGATGAAGTAATTCAAAAACCCGGGACAATGACGTATTGTTCACAGATATGCTGACCTGCTGGCCATAACTTGCTGCGTTAACCTGCAAAATAGCAGCTAATAAAAATGGGATCGTAAGTTTCACTACCAGACCGATTTTTGATAACATACAGGATCCAGACCTGCATGAAAATGCATGGAAAAATTTATACATTTGGTTATGGGTTAATTTATAGTTGATCGTTTCAAGGATTATAATAAGTTGCTCAAAAGCCTAATTGGCTAAAACCGGCGGCGCTGTCAACGCTTCCGGTTTTTTTATTTCAGCAACTCTCATCGGAATTTGTAGCACTACGGCATCACGACTACCCTCCTTCCTTCGATTTTAAAATGAATGGTACCGGTTAATTCAAGTGTGGTTAACAGTTGCGAAATGTCCTTAAACCTTGGTACCGTACCCCCGAAGTTTTGACTTTTCAGATTGCCTTTATAGCTGATATCTACATCATACCAGCGCGCTACCTTACGCATAATGGTTTCGATATTCTCGTTATCAAATTTGAAAAAACCATTTTTCCAGGCGATTACATTTTCTGCATTTACTGCATGAACCCGAAAATTTGATGCGCCGTTGTTTAAAACGCCCTGCTGGTTCGGCATCAGCATAGTGCTGCTGCCATCTTTACTTAACTTCACCGAGCCCTCAAGCAAGGTGGTTTCGATGGTATTTTCATCATTGTAAGCCATTATATTGAAATGAGTCCCTAAAACCTCTACTTTCATTCCCTTGAGCGCTACGCTAAAAGGTTGCTCCTTGTTCTTCGCAACCTGAAAATAAGCCTCGCCGGTTAATTCCACTTTTCTTTCTTTACCGCCGAAGGTGGTCGGATATTTTAGTGATGAACCAGCATTGAGCCATACCGCTGTGCCATCGGCCAGCGTAAGCTGATATTGACCGCCCCGGGGTGTTTCTATAGTATTATAAATAACTGCATTTTGATCTGATGGATCTGTATTGTTTCCATATGCCAATTTGCCATCAGCAGATTTGCTTACTATTGATGCCCCTTCCCTGGATATAATTCCCGTTTGGGTATCGTCAAGATCTAATTTTTTACCATTGGCGAGCGTTAAAACGGCCCGGTTGCGGCCGGGTGTTATTTTTGTGTTGATCGAAACAGACTGAACTATTTGATGCTGATCTTTTGTATTTAGCCAAAACCATGTACCGGCGGCAATGAATATAAGTACAGATGCCGCTGCAACCCAATAGTGGAAATTACTGCGGCGCTTTTTCCCTTCAGCCGATATTTGCGACCGTAGTTTTTTAAGCATCTGCTGCCTAACTTCGTCGGAAGTGCCCATTCCTACCGACCATTGTTTAACAGTCAGCTCGAAATCGTCATGGTAGTTTTCCAGCTGGGTCAATTCTTCAGCGGTGCAATTTCCCGACGCGCATTTCTCGAAAAGTGCTATAAATTGCTCTTTGGTCATAAATATTTTAATATAATTGGTACAGTGCTCGGCTGTAACGGCTTAATTAAAAGTATAGAGACTTTTTTTAATGCCAAACTCACATACTATTCATAATTTTTTTAACATATTAATTAATGAGCTGTGCAAAAGAAACGTTGGTTTTGCGATCCTATGAGTCTCGTGAAACAGTTTAAACCTCAAGTTGTAGACGCACAAATTGTTCAATTTCTTGTCGATTTGTCTCATTTTTTTTGGCAGTGTAAATAATGACTAACCTTTTATCCATGCATTACAAGCAACAAATCCCCTTTAAAAGTATTCAATTCATGTGTAAAGTAGCTGGGCTCGTATCCATCAGCCCGGGCGAACAACATTCAGCTAGATTAGGACAGGCGAGGCTGAATCAAAAATTTGATTGATTTATTGTTAAATTAGCCTTACCAAATATATGCTTGACAGAAATACCCCCGATGATGAACTATGGGAAGCCATAAAGTTTGGAAGCGTCCCTGCTTTCGAATTGCTTTTCGATCGGTACTGGCGGGCAGTATATACCACGGCTTTTTCTTTTTTAAATGATGCGGAAGCGGCGGCTGAAATTGCCAACGATACCTTTTTGAATATCTGGAGAAAGAAAGATACGCTGAATATTAGCTCATTCAAAAATTACCTGACTACCAGTGCTCGCTATCATACCTATAAGGTACTAAAGGCTAAGAAAAAGATGCGTTTGTCTTATGTGGAAAATTACGACCAACTCCCTGTTTCCGAAATATTGGTGCAAAATGAGGGCGAAGAAAAAATCCGATATCTTAACCTACAGGTGGATATAGAGCATGCTTTACTTAACCTGCCTAAGCGTTGCCGCGAAATTTTCCTTTTAAGTAGGATAACAAACCTTAGCAATGTCGAGATAGCCGAAAGACTCTCCATATCCCAACGAACGGTAGAAAACCAAATATGTATCGCTCAAAAATATCTACAGCATAACATCAAAAACATTGCACTAACATTGCTGCTTGCTGTTATTTTAAAATAATTAATGAGATATTAATTCGTTACAACTCCTTACATTTAAAAACATTTTCGGCATTGGCGATGTTGCTACATTGGGCATTTTCCTTCAGTATGGCATTATTCAAGATGAGCCATTATTGGTTTAGGAGTACAAAAAAATAAAAAACAAACGGTATGACCTTTCAAGAAATTATCAATCAAGATAAACCTGTTTTAATAGATTTTTTTGCCGAATGGTGCGGCCCATGCAAAATGATGGCACCCATGTTAGCAGATTTAAAAAAGCGGGTAGGCGATAAAGCCAGCATCATTAAAATCGATGTAGATAAAAACCAGCAGGCCGCAGCTGCCTATAGTGTAAGTGGCGTGCCTACACTTATTTTGTTTAAAAAGGGTGAAATCCGTTGGAGACAATCAGGCGTCGTACCAATTTCTGACTTAGAAAGATTAATTAACCAGAACCTATAGAGCCCGTTTGATCTAGGTTGTTCTTTTACCCGGACAGGCAATAACAAAATCTACCCGGATTTACCGAGGGAGATGAAAATGCCGATATTGCTATACTTTTACAAAACCAATGAAAAGCCTGAAATCAAAGATCTCAGGCTTTTTGTATTTTAAAGAATAATATTGAACACGCTTAGCGGGGAAAAATTGCAACCAAGTCAGTTTGAGGATCCAGGACTGGTTTATTTGTGTTCAGATCCATTCTTGTTCCCACATACCAGCTTTGTACCCCACCGCCCTGATAGCCGTACTTATTGGGCAGAACGAGACCAGCCGACATAAAACTATAATTCACGTCATTGTCCATCAGGTATTCTTTCTTTCCGGCTTTGAGCAATAAAACGTACATCTCCCCTTCCAGTGGCGGCACCTGAATAAATTCTGTCCACTGTCCCGGTTTCACATTTTTGGCCAGATATACTACAGCATCGATGTCCGAACCATCCCCGTATGCAATGTCTACAGGCATATCTGCCGGAAAATCAAAATAGAAAGCAATCTGTTCTATATCTGCAATCGCTGCAGGATATTCATATTTCTCACTGAATTTTTTCCCGTCATAAAAAAAGGTAATAGGCTTATCAGGACGGTTGCGCTCAATGGTTTGGGTTAGGAGCACCTCGCCCGTACTCCTTTTTCTCAGCTCCATTTTGACCGGGGCCTCACTGTTAAAAGCAATATTACCGGTAAATCTTGCCCAGCCATAAAATTCACGCAGCTTGACACCATCGAAATACTGTTCCAGTGTATCGCCCATAACGAAACCTTTAAATTCGATGGGACTCAATTTATCAATGGGAAGAACTGCCAATTGCCCCTCTCTTTCACATGATTGCATGGCCATGCTCAGCATAAGCATGAACACCATTACCATATTATATTTTTGTTTCATATTTTATCTTTTTGTAACCAGATTTAAAAATTATAAGAAAGTGAAAGGCTTACGCTCCGGCCGATGTAACGGGTAAGCGTTTGGCGGTCACCAATCTGTTGCCCTACCCCTTTGCTGTAATCAACATAGCCTTCTTCGTATTTATCGCTGAAGCCCCATTTGTATTTAAAAACATCATCCCACTCCGAATTGACCGGTGGATGGGCATTTTTGATCTCAAAGGTAGAAGCATCATTGACGTAAAAACGGTAAGGGTTATCCATCAGGTTGCTGATATTCAACTTAAACTGCATCTTGTTGCGGTAAAGACGATAGCTTACCTGGGCATCCATCTGGCTTCTTGGCCGTTCATATTCTACCAGGTTAGGATCCACACCTGTGATATAGGTTTTATAACCCATGTAGTTAAATACAAGATTGAGGCCCAGATGCTTGCCTGTATAATTCAGCCCTGCATTGACCACGGTAGGTACCTGCCCATACAACGGGCGCTTGTACTTCATATACTCATAGTAAGAATATTCTTTCCCGTTATCATCCGACTTAGTACGCAATATCCTGGACTGAACTTCCGATTTTAGCAAGGTGAGGTTGCCACTTACGGTAATATCCTTTAGCAGGGATACCGAGGGGGAAATGAAACCCAGGGACTTGCGGACTTCGAACTCGATCCCCCGGATCTTGCCCCAGTCAGAATTATTGGTGTATACATAAAGATTGTCAGTTCCAGAAACCGAGTTAACGGCATAGAACTCTGCAGGCTTATCAAAATACTTATAAAATGCGCCAACCGAAATGATATCCCCGGCACCTGGAAACCATTCCAGCTTGAGATCGTAATTATCAATGATCGAAGATTCCAGACCCAGGTTGACCTGCATCCTGCCGAAATTCGTATTGTATCTGGAGAACCTGGAATTATCCATCAGCGATGGCCTTACGGCCGTTTTGGCATAAGAGAAACGGACATTCAGGTTGTTAACAGGCGTATAGGTCAGGTGGGCAGAAGGCATAAACTTCCACCTCACGCTGTCGGCGAGGGTGATCGCTGGCCTGTCCTGCATATTGGTACTGTTCTGCAGACTGTCATACCTGAAGTATTCGAACCTGCCGCCCCACACCAATCTTAAATTTTTAGTCAGCCTGTTATCAAGCATTGCATATACCGCCTTGTTCACATCCTTACCCTCATATCTATTAAGTTGGAATGCAGAAGGCATATACAGGACATCAGTCATCGGATGTTCCATACCCATATAGTTGCCATAATCCTGTACGGGAAGGTAACCATAAGGATTATTTAAGGTTACAAAACTTACGATGGGCAGCATCGTCCACTCATAGCTCGCATGCCTGTCCAGATAGAAAACCCCCGTTTTGAAGATCTGCTTTTGACCAGCGATCTTAAAATCAACAGCAGCGTTCATGGCCACAGTCAGGTTCCGTTCCTTGTAGACAAACTTATCACGTTCCAAGATACCACCCCCGCCACCAACAGTTCCCTGGCCGGGCGTATATTTATAAATAACCCTATTTGCCATTTCCTCAGGTCGCAGCGTTGCGGTAATGGCATCGATCTCAAGGGCGCTGGTCGATACCCTTGCTGCACTCCAATCCAGTTTTATCCTGCCCAGCAGATGCTCCCCGCTAACCTTGTTTTGCAGGAGATCGGTAAACATCGGCCGGTCATCTTCTTTGATGAGGGGGTGTTTATTAAGCCCATCATCTTTGGGATCGGCATAACGCCATCCGCTGATCCGCTCCAGCTGTTCACTGAAAGCCCTCGAATAAAAATTATTGAAAATGATCTGGTGCTTGCCGTCCCTATACCCCCCGTTTAGCAATGCCCCCAGGGTGGTATTGAAATTATACAGGTGTCCCGTATTGACGTTTTCCGGATCATCAGGGGTGGAAATGATCTGCCAGGTTCCACGCCTGATGTTATCAATGTTTTCGATATTCTGCGTATTGCGGTAACTCAATGAGCCTACAAAACCGATTTTCCGTGCAACCTGCTTAGACAGCTCATAACTCCTGCCAAGGCTGAACTGGTAATTCTGGGAAGGCCTGCTTTGAAAAATCCGGCTTCCCAACCGCTCAGTCCCCCCTATCCTGCGGTTCTGTTCGGCTACTTCAACAGCTTTGATATCGGCCGGATTAACGACCTTGGGATTAAAGCTGGAAACATCTTTCAGTCCTTTTGGGAAATGGTCCCTGCTCCCATCATCAAAGCCAAGGTAATCGTATTTCCCACGCTGATACCCATAAAAATCCTGACCTGTTGTCCTGGAATTGACAGAAGCCCCTGCACTGAAAGAAAGGAAATTTTCTGTTGGAATGGAAATGGTGTTTACCTGGATCAGCCCACCACCAAAACCGGCATTCATGTCCGGTGTAGCAGACTTACTCACGACCACACTTTCCACCAGGTTACTCGGAATCAGACTAAAGTCGAAATTCCGGCTCTGCACGTCCGTACTGGGCAACATGATACCATCCAACTGTGCCACATTGTACCTTTCGGCCGCGCCGCGTACCACCACGTTCTTGTTATCGGTAGTACTTACCCCGGTAATCCTTTTTAAAGTTTCACCAATGTTTTTATCCGGAGTGGCGCTGATCTGCTCTGCAGAGATCCCATCGGTCACCGTAGCGGCATTCTTCTGTCTGGCATATAAACCCTCAACCGAGGCCTTCTTATATGAACTGGTGACAACCACGGTATTCAGACTCTTTGAATCTTCTTTGAGTACGATATCCAAAGACGTATTCTGGCCGGACAATACCTTTACATCGGTGATCTGTTTGGACTGAAAGCCAATATAGCTGGCCTCCAGGGTATAGCTTCCCGGAGGAAGAGCAATCCTGTAACCGCCATCCAGCGCATTGGCAACCGTTTGGTTGAGCTCCAGAACCCGTATGGAAGCACCTGGAAGTGGCTCGCCCTTGCTATCGACGACTTTTCCCGAGATCCGTCCAGGTTCGGCAGGCCTGGGAGCAGGCCTTGACCTGCCAATCACCACATTGTTATTGATCACCTCATAATCATACCCTGTCTGCCTTAGCAGCTTACCAAGTACCAGTGGAAGGGATGCTCCGCGATAAACCTGTGCGGATACTTTTAATTTACTGAGTAGATTTTTGTCATAAGAAAAAGCAATGCCTGTGCTTTTTTCAATTCTGGCCAGCACAGCTGCCATATTTTCATCTTTGATATTGATGGTAACCTTGATTTCATTTAAGTTCTGGGCCTTGGTTTCCCTGGCCACAATCAAACTGCTGAAACCGATTAATAGTCCTAATACAACGGTCGAGATCCTCATAATCGCCGTGAGCTTTTTTTTCATGTTTTTGTTATTGCTCAAAAGATAGGAAGCCAGCTTGAGAATTAATCCCGGCATTATATTGCCAGTTCACCTAGGTTTCCTATTTTTGATTGTTCTTAAATGGTTATGCCTTTAATTACACAGCGGGACTAACGAACTTTCGAAGGGGAGTTAGCCGCTGTTTCTTTTTTGTCTTTATCTATTCATAGAGTGTGATGATATGGTCCCTGATGCGGTATTTCGCATCCGTCATTTTACTGATTGCTTTCATAACCTGTGTGATTTTATTGTTTGTTTGGAATGTAGTTTTATAACTTGCCGCGGCCAGTCTTTCGCTTTTGGTCTCAAGTGTAAGGCCCCAGGTATTCTTGACCACCAGCGCCAGTTCAGAAAACGATGCACCGTCCAGACTGACCGTACCATCCTGCCATGACCGGGCCCGCTCGGCACTCGATTCGGTAACGTCAAATGCTCCACTGACTACCTGGAAAGTGATCTGTTGATCGGGATGCAGTAAAGCGAGTGTTTTGCCCGAAGCAGAAATACCAACTTTACCTGTAGCGACACTTACCACTATCTCATCCAGCCCAGAATAGGCCCGGATGTTGAAGGATGTACCCAGTACGATCGTTTTCAGCTTTCCAGTGGTGACCACGAAGGGTTTTTCGGGATTATGGGATACCTTAAAGAAGGCCTCACCATCCAGAGAAATCTCCCGTTTTTTTCCGGTAAAATGACGGGGATACTTAAGTTCAGCACCGGAATTGAGTAATATTTCTGAGCCGTCGGCTAACATCACTTTCAGCATTTTCCTCGTTCCCGCCCTGCTGACCATCCAAGTGGCGTTATCTTCGATCCTGTGTGTACTGCGGTTAGCCAGATATAGGTATAAAGGGATACTGATTAAAAAAAAGGCCAGCACGGCAGCTATTTTCATCCAGTTTGCCTGCTGAAGAAAAAAGATGTCGCGCCCCGGGCCAGTTTTCGGAATCCCGGAAACAATCCTGCTGAGCAGTCTGAGACGTACTTTTTCTTCGTGTTCAGCATTGGCAAAAACTTTCAGCTCTTCGTCCGAATGGTCAAAAGCCGCATACCAGTGATCTATTAATCTTTTCTTTTCCTGCTCATCCATTATAATGTCCTTTGGCTATATAACCGAACGGACGCATAGGTTGTCCCAGACCAAAATGAAACTTAATATAATCGGTGTGTTTTGTTAACGATCCGTTAACATCAAGGCTGCTATGGTAATGATAACCGTGACCGAGGCAGGTCTGAGTTCGGCAGAACCATATTGCCGGACAGCAAGCCTGATGCGGTTTAAGGCAGTGCTCAACTGGTTCCTTACTGTCTTACCAGAGATGTTCAAACGGCTGGCTATTTCCTCATTGGAAAGCATTTCCTCCCTGCTGAGCAGGAAAATCTCTTTCATTTTTTCAGGCAGCCTGTTGATCTCACTCATCACAACAGATTCCAGTTCCCTGCCCATCAAATGATCGTCGCTGGAATGCGGATCAGCCTGGGACTTTCCAGCTTCATGGTTTTCGAAATTGATCTTCAAAAGCTCTTTTCTGAAAAAATCAATGATCCGGCTTTTCAGACGGGTATGAAGCAACGCGCGTACAGCATTTTCATTTTCCAGGTTATAATCTCCTTCGAGCAGAGAAAGAAACAGGTCCTGGAGCATATCTTCTACTTGCGCTTCATCCCGCAAACGGCGAAAGGCAACGATGTAAAGTTCTTTCCAGAACTTATTGTACATATCGGTAATGTATTGCTTTTTTGCCTGCTGTTTCAATGTATTTTCCTGAGTGTGGGCAAAGCTAGCAAGAACAACGTTAACAACAGGTTAACTTAAAAAAACTTATCTACCTTTGAAATAATAAAGCACCAATAAGTGGAAAATATTCCAATACGAAATATTAACGGTCAAAATGAACCACAACTAGCCGGTAGTTATGCTATAAGGGATATTGCGCCATTATTGATGAATTCTGATATGGTTCAGGACTTACACAGGCATGACTTTTTTTATATATTGATTGTAGAGAAAGGATCAGGACAACATGAAATTGACTTTAAAAACTATGAAATAAAGGATTATTCAGTTTTTATGATGCGACCGGGTCAAGTGCACCAACTGGATTTAAAATCAGGTAGCACTGGATATCTTATCCAATTTAAAACAGACTTCTTATATGCGCATAACAACGCATCCCAAAATCATTTAACCAAATTAATACAGTTCAATTTCTACCAGTTTGAACGCGATACCTTCGGCAAAATCAATTCCACTTTGTCCGAAGCTTTAAATGAATATACTACTAAAGAAAAAGGATATCAAGAGGTATTAAAAGCAAACCTAAGTATTTTACTAATTGAACTTCTACGAAAACGACAATATAAAGTACTGCCTACAGTTTCTCCTAGCCCTTATGCCCAGGAAAAATTAGAGCAATTCTTAGAGTTGGTTGAATCAAACATCAGGACACAAAAACAGGTTTCTCAATATACCGAATTATTACACCTCTCTTCCTATCAGCTAAGTACCATCACAAAAACACTACTGAATAAAACACCTTCCGAAATCATAAACGATTATATTATCCTCGAAGCCAAACGTCAATTGTTGGCAACTTCCAACCAGGTCAGTCAGATTGCCTATAACTTAGGCTACGAGGATCCCTCCTACTTTATACGCCTTTTTAAGAAACATACTTCCTTCTCTCCCGAAACATTTAGGAAAAACGCTAAATAAGTCCTATCCATCATTGTTGTCCTATCTCTTAGACCCCGTTTGCCTGCTGTTAATGAGGCAACCTGTGTTTTAACACCCCATATAAATAAGTTCCAACTAAAGCTCCAAAAATCACCACCAACATGGCTAAATAGCCATAACCTAAGTTTACAAACATAGGCCCAGGGCATGCGCCCGTTAATGCCCAGCCTAAACCAAAAATGGTTCCCCCGATGATATATTTTCTATACTGCTTATCCTTATCGAGAAAAACAATAGGATTGCCATCTACATCTTTTGCCTTCAATTTTTTCATCAGGAAAACTGCTAAAACCCCAAGAACCACTGCAGTACCAATGATGCCGTACATGTGGAAAGATTGAAAGCGAAACATTTCTTGAATTCTGAACCAGGAAATGGCTTCTGACTTTGCCATAATGATACCAAATAGGATACCAGCGAATACATACTTTATTAATTTCATGTTTAAAATTTAAATGGTTAAAGTTGATTTAAAATAGCAAAGGCATCACTATATAAGTCATGGTTAAACCTCCAATAAAAAATCCAATAACGGCTATTAATGATGGGATTTGCAGATTAGATAAACCTGATATGGCATGCCCCGAAGTACAACCACCAGCATATCTGGATCCAAATCCAACTAATAAACCTCCCGTCAATAATATTATCCAGGTTTTTGGATGCGCTAAGGCGGCCGAAGAAAATAATTCGTCGGGGTTTACCCCCCCATTAAATGAAATTCCTAAAGCTTTTAAATCATTGATTGTATGACTTGATAAGTCTAACGCTGAAGGACTGCTCAAAAAATTTGCCGCGATATAGCCCCCTATAATTGATCCTACCAGGAACATTAAGTTCCATTGTTGGGTTTTCCAATCAAAATCAAAAAACTTTACGCTTTTGCCTGCTCCGGCCATGGTACACATGGTTCTTAAGTTGGCCGAAAATCCAAATGATTTCCCCCAAAAAAGTAAAATAACCATGATAAGGGCAATCATAAATCCTGAAAAATACCAGGACCATGGTTGTGTGATGAATTCTATCATATGTCTTTTAAATGAAATGTTAATACAGGTTTTTTACAATTGTTTACCAACCTTTCGGCAATACTGCCTAAAAGTAAATGCGCAATTCCTTTTCGGCCATGCGTTCTGATACAAATTAAATCCATAGCTGCTTCTTTATTGAAATTTTGAACACCATGTATCACGTCGTTATCTCGATAAAGGTGAAGCTCGTATTTTTTTAGCGTGTGCATTTTTGCGAAAAATTCCATTTGCGCTTTTATTACATCAATACGGTTTTCATCGTCATCTTTCAATATCTGCAATAAATGAATGGTACTCGAAAAAACTTCTGCAATAGTTTTAATCAAATTTAATTGAATCCCCTTACCAGGCTGCTCATAATCAGCAACTAAAAGTATATCATTTAAGGTTTGGCTTAATGGGGTATTTAATTTCAAACTAATTACCGGTACAGCCAGGTGTCTTACCAATTGCTGCGCCTCAGAACTGCTTAATTTATCCAGCAAAGTATGGTGTTCGTTTATCCCAATAATTACTAAATCAATTGCCAGTAAAATACTAGATCTCTTTATCTCGGTCGTCAATAAACCCACCGAGATCTGTTCTTCAAAATCAATTCCCTTCTGTTTGAGTAAATCGAAATTAGCTTTGGTACGTGCTAGTTCCTTTTGATAAAATGATAAATCAACGCCTTCTGATAGTTCTGGATGATCTGAAAAAACCAGGTCGTTAGCCTCAATTACATGTAATAAATGAAGCTTTACTACAAATTTGGACCTCAGCAGATCGACCATTTTAAAAGCTTCGAAACTCAATTCAGAAAAATCTGTTGGTATCAGGATGTTTATTTTTTCCATGTTTTTGTCTTTAGAAAATCATCAGCTATTTAGGCCAGGCATCAATACCTCCAACTAAGTTAAAGGAAGTTAAACCAAGTTTATTCATCATAGAAACCGCTTGACCAGATCTGTTACCACTTCTGCAATACACAAAGTAAGTTTTAGATTTATCTAGCTTTTCCATTTTGTTTTTAAAATCCGCCCCCATAAAATCAATATTTACAGATTTTGGGAGATTGCCAGATTGAAATTCAGCAGGTGTGCGAACATCTAATAAAACTTTATCTGCCGCACTCTCGAATTCGCTTTTGAATTGGACCCCGTCCAAATCACGCTCGCTTTTTGAAAAAAAACTACTTGTCATTTTTAAAATTATTATTTTTGTTTTAATGTTGATGGGCAAACAAAGGCAGTGGTTTTTATTTTTCCAGTGTCTTGTATGGCTTTAAAGCCACCTGCCACATCAATTAGGTTATCGAAACCCCGGGCTCTTAACGTAGAGTTGAAAATCATTGAACGATAGCCTCCAGCACAATGCACATAGTAGGTTTTGCTCTTGTCTATTTTAGACATCGCATCATTGATAAAATCTAAAGGAAGGTTTTCCGCAATTTCCGCATGCTCACTTTGGTATTCGCTCTCTTTTCTTACGTCAATTAAGTTGACCTCCTCTTTCTCCATAATGGTAGCCAGTTCAGCTGCAGTGATGCTGGGAATAAGATCTATTTCCATTCCAGCATCTTTCCAACTTTTAAATCCATTCTTTAAGTAGCCAATGGTAAAATCGTAACCAACCCGGGCTAATCTGGTAATCACTTCATCTTCACGGCCTTCGTCGGTTACCAATAGAATCTGTTGTTTAATATCCGGTATCATGGTACCTACCCAAGGCGCAAAATTTCCATCGATACCAATGTTAATGGAGTTTGGAATAAAGCCTTGAGCGAAAATTTGGGGATCTCTGGTATCTAAAATCAAAGCACCAGAATCATTGGCCACCATTTCAAAAGCCGCTGGTTCCAAAGCATGTTGTCCTCGTTCTAAAACTTTATCTATACTATCATATCCGTGAATATTCATCATCACGTTTAACGGAAAATAAGCCGGTGGCGGTAATAAACCCGCTGTTACTTCTTTAACAAACTCTTCTTTGGTCATATTTGCCCTTAAAGCATAATTGGTTTGCTTTTGATGACCTAATAAATCAGTGGTTTCTTTGCTCATGTTTTTTCCACAAGCACTACCTGCGCCATGTGCGGGATAAACCACAATATCATCAGCCAAAGGCATAATTTTATTTCTCAACGAGTCGTATAAGTGACTTGCCAATATATCTTGAGTTAATTCACCATTTATTTTTTGGGCTAAATCCGGGCGGCCAACATCGCCAATAAATAGCGTATCGCCAGAGAAAAGTGCTGTATCTTTCCCGTTTTGGTCTGTTAATAAATAACAAGTACTTTCCATGGTATGTCCAGGAGTATGTAAAGCCTTGATGGTAACGTCTCCCAGTTTAAATTCTTGTCCATCTTTTGCAGAAATGAATTCGAAATCTGGTTTCGCGGTTGGGCCGTAAACGATCGGAGCTCCTGATTTTTTAGATAAATCGAGATGACCGGAGACAAAATCAGCATGAAAATGCGTTTCAAAAACATATTTAATCACGGCACCGTTTTTCTTGGCTTTATCCAAGTAGGGCTGTACCTCTCTTAAAGGATCTATAATAGCCGCTTCGCCATTGCTTTCGATGTAATAAGCACCTTGTGCCAAACATCCGGTATAAATTTGTTCTATAATCATCGTTTATTTATTTTGTTAATCAAAGTTGCGTCTTTATCTAATTAGAAACGGTGACCTTTGTCACACAGCCTCTATTAATTGCTATTCTCCTATGTAAATTTAATTGGTTGCCATCATTTTTTCATCGGTAAATCCATCAAAATCACTAAGGTTGGAATCAATAAAAACCCACCTCCAGCACCTAATATGCCTGTTACTGTGCCAATTGATATGGAGATGGATGCCACAACCATCAGGATGGCAAATAAACTTTAAATAAGTCCTATCCATCTTCATTTTTGTCCTATCCCTGAGGTTTTGAGCCGAAGTATTTTTGTTCTATCAAATTATTTCAAAAAGAAAACAATATGAAAACAAAAATGAAACTAATGGCTTCCTTAAAAATCTGGTTAGTCATTTACCCCTCAATCACCCTTTTTCTATTCCTTTTTGGCAAAGCTTTAAATGCACTAGCATTATACCAACGAACATTTATTTTAACCATAGCATTAGTGCCTTGGATAGTTTTTGTTGGAGTTCCCTTAGTAGATTTTATCCTTCGTCAGTTTAAAGCAAAAGACAGCAACTAAATGAGCACAAACAATAAAAAATTTGACGCCATAATTATTGGCGGAAGCTATGCAGGACTAGCCGCTGGAATGGCATTAGGCAGGGCATTGAAAATGGTTTTAATCATCGACAGCGGAAAGCCGGCCAATGCCCAAACGCCCCATTCTCACAATTTTCTAACACAGGATGGCAATACGCCCAAAGGCATAGCTACATTAGGAAAGCAACAAGTTGAAAAATATAAAACCGTAAGTTTCTATAATGGATTGGCATCGACTGCCAGTAAAATTGAAAATGGATTTGAGATTACAACCGACACAGGAGTAATGTTTGAAGCAACAAAACTAATTTTTGCCACTGGCATAAAAGATATAATGCCAAAAATACCAGGTTTTGTTGAATGTTGGGGCATTTCAGCCATCCACTGTCCCTATTGCCATGGCTATGAAGTTCGCAATACTAAAACAGGAATCCTGGCCAATGGTGAATATGCTTATGAATTTTCTAAAATGATTGCAAATTGGACAAAAGATCTAACCATCTATACTAACGGAAAATCGACCCTGCACGCAGAGCAGGTAAAAAAACTTAAATCCCACAACATACAAATTGTTGAAAAGGAAATTAAAAAATTAGATCAGATTGAAGGATATATCCAAAACTTAGAATTCACTGATGGGACGAAATCTCCCCTAACCGCTTTGTATTCACCACGACCATTCATACAACACTGCGCTATTCCAGAATCTTTAGGATGCGAAACAACTGAAGAGGGCTATATAAGGGTAAATGGTTTTCAGGAAACCTCAATTGATGGTGTTTATGCCTGTGGCGACAATACCAATCGCATGAGAACAGTTGCCAATGCCGTTGCAACGGGAACTACCGCCGGGATATCAGCCAGTAAGAAACTCATCGTAGAACAATTTTAACAGTATAAAACCGAAAATCATGAAAATCATTATTGTAGGTGCAACAGGCACCATGGGTACACACTTAGTAAAAGCCTTAGAAAGCGAGCACGAAATAATCAAAGTAGCTTCGCAAGGCGCTGACATCAATGCGGATATCACTTCTACGGAATCTATCGAAAATATGTTCCAACAAGCAGGGCCATTCGATGCTTTAATTTCAACAGCAGGCCCCACATTTGTAGGGCCATGGGCCAAATTGAATGATACTACATTCAGACAAGGTGTAGAAGGTAAAATGATGGGACAAATAAACTTAGTGCTGATTGGTCAGAAATACATCAATCCTAAAGGTTCCTTTACCTTAATTACTGGGGCCTTATCACACGAACCCCAAGTAAACTTTGCTAACGCATCAGCAGCTAATGGCGCTGTAGAAGGATTTGTTCGCGGAGCCGCTATTGAATTAGAAAACGGCATCCGTATCAATGCGGTTAGTCCAACCGTTATCGAAAACTCGCCACAGTACTTCCCTTACTTCCCGGGAGAAATTCCAACTACAATGAGACAGTTGGAATTTATGTTCCGCAAAAGCCTCTTTGGTAAAGTAACCGGACACGTAATTAAACCTTAATCGCCAACGTATACGATTTGCTTACTCCCTATTATTTATATAAATTACCCCTCTCTTCCCTGATTATAAATGGACAATCTTTTAAAATATATTCATTCGCTAACTGAATTTTCTGAGGAAAGCTGGGAATTGCTGCAGCCTGCATTATCAAAGAAACAGTATAAGAAGAATGAATTTTTACTACATGAAGGACACATCTGCAATTCTTTATTTTATATTGACTCGGGATACTGTAAAAGTTATTATGAAATTGACGGAGCACAGAAAAACACAGCGTTCTTCTTTGAAAATGACATCGCAACAAATATCAACAGCTTTGGTAGCGGAGAAAAATCAGAATTTAATATCATTGCTTGTGAACCATTAGCAGCCGTAATTTTTGACAAACAGAAATTATTTAAAGCTGCAAAACAATCAAACGAAATAGAAGCATTAGGACGTAATTGTATACGTATGTTCGCATCAAAACAAGAAGAATTTTCAACCTTATTCAAGCTTTATTCAGCTCAGGACCGCTTAAACTACTTAGAAGTCAACCATCCTGACATGGTACAAAGAGTTTCACTTTCACAATTAGCATCATTTCTTGGCGTAGCAAGGGAAACATTAAGCAGGATAAGAAAACGAAGAACCTCTGTATAATTTTGTGACGATTGTCACAGGATTAGATCATACATATTTTTGACCTTCGTAAAGAACAAAAAATAAATAAGCAGATGTTAAAAAACATGGAAACAAGCAAACAACTATTAAGAAAAATTGACGAAGAAACCAACATCCTGACATGGTTTGAAATTCCTGTATCCGACATTGAAAGAGCAAAAACTTTCTACGAAACCATTTTAGATATTGAAATGATTAAGAGAACTGATGGAAATGACGAAAGTGTTTTCTTTCCGTATAATCCAAATGTAATCCAAGCAACCTCAGGGAGGGTTACTGGTGTATTGTCGAAATCAGAAAGGAATAGCCCCTCATCGCAAGGCACGTTAATTTATATCAATGCAAGTCCAAGTCTTCAAACAGTCCTTGACAAAGTAGAGCTGGCAGGAGGAAAAATTATTGCACCTAAAATGCAAATTCCGCCGGGATTTATTGCCGTAATTATGGACTCCGAAGGAAACAGAATTGGATTACACGCTGAAAATTAATGATCTATAAAGAATACCTCCCTGCCCCCGCTCTTCAGGATAAGGTTGAATGCTACTGGAAGTTTATTATTCCTGCCAGTCAGTCTGAATCCGCTAAACCAATACCGCATATTGTTTTACCCCATGGCTGCTGCGAGCTGGTTTTCATCAAACTCATGGCGATCAATCAAGAATTCATTGCATTTAAAGGGACCTCAACATCGAAATTCACGGTGGATGTCTTTCCGGATGCAATATATGCAGGTATCAGATTAAAACCAGGACACTCCAAATGGCTTTGCGCTGCACCAGTAGCAGAGCTGTTAAATGAACGTTTGCTTTATCCCCCAGCCGACTGGCACAGCTGGCAGAAAGACCTTATTGGACAAATCTCGGCAGAGATGGATATCCAGGGACTCCTGAATGCTGCATTATTAGACTGGAAGGGAGAAATCGGTTATCAGCCCCATGAACGGATTAATCTGGTTACAAACAGGGTCGTTTCAGACCAGGGTAAGACTTCCATTATCGAACTGGCCGATCTAGCCTGTTTAAGTGTAAGGCAACTACAAAGAGTATTTAAACAGGAAACAGGGATGAGTATCAAGCAATTTTCTCAGATTAAAAAATTAAGGCATGCAATTCTTCAGCTCTATTTTAAGCAACAGAATCAAAATGAAATGATCGTTGATCATGATTATACAGACCTTTCACATTTTTATAAATCATTCCGGAATATTGCTCAGTATAAACTAGAAGATTTTTTTAAATACATAGATCTGATAGACCACCAACAAATCGTATAATGTCGTTTTTTTACACTATTTTATTTTTTTCATTTTTCTACCTTCATAAAAAAAAACGATATGATCAAAGTATTATTAAGCACCCTAATAACTTTTTGTGCCTTAACTGTTTTCGGACAGAACCCTGCTGCTATTCAACACGAAAAAATGAAAGGATTACAAATCTTCGCCGGCAAATGGAAAGGTGAAGGCTGGATGATTTTGCAGGACGGAAAAAAGCACTTTTTCGATCAGACCGAACTGGTAACTCCTAAATTTGACGGAGGTGTTTTAATGATTGAAGGAAATGGTAATGATAAAGAAAGTAAAAAGCCAATCCATGATGCATTGGCCTATTTAACTTATGATGTCTTCAAAAAGCAGTATAGGTTCACGGCAATGACAGGTATGGGCTATATAACCGATACTACGCCGGAAGTAAAGGATAATGGAGGTTATACATGGAGTATGGATAATCCCAAGTTCATGGTAAAATATACCCTCGCTATAGATAATGGCGATTGGTACGAAATCGGCGAAATATCCACTGATAAAGGAGCCACATGGATAAAAAACTTCGAAATGCGTTTAAAGAAGATCTAATGAGCAACCCCCGAGACAGAGTCCCGAGATATCCGTAAGTTTAGAATAAGCTGAGTTGTTCTCCGACAAGATGGTATCAAAACCAAGAGAAAGCCTGAAATCAAACGATCTCAGGCTTTTTTATTTACAATTTTTGCACTAATTCCCATCCGATAGGTGTTTTATGTTTGAACTCGGGAACGAAGAGCGAAAAAATCTTAAGGAGCCAATTTGGCACCTTGAAACAAAGAGGTAATATAAGACATACACTCCTATGGTCTGTACACGGATAAGACAGCGACCGGTCTGAGTAGTGTAATACTCCAAGTATAGTCCAAGTATACAGCAACTATACTCCATCTTTTTCTATAAAAATATGGAGTATGATCCTTTTTTAATTTTTTTTAACTTTAAATTTTGTAGTACGCTATCCGAACGCTATCTTAGCTCAGATGTTTATTTATAAAAAACATATAGATCATGGCAAAATTTGACGGAAAATTCCTGACAGGCATAGTAGGACCTGCTGTTTATAAGAAATATCGCAATATGCAAGTGGTTACAGCCAAATCCAGGTTGACAAAAAAACAGCAAACTAAAAACACACACAAAGCAGCAACTCAATTTGGGATCGCCAGTACGCTGGCAGAACAATTTCGGCGAGATGCATACGGGGTCATCACAGATTTTTATGATGGAACCATGGTTTATCGCTTTAGAACCGATGTACAAAAGGCTTTGCGACAAGCATTCGACGCTCAATCTGAAACCTA